>WGCV01000030.1 GCA_015493615.1 Melioribacteraceae bacterium
AGAGAAGTAACTCCGTAGGAGTGTTACCTTTGTAATAAATAAAGCGCGCCATTATCTATTAGCTCCGTAGGAGCGGCACTTCAATGCTTACGAGATAATCATTGTATTTTATGTATCGCTCCTACGGAGCTATTGATTGGAGATTAATTGTTTATTACAAAGGTTTTGCTCCTACGGAGCAAGTATGAAATCATATCGTCTATGTAATTATCAGAAAGTTTCGTATAACTCAACATGGACAAGCCGGAAACAACATGAGAAAAAGTTGAACAAAAAAATAATCTCTGAAACCCTTATCAATAAGGGATTTTAGAGTATTTGGAAAAATATTTTGCCAAAAATAACACGAATTTTACTGATAAGGTACTAACATGGACAAGTCGGAAACAACATGAGAAAAAGTTGAACAAAAAAAATAATCTCTGAAAACCCTACAAATGAAAGACTTTAGAGTATCCGGGAAAATATTCCGCCAAAAATAACACGAATTTTACCGACAAGGTACTAAAGGGATTATATATTTCTAAAATTTAGTTTACATTATATTATTCGACCCCATTGGGGTTGTAGATAATTTTTAATCCCAAAATTGTCATTAGACAAAAAATTTCTAATGACTGCCATTAGGAAAAAGATGACTTAAGTTATTAAAGAACAACAGGTTAACTAACTGCCAAGCTGTTAATTTTAGACAAAAAACCATGTAAGAAAATCTTACTCGTTCTATTTGTAGCGCAGTCCGCCCAAGGCGGACTGTGGCTGCAATTTAGCATTATGCTGTTTTTTCGCAGATTGCAAGCAATCTACGTTACAAAGAATAGTATTTTTCTTAAAAATTTTAGATTAGAAAAAATTCTAATGATAATTTTGGGTTTAATATCGGCTTGCGCCGGTGTTTAATGGATGATTGGATAAACCAATGTTCGTTTTACGTCTTTCGTCTCGCGTCTTACGTGTTGTGTGTTGCGGTTTTATTGACCATCGGGTATTTAGGAGCCAAAAAGGAGATAGTGGTTCCTTCGCCTGGTTTGCTTGTAATTGTTAAGCGTCCGTTCATTTTTTCTACAAAATCCTTCACAAGAACAAGTCCCAAACCGCTTCCCTTTTCTTTGTTTGTTCCGAGCGTGGAATAATGCTGCGAGAAATCGAACAGTTTGTTGATGTTTTCCTGTGAAATTCCTACGCCAGTATCTTTTACGCTTATTTCAAAGTAATTGATTTTTTCCTGTACGCTAATCTCTATAGAGCCTCCCGGTGGCGTGAATTTAACGGCGTTAGAGAGAAGATTTCTTAAGATTGTATCGAGTATTTTGTCGTCAACGTAAACTTCTCCCGATATATTCTGATCAATAATAAAATCTATCTCTTTTTCTGCGGCGGAGGGTTTAAATACAACGGTAGCCTGCAGAATGGCATTTTTCAAATCCACCATTGTCGGATTAAAGGAAATCTGTTTCATTTGAGTGCGCGCCCACTGAAGAAGATTTTCAAGCAAGCTGAATATATGTTTCGCCTGATTGTTAATTCCGCTTGAAATCTCAACGATATCCTCCTCGGTTAATTGTTCGACGTTGCTTTCAAGCAATCCCGAGAGACCCAACAGCGCGGTAAAGGGACTGCGAATATCGTGCGCAATAATCGAAAAGAATTTATTTTTGTTATCTATTTCGTGACTGAGATTTATTTCTTTTTCTCTTAAAAGCCGGTTTTGTTTTTTCAGCTCTTTGTTTTTCTTTTCAATATCATGCTTTAGTTTGATTATCTCTTTTGTTGTTAGTTTCAGTTCCTCTTTTGTGCGATTTTCATCCGTAACATCAAGACCTATCGCCAAAACATTTTCAATTTTTCCGTCGTCTCCTTTAATAAGGGTAAAATAAAGTCTTAAATATTTATCTTTGCCTCCGGCATTTATATGTAAAATTTTATGAGGAAATTTTGACGTTTTTCCATCAATCAATTTTTGAAAAAACAATTCCGCGTTTTTACTTTTTTTCTCATCTTTTATTACGTTGAAAAATGATTCGTCTTTAATCTCTTCAAAATTTATTCCGAGGAAATTTTCTGCAAATTTGTTAATCAACTTAGCTTTTCTTTCTCTGTCTAAAATAATTACGGATAAAGGAACGGTATCCATAAATCGCTGAGAAATTAATAAATTTTCTCTAAGTTCCGCTTCAATTTTTTTCAGATGCGTAATATCCGTCCAGCTGACGTAGAGGTAATAATTTTCAGGAACAATCGGAAGCGACATGCGGCATAAACCGTAACGGTATTCTTTCGTTTTTAAATTCATTGCTCCGATTTCCACTTCAAGCGTTTTCTGACGATGCAGAATAGATTTGTAAACGTTTTTTACTACCGGATAATCTTTTTCTTTGATAATTAAATTTAATGTTAATCCTTTAGCTTCTTCAACTCCTAATGTTTCCAGAAGTTTGTTGTTAAATTTAATTATCGGCGTCAATTCCAAAAGCTCTCTAATTTCATTTTTTGTGAGATCTTCAATCTTTTCGTCGGTAAACTCATAATCAAACATTGCACTCATTCTTCGAATCGCTTTTTTCGAGTCGAAAACGGCGAGACCGACCTGAGCGGTATTGAAAATAGCGCCGAATAATTTTTCTCTTTCTTCAAGAAGAAGGCGTTGTCTTTTTGATTCCGAAATATCATTGAGGTGAATTACTACGTTTTTCTGATTAGTTGCTTTGTCGATTATCAATTTTTCCGAATGGCTTATCCAAATATTTTTTCCGCCGGGAAGTTTTACTTCGTGTTCAAAATGGAAATAATCGCCGTCGTTTTTTAACTCATTACGTTTTCTGAAAACGTATTCAAAATCTTTTTTGTTTCCGTATTCTCTTAAAATAAAACAGTTAACCGTTTTTTCCGGAGGAAGATTAAACAATTCTCTGAGTCTGAAAGAAAGGAGAATGCTTCTCGTGGTTAGATTAACATAAGCCACGGCGGAATTTGTAAGACTCAGAGATTCGGAGAGCATATTGTTTATTCCGATAATCTTTTCAATATTTGCCTTCTCTTCGGTAATATCGACCATTGTGGAAATAAGTCTGCCGCTCGGTAATTTTTGGGAATACATTCTGACCGTGGCAAACTTGCCATCCTTCTTTCTGAGAATTCTTTCGCTAACGACCGTTTTGCCGGAAAGAACGGATTCATAGTCCAAAGGATTATCTTTTAACTGAGCTTTGGGAAAAAGGTCGTCCATTGTCATTTTCGACAACTCTTCGGCGGAAAACCCCGTTAAAGTTGCAGCGGCGCTATTAAACTGTACAAATCTTCCGGAGCTGTTTCCGATAAAAATCGGGTTTGGGGAAAGCTGAATTATCTCGAAGTTGCTCTCGCTTTCGGTTAAAAACTTATCAAAAAGTTCGGAATATGCCTTCGTTTTTTTCCTAATTAAAATAAAAGCAAAAAGCCAAAGGAAGAAAGCAATTAGCGCTAAAATGATATGTTTTTTTTCAACGCTGTTTTTAAGTTCAACGAAAGTAGGCGTTAAGAGCAAATTTTCCGGAAAAGTTATTCTGTAAATTATTCCTTCGGGTAAATTATGTTTGTTTTTAGTCGCCTCCGCCGAAAGTCCTTTAGACCCGGTAGTTCCGGATATGTATTCAAAATAATTTTTGCCGTTTGCCGGAAAATAGCGGGTAAAAAAAGTGTCGGGATTTGTTTTTAGGGTTTTAATTGCCCCGTTTTCCCAAGAATCGAGAGTTGATTTGTTGAAATCGTTTGAGTAAGAATAGAACCGGACTTTTATAACCGTGTTGCCGATATAAGAGATATCGTTTGTCGAGTCCTTTTTATCATGAAAAACAGTATAGAGAAATTTGTCGGAATTATGGGCGTGTGCGATTGCAAGAGCTTTGGACTGCTTTAAATTCTCTAAAATTTTGTTGCTGTTCACGTAGGAAAAATATATTATGGATATTAAAAAAATTAAAACGATAGCGGCAACAAAGTCCACAAGACGTTTATTTTTTGTCGAAACAATATTTTCCGAAAAAAGTTTCCCCATAATTATCTACTTTCAGATTAATCCGGAACCCCGCGGTTGCCGCTCAGTATGTTCTGGAAAAAACGTTGCTAAAATAATAAAAATCGAATTTATTGCAAAATAATTATGACGTATATCACAATTAATTTAACATTTTACCAAAAAATTCAATAAATTTATCAATTGTCAATATTTGAATATTATTATGAAAAAAATAACTCTCTTTTTCCTTATCATTATTTTTTCGTTTTCTTATAATACGATGGCGCAAAACAAAGGCGAAAGCTTAAAAGCGCTGGCTAAATCACACATGGCTGCCGAAAGATTCGGCGAGGCGATCGATCTGCTGAATAAGTATATTGCACAGCATCCGCAGGAAGCCGAAGGTTATTATTTGAGAGGAACTTGTTATTGGAAACGGCTTCAATATCCTTATGCAGCGCTCGACTTAAAACGGGCTGTAAAATTAGCGCCGAAAAACCAGACTTACAGAAAAGATTTGCAGGGATTGAAAAAGATATGGTACGCAATTCTCAGGAAAAAAATTGAGGGTTACAAACGTGAAATTGCAATTGACCCGACTGTCGCAAAGAACTACCTTGAAATAGGTAAAGCTTACAGACAGATGGAACAGTTCGGGTTGGCGGAGGAATGGTATGACAAATATCTCGCCCGAGACGATAACGCTTCCCCCGACGAAATAATCAGATACACGGAAATTCTGGCAAAGACCAAGCACATAAAAAAAGGGCAGAAAATCTTAAAAAAGTGGGTTAAGCGTTATCCGAAAGATTGGAGATTGTGGAGCCGGTACGGAACGTTTTCCCTTTGGCTCGGCGAAAGAAAAATTGCGGAGCAAGCGTTTCAAACCGCTTTGGGGTTTAAGCCTTATTTTCAGGAAGCTCTCGACGGTTTGGACAAAGCGAGAAAAATTCCTTACGTAACAGATTACGATCCCCGTTCGTTCGAAAAAGAATATATTATCGATAAATATTACCGGCTTGTAAAGAAATATCCCGATAATAAAAAGTATCGTTATCGTTTAATTAAGGAGCTGATGAAACGGCGAAGATATGAGGAGGCTTATCAGCAGGTTCTGAATATGGAGGATAAGTTTTCGGACGATCCGAACTTCGAGAAAACATACAACTATGTGGTTTCGACAAGAGAAAAAGTTTATGAAAAATCAATCAAGAAAAATTTGAGACTGTTAAAGCGAAATCCGCACAACAGAAAAGCTTTGAAAAAGCTGGTGCAATATTATCAGAACCTTGAAGACTACAACAGCGCGCTTAAGGCGCTGGAAAAGTTTTTTGAAAAGTACCCGAACGATAAGGATAACGACTTGCGTTTCACTTACGCAAAAATCGCCGCTTGGAATAAGGATTTTGATTTATCCGGAAAAATTCTGGATCAACTTTTGGAGAAAAATCCGAATAATTTAAAATATAAACTTCTTCGCGCCCAGATTCTTGTTTGGACTAATCAGGATATTGACCGCGCTGAAAAATATCTTGACGATGTTTTAAGCAAACAGCCGAATAATTTCGAGGCGCTTATTGCAATGGGTTCGCTCCAGCTTTTACATCAGGACCCGGATAAAGCAAAGATTTACGCGGACCGCGCAAAAAAAATAAAGCCGGACGATTCCGACTTGAGCGAACTTGAAACGCAGATTGATTTGCTGAAACAGCGGAAAGAACAGGAAGAACTTCAGAAAATTCTGGACGAAGGAAGGCAGTACGTTCTTGATTCCAACTGCGCCGAAGCGCTTCCTTACTATGAAGAATATTTGCAGAAAGCTCCGCCGAACGACCTGATTACTAAAGAATACGGCGATGTACTTTTCTGCGCAAAAGATTACGACGATGCCCTGAACGCATATAATCAAGTGTTGGATCACGGTTATATGTACGATGCCGCATTGCAGAGAGCAAAATTATATTTTACAATGGGAGATTCGCTTGAAGCTCTTAATTCATTCAAAGATTTAATTAAAGAAGATTCTTCAGAGTTTGAACCGCGGCTCTATCTCGGCGATACTTACATTAAACTTCACGAATATGATTCCGCCCGCGCCGTTTACGACACGTTAAAACACTGGGATTTGGATTCCACACAACTTGCGCTGGTTAATATGCGCTACAAATGGATTCCGCCGACCGGGTTTTACGGTTTTATCGAAAGCTTTCCTTCCTCAATCGGTTTTGCGCCCTCAGTCGCGTTTTATACGGACAACATCCATTTCAGTATGGTTGATTACGGAGGCACGCTGGAATTCGGGGCGCTTTCGTGGCTTTCGTTCGGGTTGGGAATAAACAGGATGACTTTATCGAGCGAGTACGGATTCCGTGATTTTGCGCTGCTGAAGTTTTCGTTTTTTGCCCATTATTGGGATTATCTTTCCGGCTCGGTTTCGTTCGGCTCGATGAAGACGGCGGATCTGAATCCGTACCCCGATATTGAAGCGCGGGTAAAATATGAGAAAAAAGATACATTAATGGTTGAAGGTTATTATGTTAATCGCGACGCCGGATTGCTTTTATACTCGCCCGGATTGATAAACAGCGTTTGGAGTACGGATTCGCCCCGTATTTTTGCATCGATATACAGAATAGGCGGTTACTGGCATCATAAATCGGGTTTACGTTTTAGAGGTCATTTTGATTATATCGCAATTTCAGATCAGAATGAAGGTAATTACTTCCAGTTCAGAATCGGCAAGCAGTATGATAATCTTGAAGCGGGCTACGAATATTATTATGCAAACTTTAAGTACGATAAAAGTCTTTACAAAGATTCGACTGTTCTTGCTTCAAATCGTCCTTACTATTATTCGCCGCAGAACTTTAACACGCACAGCGTCTATGCCGATTATCTGATGCAGGACGATAAGGACTTGACGATTAAAATCGGCGGAAAAGTCGGCTACGCTCCTTTGTCCGGCTTTGTGATTTTTGAAGGTTACGGGAAAATCGAATATCGTCCGTTTGAAGGATTAACAGTTACAGGACAGTTCGGCGCGGGAAATTCTTCAAGAGATATTTCAAATTATCGCTCCTATTCGGGCGTTATATCCGCTTACTGGAACATTTATCCTTAAAAGGAGTTTATTAAAAAAAACTAAACAATTAATATTTTCTCTCGATTATATTGGAAAGAAAATAACAATCATAAAATGATAGAAATCAGAATATCAAATACCGCCGCCGTTCAACTGCTTGTTGACAGAATCGAAAACGAGTTTAAGTCTCGCATTAAGATTGGAATATATAATCCGGGCTTAACCCTGGACGAACTTCCGTTTAACGAACTCTTTGATCTTGCCGAAATCGCCGCGTTTGACCTGGTTTCTATTCTTCCGTTTGATGTTTTGCTGAAGGAAACAAACATCGATGAAATTATCACAAAGGCGATGCAGTCGCTTGCCGTAATTTACCAGAAAACCGATTTTACCTACTACTCAAAAGAAATGGCAGAATTGCTTGTGGCAAAATTAAAGCGGATTTATGCCATGTCCGAAAAAGAGAAACTTTATATCAAAAACTAATCTTTATTCCTTTTATCATTTTTTTTATTTACATTTAAAAACAAATTCTTCAAACGGGAAAGCGCTATGAAAAAAATATTACTTTTATTAAGTTTTTCTCTCTTCTTTTATTTCGGAAACGCTAATGTTTTTGCTCAGAAAATAGTTCCTAATCGCATTATCGTAAAGTTTAACGGCGAGTTAAAATCAGTTTCATCCTTACCTTTAAAAAATAAACCGCTAAGAAGCGTTAATGTTCAAGAAGCGGTAAAGCTCTTTCCCGGCATAAAATCGGAAAATTTAAAAGGAATATATTCCCTCCGGATTTCCGGCAATTATGATTTACCGAAACTCTGCAAAATCTTAGAAAAAGAAAAATCCGTTGTTTGGGCTGAGCCGGATTATTACGGAAAACTTGCCGGATTTGTTCCCAACGACCCGAGTTATTCGGAGCAGTGGTATTTAAATAATGTCGGAATGGAAAATGCGTGGGACTTACAGCACGGCGCGTCCGGAATTTTAATTGCGGTAATCGATAACGGAATAACGCTTGATCACCCCGAACTTCAGAATGTAATTTGGACTAATCCCGGCGAAACGGTAAACGGCATTGACGACGACGGCGACGGATTTATTGACGATATTCACGGCTGGGATTTCGGAAACAGCGATAACGACGTTTCGCACGACGCCGCTTTTTATCACGGGACGCAAGTAGCGGGAATTATTGCCGCTGAGACAAACAATAATATCGGAATAGCATCGATTGCTTTCGGCGCGACGATACTGCCTCTGAAAGTTACGGAAACTTCCGCTCCCGCCGAAGTTATTATGTCGGAAGGATACCGCGCGATTGTTTTTGCCGCGGATAAAGGCGCGGATGTAATTAACTGCAGCTGGGGAAATTATCAATATTCGCATCTCGGAGAGGAAGCGGTTAATTATGCGATTGCTCACGGCGCGACAGTTATTGCCGCGGCGGGAAACGATGGGGCAGACGAAATCTTTTATCCCGCGCGTTACCGTAAAGTTCTTTCCGTCGGCGCTTCGGTTTCCGACGATGAAATCTGGACGCATTCCAACAGAGGCTGTCACTTAGATATGCTTGCGCCCGGCGATAGTATTTTGTCGCTGAGCGGCGCTCCGGATTATTACGAAATGGCAAGCGGAACTTCCCTTGCTTCGCCTGTTGTCGCGGGAATCGCCGCGCTGGTTAAAGCTCACTTTCCCGCATTCAGCGCCGAGCAAGTCAGGGAGCAAGTCCGCGTTACCGCTCAGAATGTTTACGGGCAAAATCCGGGGATGGAATATATGCTCGGCTCGGGATGCGCTAATGCGCTAACCGCTCTTTCGCCCGCGCCGAGAAAATCGGTTAGAGCCAGAGATTTTACATTTACCGACAACAACGACAATGTCGCGCAGCCCGGCGATACGGTAAGACTTAAAGTCGATTTCACGAATTATCTTTCCGCGCTTTCAAATTTAACGGTAACTCTTACTACGACGGATAATAATATTTCAATTATAAACTCATCTTTTAACTCCGGAGCGGTTTCAGGCTCGACAGATTTTAATAACGAGAACAACGAATTTGTTTTTACGGTAAATAACGGCGTTCCGGAAAATCACACCGCTCGTTTTCTGCTGCTTTTTTCCGATGGAATGTACAACGATTTTCAGTGGACAGAACTTCTCGTAAATCCGACTTTTCTCGATATGAATCTTAATAAAATTACTTTAACTATCGCTCCCGACGGAAATCTCGGATTTACGGATTATCCGTACAACAGCAAGGGCGACGGACTGTTTTACAACAACGATAACCTAAAGCGCTTTTTTGAATCGGGGTTCATGTACGGGATTTCCTCTACTGAAGTTATGGATAATCTGCATCAAACAATGTACGGCGCTCAAAGCGGCGATTTTACCGAGCTTGTTCCTTTAACGATTAATATTCCCGGAGCCGATGCGGATCAGCAGGGTAAATTGGTTTTTGACGATTCCGGCGCGGGTTCTTCGCGGCTTGGAATTAAAACCGATTTATATTCGTATGAATACTCCTCGACCGAATCGGAAAATTATGTAATTCTAAGATACGTTCTCCATAACTCAACATCATCTGTTATCGATAATCTTTACGCCGGACTTTTCTTCGATTGGGATTTGGACGAAGACGATTACGCGGACGATATTGTAAATTACGACAGCGCCAATAATTACGGCTATGCTTACGACAGCGGTTTCAATACGATTTCCACTTATCAGGGAGCCGCGCTGATTTCGGACGATAACTACAACTTTTACGCGGTTACGAACAACGGAAGCGACGGCGGAATTAATATTGACCCATTTACCAAAGGGGATAAGTGGACGGCGCTTTCGAGCGGTTTGACAAAAACATCGGCGGGACCTAACGATATTTCCTTTGTTGTTTCCGGAGGACCTTATACTGTCGGAGCGGGCGAGTATCTGAATGTAGCTTTTGCAGTCGCTATCGCCGATAGTGTAAGCGAGTTATCCTCGGCGTTTACCGATGCAAGGAATAAATATTCCGGGCTTCCTCTTGCGGTTGACAATACCGCCGGCGGGTTTCCGAATGAGTTTGCGCTCTATCAGAATTATCCGAATCCTTTCAATCCGGAGACTACAATCAAATACTCGATTCCTAACGTAAAGAACGGCGGCGAGTCTCAACAGTGGGTTAAACTTGCGGTTTACGACATACTCGGACGCGAAGCGGCGACTTTGGTTAACGCAAAACAATCTGCGGGAAATTACGAAGTGAATTTTAACGCGGCAGATTTACCGAGCGGAGTTTATTTCTACAGACTTCAAAGCGGCGGTTTTTCCGCAACAAGAAAAATGATTTTACTGAAATAGCGGCGGGGCGCAAAGTTTGCGCTCTTTGCAATCTTAAAATCTATTTTTTCTCAATAATTTTATAAACCTGGTCGCGAGGGCGGAGTTTTTCTTCGCAGAAAAAAGTAATTTCATCTTTCTTTTCTCCTTTTTCGATAAAAACTTCATCTTTCATCATCTTATCGATTTTCAATTCAACCACTCCCGTGGAATTCCCGATTATGTAGATACTTTCGCCGGTTCTCAAATCTCCCGCTTCAAGGAGAATGTGAGCTATCTTACTTTTTCCAAAGTAATTCAGAACTTTCCCGATGTACTGTTTCTTTGTTGTCGCTTGACTGTTGGGCGATTTAGTGAAATGTTCGCCCGAAGGTTTGCCGAAATAAAATCCCGGAGAAAATCCGCGGTTGTAAACTTTCCGCAGTTCGTTCCACATCTCCGATTTTACCTCGTCTCTCAATTTGCCCTCAAAATAAAGGTCGATTGCTTTCCGGTATGTCGAAACAACTTTGGCAATATATTCCGGCGCCCGTTTTCTTCCCTCGATTTTAAATGAGTCGATTCCCGCTTCAATCAGCTGATCGATAAATTCAATCGTGCATAAATCTTCCGGCGACATCACATAATCTTCTCCGAGGATAAAGGTTTTTCCGCCTTGCTTCGCGGTGATTTCATATTCGTATCTGCACGGCTGCAAACATTCTCCGCGGTTTGCGCTTTTATCAAAAACCTCATGACTTAAAAAACACCTGCCGCTGACGGCAACGCACATTGCGCCGTGAACGAACGCTTCGATTTCCATATCGGTAGAAGATTTTATCTCTTTGATTTTTTCAAGCGTAACTTCGCGGGCAAGCACAACCCGTTTTGCTCCGAGTCGCCGGTACATTTTAACCGCGCCCGAATTTGAAACGGAAGCCTGAGTGCTGACGCAGAAGGGCAAATCATATTCTATCGCTTTTTCTATTACCGACATATCCCAGCAAATAACCATATCGACGCCCGCTTTTTTTGCTTCCGGTAAAATTATATCCAGCTCTTTTAGTTCATTATCAAAAACTATTGTGTTCAGCGTAAGGTGCGCGTCAACATCGTGGTCGTGGCAGAATTTCACAATTTCCGGTAGTTCATCCAAAGTGAAATTTTTTGCCATTGCCCGCATATTTAATTTATCGATTCCGAAATAGACGGCGTCCGCGCCTGCTTTTACAGCGGTTGTAAGCATTCGCCAATCTCCGGCGGGAGCGAGTAATTCCGGTTTTTTCTTTATCATATTATTGTCTCTTTAAAATAGGATTGTAAAGATAAACAAAAAAAGGCGGATTTTAATCCGCCTTTTAATTTTGAAAAACCTCAAATATTAATATCTGTAATGTTCCGGTTTATAAGGTCCTTCTACGGGAACGCCAATGTAATCAGCTTGTTCTTTAGTTAATTTAGTCAAATTAACGCCTAACTTCTCGAGGTGAAGTCTTGCTACTTCCTCGTCAAGATGCTTCGGCAAGCGGTAAACATCAACAGAATAATCCTTCTGCCAAAGTTCTATTTGAGCCAAGGTCTGATTTGTAAATGAATTACTCATTACAAACGATGGATGTCCCGTAGCGTTTCCGAGATTAACCAATCTTCCGTCGGAAAGGAGAATAATCGAGTGTCCGTCGGGGAAAGTGTATTGATCAACCTGAGGTTTAATGTTCGTATGTTTAATTCCGGGATAATTCTTTAATTTTTCAACTTGAATCTCATTATCAAAATGACCGATGTTACAGACAATCGCTCCGTCTTTCATTTTTTCCATGTGCTCAATGCGGATAATGTCGCGGTTTCCCGTCGTTGTAACGTAAATGTCGCCGATAGGAAGATATTCTTCCAAGGTTTTAACCGCGTATCCTTCCATTGCAGCCTGCAGCGCGCAGATAGGATCGATTTCCGTTATGTGAATTCTTGCGCCGAAACCTTTCAGCGATTGCGCCGAACCTTTTCCCACATCGCCATATCCGCAGACTACGGCGTTTTTGCCCGCCATCATAATATCCGTTGCGCGTTTAATTCCATCGGCAAGGGATTCGCGGCAGCCGTAAAGGTTATCGAATTTAGATTTTGTAACCGAGTCGTTTACATTGATTGCGGGGAAAAGCAATTCCCCTTCTTCCATCATCTGATAAAGGCGGTGAACGCCGGTTGTGGTTTCTTCCGAAACGCCGCGAATATTTTTTGCAATATTTGTCCACTTTGCCGGATTTTTTTCTAATGAAGTTTTCAGGCGTTTCATCAATTCAATTTCATCTTCGGCTTCATATTCAACGTCAAAAATCGAAGGATTTTTTTCTCCTTCAACGCCTTTATGCACCATCAGCGTTGCGTCTCCGCCGTCATCGACAATCAAATCGGGACCGGTTCCATCCGGAAAAGTAAGCGCCTGTTCCGTGCACCACCAGTACTCTTCGAGCGTTTCACCCTTCCAAGCAAAAACCGGTACTCCGCTTTCGGCAATAGCCGCTGCAGCGTGATCCTGAGTTGAATAGATATTGCAGCTTGCCCATCTTACATCAGCTCCAAGTTCAACAAGCGTTTCGATTAATACGGCTGTTTGAATCGTCATGTGAAGCGAGCCGGAAATTTTAGCTCCTTTCAGCGGTTTGGTTTCGCCGTATTTTTCACGCAGAGCCATTAAACCGGGCATCTCTTTTTCGGCAAGGGCAATTTCTTTTCTGCCGAAATCTGCGAGTGAAATATCGCGCACCTTGTATTTTATTTCATTGTTTACAGTTGCTTCGTTCATTATTTGTTTATCTCCTTTTATAAATATTTTTTAAACTTCGGGACTAAATCAAGTTTCTCCCAAGTAAAGACTTTTTCCTTTCTTCCGAAATGTCCGTAAGAAGAAGTTTTACGGTAAATCGGGCGTTTCAAATCAAGTCGTTCGATAATTCCTTTCGGAGTTAAATCAACTTCTTTCATAATCATTTCGGCTATCTTTTCATCCGATATTTTACCGGTTCCGTTTGTGTCAACATGAATGGAAACAGGCTCTGCAACGCCGATTGCGTAAGCAAGCTGAACTTCGCACTCGCCTGCTAATTTTGCCGCGACAATATTTTTTGCGATATGCCGCGCCGCGTATGCCGCGCTTCTGTCAACTTTGGAAGGATCTTTTCCCGAGAATGCTCCGCCGCCGTGACGCGCCCAGCCGCCGTAGGTATCGACAATAATTTTTCTTCCGGTTAAGCCGCTGTCTCCGTGAGGTCCGCCGATTTCAAATCTGCCCGTCGGGTTAACATAAATCTTTGTTTTTTTATCGATAAATTTTTCGGGAATTACATTCTTAATAACATGCTGAATAATATCTTTTTTAATCGTTGATTGTCTTACTTTGGCGTCGTGCTGCGTTGAAACGACAATTGCATCGACTCTTAGCGGCTTATTGTTTTCATCATATTCGATTGTAACCTGTGATTTTGCGTCGGGACGCAGATAAGGCATTAAATCGGAATGTTTTTTGCGAATATCGGTTAATCTTTTTACAAGTTTGTGTGCGTAAACAATCGGCATAGGCATATATTCGGGAGTCTGATTTGTAGCGTATCCGAACATCAATCCTTGATCGCCCGCGCCGCCCGTATCAACTCCCATTGCGATGTCCGGCGACTGGGAATGAATTGTGTTAACTACTCCGCACGATTCGGAATCGAATCTATATTCGGCTTTGGTATAACCGATATCTCTGATTATATGTCTGATAACTTCGGGAACGTCAACCCACGCTTCGGTAGTGATTTCACCGCCGACAACAACCAAACCGGTTGTAACAAAAGTTTCACAAGCCACACGGCTGTTGGGATCCTGCTCCAATACAGCGTCCAAAATTCCATCTGAAATCGCGTCTGCTATTTTATCCGGATGTCCTTCGGAAACTGATTCTGACGTAAACAAATAGGACATTTTATTCTCCAATATTATTTTTAACAATTTTGTAATATAATTTTATTCTTAACCAAATTCAAAAACAGTGTGATTAAAATTTCCCCTTTTTATCAAAAAAAATAAGCGATAATATTTTGTGAGCCGTAAAATGATTTTGCTCAAAAATATTATCGGGAAAAATATCGTATTGTTTATCTAACAAAAAAGATATATAATTATTATTCTTTTTTATACCTAAAGGAGCTGAATGAAGAAAAACAAAAAATTGAAGAAAGAAATCGGGCTGCTCGGCGTTTACGCCATTGCAACAGGAACAACAATAAGCGGCGGTTTTTTTCTGCTTCCCGGAATTGCGGCGCAACAGGTTGGTCCGGCTGTAATTTTAACTTATCTTCTTGCAACAATTCCCCTCATTCCGGCAATGTTCAGTATGATTGAGCTGGCAACGGCTATGCCGCGAGCGGGCGGAGTTTATTACTTCCTTGACAGAACTCTTGGTCCCCTTTGGGGAACGGTAGGCGGAATAGGGACTTGGCTTGCCCTGATTCTGAAAGTTGCTTTTGCTCTTGTTGGTATGGGCGCATATATTTCTCTCTTTTTCCCAAACGTGTCGATTCAGCCGATTGCCGTTTCATTTGCGATTATTCTTGCCGCCTTAAATTATTTCGGCGCAAAGAAAAGCGGAAATGTTCAGGTGTTACTCCTTTTCGGAATACTGGCGATATTAATTGCATTTATCGGCTACGGACTTCCGGCTATTAACTTTTCGCATTTTGCCGGATTGTGGGACAATGAGTTAACTTCGATTTTTGCGACAACCGGCATGGTTTATATAAGTTATGTCGGAATAACAAAAGTGGCAAGTCTTGCCGAAGAAGTGAAAAATCCCGAAAGAAATTTGCCCCTCGGAATAATTCTCGCATTCATTACTTCAATTATCATATATGCTTTGGGACTCTCGGTTATGGTCGGCGTTTTGCCTTTATCCGATTTAACCAAAAGCTTAACTCCGGTAGCCGATACGGCGAATATTTTGTTTGGAAAAACGGGAGTAATTTTAGTTTCGATTGCAGCATTGTTTTCCTTTATTTCCGTTGCGAACGCCGGAACTCTGAGCGCGTCGCGTTATCCTATGGCTATGAGCCGCGACCACCTTGTTCCCGTTAAATTTAAAAAGATAAATAAAAATCACGTGCCCGGACAAGCGTTATTGATTACGCTGATTATCATTCTCACGGTTTTAATATTTTTTGATCCCACAAGTATTGCGAAACTTGCAAGCGCTTTTCAGCTGCTGATGTTTATGCTTGTTTGCATCGCGGTTATCGTAATGAGGGAAAGCAAGCTGGAAGCATACGACCCGGGTTACAAATCTCCTTTTTATCCGTGGATGCAGATTGTAGGAATAATTGCTCCGCTCTTTTTGGTTTCGCAAATGGGCTTGCTTCCTCTGTTGTTTTCAAGCGGTTTAATAATTTTTGGCATTCTCTGGTACTTTTATTACGGAAGAAAACGCGTCGATAGAACGGGCGCGATATTTCACGTTTTTGCCCGTCTCGGTTTACAGAGGAATTTGAGTCTGGAAAGCGAACTGCGCGGAATTATGAAAGAAAAGGGCTTGCGCAAGGAAGATCCTTTTGATGAAATTGTAGCGCGCAGTATTGTAATTGATTTGCCTGAGCGGAAAGAATTTGAAGAAGTCGTAAATGAAGCGGCGGTAATTTTATCAAAAAAAATAGCGCATTCCTCGGATGAAATCAAAGCGAGATTTATGGAAGGAACCAGAATAGGAGCGACTCCGGTAACCCATAACGTCGCATTGCCTCATTTAAGATTAGACGGTTTGCTTCAACCCGAAATGATTCTCGTTCGCGCACAGAAAGGAATTCATATTCACTTTGTTAATCCAATTACAGACAAAGAGGAAGCTCAGATTGTTGCTGCGGTTTTCTTTTTAATCAGTCCCGAGAAAAATCCTTCCCAGCACTTAAGGATTTTGGCAAGGATAGCCGGGCGCATAGACGAAGAAAGTTTTGAAGAAGAATGGAAAAACGCTAAATCGAAAGATGAAATCCGACAAACATTAATTCATGACGAAAAGTGGGTTTCGCTTACGCTTAAGCAAAATACTTCCGCCGGCGAACTTATCGGACTCAAAGTTGCGGATGCGGGAATGCCCAAAAATTCACTTATCGCCGTGATAAAAAGACACGGTAAAACGTTGATACCAAAAGGCGACACTCAATTTATGGAAGGAGACAGATTGACAATAATCGGCGATCCGGAATCAATAAAAGAACTTGAACACAGATTTAAAATAACATCATTAACAGGGGAAAAACGAAGGAATGAGTGAAAAAGGAAAATATATCCCGCTAAATTTTACTGAGCTTGACAAAGAGACTATGGCTTCAAACTCTCGCAAGTTTCTTGACCGTATAAAAAAAAGGAGAACAGTCAGATCTTTTTCACAAATAGATATTCCGGAAGAAATAATTATAAATGCCGTTAAAGCCGCGGCAACCGCGCCAAACGGAGCAAATTTACAGCCGTGGCATTTTGTGATTATCAAAGATATAAAATTGAAATCGGAACTCCGCCGTCTATCCGAAGAAAAGGAAGCCGAATTTTATTCGGAACACGCTCCCGAAGAATGGCTGAATGACCTGAAACACTTGGGAACAAACGAGGAAAAGCCCTTTCTTGAAGAAGCGCCCTATATTATTGTTGTGTTTGAAAAAAAGTGGGATGTACTTAAAGACGGAAAAAAGAAAAAACTTTATTACACAAAAGAATCGGTCGGAATTGCAACCGGGATTTTGATTACCGCTCTTCATAATTCATGTTTGGCTACTTTAACTTACACTCCCGAGAACATGCTTTTCCTCAATGAACTGTTAAACAGACCTAAAAATGAAAAGCCGTTTTTACTTGTTATTGCCGGACTTCCCAAGGAAGGAACCCGCGTGCCCGATATTACAAAAAAAGATTTTGATGAAATTGCTGAGATTATCTGAAAGAAGTTAAAAACTCTCTCAAATTATAATGCTCGATGCCGTTCCACTTTCCGATTGGGAAAGGATCTAAAGAAACTACGAGTTTTCTCCAGTTATCTTTTATCTCTAACAAGTTCCCAAATTCTCTTTTTTTAACTTGTTCGTCAGAAATCAAATAAGCAACTTGAATATATATTTTCTCTCCATTCTTTTCACATACAAAATCTATCTCCTTTTCTCCCAATTTCCCTACAAAAACTTCAAATCCATTAATAATAAGATGAATATATACGACATTCTCAATTATCTTGTTAATATCGTTTTGCCGGTAACCGATAATTGCATTTCTGATTCCCCAATCTTCAAAATAATATTTTTCTCCGATTTCAAATATCTTTTTCCCGGCAGCGTCTTTTCTTCTTACTTTATAGATTAAAAAGGCATTCTGCAAATAATTAAGATAATTCAAAACCATTTGCGGAGAGATATTTAGCTTTTGAGATTTTAGATAATCGCTGATTTTCTTTGATGACAAAATATTGCCGACATTATCTGCGGTAAACTTAACAAGATTTTCAAGAAAGTTAACATTTCGAATATTATACCTTGAAATAACATCTTTATAAAGAATCGTTGAGAAAATATTATTCAGATATTCAAAATTTATTATTTCCGAATCGCCTAAGTTTTTTAGGAACGGCAAACCTCCATAGCGCAAATAATTCCTTAAAGATTCATCGCTGTCCGTGTATTTGTTGAACAATAAATATTCCGTGTAAGAAAGAGAAAATACTTTTATTTCAATATATCTTCCGCTTAAAAAGGTTGCTATTTCGCCTGAAAAAATCTTAGAATTGCTGCCGCTGCAATAAACATCGACATTTTTTTGAGAATTAAAATGACGGAGACTTTTTTGAAAATCTTCTATTTCCTGAACTTCATCAATAAAGAGATAATTTTTTTTTGTAGTTTTTAATTTCTGCAAAACAAATTCATTTAATTCCTTGTAATTGGTAATCGAATCAAATTCATATCTTTCTTTATCAATAAAAATCACATTGGAGTTTTTCTTTCCTTGAAATTTCCGGGCAAGCATTCTTAACAGATAGCTTTTCCCAACCCTCCTTTGACCTACAAAAACTTTGATAATATCTTTGTCGATGAAAGGTTCTACTTTTGATAGATAATAATCTCTTTTAATAATTTCGTTCATCAGTTCTAATGTTTGTGTTGGATAGTTTCTAATATACTTTAAACTTTTTAAAAATCAACAAAAAGTTTCACTTATACTTGAAACTTTTAACAAAATCCGAGAAAGTTTCACCTATGCCTTAAACTTCGAAAAACAAAAAAAGGCTGCGCGGTTAAATTGATTAACTTTACAGCCTTTGAAAAAAGATGAAAATCAGAATTACATAGTTAAAGCCATAATTGCTTTAGCGGTGTGCAGTCTGTTTTCCGCTTCGTCGTAAACAATTGAAATATCAGGATTGTCGATTACTGCATCGGTAACTTCGTGGTTTCTGTCGGCGGGAAGCGCATGCATCAATTTTACATTTTTATCGGCAAGCTTTATTCTTCGTTCGTCGCAAATCCAATCGTGATATTTTTCCAAATCAGTTCTCATCTGCATCGAGATTTCTTCTTCGTTATCGAGATATTCCTGAATTCCGTAGTTGCCGAATCCGCCCCAGTTTTTGGGAATTACGATGTGAGCGCCTTCTATTCCTTCATCCATGTCGTTAGTAAAGTTCAGCGAACCGCCGCCAAGCTCTGCATTTTTTTTCGCTTTTTCGACGATATAATCACTGAGCGGAAATTCTTTCGGATGCGCGATTGTCAAGTCAATTCCGTAGCGCGGGAAAAGCAATGCCTGAGTTTGAGGCACCGAAAGAGGTTTTGCGTGAGTATCGGCGTAAGCCCAGCTTACCGTTACTTTCAAGCCTTTCGGGGTTCTTCCGAAATATTCGAAAATTGTCATTAAATCCGCAAGTCCCTGAAACGGATGATAAACATCGTCCTGAAGCGACATTACGGGACGAGTAGAATATTTTGCCATTTCGGCGAGGTAATCTTTCCCGATTCCGTAAAAACAGTTGCGGGATGCTATTCCGTGTCCCATTCGCGAAAGAATTATAGCCGTGTCTTTTGCGGATTCCCCGTGCGAGAGCTGCATTTTATCCGGCGTCAAATCGTGCGCGTGTCCGCCAAGTTGAGTCATACCGGCTTCCATTGAGTTTCTTGTCCGGGTTGATTGTTCAAAGAACATCATGAACAGAGTTTTATCCTGCAGGTAGCGGGTGGATTCGCCGAGCGCGAATTTTCTTTTCAAATCGAATGCGGTTTCAAATACCGTATCAAGCTCTTGTTTTGTCCAATCGTCGGTTGTTAAAAAATGTTTTCCTTTAAGTTGTGTAACCATTTTATATCTCCTTGTTTTAAATTCTCATTATAGCACGCAGATTATCATGATTTATTATGATTAAAAGCCGATTTATATTTATTTGAAAAGACTTTTCGTTTAAACTGCGGAGTTTCTCCGAAATTAAGCAGCATACCCACCTCTATCTCAGTAGCTTTTAAATAATTAAGAAGTTGGGCTTCATGCTCGGGACAAAGATTTTTGTCCGCTTTTAATTCCAGAATTACAACATTCTCTACAATTATGTCAGCAAAATATTGACCGACTTTATCCTCTTCATAAAAGACTTCAATTGGAAATTGGCTTTCGCAATACAAATGGAATTTTTTAAGTTCAATGATCATGCTTTTTTCATAGACCTTTTCCAGAAAGCCATATCCAAGTTTATTATAAACATTAAAATAAGCTTTAATAATTTTATCTGTTATGTCGCTGTATTTATAATTATCCTTTTTCATGATAAATCATAATTGATCATAAAAAATCAGCGTCCTATTAATCTATACTTAGTAATTTTCAACGAACATTGCATAAAACGCCGATGCTTTGACGAGATGTTCAACGGGAACCTTTTCGTTAGGCGCATGAGCAAGGACTTCATTTCCCGGTCCGAAACCAATAACCGGAATACCGAAATAACCGTTAATTGTTACGCCGTTTGTCGAGAAAGTCCACTTGTCCACCTTCGGGTCTTCGCCGAAAAGCTCCTTGTAAGCGTCAATTCCTTTTTGGATTACGGGATGACTTTCCTCCAACTTCCAAGTTGGGTAATATTTTTCCATTCCGTAATTCAGTCCCGTGTATGATGTTTCGTTATACTCAAGCAGAGTAACTTTCGCGTTCATATCTTTTACAATTTCCCGAATTTCATTAAGCGCCAGTTCTTTGTCTTCGCCCCAAGTCAATCTTCTGTCCAAATGTATTTTTGCGTAATCGGAAACTGCGCATAAGGAGGGACTTGAAGAAACAAACTCGGAAACCACTACTGTGCCTTTGCCGAGGAATTCATCATAAGCGAGACGCTCGTTTAACTTTTCGATTTCCAGCACGGCGCGGGACGCGTCATAAATGGCGTTTTTACCTCGCTCGGGAGCGGAACCGTGAGCCGAAACGCCGAAGAATTCAACTTCGATTTCCATTCTTCCGCGATGACCTCTGTAGATGTTCAGGTTTGTCGGTTCGGTAACGACAACAACGTCCGGTCTGATATTTTCTTCTTCCACAAGATATTTCCAGCAAAGTCCGTCGCTGTCCTCTTCCATAACTGTTCCGGTTACAAGCAGAGTAACATCTTCGGGGAATCCGATTTCTTTTAGAATTCTTGCCGCGGTAATTGCCGCAATTGGGCCTCCTTTTTGATCAACGCTTCCGCGTCCGTGAACAAAACCGTCTTTTATTTCACCGCCGAGAGGGTCAAAATCCCAATTAGCAAGATTGCCTAAATCAACAACATCAATATGACCGTCAATCGCGATAAGTTTTTTACCGTTTCCCATTCTTCCGATAATGTTGCCTAATTTGTCAATCCTTACTTCATCGAATCCGGCTTCTTCCATTATCGCTTTGTATTCTTTAATCACGCTCTCTTCGTGCAGACTGAGAGATTTATGCTTAACAACGCGCGACAAATTTTCGGCGGTATATTGCTCATACTTTTTTGCGAGTTCCAAAATCTTTTCTTTTTTATCCATTCAATTACCTCTTGATTTTTATTTAATTCTTTTAAATTTTTTACTCAGTTTATTTCCTTGTATAAAAATTTCTTTGTTTACGGCGTCTTCATTTATTGTTTGCAAAACCTTATCTTTCAAAATAAAATTGCCGTTCTGAACGAGACTCTGCGCCTGTCGTTCAAGGATTCCGTAAATGTAATGTCCCCAAAAGTTGTTGGAATTAATTGGAGTGGGCGGAACATAATCCCAGATAACGAAATCGGCGCGGTCTCCAACATTCAATCCGGGAAAATCCTTAAAGTATCTGCGGACAAACGCCAGCTGGTCAAAGTATGTTTTAACAACAAACTTGAAAGCAAGGTCGAACGAAAGACCTTTGTTGCGCATCAGAAGAAAATAATTTTTCAATGTCCGCCCCGGATTCCCGTGCATTCCGTCGGTACCCATGAGTATCGGAATTCCTTCCGTAATGCCGCCGAAATTCGGCAAGCCGACCGCATTATTTAAATTGGAATCGAGGTTAAAAGCAATCGCGCTTCCGGCTCGGTCAATTTCATTGTACTCCGGTTTTGTAAGATAAATTCCATGAGCAAGAATACTTTTCTCGTTAAGAAGATTGTAATTTCTTAATCTTCGCAGCGGAAGTTTTCCGGTATTTTCTTTGCTGATAATCGCATCGGTGGGATCTTCGGCAAGGTGAATGTGAATGCCGAGTTTATATTCCTTTACTAATTTTTCGGCTTCTGCAAGCGTATCGTCGGCAAGCGTGAACGATGCGTGAAGTCCGAGCATCGCCTTCAAATCATCATCTGTGTTTTCTTCAAGGAATCTGATATTTTCCTTCAAAGCATGGTTTGCCAACTTTGCTCCGTTTCTGTCCGATGTTTCAAAGCAGAGCGATGCGCGCAAATTGTTTTCCTTCACGACTTCGGCTATTGCCGTTAAACTTCCCTTGGTCGCATTCGGCGAAGCATGATGATCAAATATGTAACTGACGCCGTTTTTTATTGCTTCCGCGGCAGCCATTTGCGCCGACGCACGAACCATATTCAGGTCGAGCGCTCTGTCTAATTTCCACCACAAATTATGCAGTATGTAATAAAAAGAATTAGTGTCTCCCTTAACATCCAAACCTTTTGCGAGACGGGAATAAAAATGATCGTGAAAGTTAACTTGAGGAATTGTTACTACTCTTCCGGCGACGTTGTAAACATTCGGAGATTTTCTGTGATTAAGTTTTACGGATGAAATGTAGTCCGTAAACTTTTTCGACTCGAATGAAGTTATCTTTTCTTCTTCTATTGTAAGATCGCCGAATAGAGGAGTAATTTTGGTTTTGTTGATTTTACAAACCCAAGCATTTTCAATCTTAAATTTTTTCATGCTTTATCCTTTAATTAAGTTTACTTAGCGCCTTTGAGACTTTCTTACCGCAGAGACGCTAAGACGCAAAGTTAAAAATTATTAACAAACCGCTTGAATCCGTTTTTTAGTAGAGGGACATTAAAGTTAATTAAAAAACCTAACCGCTTGTCGGCTAATTTTAAATATGAAATTATTTGGGCTTCATAAACCGGATGCATAATTTCCGAAGATTTTATTTCAAGTATAATTTCATTTTCAACAAGAATATCAATTCTAAATGATTTTCCTAACTCATGTCCCTTGTAAAACAAAGGAAGACTGATTTGGTTTACTGCATAAATTTTTCTTAGCTCAAACTCCTTCATTAAACTCATTTCATAAACCGACTCTAATAACCCGGGTCCCATTTCTTTATGGACGGTAATAGATGCATCTAAAATTTCTTTCGACAATATATTATATCTTTCTCTCTTCATGTTTCTTTGCGTCTTTGCGACTTTGCGGTTAATCTTTTGCTTTCACAAATTTGCCGCCAAACACATCTTTAACAACCTGCTTACCACGAAGAAAAGTTTTTTCTACAACCGCACTAAAAATCACATTTTCAAAAGGAGTAAATTTTCCTTTGCTGTGCATATTTCGGCTCTTTACGGTTTTTTCTTTCCAGAGATTGATTAAGGCAAAATCGGCGTCATATCCTGGGGAAATTTTACCTTTTGAACTTAAGCCGTAAAGTTCCGCTGCATTTATAGAAAGTAATCTTACGGTTTGTTCCAGACTTAACTTTCCTTTTTTAAAACCTTCGCTGAAAAGAAAAGAAACGCGGTGCTCAACTCCCGGAATACCGCCGTAAACTTCCCAGAAATTCTCCGAAATTTTTTCTTTTCTCGGATTACATCCTGCATGATCGGTTGTAACAAAGGAAATCGTACCGTCGGCAAGTCCTTTCCACAAAGCGTTTTTATCCTTTTCAAATTTTACGGGAGGAGCTGTTTTAAGATAATTTCTGATAGCAGCATTATGAAAGTCATCTTGAGTAAAACAAAGATAATGAGGACAAGTTTCGGCAGTAACCGAAAAGCCGTTTTTTTGAGCAAGCTTAATTTTTTTCAAACCGGCTTGTGAACTTAAATGCACAATGTGGATACGCGCTCCGGTCGCTTCGGCGGTTTTCATCAGCTCGGCGACAGCTTTGGCTTCGGCTCTCACTGAACGGGCTTCGCAGTATGCCCGCCATGAATTATCGCCGTTGTTTTGCAACTGTTTTCTTTTGTTTGTAATCAGAGTTTTATCTTCCGCGTGAACAGCCATCGGCTTGCCTGTGGCTTTAATCATTGCTGCTGTTTTTAAGATTTCATCATAAGTTAAATCGCTGAATTCAGGCATCCCCGAAATCACATAAACCTTAAATCCGACAACCCCGGCGGCGGATAAATCCGCAATTTGTTTCTCAACGTCAATCCCGCTTCGAATATCTTCCGAGCGCACTCCGCCCCAGAATGCAAAATCAATGTAGCTCCGGTTTTTAAGAGCGGTTAATTTTTTCTTCAGATTTTTTACATTTGTCACGGGGGGAATCGAAGTGCATGGCATGTCGATAACGGTGGTTACTCCGCCGACTGCCGCGGCAAAGGAAGCATGGTCAAAATCCTCGCGGTCTTCAAAACCGGGCGTGTTAAAATGAACATGAGCGTCAATTGCGCCGGGAATCGCCAGCGACCATTTTCCGTCAATTACCTCAGCCGTTTTCGGATAAGTTGCCTTAGGAATTTTTCCCGTAATCCTTCTCTTTTTCTCTTTTTCGGCAATGTCGTCCCAATTTAATTTTCCGGAACGATAACGAACTTCCTTTATTACGCGGGAAAAATAAATGTCGGCGGGCTGTAAATCATTTCCGCCGACGCTTAATAATATGTTTTTAAGTACTTTCATCACTTCTCCGCAAAATAAAATACACGCGGGAGCAAATTAATCTTCCGAACGCACTTTTTCGTTAAACTCTTCAATCAGTTTATCCCACTTTGGCACAACAGAGAAGCGCTCTTCCCAATAATCTTCATCGTACCACTGAGCGTTGATTTCCTCAACCGTTTTACCCTGCTGCTCAACCCAAGTGAAATATTTTAAGTTATGAATTGATTTTCTGTCGTAGTAATTAAGTTCCTTGAAGTAGTCGATAGTTTGTTTGTTTATTACCTCGCCCCAATCCAAAGCGGCTTGTTTTTCCGAGTATTTACCCCAGTCGCGGTTCATTTCTTCGAGGCGCGACAGGTACATCTCAACCGAGTCGGTAAATACCGTGAAGATAATATCGTTTTCGTTGTATTCGTAATATTTAGCCGTTTTGATGGCGCTGAGCAAGTTGCTCGCCGAGGAGATTCCGAGATAGGAAAGTTTATCGATTGTTTCTTTATCAACTCCTTTTTCTTCAAGGTATTTTTTCCCTTCCGGCTCGTTGAACAAACGAATCATTCTTAAAGGATCTTCGTCATTGATGGCGGTTACAACATCGGTGTTTTTCGAATTGTGAATCCACGGAACATGCTTATCGCCGATTCCCTCGATTCTGTGTCCGCCGAAACCGTTCATCAGCAACGTCGGGCATTGCAGCGCTTCGGAAGCTACAACTTTAATCTGCGGATTTACTCTGCGCAGATAATCTCCCGCGGCAATTGTTCCCGCCGAACCGGTTGCGCTTACGTAAGCTGTCAAACGCTGTTTACCTTCCTTGATATCGTTAAAAAGCTCTTCGATTGTGTATCCCGTGATTTCATAATGCCAAATTGAGTTGCCGAACTGATCGAACTGGTTAAAGATTAAGTATTCGTCGCTTTCGGCTTCAAGCTCGTGGCATTTGTCGTAAATTTCCTTAACATTGCTTTCGCATCCGGGAGTGGCATAAACTTCCGCTCCGATATTGCGCAGCCAGTCAAATCTTTCCTGACTCATTTCTTCCGGCAAAATTGCAACCGCGTGAACTCCGAGAAGCGCAGAATTAAAAGCGCCGCCGCGGCAATAGTTTCCCGTTGAAGGCCAAACGGCTTTGTGATATTCCGGGTCGAATCTTCCGGTAACAAGATATGGCGCCAAACAGCCGTATGTTGCGCCTACTTTATGCGCTCCGGTCGGGAAAAACTTACCGACCAAGCCGATTACTCTTGCCTTTATTCCCGTAATTTCTTTCGGAATTTCAAGATAATTTATATCTCCGATTCCGCCCGTTTCCGGATCGTTTCTCCAATTAATTCTAAAAAGGTTTAACGGATTTACATCCTGCAAATCAACATCTTTTAGTTTTTCTTTTATTTCGTCGGGGATTGTATCCGGTTTTTTAAGCTGTTCAAATGTGGGTAAGATGATGTTATTTTCTTTTGCGCGTTTAATCGTGCGGGATAGATATTCGGGATTCTCAATGTCCCAGTTCCAGTTGCTCATATAGTCACCATGTCGTTTTAAGTTAGAACAAAATAGTTTATTTAAAAAAAGTCGTACCTTTAAAATAACGAATTTCTGTGAGTTAGAACCCTTTTTATGGAAATAATTTTTTTTGAGTCGGAATGTATTTGGGAATGCTGAATCTATATGGGATTTAGAATATAGTCCGCCAAGCTTGGAATAACTTTTTTTTGTTGGGGGCGGAATTAGAATGATTTCAAATCGGGGATTATTTGTTTCGCCTTGCTTGTATGAAGATAATTGTCGTTAGCAGTTAAGTTGAATAGCGGATTATATTGATTTTACCTTAGTAATCGTTCATTTAATATTTCTTGGATATTTCTTCCTCCATCCAGAACAGAATGAATATATATTTGATTATTCTCAATTTCATAGATTATTCGGTAAGGTTTATAAAGAATTTCCAAATATCTCTTAATTCCGGTAAGTCGCAATTCTTCCGGAATATGACCTCTTTCAGGAAATTTTTCTAATTTATAGCAGGTATTTTCGAGCGAGTCCAAAAGTTTATTTGCGGAAGAAATGCTGTCGTTTACGGCGACATAAATAAATATTTCCTTTAAGTCTTGCTTTGCCTGAGGGTCTATTAATACTTTGTATTTCCTCATTTTATTGCAAAGATTTTAGTTCATTTCTCAAATCGTTGAATGTGGATTTAACATCGGCGGCTTTGCTGTTTTTGTTATTTGTGATTGCCAATAATTTTAACATTGCCATTGTATCTTGCATTTTTTCATAAAGCTTAATGTCCTGAACAACAACTTTAGCTTCTCCGTTTTGTGTAATCACAAATGTTTTTTGATTTTTGTTAATATCGTCGATTAACTTAGCGGCGTTTGCTTTTAAATAACTTATTGATTTAACCGATTCACTTAACTTCATAACTCAGTCCTTTTTTAGACTAAAAATAGTCTATCCCGATCTTTATTGCAAGATGTTTTTTAGAGAAATTATTGCAAAACATAGAATTGTCATAATGAGTTTGCCAAGCCGGACAAGTTGCGGGATAAAGAATTTACTTCTGCCGCTTTTTGCAGTTCTGTTCGAAAGGAATTTTGCGGTCATTGCGAGGAGTCCCGCCAAGGCGGAGCGACACTCCGATAAAAAACATCGGAATTCGCAATGACAAATTTCGGTTTAATCGTGTAATTCCTTTTCGTTTTACGTCTTCCGTTTAACGTTTTCCGTCTTACGTTTAGCGTCTCGCGTCTTGCGTTTTTCTTACCTCTCCCCTCTAACCTCTAACGATTTAAGGTTTAACCAAGTGTGATTTGACTTTACTGAGAACTTATTTTCTGATTAAAGACCTTAAAACCTTCAGGTTTTCCAAATCCTCAAGCTGCTCTTTTCCTTTCGGCGTTTCAAGAATCTTGGGAACGCGGAAAAGCCGTTCGTCGTTCATAATATTGGCGAAACCATCAAGTCCGATAAATCCTTTCCCGATATGCTCATGACGGTCAACGCGCGAGCCAAGCTCCTTTTTGCTGTCGTTCATGTGAAAACATTGCAGACGCTCCAAACCGATTGTTTCGTCGAACTCGGTCATTGTCCTGTTATAAGCGCTTTCGCTCCGAATATCATATCCTGCGGCAAAAATGTGCGCCGTGTCGATGCAGACCGACATCCGCTCCTTCTCTTCAACCTTGTCGATTATTTTGGCAATATGCTCAAACTTGTAACCGAGATTTGTTCCCTGTCCCGCAGTAAGCTCAAGCATGCTGCTTACTTCAAATCCTTTCGTCTGCCGATGCGCCCAATTTATCGATTCGGCAATAAGGTTCAAACCGTAATCTTCTCCTTTTCCGCCGTGCGCTCCGGGATGAAAATTAAGATACTTTATCCCAAGCTGCTCGCAACGCGTAAGTTCGTCAACAAAGGCGTTGCGCGATTTTTCCAAATTCGTTTCATCTTTAGCGCAGAGGTTTATCAGATAGGAATCATGACTTACGACATAACCGATATTTGATTGCTCAATTAAGTTTTTATATCGTTCGATTTCCTTTTCTTCCAAAGGTTTTGCCTGCCAGCGGTTGTTGTTTTTGGTGAAAATCTGCATTGCTGTAAAACCGAGTTTTTCCGCCCGCTCAACCGCTTTTGAAACGCCTCCGGCTGTGGATGTGTGCGCTCCGAGTAACTGCTCCATAATCAATTTTTCCTTAAAAGTCATTTTAATCAAATAATAAATATAGCGCACTGTTGCGAAATATACATCGAATATTTTCTTCCGAAAAGGAAACCGGATAATTTATTATTTTAGATTATCGAAATTAATGAAGAAGGAAAAAGTAAATGAAAAGTTTTACGGAATATAAGATTAAATTTTTGCCCTTTAATGCCGACTTGGTAACCGGAGTTTTGTGGACACTCGAAATTGAGGGAATTGTTGAAAACGAAGATTCAATTTCAGTTTATTCCGACTCAAATAAAAAGAAGACAAAACGGGAGTTGGAAAACTTGTTGGAAAGTCTCGTAAAAGAGGGAGTAATCGAACGGTATTTAATTTCCTCCTCGGATGTTGAAAACCGCAACTGGAACGAGGAATGGGAAAAAGGTTTAAAGGTTATTGAGATTTCGGACAGAATTACGATAAAGCCGACTTTCAGAGATTATGAAAATAGTTCCGGTAAAATAGTTATTGAAATTGATCCGAAAATGTCTTTCGGAACAGGCGAACATCAAACGACGAGAATTATGCTCGCATTTCTTGAAAAATATGTAAAGGGCGGCGAAAAAATTCTTGATGTCGGAAGCGGAACGGCTGTGCTTTCGATTGCTTCAATTCTGTTGGGAGCCGAATCGGCGATAGCTTTTGATATTAACGAATGGGCTTTTGAAAACGGAATCGAAAACGTAAGGTTAAACGGATTGGAAGATAAAATTGATGTCCGCAACGCCGAAATTACAGAAATCCGGGAAGAGGATTTTGATATGGTTTTGGCGAACATAAATACGCATATAATTTTGTCGATAAAGGAAGCTCTTGCCGAAAAAGTGAAACAAGGCGGATATTTATTCCTTTCCGGATTGCTGAATTACGACGAAGAAAAACTGATAAAAGTATTTCAAGACTTCTCTTTTGAGTTTATCGAAAAGCAAAGAGGCGGTGATTGGAGCGGACTTGTTTTCAGGAAATAGAATAAGTGAAAAAGCGATTTGTAAATTGTTTTAAAGAGGAAGAAAAACGTTTTTTATAATAGGATGCTTTGGGTAGCCTCATTTTGTCATTGCGAACTCCGATGTTTTTTATCGGAGTGTGGCAATCTCCAATATTATGGTAGATTGCTTTCTTATAAAACTCGTCGTAATAATTTAACTATAAGAAACCTTTGCATAACCTAAATTTGTCATATTGAGTCCGCCAATCCGCCAAGGCGGGATCAGAATGACAAATAAATTGAGTTATGCAAAGCATTCTATAATTTTTAGAGGTTATGCAAAGACTTCTAATAAATTTCTTTGCATATTAGTTTATTAAAGTTTATATTAAAAAGTATAAACTTAAGGGAGAGTAAAAATATGTATTCAACGGCAAAGGATTTAAGATTCAACACAAAAGAACTACTTGAGTCCGTTTCTCGAGGAGAGGAAGTGATTATCACATTTCACGGAAAACCTTATGCTAAATTAGTGCCTCTCAATAAAACAGAAAAAAAGATAAAAGAAACGAATGAACTTTTCGGGATATGGAAGGATAGAGATGATTTGGAAGATGTTGCTTCTTATGTTCGCAAATTAAGAAAAGGGCGAGTTTTATGATCATGATCGATTCCGATGTTTTAATTTGGTATTTGCGGGGAAACGCCAAAGCAAAAACAACAATTGAAAGTTTGGACGGTTTTTTTATTTCGGTAGTAACTTATATGGAATTGGTACAGGGAATGCGAAACAAGCGGGAACTGACGCTTCTGCGAGCGGCGTTGCGAGAATGGAACGCAAAAGTTTTATTTATAAACGAAGATATTTCCGCAAAAGCAATGTTTCTTGTCGAGCAGCATTATTTAAGTAATTCAATGATGCTTGCCGATGCGCTTATCGCTTCCACGGCTATTTCAAACGGACTTAAACTATTAACTGGTAATGCGAAACATTATAAAATAATTAAGAACTTAGAGCTGCAAAGTTTTAAGCCGTAAAATTTTTTTAATCACTTTGGAATTTTGATTCTATGATTTATCAAGCGTTAAAAAAATATTCCAACTGGAAAGTTATTTTGTCGTTGCTGATATTGACTCTGCTCTTTATGTCGGTAGTTTTCCCCCATTACGAAGCCAAAATAAATAAAGCGGCAAATGAGAAAGTCCGGATTTTAGACGCAAGATTCAGCTACAACTTCGAGCAGGTTAATTCCCTTTTTTCCAAGATGGGAAGCAAGGGAAGAGACGCTTACCATTTTATCGCCGCCAATGTCGATATGGTTTATCCCATTGTTTACGGACTCTTTTTCATTTTATCGATTGCATCATTTCTAAAAAAGATTTTTCCCGAAAGACCCAAAATAATGCTGGTGGCGTTAATTCCTCTGATTGCGGTATTGTTCGATTACTTGGAAAATTTTAATACATTGAAGATGCTCGGTAATTTCCCGAACATCACTCCGGGCGAAGTTGCCAACGGCGCGCTCTTTACACAACTTAAATGGGAGTTTATTGCAATCTCTATCTTTTTAATTTTGATTCTTGCCGCGGCGGCAGGTATAAGAAAGTTGTTGTTAAAAGCTAACTCCAAATAAGCATTTAACTAACTTTGCACGCAGATATTTAATATTTCCCGGCGAATATCTGTTTCCTCCGTTTTTTATGAGTTTTCTCATATTTAGGAATATCCTCAAAGATTAATTATCTTTAATGTTAATTTTTATTTAATAAAGGACACGATGAAAAGTATAAGAAATATCGCAATAATTGCGCATGTTGACCATGGAAAGACAACGCTGGTAGATCAAATCTTGAAGCAGAGTAAAATTTTCAGAGATAATCAGGTAATGCAGGAACGCATTTTGGATTCCAACGATTTGGAGCGCGAAAGAGGCATTACAATTTTATCCAAAAATATTTCAGTAACATATAACGATGTAAAAATAAATTTAATCGATACTCCCGGGCACTCCGATTTCGGCGGCGAGGTTGAGCGCGTTTTGAAAATGGCGGACGGCGTTCTGCTCCTTGTTGACTCCTTTGAAGGACCTATGCCGCAGACGAGATTTGTGCTGCAAAAAGCGCTTAATCTCAATCTGATTCCGATTGTGGTAATTAACAAAATAGACAGACCCGACAATCGTCCCGAGGAAGTTTTGGACGAAATTTACGATTTGTTTATCGACCTTGACGCATCCGAAGATCAGCTTGATTTTCCGGTGGTTTACGCAAGCGGAAGAAACGGCTGGGCTGTTACCGATTTGAAGGATGAGCCTGTTGACCTTTCTCCTCTTCTCGATGTGGTACTGGAAAATATTCCCGCTCCTCCCGAAAATCCGGGCCCGCTGCAGATGCAAATTACATCGATAGATTACAGCGATTATGTCGGGCAAATCGGCATCGGGCGAGTTTACAGAGGCGATCTTGATAAATCAAAACCGGTTTCGATTATCAGGCGCGACGGCTCGATTTCTCCCGTTTCGATTAAGCAGCTTTTTGTTTTTGAAGGACTTCAGAAAAAGGAAGTTGAGTTTGTTCATAACGGCGATATTTGTTCGATAGTCGGTTTGGAAAAAATTGACATCGGCGATACGATTGCCGACAGGGAAAAGCCGGAGCCGCTTCCCATTGTCGCAATCGACGAACCGACAATCAGCATGTATTTTACTACAAACACTTCCCCCTTTTACGGAAGAGAAGGTAAATATGTAACATCGCGGCAGTTGCGCGACAGACTTTTTAAAGAGCTGGAGCGGAATGTTGCTTTGCGCGTTGAAGAAACCGCATCGCCCGATACATTTAAGGTTTCGGGACGCGGAGTGCTTCATCTTTCGATATTGATTGAAAACATGCGACGCGAAGGTTACGAGCTTGCCGTCGGTCCTCCCAAAGTTATTTACAAGGCAATCGAAGGAAAAAAAGCCGAGCCGATTGAACTCCTTACTGTTGACGTTCCCGCCGAATATGCGGGCAAGGTAATCGAGATTGTCGGTAATAAAAAAGGAGAGATGATGAAAATGGAAAGCAAAGGAAGTTTGAATCATCTTGAGTTTCATATTCCTTCGAGAGGTTTAATGGGATTGCGAAACAGAATAATGACGGCGACTTCCGGCGAAGGAATAATTCACCATCAATTTTATCAGTACGAATTTTTCAAAGGTTCGATTGTTCATCGTCAGAACGGCGTGCTGATTTCAATGGGCGAAGGAGCCGCAACCGCTTACGCAATCGATTCTCTGCAGGACAGAGGAAGATTTTTTATTGATCCGGGCGATGTTGTTTACGCGGGGCAGGTAATCGGTGAAAACGCAAAAGCAATTGATATTGAAGTGAATGTTCAGCGCGGGAAAAAATTAACCAACATGCGCGCGGCAGGTTCGGATAAAGCGGCAAAAATCGCTCCGGCAGTTAAGTTCACGCTTGAGGAAAGTCTTGAATTTATTGAGGATGACGAGCTTGTCGAAGTTACTCCCAAGTCGATTAGAATGAGAAAGATTTATCTTGACACACACGAAAGGAAAAGATATAATCTTAATAAATTGAAAAATTAATTCGGATTATTTCCCGGAGGTTTAAGATGTTGATATATAATACGCTTGATAGAAAAAAAGAGGAGTTTGTTCCTCCTAATCCGCCGCATGTTTCAATGTATGTTTGCGGTCCGACTGTTTACGATTTGTTTCACATCGGAAATGCCCGCTCTTTTGTAATGGGCGATATGATTAGAAGATACTTGATTTTCCGCGGATACAAAGTTAAGTATGTTATGAACTTGACTGATGTTGACGATAAAATTATTAAGCGCGCTAACGAATTGGGGGTTGACGCCAAGGAATACGCCGAAAAATATATCAAAGAATTTTTTAAAGATATTGACGGACTGAAAATTAAACGCGCCGACGCTTATCCCCGCGCCACTCAGCATATCGGCGACATGGTTGAATTAATTAGCGAGTTGGAAAAAAAGGAAATCGCTTATAACGTTAACGGCGATGTTTTTTACGATGTTTCCAAATTTAAAGATTACGGAAAATTAAGCGGTAAACGAATTGATGATTTGGAATCGGGCGCAAGAATCGAGATTAATGAAAACAAACACAATCCGCTTGATTTCGCTCTTTGGAAAAAAGCAAAAGAAGGCGAGCCGGAGTGGGAAAGCCCTTGGGGCAAAGGACGACCCGGCTGGCATATCGAATGTTCCGCCATGAGCATGAAAGAATTGGGACAGACGATTGACATTCACGCCGGCGGAAGCGATTTGATTTTTCCCCATCATGAAAATGAGATAGCGCAGAGCGAAGCGGCTACCTGCAAGGACTTTGTGAAATACTGGGTGCATTTCGGTTTCCTCAATATCAGGGATGAGAAGATGTCGAAATCTCTCGGCAACTTCTTTACCGCGCGGGATATTCTTAAAAAGTTTTCGGCTGAAACTGTCAGGCTTTTCTTCAGCCAAACTCATTACGCCGCGCCTCTTAATTTTTCCGAAGAACTTTTGCAGTCCGCATCCAAGGCGTCGGAGAAAATTATTACTCTTGCGAAAAAAATTAACGAAAAGCTTAAATCGGAAAATTACGGCGACGAAGAATCTTCCGTGAATTTTGAAAAATACTTCGCCGATTTTACCTCCGCCGTTGACGATGATTTTAACTTTCCGAAAGGCGTTGCGGTCATCTTTGATTTTGTTCGGGAAGTAAATCGTGAAATGCAGACGGACAAAGAGTTTAAGGTTGAGTTCTATCAATCGGCAAAAGAATTTCTGGTTAAAACTGCCGAGGAAGTTCTCGGAATTTTAGACTGGAAAGAACTCGAAACGCCTGCGGTTACCGATTCCAAAGAGGATGAGCTGATTCGTCTTTTGATTGATTTAAGAGCAAATGCCAAGAAAGAAAAAAATTATGCTCTTGCCGATGAAATAAGAAACCGGCTCGGCGAAATGGGAATCGTTCTGCAGGACACAAAGGACGGCGTTACTTACACCCGAAAGTAGTTTCGGCTTGAAATTAAAGCGAAAGATAATGACCGGAGCGGTAATAATAGTTCTTATATTGCTTTCCTTTTTCGGATGGCAGTATGTTTTCAGCATCTACGAAGTAAAAGTTGCCGCGGTGCCCGGGAAGGTAAGCGTGGGAGATAAAGTCTCCGTTCGGCTGATTCCATTAAATTCCTTCGGCAAAAAAGCCCCTTTCAGGAAAGTCCCGGAAGAAGTTAAGGTTGTTAAAGGCGCTGAAAACATTGAGGTTCTGCCGGAGGTAACTTCCGGAAATTTCAGTTTTAGAGCTGTGCGCCAAGGAGAAGTTGAACTTCATGTTTCCTCCGATGTTTCTCTCGAAACAAATTTGATTAAAATAAATGTCTCCTGCAAAAAGTAACCGGTAAAAAATGATTCGGCACGGCAATTAGGTTATTGAGGACTGAATAGGATTTATTATCTTTTATTTCTATAAATTTTAGATTATGAATGAATTTCGATAAAAAACTAATACAATTTATTTCTTGGTGTAAGAAACATTTCATCCTCGGGATTTTATCCGGAGTGCTGGTTGTAGTTTTTACGATTTTTCAAAGCCGGCTGATTGCCGAGATTATTGATTCGGCTTTCCTGAAGAGCGGTACACTGAAAACTGTTGAATCATTGATTTTGTTCTTTTTTGCGGCGGCGATATTTAAAAGCATTTCAATCGCCTCGCAGAAATATTTCAGCGCCAAGGCGACCGAAAAAATTAAAAGCAATGTACGAAGCAAAATAATCTCCAAAATTTTCAAACTTGGTCCGGCTTATGCGGGCGACACGCTGAGCGGCGAATTAAATAACACGATAACCGAAGGCGTTGATAAACTCGACGCATATTTCCGTTCCTATTTGCCGCAAGTCTTTTTATCCGTGCTGGTTCCCGTGATTATCCTCTTTTTTGTTTTTCCCCGGGATTGGATTTCCGGAGTTGTCTTTTTAATCACCGCTCCCGTAATTCCATTCTTCATGATTCTTATAGGAGAGAAAGCGTCGTCGCTAAGCAAGCGGCAGTGGAAAACGCTTACATTTTTAAGCTCCCATTTTTTTGATGTGATTCAGGGATTAACGACTCTTAAGCTGTTCGGGCAGAGCAAAAACCAGATTAAGAAAATTTCCGAAATAAGCGACGAGTTCAGAAAAACAACTCTCGGCGTTTTGAAAGTTGCGTTCCTTTCGGCTTTGGTTCTCGAACTCCTTTCCACAATCAGCATAGCGATTATATCGGTTGAAATAGGGCTTCGTCTTCTTTACGGCAAAATTGAATTTGTCGATGCGTTTTTTGTTTTGCTTCTCGCTCCGGAGTTTTATTTACCGCTGCGGATTCTCGGCTCAAGTTTTCATGCGGGAATAGACGGCGTAACTGCGTCCAAAAGCATCTTCTCGGTTTTAGATAAAGAAGAAAGCGCGGAAGTTCAAAAAGAGGAAAATGCAGATGTGTCGGATGGCGTGTTAATCAACTACAAAAATGTTTCATTCGGTTACGACAAGAACGGCAAAGCGTTAAGCGAAATAAGTTTAACGATTTCGAAAAATGAAAAAATTGCAATTGTCGGAAAAAGCGGCGCGGGAAAAACCACATTGGTTAATTTGCTGATGAAGTTTATTGAGCCGTCCGAAGGAGAAATTCTTGTAAATAACATTAATCTTAAATTAATCCGCAGAGAATTATGGATGAAAAACATTGCGCTCCTTTCTCAATCGCCCTATCTCTTCAGCGCGTCAATAAAGGAGAATATCAGACTCGGAAATAAAAACGCCACAGACCGAGAAATCATTTCCGCGGCTGAATTCGCGGGAATTCATGATTTTATAATTTCACTTCCGAATGGATATGAAACGAAGGTGACCGAGGAAGGCGCTTCCCTGAGCGGCGGAGAAGCGCAGCGCATTGCTCTTGCCCGCGCTATACTTAAGGATGCTCCGATATTAATTTTAGATGAACCGACCGCAAACCTTGATCCGGAAGTTGAGGAAGAGATTGAAGAAAGAATTAACATGTTTTCGCAAAATAAAACTGTAATAATTATCGCGCACAGATTAAACACCGTTAGAAGAGCCGATAAGATTATTGTACTTGAAAAAGGAAGAATCGCCGAAGTCGGAAGTCATGAAGAGTTGCTGAAATCAAACGGCTTATACGCCAAATATCTTTCCCTTTACAGAGGCGAAGCATGAAAAACTTTTGGCGTTTATTAAAACTGTCGTACGAATACCGCTGGTGGATGGCGCTTGCGGCGTTTACCGGTTTTTTAACAATCGGAAGCAGCATCGGACTTTTGATGACGAGCGCGTATATCATAACAAAAGCGGCGCTTCATCCGAGCGTTGGAGAACTTCAGGTCGCCATTGTAGGCGTAAGGTTCTTCGGGATAGCGCGCGGAATTTTTCGTTACGCCGAAAGATTGATTTCACACAATCTTACTTTCAGACTCCTCGCAAAATTCAGAGTTTGGTTTTACAAGTCGATTGAGCCGCTTGCGCCGGCGGGGTTAAGCAACTTCAGAAGCGGAGACCTCCTTGCCAGAATGGTTTCCGACGTTGAGAGTTTGGAGCATGTTTACATTCGCGTAATCTTTCCGCCGTTTGTAGCGATTCTAATTACCGCGCTTATGTGGACTTTGTTCGGAATCTTCAATATTGTTTTCAGCATCATAATTACCGCAGCGCTTGCAGTTGCCGGAGTGGCGGTGCCGGTTTTTACCGCAAAGATGAATAAGATAATCGGGGAAAGGTTTATTGAAGTTCGCTCCAAACTCAAAACGCTTTCGGTTGATTTAGCTCACGGTTTAACAGAACTGATAGTTTACGGAAAGGAAAAGGAATTTTCAAATGAGATAATCAGCTTAAATAAAGAGTATAATAAGCTGCAATTCCGAATGTCCTTTATTGACGGGCTTAACGAAGGATTGATATTATTTGTTTTGAATCTGACTATAATCGGAATAATGCTTGTCGGAATTCCGCAAATTAATGTCGGTTCTTTGTCGGGCATTGATCTCGCAGTTATGATTGTAGGCGCGATGGCTTCCTTTGAAGCGGTTCTTCCTATTCCGACAATGGCTCAGCATTTTGAATCGAGCATGCGGGCGGCAAACAGAATTTTTGAGATTACGGATAAGACGCCGAATGTGTTAAATTCAGAAAATCCGGTTGAGAATGTTAAATCATACGATTTAGAGTTTAAGGATGTTTCATTCTCATATTCGGGAGGGACTGATTTTGTTGTCCGCGATGTGTCGTTTTCTCTGCCTGAAAAGAAGAGAATTGCGATTGTCGGAGCCAGCGGTTCGGGGAAATCAACACTGCTGAATCTGACCGCGAGATTCTATGATGTCTCGAAAGGCGCGATTCTATTGGGGAAAACCGATATCAGGCAGATTGAGATTGAAACGCTAAGGAGACAGTTCTCGCATGTTTCGCAATCAACTCACATATTTGCCGGTACGGTTGAAGATAATCTCCGAGTGGGGAAACCGGATGCGACAACCGAAGAAATGACAGCTGCATTGATTAAGGCAAATGTTTACGATACTTTTTTTGAAAAACAGAACGGATTAAAAACTTGGCTCGGCGAGGGAGGTTCAAAAATTAGCGGAGGCGAAAGGCAGCGACTGGCAATAGCGCGAGCGATTTTAAAAGACGCTCCCATATTGGTTTTTGACGAGCCGACGGCTAACCTCGATTCGGAAAACGAACAAAAGATTATAAAAACCATTCTTAATATTTCGGAAGAAAAGAGCCTGATCTTTATTACTCATCGTCTCGTTTCCCTTTCTGAGTTTGACGAAATACTCGTTATGAAAAAAGGAAAAATAGTTGAGCGAGGGACCGAAAAAGAACTGATTGCAAAAGGCGGTTTTTATAAGAAAATGTTGGATGCGCAACAGCAGGTGATTTTTCAATTATAAATTTCAAATTATAAATTACAAATTTTGGGAAACCTTCAAGGTTTTTAATATTCAATAAATATCGAAAATTCGTTTACTGTTTTAATAATAACGGATTTCTGAATAAATCAGTTTAACCTTGAAGGTTGTTCAATTAGAAACGATACGGGAAATATGTGGGAACAAATATCTTAATAAGGTTTTTATGCAAAGTTCCCTAAAAATTACAAATTTTGGAAAACCTTCAAGGTTATTAATATTCAATAAATATTGAAAATTCGTTTACTGTTTTAATAATAACGGATTTCTGAATAAATCGGTAAAACCTTGAAGGTTGTTCAATTAGAAACGATACGGGAAATATGTGGGAGCAAATATCTTAATAAGGTTTTTATGCAAAGTTCCCTAAAAATTAAAAATTACAAATTTTGGGAAACCTTCAAGGTTTTTAATATTCATCAAATATTGAAAATTCTTTTACTCTTTTAATAATAGC
>WGCV01000031.1 GCA_015493615.1 Melioribacteraceae bacterium
CTCCGTTCCGCTCTCTATCTTCTCCCAACCGCTACCGTCGTAATGAGCTATGTTGCCGTGCTGTCCAACTATGTAAAAATCCGAACTCGATGTGCCCCACATCCCATATCTGTACCAACCATCACCATTCGGCTCTAATGGGAAATTGTTAGTGTGTACTGTATATTCATTTCCGTCCCATTTAATAACCCCGTCAAACCAAACATCATTTTTGCCAAACGCATAAACAACTCTTCGAGGATATCCATTCCCGTCAATTCTCCTCAACTCCCACTCTTGCCCATTCCAGTGAACGGCGTTGTAGGGTTGAACCCACACGCCGTTGCTGTCCCATTGGTCTGTCCAAGAGGTGTGTATCTCCCCCACAGCCCAAATGTCGTTCTCGTTTATTATTGCCACGTCTCTTAAAATACTGCTTCCGTTTGCTCCGCCGAATGTAAAAGTTTGCCAAGTAAAATCGTGGCTTGTCGTATCCATTGTGGTTACGGTAACGGTTTGGCTTTTTACAATCGGCTTCTGCGGTTTTATTAACTCCGCGCGGTAAGCGTAGGCGCGGTTCGGCAAAAGTCCTTCGTCGTATATTAGAGTGTCGGCGGTAGTAAGCTCAAGCGTCTGTTTAAGCGTGTCGTTCGCGTAAAGTTTTACGCTTGCCGGTAAATCCGCATTTGTTTCGTTCAGCTTAATCCACGCTTCGGTGCAGCTTGCGTCTTCTACGGTAAGAGTAAGCGAGCCGCCGTTTCCGCCTTCCGGCTCGTTAAACATATTGCAAGAAACAACCCCGATCGAGGAAAGAATAAGTAAGAGTAAAGCAGAGACAAATAATATAAATTTCTTGTCGATGTTTTTTAAGACCGAGAATTGAGATTTCAAAGTTTTTCCCTCTTAAAATTAATCAATAAATAAATGCCGATTACAAATTAAAAAATTTCGGATGTTATTCAAAAAAAATAATCGCGTTACAAACTCAAACAGCTCTATGTACCCAAACCTCAGAGGTTTTGAAAACCTCTGAGGTTTATGAGAACGCGGCAAAGCGCCACCTTCAAGTTTTTATGTGTTGTTAAAAGCGGTTTAACGACTAAGGTCGAATACTAGTGAGATTGCTTCAATTTTTCTACCAAAAAATTTCGCAATGACGTTTTTTTCTTTGTTTTTGTTGTCGTCGCCGTTTCGTCACAGTAAGCGTCATTGCGAACTGCGACGATAGGAGCAGTGAAGCAATCTCACCTGAAAACTCGCAGATACCGAATATCAGAAAACGGTTTAATGCCTAAGGCGGAGATTAGTCCTCCCGCTTTTTTTCGATGGGACTAAGGAATCCGCGCTACTTAGGTTTTCTTTGCAGGGGGAGGGCGCTCGATAGCTATAAAAGTATGGATTTCCATAATGCCTATTCGGGATTGGGCTTTTATTTTCTCTCAATTTTCCATTATCTTAAAAAAAAGATTAGCTCCGTTTATTGAATGACTTTTTTCATTTCCGTATTTTTATCGGAATGCAATGAATCTTTATTAATATTTGAAATAGTTGAGGTAGCGGCATTGTATGCCTTTTAATTAGCGAACATTAAAAAGCATGGAAAAAACCATGATAACTTATTTTTCAAGAATAAGTAAAAGTAAGTATGTAATTCTTATTTTTATCGCCGTAAGTTTTATTTCACTTTTAACCGGCGAAATATTACACGGCTATCCGTTATCAAAAGTGAAGTCTGCGCAGTGGACAAACACGCGCAAAGCGCCTTATTTAATTTATAATGGCAATGCAAACCAAATGGAGGTGCATTGGCAATTGACCTCGACCAAAACATGTACTATCGAATGGGGTACGGATACAAGTTATTCTGACGGGTCGGCAAATACTGCAGAATACGGTTCATCTCATCAACATAAATATGTTATCGACAATTTAACTCCCGGCGCTAAATACTACTATAAAGTTATAGCGGGTAGCGATGCGCATACCGGCTCGTTTTATTCCGCTCCTGATACATCGGCGACACAACTGAAATTCTTTGCATACGGGGATACTCGTTCTCATCCTGAGGACCACGACAAAGTTGCTCGAGGAATTTTAAGTGAAATTAATTCCAACCCGGATTTTCAAACACTGGTTTTATCGGTAGGCGATTTAGTTTCCGATGGAGAGCAAGAATACTACTGGGATGATGAATTTTTTAATGAATCCTATTCGCATATTAATCAGATGTTCGCCGAACTTCCTTATCAGTCGGCGCGGGGTAATCATGAAGGTAACTGCATCCTATTTAATAAATATTTTCCTTATCCGTATGTCAATTTTCATTATTGGTCATTTGACTACGGTCCGGCGCATTTTGTAGTAATTGATCAATATATTAATTATTCCACAGGTTCCGCTCAATATAACTGGATCGACAACGATCTTGCCGCCAGCTCAAAACCATGGAAATTTATTTTGTTACACGAACCGGGCTGGACGGCAGGCGGTCATAGTAATAACCAGGATGTTCAGAATTATATCCAGCCGTTATGTGTGAAATATCATGTGCCTATTGTATTCGGCGGACATAATCATTACTATGCCCGCGCCGATGTTAACGGAGTTACTCATATTACTACAGGCGGAGGCGGGGCGCCGCTGTATAATCCTGATCCGAGCTATCCGAATATCGTAGTTACAGCTAAGTCGCATCATTACTGCAAAATTGTTCTTGACAATAATATGCTTTATTTCAGCGCGTATAATGTCGGCGGGACGCTCATCGATACTTTTTCCGTTGAAAGAAATCCCAGCGGTTTGATAAGCAATAATGAAGTTCACCCTGCGGAGTTTTATTTAAAACAAAATTTTCCAAACCCCTTTAATCCACAAACTTCCATTGAGTTTTCAATTCCGCAAAATGAATTTGTAACGCTTAAAATCAATGATGTTCTGGGCAGAGAAGTGGCTACGCTTGTAAACTCAAAACAATCACAAGGAAAACATTCCGTGCAATTTAATGCAGGCTCCGCCATATGTGGATTACCAAGCGGAATTTATTTTTACACACTGCGCGCAGGAGGTTATATCGCAACAAAGAAGATGATTTTGATGAAGTAATTTTTTGCAAAGCATATCTGCATTGCGCGGATATGCTTAATTATTGTGGGGATTTCACTCCTCCCGCGTAAGTCGGGGAAAGTTCCGTTTTTTTGTCCCAAATTCTTTTCGTTGGAACTTGCCCGATGACCAAACTAATCCGTATCTCTTTCGTCAACACGGCAAATTGACTTAAACTCACAATATCTGCAAACAAGGTTTTCTCTGTCGTTGAGCAGACTCGGCTCAAATCTGCCGGCGACAATGTTAGAGTAATATTCTTCGATTTTTTTAAGAGAAAACTCTACAAGGTCATTCAAGCGCGAACTTTTATCTTCCTGAGATAATTCCTTTTTCCCTCTTTTGCCTGAATATACTTCATGTTTCCCGAAAGCGGAGCTGTTAAATTTTAATGAATAGATATTCATTTTTCCCGGTTCGTATCCGGGACCTAACAGTTCTTGTGCCGCAAACATATAAACGGGAAGCTGTAAATCTATCCCGTTGTCGAGGTTCTTCGAGCTGACTTTAGATGCGCCCGTTTTGTAATCAACAATTGAGATGTAGTTTTCTTTTAGGTCTATTCTGTCTATTTTTCCGGTAAGATTTATTTTGTTAAATAAAACCGGTTCGGTTCTGCTCAAACGCTTATCGCTCTTCTCTTTTTCAGCCGAGCCGAAGGAGACTTCAAAAAACCGCGGGATAAATCCATCGGAAGAACTTCGCTCCTCAGTTAGAAAATGATAAAGAATCGAATCTTCCCTTTTACCGTTAATTCCAAAAAACTTTTCCTTTTCATAGAAATAAGATTCATCATCGAACCGGAATTTTTGCAGAATCTTTTCAGCCAAATCAAACAGCAGAGTCTCCGCCTCTTTTTGGCGAATATCAATGTTACGAGCGGTTAAAGTAGTGTAAAATTCAAATAACAAAGTGTGCAGATAATTACCGATTTCAATCGGCTCAATTTCCTCGTCCGGCTCCTGAAGCGGCTCAATGCGCAAAACTCTTTCAATAAGATATTTAAACGGACACTTTGCATACTGCTCAAATTGCGTTATCGAATATCTTCTTCCTTTGAATGAATCAAGAAGATTTTTACTATTATCATTTAGGTTAAATTCAGCTTCAGCGTCGGATAAAAGATTCCCGTTGTAAATTGAATCAACTCCGTCGGCGCGATCTTCCGAGACGGCAATTTTTCTCCTTGTATTTTCCGCGTCAAATCTTTCGTTAAAGGCGGCGGCTTTTTCATTTCCTTCCCCGAATTTAATCAGCGATTCTGTTTCCGAAGAGATAATCGATTCAAAGAATGTTGATTCGGGCGTAGCAGGAGTTACGACTTCCAGCAAATCGGAAAGAAAAACCGAAGGAGAAAGCTCGCGTTTGTTTTCGCTTAAAGCGTATGAAATAAAAAGGCGTTTACGGAATCTTTTAAATACCGAATAAAATTTATGTCTCTCTTCCGCCAAGTGTTCGTTTTCAAGTTTCATAAACTTTTCTGCAAAGAAAATTTCAGGCGAATATTTTGAAGGAAAGATTCCATCGTTCATTCCCGCAAGAAAAACATAATCAAAATCCAAACCTCTTATTTCATCGACGGATGTAACCTGCACGCCGTAATCGGAGCGTTCCTTTACATTAAAACGCACCCAGCCGATTATTGTCCGGAGCTGTGAAAGATAAAAATCCAGAGTGTGTTTTTCATCTTCTCCGAATTCCGTTTTAATCAAACAGAAAACATTTTCAACGCTTTCCAGCAGTGAGGAAACGGCTTTTATATTCTCTTCCCCTTTAATATCAAGGTTGTGAATTAACGTTTCCGTAATGCCTATATCATATATGAATTTTTTCAACCTCGACAAAAACTCATCCGCCGTTAAATCTGTCCCAAACGGAAGCAGAACGGAATGAATCTTCCTCATATCGGCAAGGGCTTTCCGCGTCTGTTCTTTGTCCCGCTTCATGTCGTCCGGGATTGTGCTAACAATATCGCTCAGCGCTTTTGAGATGAATTCATAACCGGAAATGAGCTTGTGTTTACGAAAGACTTTTTGAAGATTATATGCGTCAACGTTTAACTTTGAAACATAGCCGGATGAAAGTCCGCGAAAAATATTTTTATAATAAAATCCGTTCTCCAAAATTTCGAGGAATGAAGTAATTGCGTTAATAACAGGCGACTTATCGAGCGTTAGTCTGTCCGAGAGATTGAAAGGAATTCCGTGCGACGAAAAAACCAACCGCAGCATAGGCGAGTATTCACCGATTAAGTTAAAAACAACGGCAATCCTGCTCGGCTCCACTCCGTCCGAAATTATCAATCTCTTAATTATTTTTGCAGTATTTTCAAGCTCATTTACTTTCTCTTTTCCGCTGAATACAACGACGTCTTTAACCGGCTCGGGCTTTCGATTCCCTTTAGGAAGGAAAAGGTTCTTTTTAATCAGACGAAGAAGACGCAAGTCGTTTTCCGGACTGTTTTTTATATATGTAAATCCGGCGTCCTTCAATCTTTCCATTGTCGGCTGAAGCGCTTCAAAAATCAATCCGTTCGATTCGGAATAATCAAGCTCTGTAATAACGGGAATATCCGTAACGGCGCAAACCCGTTTGAGCAGCTTAACTTCGGGGACGGAGATTTCTCTGAAAAATGAAAGCGTTATTATTTTCACATCCGGAAAAAGTTCGTAAAAACTCTCAGAAAATTCAGCGTCGGAAAACAAAAGGAGCGCATTGTAAATGTCTCCGATTTCCAACGCTTTCAGTTCTTCGCATTTACGGGAATATTCCGCATAAATCGAAGCGATGTCAAATGCCTTTCTTTTCTCGGCGTCGCCGGTCGAATCTTTGTTAACCTCTTCCAACAGCGCTTCCGGAGTAATTCCGGTGCGTTTATACTCCGAAATTACCAGCTTGATTTTTTCGAGCGTCCCGCGCGGGAAAACGTTTTCCTTGTAATGCTTAAAGTAGTGCGGAGTGATGGCTTCAGCGCTTTGTCTTAAAATATATGAGGAAGTTGCATCGTCTAACGGATGAAAATCTTTTTTCACCGCAAGCAGTTTTGTGGCAAGCGTAGTAAGCGTTTCGATGTTTGCGGTTGTTAAAGTCCGCTTGGGAGAAAGTGTTATGAATTCCTTTTTTGTTTTGCGCGCTTTCCGGTTTGTCGGGACGAGCGTTAGGAGTTCACTTGCTTTCCCGTTTTTTACGGAATTTTCCGTAAAGGCGCGGATATCGTCGATATTAATTTTTTGATTAGAGAGAAGCATTTTCAATTATTAAATCTTTATACGATTTTTTTATTTGACTTGTTTCGTCCAAACTTAACGCGGCAACAAGGAAATCGAATCTATATTTCGCGTCGTCAAGCGTTCCCGTTACAATTGTTTCCAGTTCAAGAAATTCCCCAAGTCCTTTTACTTTGTCAAGATGAATCCGCGTGTTGTCGTACATCAAAACTTCCCGTTCTTTTTCGACTACGGCTACGACGTCAAAAATTCTGTTGAAAAATTCTTCCGGTCGCTGCTCGTTATTGATTTTAAGAAGAAGATAATCGCTCCAGCGCTCGCCGCCCGCTTCGTTGCGGTTGTAGAAGATAAACTCGGAATGTTCCGGCATTATCCTCAATTTCAGCAAACCTTTTCCGGTTCGGTAGTAAATGTCTTTCTGTATCAGAAAAGCAAACTCTTCGGCTCCGATTTCTTTTGCCTTCTGTAACGTTTTTTTGTAATTATCTATTCTGATTTTCAATTCCAAATTACGGGGCATATTTTTCCTTAATTATTTTCAAGAAATAAATATAAAATTTTATTTAATTTGGTTTATATTTCATTCGAAAAACAATGATAAAACTTACTCAAAAAATATTAATTTTATCTCTCTTTCTTTTTTCCGGAAACTTTTATGCTCAAAGAATCGGCGAGATTGTACCCGACACCGCGCAAGTTATTTTTCCTCCGGTTCAAATCGGCGGCGAGTTTATTTTTTCGGAAAACGGTTTCGGCGCCGGTTTTTTCTATGAACACAACTTTACCAATCTAACCCGCGGTTTTATTAATTTTTCAATCAGCGAGCAGAAATCGGAGAACGAATTCGAACGCTACGATTACTGGGGACGCCCTTACACAATCGGCAAGGTAAACCGCGTTTACGGAATGCCGCTGATTTTCGGAGTATCGAGGCGTCTCTTCAGCGAAGTTTTAACCGACAATTTCCGGCCCTTTGTTTCCGGGGGGATCGGACCTTCGGTAACCGTAACAACCCCGTACAATCGTGAATTTTTCAGCTCGCTAAAATATGCAAGAGCTTATCCGACAGGCGGCGCCTTTATTGCTTTCGGCGCAAATGTAGGCGTAAGCCGCACAAAGCTGCTCGGTTTGGAACTGCGCTACGAGTATCAGCATATTTTCGGCTCGGGAGTAGAAACACTTTATCAAGTCTATAAAAAAGATTTCGGCACATTCATGATTATACTGAAAGTAGGAGGATTTTATTAATCGGGGTGTAAATAATCTTGGACTATAGTTTTGTCGCCCAAAATTTTTCTGCGTGGAGAGCGCAACGATTGTTTTTTTTGTTAAAACTTTAGTGAATGGTAAATAGTAAATTGTTAATTGTGCGTTTGAATTAATTTTACTAGAATGCTGATTTTATTATGATTTTCCCTCCGCCACTGCGGATTGTCTTAAACTGTGATTTTTAATAACGAGTTACGAGCAAAAAAATTCGCGTATTCGCGGCGAGATGATTTTGTCTCTAAACTCATAGACAATCTAATCCGCCTTTGGCGGACTAAACGCTTTTATCATTCTGAATTCTTCATTCTTAATTCTTCATTCTTCATTCTTTCTCAGCCCCCTTTGAACATTGCGGTTCACCGCGCTGTAATTTTTGATTATAGTATTACACTTTAAATCTTTTAATATCTTACCAGGTTTTCCCTCCTTTTATTTTTTCATTCTATTGATATTTCAAGGCGCATTAAGTAGTTTGATAAAGATTTTTAAAAATTTTCTTCACGAATCAATTTAGGAGATTGAAATGGATTTTTTACTTACCGAAGAACAGAAAATGATTCAGGAAACAGCTCGGGATTTTGCACGCAAAGAGATTGCTCCCACCACAATTGAAAGAGATAAAAATGCGGAATTCCCACGAGAGATTATCAACAAACTTGCCGAGTTAGGATTTATGGGAATGATGGTTGACCCCAAGTATGATGGCGCAGGAATGGACACGGTTAGTTACGCTTTGGCAATGATGGAAATTTCAAAAGTTGACGCCTCGGTCGGCGTTATTATGTCGGTTAATAACTCGCTTGTTACCTTCGGATTGGAAAAATGGGGAAACGAATTTATCAAAGAGAAATATTTAAAACCGCTGGCTCGCGGCGAAAAACTCGGCGCGTTTGCTCTTTCTGAACCGGAAGCGGGAAGCGACGCAACACAGCAACATACTACCGCGACTAAGGATGGCGATTCATGGGTTTTAAACGGAATGAAAAACTGGATTACAAACGGTAAAAACGCCGATTACTACATAGTATTTGCTCAAACCGATAAAGCCAAACGCCATCATGGAATTACGGCATTTTTAGTTGAGAAAGGGACTCCGGGATTTACGCAGGGCGTTAAGGAAGATAAGCTCGGTATCAGAAGTTCCGACACATGTTCTCTTTCGTTTGCAGATTGCCGCGTGCCGGAAGAAAATGTAATCTGGGAAGTAGGCAAAGGATTTAATTTTGCGATGAACACATTAAACGGCGGGCGTTACGGAATCGCTTCTCAAGCGGTTGGAATTGCGATGGGCGCGTATGAAAGAGCTTTGAATTACGCAAAAGAAAGAAAAGCGTTCGGCACCGAGATTGCAAATCATCAGGCGATTATGTTTAAGTTAGCCGATATGGCTATGGAAATCGAAGCCGCTAAACTCCTTACTTTGCAGGCTTGCGCATTGAAAGACGCCGGAAAAGATTATATTAAAGAAGCATCGATGGCAAAATTGTTTGCTTCCGAAACCGCCGTTAAAGTTGCGCGCGAAGCCGTTCAGATTCACGGCGGCTACGGCTATGTAAGGGAATACGAAGTTGAAAGAATGTACCGCGACGCTAAGATTACCGAAATTTACGAAGGGACTTCCGAGATTCAAAGAATCATTATCGGAAGAAAAATTTTAGCTGACTAATGGCAAAAATTATTGAAGTTAAGCCGTCGGAAGATTTTCGTCTTTACGTAAAATATTCCGACGGTCTTGACGGTTTTATCGACATGAAAAAAATGTTGAAGCATGAGGAATACAAATCCCTGAACGATCCTACGGAATTTATGAAAGTAAAAATTGACCCGAAAACAAAAGATATTATTTGGGAATGCGGCGCAACAATGTGCAAGGTTGCCGCATACGGCATGCTTAAATTAAAATCCGAGATGAAAGCGCTGGGATTTGACCCCGATAAATAAACGGAGTTTCGGTTTATTTCCATATTCTGAGATTCTTTCTCCGCTCCGCTTTAGCCGAGGATTTTGCTCCTAACTCCAAAATGGCAATAGAGGCAACTTAATAAGTTTTATCGTTAACCCATTGCTTCTGCAATGGGGTTAGAACGAAAAAGAAATGAAGTTCAACCGGTTTACCGGTTTTATTAACCCAAAATTGTCATTAGAATTTTTTCTAATCTAAAATTTTTAAGAAAAATACTATTCTTTGTAACGTAGATTGCTTGCAATCTGCGAAAAAACAGCATAATGCTAAGCTGCAGCCACAGATTGACCGTTCGCAAGCTCACTAATCAATCTGCGCTACAAATAGAACGAGTAAGATTTTCTTACATGGTTTTTTGTCTAAAATTAACAGCTTGGCAGTTAGTTAACATGTTGTTCCTTAATAACTTAAGTCATCTTTTTCTTAATGGCAGTCATTAGAATTTTTTGTCTAATGACAATTTTGGGATTAACTATGTGGAACATAAACCGGTGAACCGATTAGAGAAATATCATATCTCCGTTTACCCACTGATAAATCAGTGGGTTAAGACGAATGCTTGTTTCCTTAAGTTGACAGCTTAGACTTTGAAGACGCAATAAAAAACTAATTTAATTTTCAGCGACAAAACTTTCTATTTCATTCAAATATTTTTTCTTTAAATCGTCATCGATAAAACTGGCTTCAATTGAGTTTTGCGCAAGCGTTGTAATATCTTCCTTTGTAAGATCAAGCGCGTCGGCGACGGCAAGGAAATTATCATTTACATAACCGCCGAAGTATGCCGGATCATCCGAATTAACCGTAGCGCGTAATCCCTTATCCAGCATGGTTTTCAGCGGGTGATTGTGTAAATCCTCAACTACTTTAAGCTTCAGATTGGAGAGCGGGCAAACAGTCAATGTCATTTTCTCGTTTGCAAGGCGTTCAACAAGTTTGTCATCATCAAGGGAATGATTGCCGTGATCGATTCTGTCAACGCCGAGAATGTCAAGCGCTTCCCAAACATATTCGGCGGGACCTTCCTCCCCTGCGTGAGCCGTTAGCATAAATCCTTCCTCGCGGGCTTTAGTGTAAACATTCTTGAATTTGGATGGCGGATTTCCCACTTCGGAGGAATCGAGTCCGACACATTTAATCCACGACTTATAGGGCGTTGCTTCTTCCAAAGTTTTAAATGCCGCCTCTTCGGAAAGATGACGAAGAAAACTGAGAATTAAATTGTAAGTCATTCCGTATTTACTTTTTGCGTCTTCGAGCGCGTCGTGAATTCCTTCAATAACATAAGCAAAAGGAATTCCGCGGTCGGTGTGCGTTTGCGGATCGAACATTATTTCGGTATGAATAACATTCTGTTTGTGAGCTTTTTCGAGGTAAGCCCAAGTTAAATCGTAAAAATCTTTTTTTGTCTGAAGCGCTCCCGCGCCCGCGTAATAAATATCAAGGAATTCCTGCAGGTTGTTGAAGTCGTATGCTTTTTTTAATTCTTCAACTGTGGCGTACTTTATTTTTACTCCGTTGCGCGCGGCAATGTCGAACATAAGCTCCGGCTCAAAAGAACCTTCAATGTGCAGATGCAGCTCCGCTTTGGGAATTTCTTCAATAAATTTTTTCATTTCGTCAGTCAAGATTTTTTCCTCCTTTTTTGAATTATAAACTGTTGAAAAATAATGAAGAATTTTGAAATACCGAAATAAACAAAACAGGCGTAGTTACCAATCAATAAGGATAATTATAGTTATTGCAAGAAACCTTTGCAAAACCGAAAATTGTGAAATTGAGTCCGCCACGGCGAGTGTGGGTGTCAACTTAAGCGTTTTTTGTAATTAACCCATTGCTTCAGCAATGGGATTAGTACGTAAAAGAAATGACGTTCAACCGGTTGACCGGTTTCCTTAACCCATTGACACATAAACCGGTGAACCGGTTGCAGCGTTTATGTTTTACCATTAACCCACAGATGAATCAGTGGGTTAATGAGAAAGATTTTTACTTAAGTTGATAACATTGGTGTCTTGTGTCACTATATCATAAAGATTGGTTTTTTTCTATAAAAGGAAAGGAAGGAGATTCCTCTGCATATGAGTCAGCTGTTCTATTTGTTTGTGTCGCTCCTACGGAGCTTATGATTGATGATTTACTGTTTATTACAAAGGTTTAGCTCCTACGGAGCAATGACTTAATCATATTGTACGGAGCAATGACTTTATCATATTGTCTGTGTAGTTTTCGAAAGGCTTTGCACAAGCCGACCCGGACAAGCCGGAAATAAAACGATAAGAAGTTAAACAAAGAAATCTCTAAAAACCCTACAAATAAAGGGCTTTAGAGTATCTGGGGAAATATTCCGCCAATAATAACTTAAATTTTGCTGATATGGAACTAAGCGGCGCGTGGGGGATATAAATACTGTTTTTCATAACTGTTTAAAAAGAAGGGCGTAATTTTATTCCAAAAATTTTAGTATCTTATTTTCAATTTAAGTTTATTTTCAAATTACTGAATTTAAAAATTTTTCCGGCGTCTCCGGTTTAGGGATTTTGTAAAATGAAATTTTCTATCCATAATATTTTTGAAGAGTTCGATTCAATTCGCGAAACATCGCTCCCCTCTGCGATTGTTAAGTATAAGGATATTCTCCCCCTTCTCTCAAAGCATAAAAAGAATAAAAATATCAGAATAAAAGCCGCCGGAAAATCGGTAAACGGAAAAGTAATTTATTCCGTTACGGTAGGCAAAGGCGCGCTCCAAGTTTTAGCATGGTCGCAGATGCACGGCGACGAATCAACCGCGACGCGGGCTTTTTTCGACTTCCTAAATTTTATTGAGAAGAAGGAAACGAATAAACTTACGTCGGAACTTTTGGATAAAATCACGCTTACATTTATTCCAATGCTGAATCCGGACGGAGCGGAGAAGCAAACCCGTTATAACGCTATCGGCATTGATATTAACCGAGACGCGATGGACTTGGTTTCCCCCGAGTCCGAAATTCTCGATAGAATTTTCCGTGAAATTCAGCCCGGATTTTCTCTTAATCTGCACGATCAGGACGGCTGGTACTCCGTGGAAAATTCGGGAAAACCGACTTCCGTTTCCTTCCTCGCCACAACGCCCGATTTGTATCAGACAAAAACAGCCGCGCGAAAAAAGGCAATGAGCGTAATAGGAAAAACTTTTTCGGCATTGAGCGAAATCATTCCCGGGCATATCGCAAGATACTCCGATGCGTTCGAGCCGCGGGCTTTCGGCGATAACTTCGCGGCAAAGGATTCGTCCGTAATATTAATTGAAGCGGGCAGATGGAAGGATGACGAGAATAATGAATTTATCCGTAAAATTTATTTTACGACTTTTACCGCCGCGCTTCTTACGATTGCATCGGAGAAATATCCTTTAAGCTCGGTTAAAATTTATGAGCAAATCCCGAAGAACAATGAAATGATGCTCGATTTAATTTTGCGAAATGTTCTTCTTCGGGATAAATATAATGTAGATATCGGCATTAAACGCTTTCCGGTTTACGACAAACGGCGAAACAAAACGGTGTACGAAGGGAAAATCGAAACGCTCGGCGACCTTTCGGTTTATTCCGCGTTTGAGGAATACGACATGAACGGCTATTCGTTATATCCGGGAGAAAAAGAAAAACATAACCGAGAGATTGAGTTTACCGAAGAATATTATTTTGACCTTGTTAAAAAGGGAATTACAACATTGGAGCATGTCGATCTAAGTTTTGAAAAAAATGATTTCAATGAAATACCGCTTAATCTTATAAGAGCCGGATGCGATTTCAGCCAGGATGTCTATCCCGGCAACTTTGCCAATTTTTATCTCAAAAACCGTAACGGCGAAACCGACTACATCGTCGTTAACGGTTTTCTCGTAAATATTATTTCCAATGATATTTCCGTAATAAACGCAATCAGGATTTAGAGATGGGAGAGATAATTTACTGGGGAATAATCCGGACGGCGCTGCTGATTTTGGCGCTTTGGTTTTCCTTCGATTATATCGACTATAAATTCTGGTGGTCGGCTGCGATTATTTCAATTTATGTAATTATTATTCATCCCGCGATTATTCAGTTTCAGCTCTTTAAAGAAAGGAACAAGCGCGTCCTGACCGACACTCTCTGTTCCCGTTGTAAACATTTTGACGCATCAGCCGTACTATGCTTAAAATACGACGAACATCCCACGGCGCATTACGTCCCGTGCGACGGAATCGACTGGGAACCGAAAAACTAATCGTTAATTTTACTCGCGCTTAAAAAGAGCTTGTTTCTCGCCATATCCATAACCAAACAGGAAGTAAGTCTCAGTTCATAGTTTTCTTTTAAGAAAAGAAACAACTTTTTACCGGCAAATTGTCCGAGGAAAAATGCGGTTACGAAAAAAATATAAGATTCCAAGGAAAAACCTACGTTGGAATAAATCCTAATGAAAATTACAACCGGAATCGGCAGATGAATAGCAAGCGCCCACTGAAGAGAGAATTTACGCACGTTGGCGCGCCAGTAACCGAAAGGAAGATTAAAAGCAAAAATTATTATTGAAAGGAGAAAAAGTTTATACATAATTCTTAAATTTTTTGATTTGAAATATATGAAAAAAGGGACAAAAGAGCTTATTCAGAGGCAAAAATAGAGCGGATTTTTCTGAAAAATATTTTGGAATTGTTTACTTTAATAATTGGAAATTTATAATAAGCAGGTAATATGCCGGAAAATAGTAAAAGCGTTCGTGAATTAAAAAATATAATTGAAAGAATTAATTCCGAAATAAAAGCAAAAGAGTGCGAGGGAATTGACAATGTGCTTATGGAAATCAAGTCTCTCCTTCAAAAAGAACTTGAAGAGCAAATTTCGGGAATTAAAGATTCCATACTTGAACGGAAAAAAATTGAGGAAAAATTAGCTCTGTTTTACGAGGGAATTGAACAGAGCGCCGATTCCATTGTTTTTACCAATCTTGCAGGCGACATGATATATGTTAACAAGCAGTTTATTGATTTAACCGGTTATTCCTATGAAGAAGCTATCGGGCAAAATCCCCGTATATTAAAATCCGGCGACCAATCGGAAATGTTTTATAAAAATCTGTGGGATACAATTACCGCTGGTAAAGTTTGGCAGGGACTTTTTCATAATAAGAAGAAAAACGGCGAACTTTATTGGGAGGACGCCAGAATTTTCCCTGTTTTTGACGACGACGGAAAAATTAAATATTACGGAGCTGTAAAGCAGGACGTAACGCAAAGGGTGGCTGCCGAAGAGAAAAACAAACATTTGATTGAAGCTCAGAGAGTTATAAACGTTCTTTTAAATTCCGTTACAACCGACTGTACAGTAGAGCATATTTATTCAATATCGCTGAAACATCTTCTTGAGCTGAAATGGCTCGGCGTAACTTCCGAAGCGCTTTTTCTCCGCTATGATAACGAAAAGCTGAATGTTGCAACTTCGATTAACTTAAGTCGCGATATGATTTCCCTCCTTAACAAACATGTTGCCGGATCCGAATTAGTTAAAGTAATTAATGAAAAAAAGGTTAAATTTATTTCTTCCCAAAGTGAATTTTTGGGTGAAAAACTCGATGAATCTCATTTCTTAATTCCTGTTAGCGCTTCCGGCAAGATATACGGAGCCATTGTTTTATTATTGGATCAAAAATATACTCCGAAGGAAGAACATTATAATTTCTTAAGTTCCTACGGGCGCACGGTCGGACTTGTGCTCGATAAAAAGTCTTCGGATATTAAAATCTCCGAATATCTTTCCGAACTGGAAAAGACTTACGCGGCATTGAAGAAAGAGACGAATGAGAAAGAAGCTCTTCTCGAAAAACTTACTGCGAGCGAGAAAAAATATCGTGAGATTTTTGAGTCCTTTGTAGATGTATATTACAGAGTAAACATAGATGGAATAATAGAGCTGGTAAGTCCTTCAATAAAGGATGTTACCGGCTGGGAGCCGGATGAATTAATAGGTAAATCCACGGATGTGTTTTTTGCCAATCCCGAAGAGAAGGAAGGATTTTTTCAGACTTTCATGGAAATCGGTTTACTGAAAAATTACGAAATTTCAATGTACCGCAAGGATGGTTCGATTGCAATAATTTCGTTTAATTCCAAAGTGGTTTATAAAAACGGAGAACCTGTCGCAACGCAAGGAACGTTTCGCGATGTAACGGAATTGAAAGAAGCCGAGAAAAAGTTAGCCGAAGCAAACGCCCGCTTGGAAGAGGAAGTCGCAACTAAGGATAAATTTTTCTCAATTATTTCCCACGATTTAAGAAGTCCGTTCACCGCGTTGCTCGGATATACTCGAATGATTGATGATGATTTCGATTCTTTCTCGCGCGAGGAACTGCAGGAAGCAATTAAAGCGCTGCACAGTACTTCGGAAAATTTATTTGAGCTTCTTGAAGGACTTCTTACGTGGTCGCGCATTCAAAGAGGAATATTAGAAATTAATCCGGAGAATGTAAATCTTAATGAAGCGGTTAATGAATTGTTTGAACTTATGCATCCGGTGGCGGATAAAAAACAAATCGCGCTAATCAACGAAACGCTTCCCAATACTATGGTTTACGCCGATCCCGATATGCTGCGCGGAATTATTCGTAATCTGGTTTCGAATTCGTTAAAGTTTACTCCCGAAGGAGGAACTGTTTCTATCAAACATTCCGCCGGGGAAGATGTTGATTTAATTACGGTTTCGGATACCGGAATCGGGATAAAGAAAAGTGATTTGGATAAAATTTTCAGAATCGACGTTCATCACACAACGCCGGGCACCAATAACGAGCCGGGCACCGGGTTGGGATTAATATTGGTTAAGGAACTTGTGGAAAAGCACGGCGGCGCAATTAAAATAGAAAGCGAGAAAGGAAAAGGAACAAATATCACATTTACTTTGCCCAAGAAAAAATAAGATGAAAAAACTAATCATATTATTGTTAATTTCCTCAGCGTTCCTTTGGGGACAAAAGAGGAAAACCAACTATGTGATCGTCATTCACGGCGGAGCGGGAACTATAACGCACCAGCGTATTTTCGGGGAAAAACAGAAAGAGTACGAAAAAAAACTCACCGAAGCGCTTCTTACCGGAAAATCAGTCCTTGAAAAAGGTGGAACCGCTCTTGATTGCGTTGAAAAAGTAATAAATGTTCTTGAAGATTCTCCCCTTTTCAATGCGGGAAAAGGCGCCGTTTTTACCGGCGAGGGAAGAAACGAGTTGGACGCCTCGATTATGAACGGAAAAAATTTGGAAGCGGGCGCGGTTGCCGGCGTGCGACATATCAAAAACCCTATTTCTCTTGCGCGGCTTGTCATGGAAAAAAGCCCGCACGTTTTGCTCTATGGTGCGGGAGCCGAAGAATTTGCCAAACTGCAGGGAATTAATCTTGTTGATACAAGCTACTTTTTTACCCAATCCCGCTGGGACGCTTTGATGAGAATTAAACAAAAAGAAAAAATGGAAGCCGGCGATAAACACGGGACAGTCGGCTGTGTGGTTTTGGACGGTTACGGAAACTTGGCTGCGGGAACTTCCACAGGGGGAATGACCAACAAACGCTGGAATCGTATCGGAGATTCTCCGATAATCGGCGCGGGAACTTACGCCGACAACAAATCATGCGCGGTTTCCTGCACGGGACACGGCGAGTTCTTTATCCGGAACGCCGTCGCTTACGACATGACGGCGAGGATGAAATATCTCCATTCTTCGGTAACGGAAGCGGCTAAGCAAATTATTCTGCATAAACTAAAAAAACAAGGCGCGGCAGGCGGACTGATAGCCGTTGATAAAGAAGGAAATATCGCGATGGTCTTTAATACAAAAGGAATGTTTCGCGGATATCTTAAAAAGGGATCCGCTCCCGTAGTTAAAATGTTCGGTGATGACCGATCTATTTCCAACCCTCGCAAATAAGATTAATTTAAGCGAATAACCGGAAAAAGGAAAACCGGCGGTTCACACGGCAATTTGTAAACCCGGCTGAAATATTCCGCCGGACAAAAGGAAAAAACCGTCATTAAAATTCTAACCGAAATATCCTTAATTCTAATCCGATATTTCTAAACTCTAATTCCCTGAGACTACCCTTTAAAATAGCCCTATATTCATTTTAGAATAAACTTTAACAACAAGTTGCCGAGTATAGAATGATAAAATTAATTTTCACCATAATGCTGTTTTTTGCCGTTTCATTAATCGGGTGCAATAAAAGCGGTTTCCCTACCGAACCGGAGCAGAATGGCGGCGGAAACGGAGAAAACATGATTGCATTATCCGGCGCGGCTTCCGGCGAATTTGAAGCAATTACCGGCTACATTAACACCGGCAATGCTGTAGCTATTTCGCTTTCGGCAAAATCGGGCGACTCGAATTTAGAACTCCTGCTCAGCGCTTCGACGGTTTCAACAGGCGCTTACTCGGTGCCGGATGTTTACAACGTAACTTTTTCGGACGAAGCAAAAAACATTATCTATAATTTCTATTCGGGAATGGTGGAAATTGAGGAAATGACGGACGCAAAAGTTGCCGGAACATTTAAGGGAAACGCTTACGGTACGGACTTAAATACGTTTGTTACCGATTCGACAAAAGTTCTTTCGCTTTCGGCAAAATTTTCACTTTGATAAAGAGATATATGGAAACTCAATCGGGTTTACTTTATCGGGAACGTCCGTTCGTTTGTATTCTGAAATTGTTTTTAGTCACAATCGAACGTTAATAAATTTGTTATTTTGTTTTTCTTTTTTGTATGAAAAAATCTTTTTTTTCATAGCAGAATTCACCTCGGGTAAAACATCCGAATTCGCTGTTCACACAGACGAAAATTTTCATGAAAGATTTTCAAGTGAGTTCAAATTGTTTTGATAAATAAGCAATTACGCTTATTAAATAACGACTTAGTATATATTAATATTTTAATGATAGGAGAAAAAATGAAACAAGCAATTATTCCTTTTTTGATTCTTTTCAGTTTTGCCGTAATAAATGCGCAAACAGCGGAAAATCCTAACTCACCGAATTTTCACAATTCCAAGTATTTTTTAGGTTCGGAGCCGGAATCGGGATTTGGAGCGAATGTAGTAAATGTCGGTGATTTTAACGCTGACGGATTTGAAGATTTGGCAATCAGCGCCGACGGCGCAAACAACGGAGCGGGCAAAGTCTATTTATATTTCGGCGGAGAAACATTTGATATGCGACCTGATGTCGTTTTCGAAGCGCCGACAGGTTCAGATGATTTCGGCTATCAAGTAGCCTCGGCAGGAGATTTTAATTCGGACGGTTTTGATGATATGGTAATCGTATCTAAAAACTATTCCACCAATAATCCTACGGTAATGGTTTATTTCGGCGGACCTTATTTTGACGCAACTCCCGATGTCTATCTGCAAAATTATTGGAATTCAGCATATTTCGGGAATGATGTTGCCGGATTGGGAGATGTTAACGGCGACGGGATTGACGATATTGGAGTAATTTCCGGTAATTCGGTTGGATTATATTTTGGCGCGTTAAATCCGGCGGCGACAACTGAAATGAGTATGTCGTTAAATCACAGTTCGGATTATATCGCTTATTGCGGAGATGTTAACGGGGATGGCTACAACGATATTTTAACATCTTCGCCGCAAGAAGGTTTATCGATGATTTACAAAGGGGGACCGGAATTAGGAAATGACCCAAACGTTTTTTTTGAAAGAGCCGATGCAAATTCACAGTATTTCGGTTTTTCGATTACCGGCGGAGGAGATATTAACGGCGACGGTTTATCCGATGTTGTAGTCGGAGATATGGAAACAAACAATTACACCGGCTCGGCATACCTTTATTTAGGTTCAACCGATATTTTTTCTTCCTCTAATCCAAGACCGGCAGATTATATTATTAACGGAACGGATGAAAATAATCAATTTGGTTCTGTTGTTGCGTTTGTTAAGGATATGAACGGTGATGGATTTGACGAATTGGCGGTCGGCGGTTCCAATATTAATTTTATGAATATTTATTACGGAAAAACTCATCCGGATAATACTGTTTCACAAAGATATAGTAACTCTGTAGAAAGCGGTTACTTCTTTTCAATTGCATCTTTGGATTTTAATAACGACGGATATAATGAAGTTGTCGCCGGCGATTATGAATCGGATAAAGCATTTTTGTTTTCAACAGAGTATTCCGGAAGAATTAATAATTACGATTACAGTTTAGAAGAGATAACCTTAAGGGTAATGGGCGATTATAACGGAGATGGGATAGATGATTTTCTCGCTTTCTATGGTGGATTTGAAGATCCCACATATATTATTACCGGGGGAGGTCCGCTTGACACCAATTATGACATCGTTATACCCGGGGTTCAGCTTCGTTCAATAGGAGGTGATATTGACGGTGACGGATTTGATGATTTATATGAAGCTTATTCAAATTCGTTACAGCATGACAGCATAGTATTTTATTTTGGCAACAATCAAAATATTATTAATTCAATAACAGTTCATGACTCAATATATCTTGGCTTGTCCTCAAAAGGAGATTATAATGGTGACGGAATTACTGATTTAATATTAGGAAATGATACTTATAGGATTATTTATGGAAATCAGTCAAGAAATAATATTTCAGTAAATGAAACATTTTATTGTCGTGATCAGCGTGGTGAAAGTATTTTGACAGTTGATATCAACAACGACGGTTATGATGATATTTTTGTCCCTTATCGTTCTGATGATGCTTCTCCGCTAACTTACAGATTATATAAGGGAAGTTCTGTAGGGGTAAGTGCTTTTTCTCAATCAATCGATGCTTCCTTTTTCGGATTCCCTGCTACTTCTTTAGAGGTTGAAAATATTATAGATGTGGGTGATTTCAACAATGATTCTTATACGGATTTTGTAGTTTCTTATGTAAACGACGAGGTAGTGCATCCTGTTCTTGTATTCGGGAATAGTACTGGCAGTAATTTTAATTTTATTGAAATACCGTTACACGATATTATTCCGTATGGAGAATCCGTTAGCGCAAAAAAAGGGGATTTTAACGGGGATGGAATAAGCGATTTGCTTATTTTTACATCAGAAAGATATCCTGAAGTTTATATTTATTTTGGGGGGAATAGCACTCTTTCAGCCCCGGATATTTCAATTTATCCTGATAATGATTATGCGCAGTATGCTTATGATGCATTTCAAATTGCAGATGTTAATGGGGACGGTTTAACAGATATTTTAGTAAACGGTTGGGCAGTAACTATAAGCGATTGGAAATCAGAAATTTATTTAAGTACAGTCAAAAACAAAGCGCCCTATTTTAAATCGGTTAAGGACGTCCCTGCCGACCAAGGCGGGTTTGTAACGCTTGCTTGGTTTAAGTCCGGATTAGACGGCGGAAAAGTAAACGCTTATCAAATTGAAAGAAGCATTGCGCCTGTTGGAGGCGGTTTTGCATGGGAAGTTATCGGAAATGTTCCCGCTTCACACTTTAATTACTATTCCTACACAGCCCCGACTTTGAACGACCAAACGCCTGATTATTCCGGAAACACTTATTTCAGAATTACCGCGTTAACGGGTAATCCGGATGTTTTTTATCGCTCCAACATTTTGTCCGGTCACAGCGTTGATAATCTCGCGCCTGTTGCTCCCGGCGGACTTAAAGCGGTTGGAGAAGGAACAGAAGCAAGAATAAGCTGGAAGTTGAACAGCGAGAATGATATTAAGAATTATCTCGTTTACCGCAGCATAAATGAAGAAGTAAACTTTGACACGCTTGAAGTTTACGGAGCTGTAAGTGATTCTGTATTTGTTGACGAAAGTCCATTGACGCAATCGGCATATTACTTTGTCCGCGCGGCGGATATTCACGGCAACATCGGCGACGCGTCGTCCGTATTATTGCAGCTTACGGGAGTTAACGACGAAGATGGTTTACCGACAAAATTTGCGCTTGGTCAGAACTATCCGAATCCGTTTAATCCGACAACGACAATAAATTACGCGGTGCCCGCCGTAGAGACAAGGCATGCCTTGTCTCTACAATTGATCGTTTACGATATTCTCGGAAGAAAAATAGCTACGCTCGTAAACCAAAAACAAGCCCCGGGAAATTATTCCGTACAATTTGATGCAAGCAAATTAAGCTCGGGAATTTATTACTACACTTTGCGCGCCGGAGATTTTGTTGCAACAAAAAAAATGATATTGCTTAAATAGTAGCAAACAGACACGACAAGCGAAAAAGTGTTGGAAGAAGTAAGAAAGAATAAAAAAAGAAATGATGATGTAGGCTAGGAAAAAAATAGTTATTAAAACGGAGATTTTATGAAAGGCGTTAAGAACAGTTTTTACATGATAATAATTTTTTCGCTATTAACATTAAATATGTTGGCGCAAGATGTTGCGCTTGGCATGACTTATGGAGAAAGTGGTATTGTAAAAACAAATATTGAGTTAAACGGTAAAACAAGCTTGTTTTCTTCTGAGCGTTTTTCGGGCAATGTTTCCGGTATTTGGGACGCCGACACGGTTTATATTGATGGAGATATTTCTATTCCGCGGGATTCCTCGCTGACCATTACCTCCGGAACAAATGTTTATTTTACCGGCGAATATAAATTTGATGTTTACGGTACACTGACCGCCAACGGAACGGAAACCGACAGCATATTTTTCTTTTCCGATTCACTGCGGGAGATTTCAACTTATCCCTATTATGCGGGATTCTGGTACGGAATTACACTCCACGCAACCGACTCGACAAGTCAGACTCCTTCGACATTTAAATACTGTAATATAAAATATGCTTTTGAGCGTTGGCTTAACGAAGCAAGTCTTCAGTTTAACAGGCGTTTCGGCGGCGGAGTGATTTTTTACAAATCAAAAGTCAATATTTCAGATTCTAAATTTTATCAGTGCTATAATTACGGCAGCGCGGTTACGGCGCTTTATTCCTATGGGAATTTGGACAATCTCGTTGTCGGCAAATCGGGATTTATCGAGCTGATTTATTCCGATGTGGATATTGATAATACGGAAATTTTCAGCGGATTCGGAATGCGGCTTGCAAGCTCCAACTCAATAATTACGAATACTCGGATTCACGACAATAATAACTATTTTTCTTATCCTTCCGGTTTTGGAGCCATTGTGGCGGATTCGTCAAATTTTACCCTCGAGAATTGTGAAATTACCAATAATATTAAATCGGGCATAGTTGCGCTAAACTCTAGTCCGTTAATTAAACATACGCTGATAAAGGATAACGGATTATACGGGGGCTTTTTTCAAGAGTCGCCTATAACAGCAGTCAGAACTGAAATTACCGGAAACGGTTCAGGCGGTTTGCGGTTTCAATCTTCTCAAAATTGGCAATCGATATTTACGTCCGATATACAAAATTGCGGGATAGTGAAAAACAACGGGATTGGGATTTATTTTCTTTCGAACAACAATGCCAATATTGTAAATTGCACAATTGCCGATAACAACTACACAAACGGCTGGGGCGGAATTCAAACCGGCGACTCCCCGACTTACGTAACCAACAGTATCGTTTGGAATAACGGTTCCGATTTGGATTTTCAAGCGGGCGGACTTTACACATATTCCATTATACAAGGTAATTATGTCGGAAGCGATACGGCTACTACAAATCTACAAAATGTTGATCCTCTTTTCCGCGACGCTGAAAACGGCGATTACCATCTGCAGAGCGGCGATTGCGGTTACGCCTTTAATTCTCCGGGAATAGACGCCGGTCATCCCGATTCGCTTGATGCGGTAATTGATTGTCAGCAAGGTCTCGGAACAGTTCGCGCCGATATAGGCTTTTACGGTGGTAGATATTCTGAAATGCCTGTCGGAATCAGCGAAGGGAATGATAATCAAATCCCCCGAAAATATGAATTATCTCAGAACTACCCGAATCCGTTCAATCCTACAACTACGATAAATTACGCGGTGCCCGCCGTAGAGAGAAGGCATGCCTTGTCTCTACAATTGATTGTTTACGATATTCTCGGAAGAAAAATAGCTACGCTCGTAAACCAAAAACAAGCACCGGGAAATTATTCCGTACAATTTGATGCAAGCAAATTAAGCTCGGGAATTTATTACTACACTTTACGCGCCGGAGATTTTGTTCAAACTAAGAAAATGATTTTGATGAAGTAAAATAAAATATAGGACATTGCTAGTTCTGACTTGAAGGCGTTTGTCCTTCCAAAGTTGAGCATTGACGAAATTAATGCTAAATTTTGTCGTAAAATAAGTTTATATAAATATTAAAACAAGGAATAATCATGAAACAGGGAAACATAATAATTTATCTTTTAACTTTAATATTGTTTTTCGCTGTAAATATTTTTGCGCAAACTGAAATTGAAGGCGGAAACGTAAGCGGTACTTGGACAAAAGCCGCATCGCCATATATTATTAACGGCGATATTTCAATTGAGAGATACGGAGAACTTACCATAGAACCCGGAGTTGAAGTAAAATTTAACGGGCCTCATTATTTTTATTGTTACGGCAGATTGCTCGCCATTGGAACTATGGAAGATTCAATTCGCTTTACTGCAATTGATACTTCAACCGGCTGGAAAGGAATGCGTTTTATCGACCAGAATAGTTTTCCTACGCAACCTTCCGAAATTGCTTTCTCGGTTTTTTCATACGGCAAAGCGGAAAATAACGGTAACGGCGGTTACGATGATAATGATTCTTCTAACGGCGGAGCCATTGCGTTGATAAATACTTCCAATATAGAAATTAGAAATTCTTTTTTTCATAACAACTCAGCTCTCGAAGGAGGCGCGCTTCTTATTAAAGATTCCGCTCCCCTTGTATTAAATTCGGTTTTTTATAATAATAAAGCTCTTGGCGACCCTATAGATGATCCTGTAACCGGAGGAGGCGCTATAAGAATAAAAGATTCCGATGCAAGAATAATTCAAAACGATTTTTATAATAACTACACGAATACATTGGGCGCCTCTATTTCTGTAAGCGGCAATTCAGGCGTTGAACTGAAATATCTAAATATTCAAGATAATATTGGGAACTATGCAATAGCGCTTTCTACATCCCTTCCGTTTACTTTCTCTCATTCCAATATCATTGGTAACGAGGATGGCGTTTATGTGCTAATTTCGTCTGAAAACGGATTGCAAGCAGGTTATTTAAACAACTTGAAAATTTCCGGTAATTTTGGGAGAGCATTAAATGTTGTTGGCAATTTGGTAATTCTTGCCAACTCCATTGTTAATAATAATACCTCTTACCATACGATTTACGTGGATGGCGATTTGGAATTATTAAATTCCGTAATTGCCGACAACAATTGCCAGGGCGATGTAATAGGCGGTTATAGCGAATGGGGCTACAATTTCCCTTTAACTGTAATGAACTCGGTTATTTGGGGGAATACTCACGGAATAGACGACCCGCCGGTTCCGATTGGCGATAACACTATCGGCGTATCTTATTCGGATGTGCAGGGAAGCCGCAGCGAATATATTGATTGGGGCTCGGGAGTTTTAAAAACAGATCCAAAGTTTGCGAATAGCGCTTCCGGGAATTATCATCTATCGCTTGATTCTCCCCTTATCGACGCGGGAAATCCGGAATCGAATTATAATGACATTCACGGAGGTTGGGGAACAAACCGAAACGATATGGGAGCTTACGGAGGCAGATTTGCCTCGTGGTCGGAAAAACCGGTCGCCGATTTTACTGCCGAAGCAACAAGCGGCGGCGAGCCGTTCGAGGTTCAGTTTATTGATAAATCTATTGGAGTGGAAACCTATTATTGGGACTTTAATAACGACGGAATTTTTGATTCAAACGAAAGAAACCCGAAACATACTTACACTTCTCCCGGTACTTATTCGGTAAATCTTGTTGTTGAAGCTAATTCTTCTTTTTATAAAGATACTCTTTTAATTGAAAATTTCATCAATGTAAAAATAAGTCATGTTTCCGGCGATGTTTCCGGCGTTTGGGATGTTGATACAATTTTCGTTGACGGCGATATTACGGTTCCGCAGAACGAAACATTAACAATTATGCCCGGGACGGTTGTTTATTTTACGGACTGGTATAAGTTTGATGTTCAAGGTCAATTAATTGCGGAAGGTACCGAAGACGAAAACATTATTTTTGACGCTCCGGAAGATGTTGTTTGGCACGGAATGCGTTTTTATTACACAGACGACAACAGTCAGCCTGTTTCCAAAATTAAGTATTGTCAATTTACAAAAGCAGGCGGCGGAACGTGGACAAATCCCGGCTGGCCCGCTTTATATTTCGTCCATTCAACGGTATCGGTTTCGGATTCTAAAATATTCCACTCCGGTTCTTCGGAATTTAATTACAGTATGAGTTTGATAAATTCCGGCGGAAATATTTCAAATACGGAATTACATAATGTTAGCGGACTTTATATCGATTCATTGTCAACCACTTCAATTTCCAATTGTCATTTCGATTCAAGCGGAATTCAATTTTACAATTCCTCGATAACTATTGACAGTTGCTTAATTGAAGAAAACAGTGGCGTTGGTATTTACGGATACAATTCATTTTCGGAAATTTCCAACACTGTAATAAAAAATAGCGGTGGCGGAGTAAGCTTCACTAACTCAAATCCCGTTTTAAAATTTGTTACAATAGAAGATAATCACGACAGCGGCAGCGGCGTAGCAGGCGGAAAATTTGATAAATCAAATGCCGTTTTAACCAATGTGATTGTTAAAGGAAATTCCGGGATTTTCGCAGGCGGGCTGCATTTTACCGCTCCGAACAGCGGCAACAGTTATTCCGCAATATTGAAAAACTGCTTGATTGTTCAAGATACAATTCAAAATATAAATAATTCCGGCAGCGGCGTAGTGTTTGCAGGAAAATACACAGGACAATTTACAAACTGCACAATCGCAGATAACGCGGCAAGCAATTGGGCGGGAGTAATGACAGACAGCTATTCGCAAGCCTATTTGAATAACTCAATTGTTTGGAATAACGGCAACAATCTCGATTTCCAAGCGGGCGGACTTTACACTTACTCGATTATTCAAGGAAATTATGTCGGACAAGATACGGCTACTACAAATCTTGATAATGTTGACCCGCTTTTCCGCGATGCGGAAAACGGAGATTATCATTTGCAGAGCACGGCTTGCGGTTATAACTCCGATTCTCCTGCGATTGACGCCGGACATCCCGCAATTAGCGACTTGGTGCTTGATTGCGCAACTGCGGGACTCGGAACGCTTGCTTCCGATATGGGAGCTTACGGCGGCGCCGATAACTGGTGGGACAGAACAAGCTCAAATCCGCCGTGTTATTTTTCCGGCGAAGTCAGCGGCGTTTGGGATTGCGACACAATTCACGTAAACGGCGATATTCTGATTCCGCAAGATGAAACTCTTGAAATTACGGATAATGTAAAAAAAGTATTCTTTACCGGACCTTACCAAATTAAAGTGGAAGGCGCTCTCCTTGCGCACGGACCGGAAAACGGATTTAACGGTTTAAACGGCGATTATATTCTATTTACCGGAAACGGCTGGCACGGAATTTATTTTAGCAATCTTAACGGAACCGGACAGCAAGCGTCAGTTATTGAAAACTGCCGGTTCGACAACGCCGATAAAATGGATATGACGTATCAAGGCGGCGGCGCAATTGCAATTTATAATTCGGACAGCGTAATTGTTAAGCATTCCGTTTTTTATCAGAATAAGGCGAAGTACGGCGGAGCAATGTATGTGGAAAATTCAAACGCCGTGATTGAAGATTGCTATTTTGCAAACAACGGATATTACACAAACAGCATTCAAACCGAAGCGGGCGGAGCGCTTTTTATTAAAGATTCCAATCCGTTTTTGCGCAAATTGCAATTTGTAGAAAACAAAACCACAAACGGCGGGGGCGCGATTGAGTTCGTGAATTCCTCGCCAACGCTTTCCAATATTCTTGCAGTTAAAAATTTAACGGAAGGTTTCGGCGGAGCGTTCCGTCTTGCGGACGGCGCATCGCCTAAATTTGTTAACGCTACGGTTTCCGACAACAGCGCAAGCCACGGCGGCGCGTTTTATTTGAACACCGGCTCAACTCCCGAAATTATCAACAGTATTTTTTACGGAGATACAAAACCTGAATTTTATCTCGGCGGCGGAACTCCGACAGTAACTTATTCGCTTGTTGATTCCGCTTCGACTGAAAGTTGGTTCGGAACCGGCTGTTTGGATGAAAATCCGCAATTCAAGATGACAGTCGGCAATTACTATTATTTGTCCACAATGGCTTGCGGCGACGGTGTAAATTCTCCGGCAATCGACGCAGGGCATCCCGATTCTCTCGATGCGGTAATTGATTGCCAGCAAGGTCTCGGAACGGTTCGCGCGGATATGGGATATTACGGCGGAAGATATTCGGTCGTTCCCGTCGGCGTTGGAGATGAGGGGAATGAAAATCTTCCCACAAAATTTGCGCTTAGTCAAAACTACCCGAATCCGTTTAATCCGACAACGACGATAAATTACGCTGTGCCCGCCGTAGAGACAAGGCATGCCTTGTCTCTACAATTGATTGTTTATGATATTCTCGGAAGAAAAGTGGCAACGCTTGTAAACAAAAAACAAGCCCCGGGAAATTATTCCGTTCAATTTGATGGAAGCAAATTAAGTTCGGGAATTTATTTTTACAGACTCTCCGCCGGAGAATTTATTGCCACAAAGAAAATGATTTTGATGAAATAACGCTAAATTAAAACGTTCCTTAAAATTAAACCCGACAGCCAAATATTGCGTTTGTCGGGTTGTTTTTTGTCTTGATGTAATATATTTTTATTTTCCACAATGTAGTTTGATAATTATTTCAATCTCCTAATATTAACACGGTTGTTTTTTACTTGGCTTTTTAGTTCAGGGAACTATCGCAGTAAATCTCATAAATTATTAGCCGGAGAATAATTGAAAACCAAATTTACATTAATTGATTTTGTCTTAAGAGAATGGCTGGTTATCGCTTCTGGCGTTGGATTTGTCGTCACATCATTATTCACAAGGCAATTTCCGCATTATACATTAAATGAAATTGAAGTATTGTTCATTTTATTTGTTCTTTTTGTTGTTGTAAACGGTTTGCAAAGAAGTGGACTTCTACTAAAACTAACGCGTTCAATTGAAAAGGGAAAAGCAATACCGTTAAAACTTGTTTTGGCAACATTCTTTTTATCTATGCTGGTTACGAACGATATTGCTTTAGTTGTCATTGTTCCGCTTACGTTATCGCTCAACATAAATCGAAAAGACATTCTCGTTATTTTAGAAGCGTTATCCGCTAATTCCGGTTCGGCGTTAACTCCGATTGGCAATCCGCAAAATATTTATATTTATTGGTTTTACAATGTTTCGCTAGGAGCGTTTATAAAAACAATCGCGCCGTTTTCGTTATTTATTCTCTTGTTGCTAATTGTATTTTCTATTTTTATTAAAATCAGAAATAATTCAAAAGAATATCAAGTAGGCAAAATAAGCGGAAAAGCATACGTTTACGTAACTTTATTTATTATTGTGCTCTTAACGGTTTTTCGTGTTTTCCCTGTTTCTATTGGACTTGTTGTTCTTTTGTTTGCTTTACTTTTTGATAGAAAAGCATTACAAATTGATTACGCGCTTCTATTAAGTTTCTTTTTTTTCTTCGGTATTGCCGATAATTTTAGAACCATATTAACTTCGGAAATCACTCATTCCGGGAATGTTTTTTTATTATCGGCTTTGGCAAGTCAAATTATGAGTAATGTTCCAACTACGCTTTTATTCGCAAAATTTACTTCGAACTGGGAAGCGTTATTATGGGGTTCCAACGTCGGCGGTTTTGGTAGTTTATTCGGTTCTTTGGCAAATTTGATAGCATACAAATTTTATATTACGCATGATAGCCCTAAGAATGTAAAAAAATTTACCGTTAAATTTCTTGCAATTGGTTACATCGCATTGCTTCTTTCAATGGCATTATATTTTTTATTGAAAAACTTCAACTTTTAACTGTGGTTTTTTACTATCTTTACAACTGAATTAAAATCATAACAATTTATTTTATTTTGAGATTTTTTTTACTTTTTATCATATCGTTTTTCCTCCCACTCTCATTGTTTTCACAAATTTTAGTTACCAATAATTTTACGGTTGACGACGGGCTTGCTTATTCCGAAGTTACTTGCGCTTACAGAGATTACCGTGGAATTCTTTGGCTTGGAACTTCTTCCGGTTTGTCCGAGTGGAACAGCGTTGAATTTAATAACTACTACGCCGAAGACGGACTTCCGTCGAGTTTAATCAAATCAATTTGCGAGGATGAAAATAATACTTTATTTGTCGCTACCGACGAAGGGCTTGTTTACAAAAAGGGCGAACGTTTTCTTTTTCCGAAGAATTTACCAAATGAACTCAAATCCAAAATAAACGAAATTTATCTTTCGCGAAATAACAAGTTTTATATTCTTTCCGAAAATTCCGGTTTGTGGATTAAAGAAAAAAATGAATTTCGCCGGTTGGAACTTGTTAACAGAGATAGAGATTTTGTTCCGATTTCTATTTTGGAAAAGAAAAACGGTGATATTTTAATCGGGACGCGCTCGAGTGGGATTTTTCAAATAATCGACAATAAAATCAAGCGTGTAATTTTCGAACCGGTTTATGGAAAATTTCCGGTTGTCGATTTAGTTGAACGCGGCGACAGTTCGCTTTGCGCCGCTTTGAAAATCCAATAAACAGCGCGCGCCGTGTCCGCCTCAAAACCTTCGCCGAGCAAATAGCGCAAGCCCAATTCGTGTTCGGCAAGCGGATTTCCTTTCTTCGCTTCCTGAACAAGATAATAACTCGATAATAGCGGATAATCAGGAAAACGGTTCTTTTTATTCAGTTGGTAAGTTTGGGGCGGGGAATTATACTTAAACGCTTGACTTACAGTAGTATCTTGCGCGAAAAGAATTCCGTAAAACAAAAAAAACACTATGAAGAGTTTGGATTTCAAGTATAATAAATTTTCTTTTTTTAATTAAGAGACAGAAACGAACGGATTTTCGTTTCCGTAAGAAATTCGATTAATTTCAACTTTTACGTTTCAATGAGTTACAAAGCGGCATAAATATCTTAATTGTTCTTTGGCTTAATTCAGTCTCGTTTTCTTTTCAAATAAATAATAAGTTCATGCAATATGATATTTTAATTAAATTAATCAAAATGCATGATCAACATACATTGAAATGTACATTCCTTCTTTACCAAATGCATTATCCAATCTTAAAATAAGATTATTCATAAAAATTCTAATTCCGCCACCAAAGCTCCACTTCATATCCGTATGTAACGTTGAAATTTTCCAAACCGGCGCAACACGTCCAAGTTCGGCAAAGAAGGCAAACTCTATCCAATGCACGTTCAAACTTCTTGTAAAAGCCGTATAATTAAACGGGTTCCATTTAATTATTTGCCGGTATTCTGCGCCATAGTAAATTACCGCTCTATCGTTAAAGCGACCTTCATAATAAGCGCGAAGTCTATACCTACCTCCGAGATATGCGCCGGTGTAGGGCGGGGGACGATGATACATTCTAATTTCATTACCAGCCTGATCGTAACCAATTACATCGTACTCGTTCCACGTTAGCGTATTTACTGTCCAAAAATTCACCGCTAAAACTTTTGGCAAAGAGCTTTTTCCGAACCAATATTCGTGCAGAGGGAAATACCATCTTAAATCCGTTTCAATAACGCTCCAAGGCGCATAAGTATCGAACCAACCGAAGTCCCGACGGAAAGAGAATCTTTGTAAACTTCCGCGTGTCGGATTAATATAATAATCGGTATTTTCTCGGGTTAAAGCAAAATCAATTCCATTTGTAGCAAAAGCAACTCTTTTTCTGTAAAATGGTTTAATGTCAATAAAAGTTCTTCCGCTAACAAACGGATTCCAGTCGGTGCCTCCCATTTCTCCGGCAACCAAAATTCCGTTTTTCAATATCGGCGTAAAATATACTTGGTTTTTCCCGTGTCCTATAGGAAGTAAAAATCTGAATTTTAGTTCATACCATTGGTCGTATCCGCTTACTTCCATATAATCATTTTGATCGGACTCATTACTTCCTGCGCGAGGTTTATTTGGGTCAATAGGTTTGAACGGATTATCTTTATATACTTTAAGCACTCCAAAATATCCGCCTAAAATATCCGGCGCGATATATATTCGTGGATAAAACGGCAAATAAAATTCTCTAACTTGGAAAAATCCGTATTTTGTGCCATTAGTGCTCATTAATCCGCCCATATACAAGGACATATTTCGCTGAGAAAGTCCTTGTATTCCTACAAAACCACCGACAGCCCAACCAAATATTTCACTGTATAAAGCAAAAGGCAAAGCGGCAACAGTAACCTGATTATTTAATAGTAGGGTTGAATTTTCAATTTCTTCGTCAGGTAAATATTTTTCATCCGTAACGATATTTTTAGTTGTATCGCTCTTTGTTTGAGCGATACATTGAACTAAAAATATCGAATTCATTATTAGAATGACAAAAAATATTTTCCTAAAATATTGAACACTCAATGTTATTTTTTCTTTGGCTTTCATATTGTCTATTTTGATATTCTTTTATTAGCGAATATAAGGTATTATTCATAACATTCCAACTCATTATTTGTCGCATTGGCGTCAATATGAGTTACAGGAGCAACATTCATCATTTTACGAAGCGTATTTTTTAATTTCATTAATTGAATAAATAAATCATGCTCCGGAACCGTATTTTCAGAGTGCATTGGGCTTTTAAAGAACAAAGACAACCAGTCCTGAATACCTTTCATATTGGCTCTTAAAGCCAAATCAGCGAAGAGAACCAGATCCAGAACTATAGGAGCCGCAAGAATTGAATCCCTACATAAGAAATTGATTTTTAACTGCATCGGATAACCGAGCCATCCGAAAATATCTATATTATCCCAACCTTCTTTGTTATCTCCTCTCGGAGGATAGTAATTAATTCTTACTTTGTGGTAATAATTTCCGTACAAATCAGGATAAACATCCGGCTGCAATACGGTATCCAAGACGGATAATTTACTTTCTTCTTTTGTCTTGAATGAACTTGCGTCGTCAAGGACTTCACCGTCTCTGTTGCCTAAAATATTTGTAGAGAACCATCCGTTAAGTCCGAGCATTCTGGTTTTTAACATTGGACCGATTACGGTTTTGATAAGCGTTTGTCCCGTCTTAAAGTCTTTTCCTGCAATCGGAACATTATTTTCCGTAGCTAAATCAACAATTGCTGGAATATCAACGCTTAAACTCGGCGAGCCGTTAATATAAACAGCGCCTTCTGAAACAGCCGCCCACGCATATAACATGCTTGGTGCTATATCAACATCGTTATTTTTCATTCCAGCAATAAAAGATTCTTTTGTTTTATGAACATCTTTAAGAGGGATAAATACTTCCGTACTTCCCGCCCAAATTACAACGACTCTATCGAGAGAATTCTTGGTTCTAAATTCTTTGATATCTTCTCTCAACTGTAACATAAGTTCATATTTGTTTTCGCCTTTTTTTACATGTTCGCCGGATAATCTTTTAACATAATTTTGGTCAAATACTGCTTTCATTGGTCGTAAGTTTTCCAATTCTTCCGCAACGTTATTCAAATCTTTTTCTTCCAATACTTTTGCGTAGCGTGAGGCTTCAAGACAACTTTCGTCTCTTATATCCCAACCTCCGAATACCAAATTGTCAATCGATTCCAATGGCACAAAATCCTTAATTAAAGGGAAGTTATTATCGGAACGCTTCCCGATTCGTATTGTTGCCATTTGAGATATTGAGCCAATTGGTTTTGCCAGACCTTTTTTTATTGCAAATACGCCGGCTAAAAAAGTAGTGGATACGGCTCCGTTAAGTCCTACAATAAGAACTCCTAATTTTCCATTTGGTTTTTTAATTTCCATGATTTTTTCCTCCTGTTAATTTAATTTTATTCAAAAATTTTAGATTTCATTTATTACTTTTGGCAAATTCTTTATCGATTTGATAATCAGATCGGCGTTTTCCGTACTTTGCGGTTTGCTCCAACCTTTCACTTTAAGCCAAACGGTTATACAGCCAAGTGATTTTGCCGGTGCAATATCATTTTTGTATGAATCCCCGACCACAACAACATTATTTGGAGTTTCATTTAATTTATTAATTGTATATTCAAAAATTTTTTTGTCCGGTTTTCTGATTCCAACAATTGTAGAATCAACAATTACGTCAAAATATTTAGCTACCCCAAGTTCGGTTAAAACCGTCTTTACATTTCCGTAATAATTTGAGACCAAACCCAGTTTGAAATTGTGTTTTAATTCTTCCAATACGGTTTTGGTTGTAATAATATTTCTAACGGTTGAGTTAAAACAAAATTGACTTAATTTTTCAATTAAATCCTCATTAACTTCTTCAAGAATTTTATTGTTGATTAGATACTCTAACTGATATTTTATTTGGGTTTTATAAGTATTTATTAACGAGAACTCCGGACCGATAATTGTAGGAATTGTTCTTTCAGAGTAAACAAATGCGTTTCTGAATTCATCTTTCGGAATTGAGATTTTGTAATAGACGTATGCTTCCCAAAATTTTTCCGCCCAATGAATTCCATCGGTATCAAGAGTTCCGCCAAAATCAAATACGATTGCCTTTATTTTTTCACTCATTCGATTTCCAAATCACTAAGTTTATTATCACTAATATTTGGTTTTTTGATTTGTATCAAAAGGAGTCCGATAAAAATCCAGAAAAATTCTCTAACTCTGTTTATTAATCCGATATAAACGCCGATAGCAGACGAAATATTTAGTCCGCCCATAATTAAATAAAGACTGCCTTCGCGTATTCCCAAACCCATTGGAACAAAAAAGAATAAGTTCAACATTAGCGAGCTGAATGCATTAATATAGATTGCGTCTTCGAGCGTGATATTTATGCCTATAGATTTGAGAATAAAAATAAATTCCACCGAAGCAACAACTCTGGCAATTACTTCGAGGGATAACGAGGCATAAAAAGTTTTTCTTTGTTTTGTATATAGTTCAATAATTTGATTATCAATTGACGTTAATGTCGTTTCTTTCAGTTTTAATTTTTCATATAGCTTTGTCGTAAAAGGTAATTTCCTTATTAAATTAAGAAGCGAATTAAAAACGCCGTTCTTATGTCTGGCATAAAAGAACCAAACTCCAATTAAAGTAAAAATAAACGATGCGCCCAGAATGAGTTGAAGCTCAATAGTTAACGGTAGTGAAATTATCGCTAAAATAATGGCAATAAACCAAAATACAAAAGAAGATAGAAAATGTAACATTGAATACAAGACAACCAACGATACGGAATTATTTAATCCGAAATATTTCTTTAACGCAAATATTTTATATGGTTCGCCTCCGAGATTAACTACGGGCGTAATATAATTTATTGCAAAACCGCTTAATGAAATGGAAAAAACGTCTTTGTAAGATATTTTATGTTTAAGTGATTTGATAACAAGCGCCCAAGCCCAAGCGTTCAGTATATAAACTAAAGCCCAAACTCCTATAATTGGAATTATCCACCACCCGGTTTTCTTTATGTTGCTAATAATATTTTCAACACCGAACCGGTTTATCAGAAAAACAAACAATGCTAATCCGACAACGAAAAAAAGAGTTTGAATTCTCGTGTTTTTTGGTGCATCGGAATCTGTTTCTGTTCTAAAATATTTAAGCACTCTGGAAAACATATTAATTTTTGTCGGTTCCCTTCATTATCATTTTTATCAGATAATCGCTGTAATTGTTATGTTTAATGATAACATAAACTAAAAGTAAATTCAGCGCGGTTAGTTCAAATATCCAAAAAATGCATGGATATCCGATTAATACGCCGAAAAATAATACGATTAAGCGAGTATTGGAGGTAAGGATATTATACCATTTGATTAAAGGTTTGTGAAGTTCTCGATATTTGTTTCTTAACCAATCGGGAATATTTTCACCAAATACGTCTTTTGTCAAAAGGTATAGTTGTTTCATTTTTCGAGCAATAGATTCTTGCTGAAGAGTATAATTAAGATAAAGACGCTGAAATAATTTATTGCCAAAGTCTTTTTTCCAAGAAAGTCTTTCATATTTCTTCATTAAAATAGCCGAATCGTCAATTTCGCTTTTCTTTTTATCAAGAACAAAATATACATAAAGATTTCTCGAATAGTCGGCAACTGCGCTTTGTAGCGAATGACTAAAACCGGCTACTATTGCTACGCCAATTATCCAAACCGGCGCGCCTCCTTCAATAAGTCTTGCAAGAAGATGCACATAGATGCTGATAAATTTAAGATTATCGGAAATCCCGTCCAGTATTCTGCCAAGTTGACTTTGTGAATTTGTCATACGCGCCAACTGCCCGTCTGCGCCGTCCAAGGCTTGCGCAAACATTAATAAAAGTATTCCGTAAATGTTTAGAGACAAATTATTGTAATAAAGCAAATGCCCGCCTGCAACGCCGACAAAAATACTCAATATAGTAACTTGGTTTGGAGTGATTCGTAATGCTTTGGCTGTAATAGCAAGCACGTAACCTATCGGGCGATAAAAAATCTTATCTAAAAATTCTTCTGTATCTTTTGATTTATATGTTTCTTTAATTTTTGACATTAGAAATTTCTTTCTTAAAAAGATGAAATTTTCTTGACAAGTTGTTTGTTTTTTCCACCTTCTTTGTTTACGGCGGCTCTTGCGTAAATTGCCTTTGCAATAAACTTACTTGCTTCGTCTCTTATAGGTGCAAAACTCGGCCAATCGTTAATATCAATTATTGTTATTTTCCCGTTTTCTTCAATTATTGCGTCGCCTCCATAAATTAACAAATCCATAACTTCGGCGGATTTATTCGCCAAGGATTTCAGAGTATCGAAATTAAAATCATATTTGTTTCTTCCGTTCAAATAATACCAATAGAAAAATTCGGTATCTTTTACTGAATAAAACTTGACTACATCGCCTTCAAGGTGTTCTTGCAAGATTGCATCGGTAATTCCACGCAGTTTAAACTCATTAAGAACAAAATTTAATTGCTCGTCGCTGTAAACAAGAGTAACATCTTCTCTGTGAATAGCATGGACATCGCCACGCTTAATCCAAATTTTATCTTTCCCAACAACCGAAAGTTTATACTGAATATTAGAATCGGTTTTTACAATATGGCTTTTGGGGATAGTTACGTCTGCATTGCCCAATTTTTGTATCATATTTACACGATGACAATTATAAGAAGATTGCGTGGAATTAATTACGGTTATTCCTTTTTTTTCCATATCCGCCAATTTATTTAATGCGTCGGAGCTTCGAGCCATAGAAAAGAATAAATCGGCTTCAATGTTTGATGAAATAATATCGTCTTCTGAATATAGAATTGTATCAACGCCTAATTTTTCAAGTTCTTTTGCTGTTTTTTGAAGAATTAGAGCATCGTTATTACGATGATTGGGGGAGTAATGTTCTTTTCTTTTTATTCCTGCAAATAAAGGTCTCATATTATTTCCGTTTCATTCATTAAAAATTTTTTTGCTTTCTCAATATCGGATACATGATCTACATCAATAATTTTTGAAAAGGGATAAGCGTAAATCGTATATCCTTTTCGAATAAGAAACCGTTGAAAGTTTCGTAATCTTTCCATACCGCTGTTTACAGCTTCCTCAACTTCTTTTTTTATGCTTTTCTTAAAAAAATACATTCCGCCGCTTACGTATTTATAACCGTTGTTTTCGTCGTAGAAATTTAGTATTCTGAAATTTTCATCAACTTCAATGTATAAAGGTTTTTCATCATCAATAAAATCGGTTGTCGCAAATATTCCGTCTGCTTGGTCCTTATTTATTGAAAAATTAATGAAGTTGGCAAAGTCTTTTTCGCGAAAGATAGAATCGGATGTTGTGAGCAAAAACGGCGATGAGATTATTTTACTTAATTCAAATAAACTATGTAATGAACTTTTTGTCGATTTTACAATTAAGTTAATAGGAACTGGAAAATTATTTTTTGTTAGATAATCTTTGAGATCATTTGAATTTTCGTTTATAATACAACTAACCGATTTTATTCCGTTTTCAATAGCTATATTAATTATTCTATGAATTAACGGAACGCCGTTAATTTCAACCAAAGGTTTGGATACTTTAATTCCCTCGTTTTTCAAACGAATGCCTTCGCCGGCGGCAATAATTCCCAAATCGACCATTATTAGAATGCTTCCTGAATTGTAAAATACACGAAAGTTCCTTCAACCGAATGCGCAATATCCAAACGGACGTTGAGGTGTTGCGCCTTATCGAGCAAGTATCTTAAACCGTAACCGAAGGCTATTTTAATATCGTATGTATTAAATTTCGACATTTCCGGAGCTACTTGACCAATTCCCACAAAAACCGAGGCGCCGAGCTTCCACCAAATTGGTATTCTGTATTCAGATTGAGCCGCCCATAGATTTTTATCTGTAAATTTCCCCATCGGATATCCTCGCATCATTTGGTAATTTCCTAATTTAGGCATCATCTGAATTGGAACTTCTCCGGATGTGTGGTTTAATATGGCGTTTAATGCGAGAACTTGACGTTTAATAACGGTGATGTAATACCTGAGATCGAGATCAAAACGGAAGAAATCCACATCGCTCCCTAACTTCGTACTGTAAACGAGAGCTTTTGTTTCGATGTAGTACCCTTTGGTCGGAAAAAATAAACTGTCGCGATTTTCATACGCCATTTCTATCCCTAAACTTGATGTAACAACTCCCATTGAACCCAAAAGACCCAAAGTATCAATCATTCCACCCTTTTCATAACTGTGCAAATCAAATTTTTCGTACCACATATATGGGCCTACATAGAAATCTTTTTTCAGCGCAAAAAGGAAATCAACTTTTACGCGATATTGATCGTATGTAACATCTTCTGGTTCCTGAATTGGTTGTCCAATACCCCAAAATTCTTTCGGGGTCCTGAAAAATGCGGCATCCAAATCAAAGCGGTAGTCATTTTTACCGAAAAAGAAATTAGCTCTTGTTCCAACTTGTATTTGCTTTTTTGTAGAATATGTTGCAAAACCGCCTATTATGTTTGGGAATCTATCCGGATTGCCTGGCTCGGGATTATTATAATACAACGCCGCCGCCCCGAGAGCGTATCCGGTTGAAGGCAAATAAAACATAATTGGCACTGGGAAAAATCCACTCTTGCCTTCCATTCGTTTATTGCTTATTCCTGTAGTTTGAGCAAACAAATTTGCTGAACTAAATATGATAAGAAATAATATTTTATTGAAGTATTTCATTTTACCTTTTAGTTTTGTTAAAAAAATTAATTAATTATCAAATTTTCTAGTATTTGAATAAATTTTTGTGCGCGTTCTTTTAATGAGAAATTAAATCCGCTAAAACGCCATTCAAAAATAACCAATCTAATGTAACCTAATATCATTGTTTGTAACTCGTTTGTGTCAATATCTCTAATTTGATCTTGAGATTTGATTTCGTCAATGATATCAGAGATAATTCTTTTCCTTCTTTCAATTACGATCATAAGTTTATCGCGAAGTAAGGCGCTGTGATTAAAAATTTCTTCGGAAAAAATAACTGAAGTAAGTTCCTTATTTTTCTCTAAAAACTTAAAGTGAAACAAGATAAAGTGCCGTATCTTATATAGAGGTTTATCAAAGTCTTTAATTTCCGCAACTAATAATTTTTCAAATTCATGAAATTTATTCAGGATCCCGAGTATAATATCCTCTTTATTCAAAAAGTGCCTGTAAATAGCCGGTTCGCTTATTTTGACGCGGGAAGCTAATTCCCTAATCGAAAATGACTCAAATCCTTTCTCGTGAATGATATTGATAGCTTCATCAATAATTATTTTTTGTCTTTCTTTTGTTGTAAGTCTTGCCATTATATAACTTCACTAAGTTAGTTAACGTTAACTAACAAATATACGCTTAAAAAAAATTTTTGTCAATTTTATATTTTAATATTTTTTAACAGCATAGTAAAATTACACTGCTGTCCAAAATAAAAATAAAAAGTGTAAAAACAGCTTAAATTGGACAGATTTTTCCAAAATTTAAAATCAATCCCCCCTTAAAAATCAAAAGGCAACGGTTGTTTTTTAATTTCATCGTAATAATCCGGCGGAAGTTGGGCTGACGCGACAATCGGGACAAGTAATTGGAAAGGTTCGGGATACTGGGAACTTTCTATTTCTCGCAGTGATATAGGTAGCCCTTCGGAAATTAAAATTTTAATGTATGTTGAAGAAGACTGGAGCGGCGGTTCGATTTGCGGAGGTTTGCCTTCTGACTTATTTACGAATACTTCTACTCAAGGTGCAATTACATTTAATTCACATTACCAAGGTTTTACATTGGATGATGGTTACAATCCAAACGATGGAAATTCTCACGATTATGTAATGCGTAAAAATTATGAAATAATAGGATTAGATGGAGGAGAATCTTTTTATGTTAAAGACGACGGAACTGGTGATGGAGCAAATGACTTAGATGTTAGCAATAATTGGACTTTTGAAGCATGGATATACGTAAAGAATTATACCTCTGGTAATTATGACTGTATTATGGATAGAAGAACTGTATTCTCTTTTTATTTAATTGATGATGATAAAGACTATGCCATAGCATTTGCAGCTAGAGATGGTTCTGATAACATTATTGCTTATATGGATTGTGATGGGACTGGATCAACAAGTGCTGATATGCAATTTAATAATTGGTACCATGTAGCAGCAACTTATGATGGCTCAACAGCCAAGCTTTATGTAAACGGAACTGAAATGGATAGTGATACTGATACAGACTGGAACCTTACTTCATCAACAAATGCCTTAAATATTGGTGGGCGATATTGGGGAAGCTATTCAAGACAGATGGAAAGTGCTTATTTAGATGAAATAAGAATTTCGAATATTGCTAGAACGACAAGCGAATTACATTATAATAAAACTGACAATGCATATATGGTTGATGACCATACAATTTTGTTAATGCATTTGGACGACGAAGGAGATCCCCCAACATATTTGTCAGGCACAGGATATAACGGGACAAAAGGAGACGATGGCATAACTGCAATTGATTATATTGATGCTACCGAAGAATCGGATTTTCTTCCATTTCCAGTCGAATTAACTTCTTTTACCACAAACGTTAGCGGTTCAAACATCCAGCTAAATTGGCAAACGGCAACCGAAATAAACAATTACGGATTTGAAATTCAACGCGCAACGGAAAATTACGACTGGCAAAAAATCGGTTTTGTTGAAGGCGCAGGCAACAGCAACTCGCCGGAAGAATATTCCTTTTCGGATAAACTTGTAAAAAGCGGTAAATATTACTACAGACTGAAACAAATTGATTTGAACGGCTCGTACAAATATTCCAATACTGTGGAAGTAATAATTGGCGCGCCTGAAAAATTCGAGCTTTCCCAAAATTACCCGAATCCGTTTAATCCTACAACCAATATAACATACGTCATTGCGAGAAGCGAAGCGACGCGGCAATCTCATGAATTGTCCGTGAAATTAACCGTTTACGATATTCTCGGAAGAAAAGTAGCCACGCTTGTAAACAAAAAACAAGCCCCTGGAAATTATTCCGTACAATTTGACGCAAGCAAATTAAGTTCGGGAATTTATTTTTACACATTGCGCGCGGGAGAATTTACCGACACAAAGAAAATGATTTTGATGAAATAACGACATTTGCCTCCTCAGAAATGTTAAAGTCGTAATAACCAGAGGCGAGAAAACAAGGAAAATAATCCATTATTGCCGTCGGATTTATCCGACGGCTGAAAAATAAATAAAACAGATTGGGCTTTAGCCCCAATGTAGAAAGTTATACGAAAGAAGAATGCGGCTAAAGCCGGAAAATATTTTTATTTACTGTACCGTTGACTAAAGTCAACGGCAATTTGAGTTACAGCCGACTGCAATGTTGTTAAAGTCAACTGCAATGATTATATAAATAATGATCTAGATTACTAAAGTTGATAGTAATTTTAATAAAATCAAGTGCAGTGAAACTGAAGTTAAAAGTAACATAACTGAGGTCAACTGAATTTGTGCAGAAGTCTAAATCAAAACAAATGAAAATAATAGCAATAAACTAAAGTTAATATTTTCTTAAACAGTTAGAGTATTGAGACAATAAAATTAAAAGTACACCATTGCCGTCGGTTTTAACCGGCGGCTTAAAATTAAATCAATCTAAGTTTGCTCAATGTTTTTAAAGGATTCCTTTAAATAATATTTTTATGAGTTTGAATTTTTGCCTAATTTCACTTACATTTTTATATCGGTTTATTATTAGAGGTTGAAATGCGTGTCAATCAAGCAAGACACAACTATTTTTTCTTCCGTGCTTCCGACTTTAAGTTTGTTTAGCATGGATGAATAAGTGAACACACCTTTTAATATTGCAACCCTATCCAAATTGTTTTGTGAAAACTCGAAATTTTATTATCCTATACTTTTCTTCCTTTTATTTGCTATGCCTATTAATTCATCTTCTAATGCACAACAAAAACAAACCGATTACGATTTATATACAATCAATGACGGCTTATCTCAGAATTTGATTTTTTGCATTCACCAAGATCGGCAAGGATTTATATGGTTCGGAACAAAAGACGGATTAAATAAATTCGACGGCTATAAATTCAAAATTTATCGACATGATCCCGACAACAAACAAAGTTTAAGCAATAACGAAATCCGCGCAATTACCGAAGACGACAGCGGTAACATTTGGATAGGAACATACGGCGGCGGCATAAATAAGTTTAATCCGAGCACGGACAATTTCACTTTGTTCCAAAATCAATTAAAAGACACAAATAGTATATCAAACAATTTCATAACCGGACTCGTTTTCGATAAGGATAATGATACCACACTTTGGGCGGCAACAATCGATGGTCTTAATAAACTTCAAATTACTTCCGGTAATTGTATAAGGTATTATCCTAAAAACAACTTTAACCACAAAGCCAACAGCAATTTAATAAGATGTATAACCAGCGGCAATCAAAAAAGGATTTGGATCAGTATTATGAACGGAGGACTTTATTTCTTCGATCAAAAAACAAATAGTTTTTTGAAGCCGGAGTATAATGATCCTTCATACGATCAAATTATAACTTGTCTAACTAAGGATGAAAAAGGAAATCTTTTTGCCGGCGGCGATTACAACATATTGTCTTTTAATTACAACGCTCAAAAGATATTTAGCGTAGAAGGCAGCAAAAAAATACACCAAGTTATAAAATCAATTTATATCGCCGACGAAAAGATTTATTATGCAAATTTTTTGACCCCGCAATTACTTTATCAATACGATTTAAATACCGGCTCACATTCGGTAATATGTGATTTATCCGAGTTATTTTCCGGGACTAATTCCGGCCGGATTATAAGTATATTAAAAGACAATAACGACAATATTTGGATAGGCACAAACGGTAACGGACTAGTTAAAATAAATATCGCACAAAAAAAATTCAAAACTTTTCTATTCGATACAAGCGGTAAAAATAAATTAAGTTTTGCAAGTATTTCTTCAATCTATGAAGACAACCAAAAAAATATATGGTTTGACGGTTACGGCGGACTGAATAAACTTGATGTCAAAACCGGCAAAATAATTCCGGCGCTATTTTTAAAACCGAATAATAAGTTAACTACCGAACCGCCGTTTCTCGGTCTGTTTTCAATTATTCAATCTCCCATTAATAAAGATGTTTTATGGATAAGCAATGTATCCGATGGTATTTTTGAATATAATACAAAGACATTTACATATCGTACAATTTTAGGATCAACCGAACCGCGAAACGATACTTTTTACGGTAAAGAAATTTATGATATGGAATATGATAAGAACGGTAATCTATGGTACGCATCTGAAAAAGGACTCGGAGAATATGTTTTGAAAACCGGAAGGTTCAAGAGCTATAAACTATATAAAACGATTCTACGGAAATTTCCTAATGTAAAGATAGAAGATATTTTAATTGACTTTCCGCGCGGAATATGGGTAGGCACAGACGGAGCCGGTTTCGCTTTGATAAATCCGAAGGAAAATAAAATAATACATTATGTTAATAATCCGAATGATACCAACAGTGTAAGCGACAACAAAATTTTATGCATTCAAAAAAGCAAAAACGGCGCTTTATGGATTGGAACAAACGGAAGCGGTTTAAATAAATTTAATAGCGAAGAAAACAAATTCACAAGATATACTACTAAATCCGGTCTGCCGAACAATGTTATATACGGCATACTCGAAGACGGTAACGGCTACCTTTGGCTTAGTACAAACCGCGGACTATCCAAATTTGACACGTTAAAAAAAATATTTAGAAATTATGTTTATAAAGACGGTTTGCAAAGTAATGAATTTAATCGCGGCGCATATTTAAAAGCGCGCAACGGTAAATTATTTTTCGGCGGAATTAAAGGAGTAACATCGTTTTATCCCGATCAAATTGTCGAAAGTAAATTCAATCCGCCGGTAGTTATCACAAATTTTCTTTTAAACAACAAACCGGTTTTAATTCATAAATATTTAACAAAAGAAAATAAATTAGTCCTTTCATATAGCAACAATCTATTTGCGTTTGAATTTGCCTCGTTGGATTACAGTAATCCTATGAAAAACAAATATGCCTACCGTCTTAAAGGTTTTAATAATGACTGGATATTTACTAATGCGGATCAACGTACGGCGGCGTTTACAAATATTGATCCCGGAACATACACTTTGCAGGTAAAAGGGACAAACTCCGATGGAATTTGGAGCAAAAAAGTTTTATCGCTCAACATCATAATAGTTCCTCCGTTTTGGGCTACATTGTGGTTTAAGATTTTATTAGTTTTGTTATTATCGTTTTTAATTTACCTGCTTTATCGCAGGCAAATAAGTTATCTTAAAGCCCAGAAAAAACAAAAAGAGAAGTTTACCGAGCAATTGATGGAATCGATGGAGAATGAAAGAACAAGAATTGCCAAAGAATTGCACGACGCGGTCGGACAGGATTTGTTAATTATTAAAAACCTGAGTTCATTGGCAATTCAGAATAATAATGAAAAAGCAAGAGATAATTATCTAAATGATATATCGGGTAAATCTCAAAATACAATTGATGAAATCCGTCAGATATCCAGAAATCTTCGACCTTATTTAATTGACAGGTTGGGATTAACAAAGGCAATTGAAGCCATGATAGAGGATTTAGACAAAGCAAGCAATATTACTTTTCTCTTTCATTCAAGTAATATCGATCGATATTTTTCCAAACGGGATGAAATTCAAATTTACAGAGTAATTCAGGAGTCTGTTAACAACATAATAAAACATTCCAGAGCTTCGGAAGCAGTAATTACAATTGTTTTGAACAAAGATTCAATTTTAATTACTATTAAGGATGATGGAATTGGTATTGAAGGATATGAAAAAACTTTAACTTCTCAATTCGGTTTCGGATTATCCGGAATAATGGAAAGAGTCAGGATATTAAAAGGCAAAATAGACATTAAATCTACTCCTAATAACGGTACAAATATTTTTATAACAATTCCGATTGAGAATGAAAAATAAAATTAAATTACTAATTGCGGATGATCATCCGCTTTTTAGAAAAGGATTAAAAGATTTATTGGAAGAATCCGGTCGTGAATTTTCCGTTGATGAAGCCGGAAACGGCGAACTTGCGGTCGAGTTAATCAGGCAAAATAATTATGATATTGCTATGCTGGATATTGATATGCCCCTGTTAAACGGACTGGAAGTTGCCGAAGAATGCAAGCGAAATAAAATCGATGTAAAAATAATTATTCTTACGATGTATAAAGATGAGCATCTTTTTAATAAATCTGTTGATCTCGGAGTAATGGGCTATTTATTAAAAGAAAATGCAGTAGTGGAAATTAATAATGCTATTACATCCGTTCTTGAGGGGCATTATTATATCTGTCCTGCAATTTCGGAATTTGTATTGAATAGAAAAAATAAACTTGATAACGCGGAAAAGGAAAAACAAAGCGCATCAGCCCTAACCGGAACGGAGAGAACTATTTTAAAATTAATTGCGGAAAGCAAAACAAGTAAAGAAATTGCAGAAGAGTTGTTTGTAAGCGTTAAGACTATTGAAAAACATCGTTTCAATATCTGCAACAAATTAAATATCCATGGTACGCACGCTCTAATTAAATATGCCTTTGATAATCGCGATATGTTTTTAAGTTAAAACACTACAATCGCGAATATCAGGGTGTTTACCCCCCATTTTTAGTAAACCCACTTATTTACTTTCTAAAATCATTCTTGTAAAATAAAGCAACAATTTCAGGAGAGATGTGACTTTTTTAATTGCCGATAATAATTCCGCGCTAAGGGATATTATCAAAAATGTACTTCAGTCTCCGGATAATATTTTTATTGAATGCTCTAACGGCAAAGAAGCTATTGAATGTTATTCAGAGTATAAGCCGGATTGGGTAATAATGGATTCCGAACTCGATAAGATAGACGGAATAGCCGCTTCTAAAAAAATCACTGATAAATTCCCGCAGGCAAATATTCTTATTCTTACTCAATATGATGATATACATCTAAAGAAAGCGGCATTTAAAGCCGGAGTAAAAGAATATTTCTTAAAAGATAATATTATCCAATTAAAAAGTTTCTTCAAAGAAACGCGCATTAAAAATTAAATTAAAAATAAAACCAAATATAAATAGTTATTAAAATTATTGGGATGTTAAAGTAAAAACTCGTTTCGAAAACATTTAATTCACGGTTCTCTAAACCAGTAGGAGAAGAAAGTGCATCATTACTTTAAGGCAACGCTGGTATTTTTTCTTTTAAGCGCATCTTTCCTTTTTGCACAAAGTTCCGATTGGACTTACAAAACAATGTTTGTAAAAGATGTGAAAGTTAAGGTGCTTGCCGATGAAAACGAAAACGCAAAAGTTACAGGCTACGTCTATTATTTAGACAGAGTAATAATTGTAAAAGATGAACGGTTGCCCGTTCGTTTCGGGTGGGCGAGAATTGTTTTCCCTGTTCGCGGTTTTCTGCCGGCAAGTTATTTAATTACGCCGGAGGAGAAACGAGCCCTTGACATTCGTTTTGAGAACAACCCTCAGGAGGAGTTAAAACAAAACTTGGAAATAGTAGTTCGAAGGTGCAAAAATGAATTTAACTTTGTCAGAACCAAGCCGTTCAATGCTTCGCCGATGGTCGGGATTTTAAAAGAAGGGGAAACTGTTTTGCTTTTAGTTGAGAAAGACCTTCCTGAAGCCTTATGGGTAAAATCACTTTACCCGCTTGCAGGATACGTAAAACGCGACGATATTATTTGGGAGAAAAATAATTTTGTCCTTTCGCTCGGTTTTTTTTACAGCGCCTTAGACATCCCGTACGAAAAGAATCTGCAAAAAAAGAAAAATCCGATGGGCGGTTTCATTACTTTTGGCAGAGCTAATTGGCTTGTTACACCGGGCATCGGAGTATTGTTCTCACAATCCCATTCGGAAATGTTTTTGCTGAAAACCCAGCTTTATTCTTTCTTCTTGAACGTTCATGTCCTAAGACTTTTTAGCAATCATTTGGATTTTTTCGGAACGTTCGGGGGCGGCTATTGGCAAGCAAGTTTTGAAAATTTTAAATACCCGAACATTCCCGAATATTACCCGCTTCTTAAAACAAAGGGCTTTGCGTATTTGAGCGGCGGAGGGTTCGACATTAATTTTTGGAATTTATTCCTCGGTGTTCAATATCTGTTTTGGAACTCTCCCAAAGAAGCTGTATTCGGCGATAAACCGAAACCGGGAGATTTAACAATGCAGTACAAATTATTCCCCGGGTCAAATCTAATAAACGTTGCAATTGGTTACAGAATTAATTTTTAATAATTAGGAATAAAAATGTCAAAGAATATTAAATTGACGCTTCGCCTTGTTCTACTGATTATTTTGGTTATGGGCTTTACTCGATGCACGAAAGAAAATTTCGTTGAACCAATAGACCCGTTCAAAGTGGTACAGCTGGAACCTGATCCGGCTGATTTTAATATTGGCGGGGGAGAGAACGGAATCGTTCTTAAAGCGAATCACGATAATGTTGTTTTAAGACACAGAGGTTCATCGTCCACAGGCGCGGACTCTTTGAGTGTGGTTAGAATTCGCGGCTCGCTTTATGTTGAAAATTCAAAATTTGGAGACATTCGTTTATCAAACGGAGATTTTAACCTCATTGCAAAAGACGCACAAGACTACGACAACAATGTTTTTACGGATTTCAAAGGCTATGCGGAGTTTCACCTTCCTGAGGAGGGAATATTTAAGTATTTTAATGTTCCCTCTATGATGACTATGCCGGTTGGAATGAAAAAGGGAAGCGATTTTGAAGGAGGAAGCTTTGAATGGCCCGTTAACCCCGACAGATATTATTTTTATTACGAAAATCCTAATCCGTTTCCGATTAACATTTCAAGCTCCTCGCTGGAAAACATAAAAAAAATGGCAATTGACCCATCAGACCCGTCCTTTTTTGTACAAGGGGATCTTGATAATACCGTAATCGGAAGTATTAGCGACGCCGGTATTGCTTTTTCGGCTCAAGGATTCATTCCTTTTACTCCTTTGGTAAACGAACCTGAGATGCCAATGTACCCGTTTAACGGAAGTATTTACATCAGCGGGACAATTCCCGTAATGGATTATCCGATTTCTGTTTCGGGTGAAGCCGTAGTTAAATTTAATTCGGATGTTGATACGGACGAAAATAATTTCTTTTCCGGGAAAAATTCTGATTTTGCGGTTGGAATTAACGGGAAAGTGAATCTTGACGACTCGAGATTAGATTGGCTGGGGGTGGAAGTTACACTCGGCACCGCAACCTCCGAACTTGCCATGCAAAGCGATGGAACAACCAAATTTAGATTTATAGGTATGCGTGAAGATCCGTCATGTTCGGTTAGCGATTTCCTTGCGCAAGTAATTACAACGGATTTAGACTTTCTTGATTATTTATCCCCTTACCAAACAAGGGAAATTTTTTACGGCTCAATAGGAACAAGTCTTTCCGATTGGTCTATGGGCTTTAAAATGCAAACTTATCTTAATCTTCCGAATTTCTCAATAGATATGGGGCATTCGGATTTTTACATTGACCCGACTCAGATGAAATTTTCCGGAGAAGTTACAATTGCCGGTTTCCAAAGGGTTGGGATAAGAGGGTTTGTCTATAACAACGGAGATTTTTCTTTAAACGGATATACCGAAAACCATTTCTCCGCTTCGTGGCACAGTCTTTCCATTCATTTCAATATGAGTCTTAACGCTACTCTTGCACATACGTCAGGAGTTATTTCTTTTGAAGGAAGAGTGGTTTTACACGGAAGGATTTCGTTTAGCATATTTCACGCCAGTTTTAAACTTCATGCCAGTATTTCAATCCATTCCGACGGTTATTTTAAGGTTTGTTTTTCAATTGGGATAGGAAGGTTAGGATTTGATGTTTGTCTGTCATACTACCCGGGCGTACAAGCCGGGGAGGAGTATCATCCTGAATTGCGTTACACGCAAATACCTATTGAACAGGTGCCTGTTGAAAATAGATTCCCAGCCGAGGAGTAACGGCGCAGGTTATTTTAAAATAAGGAGAAATCAAAGTGTTTAAAAAATTTGTTTTTTTAGTTTTTGCCATAGTTCTCGTTCTTCTTTCTCAAAAGTGTAAAACAGTGGAACCGGAACCGGATTACACTTACTCGATTGATTCCCTATGGTGGTCAGATTCCATTGACGCAAACCACGACGGGTTTACTTCCTACCGAAAGTTGAATTTCGACGTTCATCTGAAAGAAGACGTTTCCCGCCCCATTAGGGGACGAGTTTTTTACCAGCCCGTTGAAGCCTCGGAATATACATTTTATGCTTTCTCGAAAAAAAATATTGCGGTAGGAAATAACCAAGATAATATTTTCGGCGTTTCCATAGGAGATCCGAACAAAGAACTTGATAGGGGTCTCTACAATTTCAAAATTGAAATCTACGAAGAAGGCGGAAGCCGGCGGGAAGCTGTAACTGACAAAGCGGACTCCTTGATCCTTTGCAACAACGCTTTCGAAAAAACGGAGACGGACAATAATTACTCGCTTAACGTTTATTGGCGCGATGCTTTTGACAACGATAAAGATGGGTATTGGAGTTACGCTTATTTGGTTTTAGACGCTAATAACGACGCCGATGTAACAAGAAGTTTGGAAGCAAAGGTTTATTATAAATCCGCTTCTGAAACGGAATATTCCGAAGATAATCTTTACGCAGACATAAATTTTACAATCACGAACTCTTCTCCGGATGACAGCGTTTCCATTCCAATCGGAATAGCGCCGAACGATTTTGACCACGGAGAATACGATTTCAGAGTTGAGCTTTACGAAGCGGGAACAAATACGCTTGTAATAATAGACGACGAAGATAACACGTCCGCTCTGAAAAACGTAAAGTTAGAAACGGACGATGAAGATACTTTCCACTTTTCAATAGATAATGTTTGGTGGACTGACTTTGTCGATTTGGACCATGATTCTTACACAAGCCGGAGGACGCTGCACTTCGACGTCAATGTTGACCGCGATGGTCAAAGTTTCCCCGTTTACGCCAAAGTATTTAACAAATCACCCGATTCTACGGAATACAATCTTTACGATTCAACGGCTTATTTTAACGTTACCGGCTCCGGTGCGGCTGATGCTTATTCCGTAACGGTCGGAACACCGAACGCAGAGTTAGACAGCGCCTCGTACGATTTTTTAATTTCTATTTTCCAAACTGAGAACGATACGACGGAAATAATTCGGTACACAATTAGCAGCGTTACTGTGGATACTTTAAAGTTACAAAAATTTGAAACCGCTCATCAAGACTCAACAGGAATTTAGCCATGAAAACGAAATTACTTCTATCTCTCTTTCTTTTAACCGGCGTAACTTTGTCAATTTATGCGCAAGAAAGCTTCGATAGTCTTTACAACAGGGCGGGTAATGCCGTTTACGAAACGAGAATGAACAACGCCGGAATTTTATTGCCCGATAGATTTGAAGAAACCCTCGATTATTTAAACGAGGCGGTTGAGGTTAGAAAGAGCGACGAAAACTTGCCTGATGCCGTTAACTATTTAAAGCAGTGCTTAAAAAAGTTAGAAGAGATTAAAGAGCCGTTAAAAAAAAGACAAACGGCGTTTGACTCTGTGCTTACATTACGGCGGGAAGCATTTAACTTAAATGCTGATTTGCTCGCGGAGGAAGCTTGGAACATTGCCGAAGAAAATTTTGAAGATGCGATTGGAACTTATAACGACGGGGAAATAAAGGATGCTCTTTCGAACGTTCCACAAATTCAAAATAATTTTAAGGACGCTATTGTTTACGCGAACAAAGCGAAAATGCTAATCTACAATTGGTCTCCGTTAAACGACGCTTTCCAAAATGCGGCTGAAGTAATTGCGCCGGATAAATTTTCCGACGGCATGGATTTGTTTTACGATGCGCTGGAGCAAATTAACGACGAAGAAAGTCTTGCCGACATTCAAAATACAATACTTGAGGCGGAAAATAATTTTGCACAAGCTACGGCTAAAGCAAAGAAATTTGAAAACGATTTTCCGGATATCATTCAAATAAGAAAAGAAGCGGAATTTGCCGGCGCGGAAGTTTACGCTCCCGAAGCTTGGAAAACAGCTGAAAAAATATTAAAAGAAGCGGTAAGCAGTTTTAACGACGAAGAAAATACCGATGCGAAAATGTTTGCCGCAAAAGGCGCTTTAAAATATGGACATACACGCGACAGCGCAAGAAAAAATTATTACGTTAGAGGGGCAGAACTACAAATAAAGTATGCAAAGGAAGAAGGAGCCGAGAAATACGCGCCTGCAACGTTAAAACAAAGTATTACGGATTTGGGCGTTGCTAAAAACATGTTGATTGAAACGGAAGAAAATTATAACAAGGCAATAGATTTAATAATGAAAGTAGGGCGGGAAGTAAAAATCGCTCGGGAAATTACAAAAATATTGAAAGACATTAACAGCCGAGCGGCAACATGGGAAGACGAAATTTTAGAACACAATGTAGTAGTTTCCCAGAAGAATGCGCTTGCCCCAAAATCCGAGACAAGCAAAAAAACAGCTCTGTTTAATGCAAAAAAAGCTTTTGGCAAGGCAAAAGCTGCGGGCGCTGAAAAATATTCGCCAAAACTTTACGAGCAGGCGCATGAAATGTTGAGTTTTGCGGAAAAAGAACTTTCCAAGAGCGACTATAGTTTGCAAAACGTCCTTGCAATGGCAGACAAATCAGAGGATTATTCTCTCCAAGCTCTTAAAGTTTCAGAGATAGTTTCCAAAATCGATAGCGGCGAGGAAAAAGCAGAAGATGTTGTAAAGAGCTGGTACTTTTATCTCTTCGAAAAGACAAATCAAAAACCGGCGGTGGCTAAAAAGGCAAAAACGGAAAAAGTCATCAAACGGGAAAAAACGGTAGTTAATAATTTAGAAAAAATATTCTCACCCGACGAAGCTGTTTTTCTTTCCCACGGTAAGAAGACGTTGGTTAAATTAACAGGGATTAAGTTTGCTCCGGGAAGTTCATTTCTTAATAAAAAATCAGGAAAAATACTCGATAAGTTCATTACTTACTTGAAAAATTTTCCGAAAGCAAAACTTGAAATCCGCTGTTATACTGACAATATCGGCCCCGGGAGATACAACAAAAAAATTTCACGTAAACGAGCCGCTGAAATTAAAAGATATTTGGTTGGAAATTCCGACATACCCGCAATTAATATTTTAACGATAGGAATGGGACAGGCATACCCGATTGCAACAAACAGAACCCGAGCCGGACGAGAGAAAAACAGGCGTGTGGAAATTACGGTGATTAGAGAATAAGAAAGAAGAAACGAGAAATAACAAACGGTTTTGATAAGTAACGAAAAAGGCGCAAGTGAGTGGGAAAATATTGGTTTTGTTCAAGAACACTGGAACAGAAATTCGCTGAAGAACTACAGCTTTGTTGATAAGGACAATCTAAGCTGCGCTGTTAAATACAGACTAAAACAGATTGATGCAGACGGACAGTTTGAATATTCGAAAATAGTTGAAGTTGAAATCGGCGTTCTAAAAGAATTTAAATTATCGCAGAATTATCCCAATACTTTCAATCCTACGACGGTAATAAAATATTCAATTCCCGCCGTTGAGAAGCAATATCTTGCGTCCCAACAGGTAACCCTAAAAATTTACGATGCCCTCGGACGCGAAGTCGCTACGCTTGTTAATAAAAAGCAAGCGCCCGGGAAATTATTCCGTACAATTTGACGCAAGCAAATTAAGCTCGGGGATTTATTTTTACAGACTCTCCGCCGGAGAATTTATTGCCACAAAGAAAATGATTTTGATGAAGTAACTCTTTTTGAAGAGACACGGTTAATTCCGTGTCTCTTCTTTGGAATAAATTTTTTAAACAGAATATTGCCGTAAAACTTCAAACAATATTATCTAAAAAATATTCTCCTCTCAATTTTGAAAATAAAATCAGTTTTTCTCGCTTACTCTCAACTAAATTCCACTCTGTCGGTAAGTTCGTTTGTATCGTCGGCTTTAATCGGGAAATGCTCGGAAAGGACATCTCCTATTTCCCCGATACCTTCTATAATCCCGTCGGCAAAATGTCCGAGAGAAAATTTCCTTGCCATTCTGTCGCGGATAGAATCCCATACGGACTGATCAACCTTGCTGTTGATACCTTCGTCGGCTAAAATATAAAATTTCTTTTCCGAAAGAAGGAGATAAATTAGTATTCCGGTTTTATCCCGCGTGTTTGTCATTCCCAAGCGGTGAAATTCCTCCGAGGCAAGTTCAAAAAGAGATTTTTTCCTTTGCGAGAAAGTTCGTTTTTCTTTAATACTGATTTTTATTTCCCCCGCGGTTGTTGATTCCGCTTTTTTAATTGCGTCTGAGATCCTTAAGAAATCATCATCATTAAAAAAACCGTATAAAATTTTATTTTTATCAAACATTGATTATCCCGAATAGTGATGAATATTTAAAGTAAAGTTAATCAATCAATCTTTCAGATGAAAGAACCTTTTTTTTGTGAGAACGGAGAAATCAATAAATAAACTTTATATTTAGAAACTTTTACAAAACCTAACCTGGACAAGCCAGAACCAAAAAGGGAGATAGGCTGAAAAGAATAATCTCTGAAAGGATTTTACTAATGAATGTCGGCGGGGTAATTCCCAACGAAAGGCAGTCGGGACAAGTTCGGAGGTTTTTCATTTCATCAGTTCTTAA
>WGCV01000032.1 GCA_015493615.1 Melioribacteraceae bacterium
CTCCGTTACGTCGGAATCCACCCCTCTGTCCAGAGGGGAATTAAAAAATTAAGCAAAAAGCGAGAAAATTCGGCATTTAACTTTCCTTCGAGGTACTCGTTTCCTCGAAGGTATGAAAGTAATGATGCTGCTAAATACCTTCAACGAACAATCCGCCAGTGGCGGACGTTGAAGGAACGAAGCGGCAATCTCACCGGTATTCAACCTAAGCTGTTAAACCGAAATTGAACATTCGGCAACGGCGTGTTTTCCGGTGAGATTACTTCGTCAGTCGCAAGCTTCTTCCTCGTAATGACGCTTACACTTTAAATAGCAAACTGTCTGATTTAGGCTGAGTGTTACAATTCCCCTTCCCACGGAAGGGGTGGCTCCGCCCCTGGCGGAGTCGGGGTAGGAGCTTTGCCTGAAATTTAAGCAAAATGTAAAAAAACCGGCATCTATCCACACCCCGTCTTCCGACTTCACTCCGTTACGCCGGAATCCACCCCTCTGTCCAGAGGGGAATTTTTCTGTCATTGCGAGCGAACGGAGTGAGAGCGGCAATCTCACCGGTATTCAACCTAAGCTGTTAAACCGAAATTGAACATTCGGCAACAGCGTGTTTTCCGTTGAGATTACTTCGTCAGTCGCAAGCTCCTTCCTCGTAATGACGCTTACACTTTAAATAGCAAACCGTCTGATTTAGGCTGAGTGTTACAATTCCCCTTCCTACGGAATCCTCCGCCTAGGCGGAGCGGCGGAGTGGCGACGCGCAAGCGAAGACGGGGTAGGCACAACTTTCACAATCAAACAATGTCTGAAAAAATTCAATCATCTTTCCCAACCACTACCGAAAATCCCAATCCGCTTGCTAAACATCCAAAAGCGTTAAACCTATTCTTCCCTTTGTGTAATCTATCGATTTAACGGTTACCTCGATTAAATCCCCGACAGAAAGCACGTCGAGAGGAGAATTAATAAACTTGTTTGAAATTTCAGATATATGAAGAAGCGCGTCGTTTTTCAGTCCGATATCGACAAACGCCCCGAAATCAACAATGTTGCGCACCGTTCCTTTTAATTTCATTCCTTCGCTTAAATCCTTAAGTTTAAGAATATCGCTTCGTAAAATCGGCTTGGGTACATCCTCGCGCGGGTCGCGCCCCGGTTTTTTGAGATTGTCAACAATATCCGACAAAGTCATTTCGCCAACGCCAAGTTTTCCGGCAATATTTCTTATTCCTTTCTGTTTTACATAAAGCTCAATTAAGCTTCCTTTTGCAGAGATTTCGTCCACCGAAATTCCAACCAGCCGAAGCAGTTTTTCCGTTGCGTCATACGATTCGGGATGAATAAAAGTGTTATCCAAAGGGTTGCCGCTCTCGCGTATTTTCAAAAAACCCGCCGCCTGCTCAAATGCTTTTTCGCCGAGACCGCGTACATTCTTTAACTCTTCCCGACTCGGGAAAAACCCGTTTTCTTCCCTATATTTTACAATCCGTTTCGCCAGCGGCTTGCTCAATCCCGACACATAACTCAGCAGAGAAACCGACGCCGTGTTCAAATCCACCCCGACATAATTCACGCAGCTTTCGACAACATCGTCCAATTTTTTGGATAGCAGCTTTTGGTTAACATCATGCTGATACATTCCCACTCCGATTGCCTTCGGCTCTATTTTTACAAGTTCAGACAACGGATCAAGAACGCGCCGCGCTATGGAAATGTTGCCTCTCATGCTTGCTTCCAAATCGGGAAATTCCTCCTTTGCCAGCGGAGACGCCGAATAAACCGAAGCGCCCGCTTCGCTTACTATCAAGTAGCTGACTTCCCTCTCAAGCGTTTTAATCAGCTCGGCAACCATAGTTTCGGTTTCTCTGCTTGCCGTTCCGTTTCCGATTGCAATTATATCGACATCGTATTTCTCGATAAAAGATTTAATCTTCCCTTTTGCTTCGGTCATCCTCTTTTGCGGAGGATGAGGATAAATTGTAGCTCCGTCCAAATATTTTCCGGTTTTATCAATGACTGCAATTTTTGACCCTGAAACAAATCCCGGGTCTATTCCCATAATTATTTTCCCGCTGATTGGCGGCTGAAGAAGCAGCTGCCGCAAATTGGAAGCGAAAACTTCAATTGCGTGAAGTTCGGCTTTTTCGGTTAGTTCGTTTCGCAGTTCTCTTTCGATTGAAGGATATATCAGTCTGCCGAATGAATCTTTAACTGCGGTTCGGATTAAATCTTCAAAAACGGTAAATTCTTTACCTTGGAAAGTTTTATAAATTTTATTAAGGAGTTCATCTTTATCAAAATCAAAGACTACTTTTAAGAATCCTTCCTTTTCGCCTCTGTTAATTGCTAAAATCTGATGCGGTTTGGATTTGGCGAATGGGATTTTAAAATCGTGATAGACTTCATAAACATCCTTTTTCCTATCGGTTTCTTCAGGCGCTTTCTCATTTTTTGTCGAGCGGAGAACTCCTTTTTCAGCCAAATACCTCCGGACGTTTTCTCGGATTTTAGCGGTCTCGCCGATTTTTTCAGCGATTATATCGAGCGCGCCGGATAACGCTTCCTCGGAAGTCGCTGCTCCTTTCTCGGGATTAATAAACTTTTCTGCGATTTCATTCAAATCGCCGCGGAAGTCCTTCTCCGACAGAATAAATTCGGAGAGCGGCTCAAGTCCCTTTTCCTTTGCGATTGTCGCTCTCGTGCGCCTTTTCCGCTTGTAAGGCAGATATAAGTCCTCCACCGTTTGCAGTTTCTCGGCGGCGTTAATTGCGGCGGATAGTTCGTCAGTAAGTTTTCCCTGTTCCTCAATACTTTTCATAACGGTTTCTTTCCGGGCGTTCAGCAAATTTAGATATTCAAACTTCTGTTCGATTTCGCGCAGAACTTCTTCGTCCAATCCCCCTGTTTTTTCCTTTCTGTAACGGGCAATAAAAGGGATAGTGGCTTCTTCCGAGAAAAGCTTAAGAACGGCTTTTACCTGTTCATCGTTTATGTTAAGCTCTTTTGCTATAATGTTTTCAGTAGTCATATTATTCTCAAGTTCTAAAAATTAAGTTGCAAAAGAAAATCATTTTCCCAATCAATTCAAAATGTTTTTTAGCGCTCTATTTTATTTAACCATGGATGTAACGGTGAACAGTAACCAGTGAACGGTTGTCAGTAGGCGGTAATGAGTTTCGCCGTCGGGTCATTGCGAGGATCGGAGCGGCGTGCTTGCCCCTACCGTTTTTTTTGCAAACTCACAGCAATTCAGCCTCAGTTTAAACCGTTTTGGAATATTTAGCAAGTGTATGTTTTCCGGTGAGATTGTTTCACTGCTCCTATTGTCTCAGTGAAGCAATGACGTTTAGAGACTTTTGCAAAACCTAAAATTGTCATATTGAGTCTGCCAATCCGCCAATCCGCCAAGGCGGAGGAGAAGAATGACAAATTTCGGGGGTATGCAAAGCCTTCGTTTATATTATAACAAAACACCGGCGGAACTTTCCCCCGCAGTTATTCGAATTGAAGCGCTTCGTGCTTTGTCGCGAGATAATCCTTGCAAGTTCCGATTTATCATGAACTTGGCAGTTTTCGAGTTTTTATCCCGAAGAGCTGCCAACTGCTTCACCCCGCGATATAAAATTATATTTTCATTACGAACAACTTCAAATTTCTAAGAATAAAGTTTGCAAAAATTGTCGAAAATAATTAAGACAAATTTTATTTCAGCAAAATCATTTTTTTTGTCGCGGAAAGTTTTCCGGTCTGCAATCTGTAAATGTAGATACCGGCAGGTAATTTTTCCGCATCAAAAACCGCTTTATGCGTTCCCGATGTTTGATAACCGTTAAAAAGTTCGGCGATTTCACGACCGAGCAAATCATATACTTTGAGCGATACATGGCTTTGCCGTTCCATCCCGTTGGCAATGGCGGGAATGGAATACTCGATAATCGTAGTAGAACTTGCTGTAGAATTTTTACTTACAGGGTTGGGGTAATTTTGTTTAAGCGAAAAAGCCAACGGCGTTTCGTTATTAATGCCTTGCGGAGGAAAGTATTCATAAGCGCCTACATCTGGATTTGATCCGTAATAATTTGTAATGTTTACCAGCGTATCGCTTCCGACAAGGAAAATATTTGTGCCCGCGTCAATAGAAGGGGAATGCGGAGTAAGGGAAAAATCGAGATTATCCGCGTCCGAAAATTGCGGATCGGCGTAGAAATTGTTGCTCCCGGTCGCTCCGTCCGGAAGCGCCGCATCGGAATAATAAATGTCGGCGTATCCGTCGAAATCGAGATTGAGATTGTCGCTGTACATTCCGTTATTGTCGTAGATGATTGTGTTTACGAATGTTGCTTGCGCGTAAGCGAGGTTAATTGCTCCGCCGTCTCCGTGGCGCGCTTCATTTCCGTAAAAGACGCAATTACCGAATGCGGGAGTGTTTCCGGCGCCGAGAGTATTAACCGCTCCGCCGTTTGAGTACTCGGTATAGTTGCCGGCAAAAACAGTATTTGTTATTTTGGGAAGGGTTGTCGAGTAGAAGGAAATTGCTCCGCCGCCGTATAGACAGTTATTTCCGATAAAAGAACAGCTGTCTATTGCCGGTTTAATTCCCGCTGAAAATTTAATTGCGCCTCCTTCGCCGTAAGCGTGGTTGTTGATAAAAACGGAGTTGCTGAAACGGGTATCGCTTCCGGCGTTAATTGCATAAATTGCTCCGCCCATTCCGTCGCTGTCGCCTGTTGCGTCATTGTATTGAAACAAACAATGGGAAAACTTTACGTCCGTATTAATAAGAGCCGCAGCGCCGCCGTGATTATCGGGGTAATCCGAAGCCGCGGTTTTTCCGTATTCCAAACGGCAGAATTCAAGAACGCTTACGCCGCTTGAATTTTCAAAACGCAAGCCTCCCCAGCCCACGGAATGATTGTCGTTTGTAAAAAGAATTGAATCTGAAACTTCTCCGCGAGCGAGTAAAACTCCTTTAACGGTAAATTTGAAGTAATCCGAAAAACTTATTTTAACTCCCGCTTCAACAAATAATGTATCTCCGTACGGAACCGTAATGTTTCCGGTAACAATATAGGGCGAGGAAGTTTTCGCCCATACGCCCGACTGGTTTCCTGAGACGCTTGTCTGAGCGGAGACAAAAGAGACAGATAGCAAAAAGAACAAAACCAATAAATTTCTCATAGCATTTTCCTCATAATATAAAAATCTAACTTTAATATTATGAAAAATTGTTTGCTTATGAAATTAGATTTGTGAAATTTTCTCAGACCAGATTCATCGCTTTTGTATTAGAGACCTTTGTAAAATCTTCTCGCCAGTTCTACCAACTAAATGTTATGGCTATGCTTTATTTTACTTTCATCGTAATTTGCCAAGCTGCAGAGATAAGGTTATTCCGGCAAAGGATTCTACCGTATTGATGTCCGCATACATGTACACGCCAAATCCCAAAAAACTGCTTGGTCTTAGAAAAAATTGGGCTTCTATTGGTATGCCGATTTTACTGGTAATATCATGACCTTCTTCACCACCATTGCCGAAGACAAGAGGGAAAGGATTAAGTGGCTCGAATTGATAACCGGTTACTAAGGCAACCCCTATGGCGACTGAAGAATGCAATTCGGATTTTTCGGTGGCAAAGCCGATAAGCAATCCAGAGTCATTTAATACTATATTTCGCGTAAAGACATCCAAAGATTCTATATTGCGTGTTGTACGCATAGAGAATAAGATTTCTCCATACTGCACGCTGAGGTTTGCACTTAAGCCTACTGAGCCAAGTGAACTCAATCCTAATCCACCATTGACCCAAACGCCAGTGGGTTGTTTCTCTGCAAGTTGTGCGTGGGTTGAAATTGGGGACATAAATACTGTAGCCGCAATAACGAATATAGACAAAGAAAAGGTATGGATAAAATTTTTCATCTTATACCTCCTAAAATAAGTTTACCAAAATTAAAAAAAACGCTGCTGAAGACTAAAAAGCCGAGTTAAAAAAGCCAATGTCTTTCTTCCTTAACGAATTATTTCAAATTTGATGTTCACTCGCTGTGGTTAATTTATTCCATTATAAAAAAGATTACTCCAAATTTGCTTTTCCTTACGATGCAACAAAACCGCACGGCTCAAAGCGGTCGGATAGAAAAACTGTTTAAAGGGTGATTTATAATAATTTAATAATCAACTTTACTAAAAGTTCAAAATTCTTTTCTATTGATTTTATTGATATCTTAAATTTTTGTTTCTCTCCAATTTTATCTATTGGAAGTCGTAGATCATAAATAATAGAATTTATCCAGTTCTCTACATCTTCAGTGTTTTTGTGATTAAGATACTTTCGATACCACCAATCCGATTGAAAAGATATATCACTTTCACCTTTTGTTATTGAAAATAAAGCGGTTGACTTTGTTGGTAAAGTTGATTGTTTTGAATATACTCTAAACGAGAAACCTTTAGTCCCAGTCGTATCAATATAATACTTACCAGGGACAGCTCTTCTCTGCTCTGATTCAGGTTGATAATCTTTTAACGCATCTAATAATTTTTTTACAAAAGGTAGATTTAATACTTCTTCACTAACTGGAGCGCGAGATGTTTTTTGAGTGTTATTTGAAAATGTTTCAATCAATTTTATTAAATACTTTGCTGATATAATAATTTGTTGATTAGCGAAATTATCTAAATTATTTTTAAGAAAAGCACTGACTTCTTCTAAACTTAAATCAGAATTATGTGCTGATTTCCCGGATATAGAGAAGATTTTAATGTTTTCATTTTCATATTTGTTTCGGTACTGTGAAAGTTGTGATTTATTTTCATTACCCAATTCAACTTCAACATAGCCTATAATTTTGTCAGCATTTTTAACAATATAATCCGGTCTGTCACCCGACAAATTTTCAGTTGGATAAACTATGGATGAAGCGGGTATGTTGAGTTTGTTACAAAACCAACGATGAAAATTGTTCACCATTTGAAGATGAAACAAAGCCAAGTTTACTCTATTCTCCGGTTTGGAAATATCTTCATTTACAAAAATATCTTTCATAATAATACTCAAGCTTTATAACGTATTTAACTTCCCCTCCGTAGTTTTACAAATTTCGGTTAAGTAAACTCATACACCGTTTTATTAAAGAAATTGTTTTGCTTACTTTAACAACATTTTTAAAACTATAACTATTGTTTCATAATTAAAAATTAAAACACCTAGGCGTAACTTCCGCCGGAGACTTCGATATACTTGGGTTACAACTTAAAAAATTTGAGGGGGGGGAACCTAAAGACCTCCCCCCTATTATGCTCTTTTTTATTTTAGCAACAATGCTTTTTTAACTTGCCCAAAATTCTTTTTAGAGTTTATTCCTTCCACTCTAATACTTATAAAATAAATCCCGCTCGGTAAACCGGTTGCATTGAATTGAACCGAATATTTTCCCGGCGTTTGTTTTGTATTTACAAGTGTTGTTACTTCGCGTCCGAGCGCGTCGTAAACAATTAATTGTACATAAAAAGTATGCCTTGTTTCTACGTTAGGTATAACGTATGAAATTGTTGTTGTCGGATTAAACGGATTTGGGTAATTTTGTTTTAATTCAAATTTGTTCGGTAAACCGAAAATTACTTTCACTATTTGCGAATATTTATAATTGTCGTTTATATCTATCTGTTTTAATCTGTACTGAAGTTTTCCGACCGGGGAATTTTTATCTGTAAATGTGTATTCCTTTGTGGAATTACTGTTTCCGTGTCCTTCCACAAAACCGATTTTTACCCAACCACTTTTACCTTTTTCATTTTGCCTTTCAACTTGAAATCCATAATTATTTACTTCCGTTGCGGTTTCCCAGCTTAACTTAACCGAGCCCTCAAAAACATTTGCCGAAAATGAAACCAACTCAATTGGCACTGGAGAACTTGGGATAGAGTAAATATATGCTTTGCCATTTACCGGATAACTATAAGCTCCCACAATAACCTCATCATTACCGTCGTTATTTACATCGCCTGCGCCAGAAACAGAATAACCAAAAAAATTATTTATACCCTCGCCGGTCATCGTTACATCTGCTGTATTATCCATTGTACCTCCCCCGTAAAAAATATAAACTCTGCCGGTACTTGAATTAAAACCATATGCCCCCACAATAACGTCATCATAACCATCATTATTTACATCGCATGCGCCGGAAACAGAATAACCGAGATCATTATACGTTTCCTCGCCAGTCATTGTTACATCTGCTGTATTATCCATTGTACTTCCCCCGTAATAAATATATGCTCGTCCAGTATTTGAACTATAGCCATATGCACCAACAATAATATTAACCCGGCGGAAATAAAGCGATATGTTTAATAAAATTTTCGTATCTTAGTATATGGAAAAACAAGATTTTAGAAAACTTAATTCGCAAGAACGTTTTGTCATTCGCAAGCGGGCGATCGTTTTACTCAAAGCCGGAAAAACTCAG
>WGCV01000033.1 GCA_015493615.1 Melioribacteraceae bacterium
AACAATTAATCACAAATCAATAGCTCCGTAGGAGCGATACAAAAAAGACAATGTTTATCTCGTAAGAATCGATGTACCGCTCCCACGGAGCTAATAGATAAAGGGACGCATACTTATTACCAAGATATCACTCCTACGGAGTTACTTCTCTTTTATATAATGTGATGAACAATCTCTTAGATATGTTGACGCGATACGTAACCAGTTAGTCTTAATATCTAATTCTACCAATGTTGGCATTCTTAAAGTCGCCGGAATAATCTCGCTATTAAGAACTGATGAAATGAAAAACCTCCGAACTTGTCCCGACTGCCTTTCGTTGGGATTTACCCCGCCGACATCCATTAGTAAAATCCTTTCAGAGATTATTCTTTTCAACTTTTCTCCCTTTTGGGTTCCGGCTTGTCCGGGTTAGGTTTACAAAAAATAGAACACGGATGACACGGATTTGTCATCCGCCAAAGTTTACTCCGACCGATTTTTGGTTGGAGGCGGATTTTCACGGATTTAGCGTTTATCATCCATATTCTCTTGTTGTCCCTTTTCTATTTTCCTTGAATAGTTCCTCATTAAAAACTCAACTTGACATAGAATAATATTTTATACATTTTTCATTTATACCGAATAAAAAAAGAGGAAAAATGTATTCTGAATTTCAATCCGAAATAATTGTAAGACCCGACGACATCGATATGAACAATCACGTTCACTTTTCCAAATATCTCGATTATCTTCTTGCCGCGAGGTTCGATCAGATGAAGAAAGATTACAAAATGTCAATGGAAGAATTTTTAGAAAGAGATATGACTTGGTTCGCCCGAAGCATTACAATAAATTTTAAGCGCCCTTTAACTCTGGGCGACACCGCAATTGTTAAAACCCAAATTACCGACTACGGAGCCGCGTCGGTTTTTGTAAAGTACGCAATTTATAAAAAGGGAGCCGAAACCAAAGTCTGCGTTGACGGAACTTCCGAATTTGCGCTCCTATCGACAAAGACGGGAAGACCGGTCAGAATTCCCGAAGACGTGCTGGAAAAATATTCGGTATAACGAGGCGGAATCGGAACTTGCCCCGTTATACAACTGTAACAAGTTGAGTATGCCGCATAAATAATTACCCGTCCGATAAACTGACGACGGAAAGTAAAATTGCGCGCACTTAAAACAAATTAAAAAAATTATATAACTGAATTTTCCGGAGACAAAATGAAATTAGTTAAACCCGAAGCGCCGAAAGAATTAAGCTGGAAAGACTTAAAATGGCAATGCAATTATAAGAATTTCAATTTTGAAACAACCGATACAATCGACCCGGCAAGCGAGATAGTCGGGCAGGAACAAGCCCTGAACGCCTTGAAACTCGGGGTTGAACTCCGAAGTCAAGGTTATAATATTTTCATTACCGGACTTTCGGGGACCGGAAAACTTACCACGATAAAAAGCACGCTGGAAAAAATTAAACCGCGTTGCGCAAAACTTAAAGACTTTGCCTATGTAAATAATTTCGACGATCCCGATCAGCCGATTGTTTTGGAATTTAAAGCGGGAGTCGCCAAAAAGTTTAAGAAAGATATTCATAAAACGCTCAACTATCTGAAAAAGACAATCCCGAAAGCTTTGGAGAGCGAGCCGTTCGTCTCGAAGAAAAAACAGCTTGTGGATAAACTGAACGCCGATCAATTTAAGATTACGGAAAGTTTTGAAAAACGTCTGCGCGAGGATAATTTTACTCTCGGACAAATTCAAGTCGGCGAACAGCTCCGCCCCGAAATAATGGTAAACGGCAAAGATGGACCGATGTACATTCATCAGGTTGAAGAGCTTGTAATAAACGGAAAAATAAGCGAAAAAGAATACAAGAAAATTTCGCACAAATATAACGAATACAAACACGAGCTTGGCGAAGTAATAAAAGAAGGATTTAAACTTACGGTCGAATTTCAGGAAGAGCTGAAAAAGTTGGAAAAGTCGGCGGTTCAGGCTATTATCGACGCCACGTTTGACGCGCTGATGAAAAACTATCCTGAGAAAAAAATCAAAAAGCACCTTGCCAAAATGAAGGAAACTATCGCGTTGAATCTCCACTTTTTCAAGGGGAATGTTCCCGCCGATAACAGTGCGGACGACGAAGATATAACTCTTGATGATTACCTTAAAATTTACGATGTAAATATTATTCTCGACAACTCGCAGAAAAAAGATTGTCCCGTTATTGTGGAAACAACTCCGACTTACAATAACCTTTTCGGAACGATTGAAAAATACAGCGACGGAAACGGCGGGTGGTTTTCTGATTTTTCGAGAATAAAAGGAGGCTCTTTGCTTAAGGCAAACGGCGGGTATTTAATTCTGAACGCTCAGGATACCTTCACAGAATTTGCCGTTTGGAAAACGTTAAAACGAGTGCTTATATATGGAAAGCTGGAAATTCAGGATATTTATCAAGCCGTTAATTTTAGTCCGAGCGTTCTTAAGCCCGAACCTATTGAGGTTGACGTAAAAGTTATTTTTATCGGCAACAATTATATTTACTCGATTCTTTCCGATTACGAAAACGACTTCAATAAAATTTTTAAGGTCAAGGCGGAATTCGATTACGAAATGAACAGAACCGAAGAAGCGTTAATCCAATACGCCGGAGTAATAAAAAAAATCATAACTTCGGAAAAACTTCTTCCGTTCGATAAAACTTCCGTTGGAGAAATAATTCAGTACGGCGCGCGGTATGTCGGAGAAAAGACTAAACTTACGACGCGTTTTTCCTTTATCGCCGATTTGCTGAGGGAATCATCCTACTGGGCGAAAAAAGAAAACAAGAAAATCGTAACCGCCGCCGAAGTTAAACGGGCTTATGACGAAATGCGCCGGCGTCATTCCCTTTATGAAAATAAAACTCAGGAAATGATTACAAAGGGAATAATCCTGATTGACACGGAAGGAGAACGCGTAGGACAAATAAACGGTTTGGCGGTTTACGAACTGAATCAATTTTCCTTCGGAAAGCCGACAAGAATTACGGCTTCGGTTTCGCTCGGCAACGGCAGCTTTATCAACGTTGAGCGTGAAGCCGGATTAAGCGGAAGCGCGCACAACAAAGCGGTGCTGATAATTTCCGGCTACTTCCGAGAACTTTTCGGGAAACGGCATCCTCTTTCATTTAACGCGAGCATTGTTTTTGAACAAGCTTACGGAAAGATAGATGGCGACAGCGCTTCGGTTACGGAAATTGCGGCGATAATTTCCGCAATATCCGAACTCCCGATTAAACAAAACTTAGCTATTACAGGCTCGATAAATCAAAAAGGAGATATTCAGCCGATCGGCGGAGTAAATGAAAAAGTAGAAGGATTTTACGACGTCTGCAAAGCAAAAGGATTAACAGGCGAGCAGGGCGTAATTATTCCCGTACAGAACATTAACGATTTGATGTTGAAGGACGAAGTTGTAACCGCGGTGAAGAAAAAGAAATTCCATCTCTACTATGTAAGCCGAGTAGAAGAAGCGCTTGAAATATTATTCGGCGCAGCCGCCGGAAAGAGAACTGCTTCCGGAAAGTTTCAGGCAAACAGTATTTACGGTCTTGTGGAAAAACGCCTCGAAGAAATGTACAAAGCGTCAAGACCGCAACAGGCAAAGAAGAAAAAACCGGCAAATAAAAAAACGGAGAAAAAGAGTAAATGATAAAATCCGAAAAAGGATATTTAACGCGCACTAAAATTTTGGCGACGCTCGGTCCCGCGTCCGATTCGCTTGAAACATTAGAAGAGCTAATCCATGCCGGCGTCGGCGCTTTTCGGCTCAACTTTTCGCACGGCGATTACGACTACTACGAAGCGCTCTTTAATAAAATAGAACAAGCGTGCAAAACCGCAAAAAAACCGATTGCAATTCTCGTAGATTTACAAGGACCTAAAATCAGAATCGGCGAAGTTGAAGGAACCGTTACATTGGAAAAGGGAGCGGATTTTGAAATCACGACGGAAAATATATTGGGAAACGCAGAGCGGGTTTCCACATCTTACAAACCGCTTCCCGAAGATGTAACTCCGGGAGAAATTATTTTAATTAACGACGGACTTGTAAAACTGCGCGTCGAGAAAATTGAAAAAAATTCGGTTTTCTGTAAAGTTCTCGAAGGCGGCGAAATCTCATCCAAGAAAGGATTAAATTTGCCCGGGACAAAATTGAGCATTCCTTCTATAACCGAAAAAGATTTCCGCGATTTGGAATTCGCTCTAAAACACCGCGTTGATTTCGTCGCGCTCTCGTTTGTCCGGAAAGCCGACGACATTCACCGCCTCCGCTCCTGGATGCTTGAACGGAACTTCAACAAACAGATAATCGCTAAAATCGAAAAACCGGAAGGCGTTGAAAACTTTGAACAGATTCTTGACGCGTCGGACGGAATAATGGTTGCACGCGGCGACTTGGGCGTTGAGCTTAACACGGAGCTTGTTCCGATTGTGCAGAAGAAAATAATTAAACGGTGCAACGCCGTCGGAAAGCTGGTGATAACGGCAACGCAGATGCTGGAATCGATGATTACAAACGCAATTCCCACAAGAGCCGAAGCGAGCGACGTCGCTAATGCGGTTGTTGACGGAACCGACGTTGTAATGTTGAGCGGAGAAACTTCGGTCGGGAAACATCCGGTTCTTACTGTTCAAACAATGCGGCATATTTTGGAAACCACCGAGCTGAATACTCCGAAGCTGAATAACCGCCGTTACGAAATACGGGACGATTTGGTTTCCAAGGTTTTTGAAAACACAAACAAAGCCGTCGTGGATGTGGCGGATGAAATAGGCGCGAAAGCGATTGCCGTTTTTACCTACGCTGGACGCACGGCGGAATCGATTTCGAAGTACCGCCCTAAAGCTCCGGTTTTTGCGTTTTCCAACTCATTTTCCACTCTGAATTTTCTGAATCTCCGGTGGGGAGTAGAGCCGTATTTCCTTGATAACTTTTCCGAAGAAAACGAAGCTATTCACGAGGCGGTTAGTTTTCTGAAGGAACGGAAACTCGTAAAGCAAGGAGATTTGCTGCTGTTTACCGCGGCGGCTCCGTTATCCGAAAACGACAGACGAACCTGGATGCGCTTTTTGATTGTTAACTAAACTCAAAATAGTTTTAGAAAAACCTTCGAGGTTTTTAACATTCAGCAAATATTGAAAATTCATTTATTGTCTTATAAATAGCAAATTTCTAAATATAGCTGGTAACCTCGAAGGTTGATCAAATACTTAATTGCGAAAACCTATTTGATTTAAGTATCTAATCAACAATAAAAAATGGATATTGAGATGACCGAGTATAAAGAAGCAAAGTGGTGGAAGGAAGGCAAAAACGGAAAAATTATCTGTACCCTTTGCCCGCGTTACTGTGAACTTTGGGAAGGTCAAAAGGGCTTTTGCTACATCAGAGAAAACATAAACGGAAAACTTTACTCAACAGGTTACGGCAGACCGACCGGATTCGGACTTGACCCGATTGAGAAAAAACCCCTCTTTCATTTTCTTCCGGGGACTTCCGTTCTCAGTTTCGGAACGGCGGGCTGTAACCTCGGGTGCAAGTTTTGTCAAAACTGGACGATGAGCAAATCGAAACTCGAAGACGTTAACGCGCTTTACGCAACGCCGGAAGATGTCGTGAAATTAGCCATGCAATACAACGCGCCCTCGATAGCATACACATACAACGACCCGACAATCTTCGGCGAATACGTTATCGATATTTCACGAATTGCGCGGGAAGCGGGAATCAGAAACGTTATGGTAACGGCGGGCTACATCGATAAAGAGGCGAGAAAAGATGTGTACAAATTTATCGACGCGGCAAATGTTGACCTTAAAGCATTCTCCGAAAATTTTTACGGAAAACTTACTCTCTCCCATATTGCTCCGGTTCTTGATACTTTAAGGTGGATTAAAAACGAGACCGATATTTGGCTTGAAATTACAACGCTTCTTATTCCCGGCGAAAACGATTCGGACGACGAGCTGAAAGCCATGGCGAACTGGATTGTCGAAAATCTCGGCGACGAAGTTCCTCTTCACTTTACCGCGTTTCATCCCGATTTTATGATGCGCGATAAAAGTCCCACGCCTCATTCCACCCTGATTAAAGCGAGAAAAACAGCTCTTAACGCCGGAATAAAATATTGCTACGTCGGCAATGTACATGATAACGAAGGGGAAACAACTTACTGCCCGAACTGCGGAAAGCCCTTAATTCAACGGGATTGGCATTCGGTTTATGAAAACAATCTTGTTGCTGGAAAATGTCCGGTCTGCGGGACGACTATTGCCGGAGTGTTTGAATAACCGAAAATTTGTTGTCCCGATTTCTTAAGGACATTGTTGAAAATTAAATTTATCTTAATGAAAATACATCAAACATTAATCGATTTTATTTTAAAAGAATGGCTGGCGGTAGCTTCCGGCACGGGGTTGTTGCTGACTTCAATCTACGTTAAGCATTTTCCCGATTACTCGGCGCAGGAAATCCAAGTACTGTTTATTTTATTCTTTCTCTTTATTGTCGTTAACGGACTTCAGCAGAGCGGACTGATTTTACAAGTCGCCCGAAAAATAGAGCGCGGCAAAATGATTCCGTTAAAACTTGTAATGACTACGTTTTTTATTTCAATGATTGTTACAAATGATGTTTCTTTGATTGTAATGGTTCCGCTAACACTTAGTCTCACGGTTAACAGAAAAGATGTGATTGTTATTCTCGAAGCGCTTGCCGCGAACGCCGGTTCCGCCTTATCGCCGATTGGAAATCCGCAAAACTTATTTATTTATTGGTACTACAAAATCGAACCCTTAACTTTCATCCAAACTATTGCCCCTTTTACAATTTTTTTCTTTTTGCTTTTAACCGGAATATCTCTTTTTCTCAGAACGAAAAAAAGTGTCGCAATAAATAACGGAAAAATTAAAATCAGCGGAAAAGCCTATATTTATTTGGCGTTATTGTTTTTTGTCCTGCTGACGGTTCTTCGAGTTTTGCCGATTGAGGCGGGAGTTGCGGTTCTTATTTACGCTCTTGTTTTCGACCGAAAAGCGTTATCGATTGATTACGCTCTTCTTCTCGTTTTCTTTTTCTTCTTTGGACTGACCGATAATCTAAAATTTATTCTTTCCTCTCAAATTTCAAACTCGGGACATATTTTTTTATTCTCCGCGCTGGCAAGTCAATTTATGAGTAACGTTCCGGCGGCTCTGACGTTCGCAAAGTTTACGCCGAATTGGGAAGCTCTCCTTTGGGGAGTTAACGCCGGCGGTTTCGGAAGTCTTTTCGGTTCGCTTGCGAATTTAATCGCTTATAAAATTTATGTTTCGCATAGCGGCGAAAAAAACATATCGACTTTTCTGCTGAAATTTTTAATTTTCGGCTATGCGGCGTTTATTCTTTCAATCGGGTTTTATTTTCTTTACGGAAACGGATTTTGATGAACAGAAATTTTAATTAACTCAATCCTGTTTCACAAACAACGAAGAAAACCTTTCGCGGGTATATTTGAATAATTTTTTACTTATCTTACAATGTCAGATTTTAACACAATTCCGGAAGGTTTGCGGTAGAAAAAAAATTAATAAAATTTATTACGATGGATACAATAACTAAGAAAAAAAGAAAATCATCTTCTATCAATACAATTAAAGGGAAAAAATTAATTGCTTTTGGTTGGTACGGCGGCAAATTTTCTCACTTAGATTGGCTATTACCTCTTTTGCCGGAAGCTCATCATTATTGTGAACCTTTTGCGGGATCCGGCGCAGTCCTTTTTAATCGAAAACCTTCTCCTGTTGAAACATATAACGATTTAGACGGAGAAGTAGTAAACTTTTTTAAAGTCTTGAGGGAACATAAAAAAGAACTTTTGGAGATGATCGCTTTAACTCCGTTTTCGAGAGAAGAATTCGCATTAGCATGTGAAATAAATAGTGATTTGCCTGAGATTGAACGAGCAAGGAGATTTTACGTACGCGCCAGACAAGTCAGGACAGGCTTAGCGCAGACCGCTTCAATCGGAAGATGGGCAAACTGTAAAAACACAAGTCGCTCCGGGATGAGCGGAGTAATAAGCCGTTATATTGGAGGTATTGAAAAACTTGAATTTATTGCGGAACGATTATTAAGAGTTCAAATAGAAAACAGACCGGCTATTGAAGTAATTAAATTATATGACAGTGAAACAACTTTATTCTATTGTGACCCTCCGTATATTCATTCAACACGAGGTGATTCGAATGCTTATGGCTTTGAAATGACGGACGAACAGCATATTGAATTAGCCGAAACGTTAAATAATGTAAAAGGGAAAGTCGCAATTTCGAATTACGACTGCGAATTAATGAACAAATTATATCCTCAACCTAAATGGAAAAAACATATAGAGACAAGCAAAACTATTCACAGTACAAAAGGCAAACGGCAGGAAGTTTTATGGACCAATTATGATATTAAGAATAATAATGATAATATTTCTTTATTCAATTTGGATTTTTAACAATGAATGATCTGATAAAAATATTATTTACTTTTGTCTCTGAAGCAGAAAAAAGTAAAAAACCGTTTATTGACGATAACGAAATTATTGAAGACGTTAAAACTGTTTGCGGCAACATTAGAATTAAAGCTCCAATACGTTTTTTGCTTTCTTGCTGTGCCGCCAAAATTGACAATTCGAATTACGATATTAGAAAACCATACACTGAAATTTCCGGAAAAGGAACTTTTTCGGGAAGAAGTTATGATGAAAAATTCATTCAAAAAATAATTGGATATTTTGACTTACCTTGTAACTCTACAACCGCTTTTTTAACGCCGGCATTTAGAAATAGAAATACAATAATGACTCCAGAAACCGTTCTACTCGGAAGAAATCCCGATTTATATAGAACCGCTCTTAAATTATTAGACTTAGTGAGTAAAGAAACTATAACCCCGGAACAATTATTTAAAGAAATAATACGTCAATTAGTGATAATCCGTAATCAAAGTTCAGATAGAATAGAACAATTACTTAAGGGTCTTAAAGGGAATGATAAAGAAAGCTATTTGTCTTCAGAACAAATTGTTACTTTATTAACTCAACATCTAGCTTCTAAAAATTCCAGCCGATTACCCGTTTTGATTGTTGCCGCCGCTTATTTAACAGTCGGAGAGAAAATTGGAGAAAGAATAAAATCTTTACATACTCATAACGCAGCCGATAAACAAACCGGAGCGTTAGGAGATATTGAAGTCGTTCTATCAAATGAAGAAAATGTAGTTACATGCTACGAAATGAAAGAAAAACGAGTTACTCAATCCGATGTTGATATTGCTCTTAATAAAATTGTTTCATCCAATATAAAAATAGACAACTACATTTTCATTACAACAGAACGCATTGAAAACGACGTTGAAGATTATGCTAAAAGTATTTATGATATTTCCGGTATTGAAATTGCAATTTTAGATTGCCTCGGTTTTATCAAGCACTTTTTACATTTCTTTCATAGAAAAAGAACGGTTTTTTTAGAAACATATCAAAGACTGGTTTTGTCCGAACCAAATTCGTCAGTAAATCAACCGTTGAAAGAAGCATTTTTGGCTTTACGACAAGCAATTGAAACCGATTAATAAATTAACACAATTCCGGAAGGTTTGCGGTAGAAATAAATGAAAAAAAATAAAATAAATTTAATTACTCTCGGTTGTTCCAAAAACATTGTCGATTCCGAGAGAATATTGCGTCAGTTGGAAATTAACGAGTTCGACATTGTTAATTCTTCCGAAGAAGCCGACACCGTTATCATCAACACATGCGGATTTATCGAAGCGGCTAAGGAAGAATCGATAAACACTATTCTTCAAGCTATTGAAGCAAAAAAAGCGGGAAATCTTGAGAAAGTTCTTGTTGCCGGCTGTCTCTCGGAAAGATACAAAGAAGAACTGAGAGATGAGATTCCCGAAGTGGACGAATATTTCGGAGTTGAAAAATATGAAGAAATTGTAACCAATCTCGGAGGAGAATTTAAATACGAGCTTCTCGGCGAGCGGGAACTCACAACTCCGAAACACTACGCTTATCTTAAAATTTCGGAGGGATGCGACAACCCCTGTTCTTTCTGCGCGATTCCGCTTATTCGCGGGGGATTCCGTTCCAAATCGATTAAAGAATTAACGGCGGAAGCCGAAAGCCTTGTGGCAAAAGGAGTAAAAGAACTTATTATTATCGGACAGGATACAACCGATTACGGAAAAGATATTTACGGCAAAAGAAATCTGCACGAGCTTCTCCGCGAGCTTTCCGAGATTGCCGGAATCGAATGGATTCGCCTCCTTTACGCTTATCCTTCTCATTTTCCCGATGAAGTAATTGAAGAAATTGCCCGAAACGGTAAAGTACTAAATTATCTCGACTTGCCGCTGCAGCACATTTCCGATAATGTGCTTAAGTCGATGCGGCGAGGAATCTCGGCAAAAACAGAGCGCGAGCTTGTCAATAGAATTCAGCGCGGCATTCCCGGATTAACTTTTCGCACAACTTTTATCGTAGGTTATCCCAACGAGACTGAAGCCGATTTTAACGAGCTTTACGAATTTGTTAAAAACTCGGAATTTGACAGGGTGGGCGTTTTTACTTATTCGCAGGAAGATAACACTTACAGCTACGAACTCGGCGACCCTATACCGGAAGAGGTTAAGGAAGAACGAAAAGATGCGCTGATGGAACTTCAGAAGGAAATCTCGCTGAAGAAAAATAAAGGAATGGTAGGGAAAACTCTCCGCTGTATTGTTGACGATATTGAAGGGAAATACTTTGTTGCCCGATCCGAAAAAGACGCTCCGGAAGTGGACGGAAACGTTTTGATTGAACCGGAAGATAACATGCTGAAAATCGGAAACTTTTACAACGTGCAAATTGTAGATTTTAATGAATATGATTTATTCGGCAAAATAAAAAAGGCATAACAAATGCTGCGAACAAAAAACATCCGGCGAAGCGTTGTTTTTATTCTGTTTCTTTTCACCGTTTTTGTTTTCCCCCAGCAAAACAAAAACGGGAAGGGAGAATCGCCGAACGAAAACTTCCGGGTTTACTTTGATATTATCAGCTTCAAAGGCAATCAGCCGGGGAAAACTGAAATTAAGGTTTTTCTTCAGGTTCCGTACAAAAGTTTATCCTTTATCAAAAAGGGGAAAAAGTTTTTCGGCGGATATTCCGTTGATATTCTCTTCTACGACAAAAAGGGAGAAAAACCGATATTTGAAAAAATCTGGAACGAGGAATTTTTTGTTAATAATTACAGACAAACCGAGTCGGGAAAATCCTACCACATAAGCTACCGCGCCATTTCAATGACTCCCGGAGAGTACGTTCTGAAAGGGAATATTCGGGATAAATACTCGCCGAGCGACATTAATTTTAACGCAAAAGTCGGCGTCCGATATATTGATTCCACGTTCGGGATGAGCGACGTGATATTCACAAGCGGAGAAACCGGCGATAAAAATTCCCGCGTAATAATTCCCAATATTTCCAATATTGTAACAAGCAGCGATGATTCCGTGAACGTTTATTATCAGGTTTACAGCGATAAGAAACGGGGAGCGATGGCAAGGTACAGAATTTACAGTAAGGAAGAGGACGAATCTTTTCTTGTCTCCGAATATTTGGATTTAAAGCCCGGTACCAACGATGTTTTTTTTACAATCAAAGACGTTAAGTTTAAACTCGGCGGATATAATCTTACCGTGGAGTTGACCGCCGAAGATACCGCGCGCTCAATCAGCGTAAGCAAAAACTTTACTTCGATTATAAAATATTATCCCCGCTCGATAGTAAACTTAAATCAGGCGATAAAAGAAATGATTTACATCGCTCCTCCTTCGGTGGTTGATAATATCGAAGACGCTCCGAGCTACGGAGAAAAATTAAAACGTTTTAAAGAGTTTTGGAAATCGAAAGATCCTTCCCCTTCCACTCCGAGAAACGAGGTTTTAAACGAATATTACAGACGCGTAGAATATGCAAACCGGCATTTTAAGCACTATTTTCCCGGCTGGAAAACCGACATGGGAAAAGTTTACATCACGCTCGGACCGCCTCATCAAATAGACAGGCATCCTCTTGAACTCGGGACAAATCCCTATGAAATTTGGACTTACTTTGATCTTAACAGACAATTTGTTTTTTTAGATGAAACCGGCTTCGGAGATTATCGTTTAATAACGCCTCTTTACGGAGACTGGTATAAATACAGGCAATAAACATGGTACTTAATATTACGCTTAATCCGTTGTTGGAAAAACGTTATCGCACGGATAAAATTGAACTCGGTAAAACACACAGAATTACGGAAGAGAACTTTGCCGTCGGGGGAAAAGGAATAAACATCAGCCGGCAGTTGGATAAACTGGGAATGGGGAATCTTTCCATTTTCCCACTTGGCGGACACGCGGGAAAAATTTACCGGCGCGAAATTGAAAAAGAAAAAATTAACTTTTCCGCTATTTCCGTAAAAGCCGATATGCGTTTCGGGACTGTTGTCGTAGAGGACGAAAACCGGGTAACGTCTTTCGTCGAGAGCGGAAATCCCCTTTCGGACGAGGATATCAAAAAAATCGAAGATAAGATTGAAAAGATGATTGAAAACGCTTCGGTCGCCGTTTTTGCCGGAAGCGTTCCCAACAAGGAAGCCGCCGAAATTATCCGCAGCGGAATTGAAAAAGGGAACCGGCTTGATAAAATTACGGTTTTGGATACTTACGGCGAACATCTTGAAAAATGCCTTTCCGCCGCCCCGATGATAGTTCATAACAATATTGACGAGGTGAGAAAATCGCTCAACCTCCCGCTGAAATCAGAAGGAGAGATTGCCGATTTCTTAAAATCCGTTTATGAAAAAGGAGTAAAAATTGCCGCGCTCACCGATGGGGAAAATCCCGCTTATGCAATGAAGTTCGGTTATCTCTACAAAATTTATCCTCCCGAGATAACAGAAGCGGATTCGACCGGAAGCGGCGATTCCTTTCTCGCGGGATTAATTTACGGTTTGGAAAACGACTTGGTTTTTACGGAAATTTTAAAGATTGCCGCCGCTCTCGGTTCGGCTAACGCCTCCAAACTTTCCGTTGCTTCCGTTGAAAAAGCGGAGATGAATTCTCTATTAAACTCTGTTAAAATTGAAGAGCTTGGCGATAAAATGAAAGTTTTCGATGATTCTCCGCGGTACTGACAAAACGCGTTTTTCTTCCGGATTAAAACTCCTCTTGGTTCTACTGATTTTTCCGGCAATAACTCTTTACGCTCAAACAAAAGTAAGTCTTAAAATCTCCGGAGGCAAAAATTTCACGCAGTCCGATTTTAGAAAGTGGGCGAATTTAAGTACTCTGAATATAAAATCAGAATCCGCAGCCGATTCAATAAAAAAAAGAATTATCTTAAACCTTAAAGAAAACGGCTGTTTTTTCCCTTCGGTTAAAATAGATTCGCTCAAGTTTGACAAAGATTCCGCTTCGGCGCAAATTTACTTGAACGTCAACGAAGGAAAAACCGCTTATCTTACTTCGATTGTTTTAACTGCGCCGGATAGTCTCGATTCGGCTTTTGTTTATTCACGGTTATCCGAAACGGTCAACGCCGTTTTTATTCCCAAATTGTTCGAAGCCGAGCTAAACGGCATTCTTGACGAATACGGCGAACGGGGATTTCCCTTCGCGCAATTCCGGATTCTTAACATTTCTTTTTCGGATAGCGATAAAGTCAGAATTTATCTCAAGTTTGAGCCGGGCGTTCCCGCCGTAATCGATAAAATTGAAATCTCGGGAAACGACAAGACAAAGGATTACGTTATCGAAAGAAATATCAGAATAAAGCGCGGGGAAAAATACTCCGAAAGTAAAATTAAGCGGATTCCCGAAGCGCTTAAAAGACTCGACTTTTTCAAATCCGTTAGCAAGCCCGAGTTCTATTTCGATTCCCGAAAACGAGGCGTTTTGTCCGTCAAGGTGGTTGAAAAATCAACCAATTATTTTGACGGAATTGTCGGCTATATTCCCAAAGCGGGAAAACGGAACGGATATTTTACGGGTTCGGTTAAAATTAATCTTAGGAATCTTTTCGGTACGGAAAGGGCTTTCGGCTTCAAATGGGAAAAAACAGACGAACGCTCGCAATACTTCGAGGTCGGTTATCTCGAGCCGTGGATTTTCGGTCTGCCTGTAAATGTTTCTGGAAAGATAACCCAAAAAACGCAGGATACAACTTACATTAAAAGGAATTACTCCCTAAAGTTAAATTATCTCGCGACCGAAAATCTATCGGCGGGACTGGTTTATTCCTACGGCGAAACAATTCCGACGGGAGACACAAGCAAGTTTACGGTTTATCATTCCTCTTTTTCAACCAGCGGTTTGGAGTTCCTTTACGATAACCGCGACGATTACTATGTTCCCACAAAGGGATTTTACGTCAGTTTGGGATTCCGTTTCAGCAGAAAAACAATTCTCGGTCCGGCAAAATTTGTTAGTCCGGGAAAGCCCGGAAATGAAAATTATTTTAAAGGAGAAGCGGCAGCCGGAATTTACCTTTCCCCTTTCAGTCGGAATGTGATTGCGCTGGCGTTTCATTACAAGGAAATTAAAGGTACAAATTTGGAAGTAAGCGACCTTTACCGATTCGGAGGAACAAATACATTGCGCGGATTCAGATTCGAGCAATTTCTCGGAAATAAAATCGGCTGGACAAATTTTGAATACCGGTACCTTTTAAGCGCCGACACTTACGGTTTTTTATTCCTTGACGGCGGATATTATTACAATTCAATTTTGAAAAATGAGAACAACTCTGACTGCCGGAAACTAACCTACGGTTACGGTTTGGGATTAAATTTTGCAACCGGTTTGGGAAACATGAAGATAAGTTTTGCGCTCGGCGAAGGAGATTCTTTTTCAGAGGGGAAAATACATTTTGGAATTGTAAACAGATTTTAAGAGACTTTTGCATAACCTAAATGTGTCATATTGTGTCCGCCAATCCGCCAAGGCGGAGGAGGAGTGGGAGCCGTCCGAAATATCTCTAAATTCGGTACTATTACCGGTTTTGAGATTCTTCTCCCGCTCCGCCTTGGCGGAGGATCAGAATGACAAATTTCGGGGTTCTTCAAAGCTTTCTTTAAGAACATTACGGCATTGCCCTAACAAAACCATCCCGGCGCCTGACTTAAACCCAAAATTGTCATTAGAGTATAAATTTCCAGCGCCCCCCAATTATGAATTTAGAGCTATGTTTGTTTTTTCGCAGATTACAAGCAATCTACGCTACAAAAAACGTTTTGTTATTCGAGTTTTTAGATCGAAAAAATTTTTCTAATTACAATTTTAGGGTAAACATTAGATTGTTTTGGTAAAAAATGCAACAATTTATCTGCAATGTTGCAAAATTGAAACATTTAAAATTACAAGTGTTGTGTTTTTGCCACACCCAGTTAAAAAAAAGTGAAATTTGCAACATTTTTTTGGCACATCATTTGTTTGTAATAGAACGAGTTGAGATTAGTAAATAGTCGTTAAGTGTGAAGTGATTAGGGGGTTTTTAATGCAGAAAAGGGTTGTGCGGGGGCGCAACCCTTAGCTGTTTTAAAGAACTATCTTCTGCAATCTGTTTTTAAGTTCCACAAAAATTTCTATTCAACTGAAATTAATTAAGTGAATATAATTTCTCCTCCGGCGGACATCTCATAAAATTGCCCGACAGTTATAATGTCGTCAACTTGTTCGCAAAAATCTTCCTTTTTCAGATGAAACATCTCTACCGTGGCTTTGCATCCGTATATTTCACATCCGGTGTCGTGAATCATTTCTATAAATTCCCGAACCGGAGGGATGTCAAGTTTATCCATCTCTTTCTGCATCATTTTAGTTGCCATTGCGCTCATTCCGGGCAATATTCCTAAAAGCGTAGGCATGTGCATACCGGGATTGCCCACGGTTGCCACCTTAATTTTATCCATTCTTTTATTAATAACCGCATCCAGACCAAAAAAAGTAAAAAACAGATTTGCTTCAATCCCTTCCATTCTTGCGCCGTTTGCCATAATCAGTCCGGGATAAATGCCTTCCAAAGAGCCTTTGGAAATTACAATTGAAACTTTTTTTAATTCTTCTGACATTTTATTTTCTCCTTTTTATACACAGGATTTCGGTTTAGATAAACCGGCTATTTTAGCCGCTTTTTTGGCGGGTCCGCCGGGGAACAAGGAATAAAGCTCTTTTGTATCTACGCCGCTTTGTTTTGTCAGTTTTCTGATGGAAGGCGCATCGCCGGTTTCTTCATATACTTTACGCATAAATTCGATTACCTGCCAATGTTTTTCCGTAAGCTCTATTCCTTCGGATTTAGCTATCTCGACGGCTACTTCTTTATTCCAGTCAGAAAGGTTTACCAAACAACCGTCGCTATCGACTTCAATTTGTTTTCCAAGAATTTCTACTGTTGCCATTTTTATTTCTCCTATTTTTCTTCTAGTAACCTTTGCATAACCTAAATTTGTCATATTGAGGACGGTGGAAGCCGTCCGAAATATCTCTAAATTCGGTGTAATTACCAGTTTTGAGATTCTTCTCCCGCTCCGCCGTGGCGGAGGATCAGAATGACAAATAAATTGGGTTATGCAAAGCATTCTTCTATATGTTTTGTGAAAACGTTTTTAATATTTTAAGAGTCATCGCCAAGCCGCGCTTTGTTTCTTTTGAATTTAACTCTTTCATTAAATCAAACATTGAAACATTTTTATCAATATTTATATTTTTAATTGTAGAAAGCGTTGTATTTATTTTTTCCAGTATTTCAGGGTCGGTAAGATTTTTTAAGGTTCGCACAATTAAAGCTGAATTATCGGCAAGCGCTTTAACATCGTCAACGGCAAATGTTGTAACAACATTATCCAAAGCGCGGTTCAATTCCCTTATAAAATCAAAATACCCTTTTCTGTCAAACTCATCCAGTTTGTTCATAGTATCTATTGAAAGTTGACGAGAAATAGGACCGAAGTCCTGGACGAACCCTCTGATACTTTCAATTTGTTCAAGCGATTTAGAAATATTATTTACGTTCCTCAACAACTTTTTGAAAAGGAAAAGAATATCTCCCGTTTGAATACTGTCGTGAACTTCTTCCAACTCGTCCACGGCGGTTTCATAAACGTCCTTTCCGACTCGCATTAAATCGTCTTTTAAATCTTCGCTTTCCCTTCTGTTTTTTTTCTGAAGTTCTATTTCCTCAAGAATAATATCCAGCTTGGAATTTATCGTATTAATCTGTTCTTGAATATTTTTTTCTTCCATTGTTATACCCTCTTACCTGCCATTGTCATATGCGATTCGATCGGAAGTTCCAAACCTTTAAGCAGCTGGTTCCAATACATCCAACGAAACATTATTTTTCCGTAATGATTCATTTTAGTTTCTTCGAGTAATGAAAAGGGTCCTATTCCGGGAAGCGGAAATTTTCCGGGCAACGGCTCTGTCGTATAGTTAAAATCGATCAAAACGCCCTTACCGAAACCGCTTTCGATAAAGCAATTGGCGTGTCCGTCGAATTTTGCTCGGGGCTTTCTTCCATCAATAACATCCAGAAAATTTTCCGTTAAGATTTCCGATTCAAAATGAGCGACCGAGCCGGCTTTTGAACTTGGCAAGTTTGTCGCGTCGCCAATTACGAAAATATTATCGTAACCTTCAGCCATCAATGTTTCTTTATCTGTTGGGACAAAGTTAAGTTCGTCTCCTAGACCGCTTCTTGCAATCACTTCATCGCCCATGTTAGTCGGTATTGAAACCAGAACGTCAAAGTTAACCTCTTTTTCGTCCCACGAAATTATCTTTTTATTCTCGTTGTCAACTTTGGCAATCGAAAAATCGGGAATAAGATTAATGTTTTTCTTTTCAAGAAAATCACCCAGCACGGACGAAGCGCGAGGTTTTGTAAACGCTCCCGACAAAGGAGTAACAAAATGTATATTCACCTTGTCGCGAATTCCTCTTTCGGTAAAATACCAGTCCGCTAGAAAAACAAACTCAAGCGGAGCAACGGGACATTTTATCGGCATCTCGGCAATATTTAAAACCATATCGCCACCTTCCCAATATTTAAAATAATTTGCCAAAGCAAGCGCGCCTTCAATTGTGTAAAAATCGAATACTTCTTTATGCCACAATTTACCTTTTAATCCTTCCGTTTCCTCCGGATTAATTTTTGTTCCGGTTGCAATTATTAAATAGTCATAAGGCAAAACCGAGCCGTTTTCCAGCAGGACTCTGTTTTTATCCGCCTCTATTTTTGAAATTTGAGACATAACAACATCAACGCCATTTGGGAAAAAATCCCGCTTTGGTTTTATCACATCTTTCTTATTGTAAATACCAAATGGAATAAAAAGGAATCCCGGTTGATAATAATGAGTTTCGTACATATCAACTATTGTAATATTCCATTCACTCTTATCCAGGATGCCCCTTAGTTTGTTTAACATTAAGGTTCCGGCTGTTCCGGCGCCTAGAATAACTAATTTTTTCATATCGTTTTATCCTTTATTTGGGGGTAAAAGTTCTTTGAGTTTATCTTTGATTGAACCGCAGTGCATAAATGACTGGTAAACTTCACATTCTCTGCAATCACGGTCTCTGCATGTATTGTTTTTATGTTCAAAAACCCAGCAGGGTTTTGAGTAACTTACAAACGCCTGACAATTTTCCCTGTCTTTTTCGGTGCATTTAATGATAGCCCAACAGGGAATAAGGGAAAGAACCCGGCGAATTGCTTCAAGTCCGAGTTTGTGTTCATTGATTGTTTCGCGGATACAACGAATTCTGTCAATGTCCCTGTCGCTGTATCTTCTTTGGTTGCTCTCTTTTTTAAAAGGAATGATTAGTCCTTCGCGTTCATACATTCTTAATGTGTGAATTGATATTCCGGATAATTCCGCTGCGACGCTGATTGTGTATTTTGGTTTGTCCATTTTTTAATCCTTAAAGTTGATACTACTCACTATCAACATTTCTTACACTCAAAACTAATAATTATATTTTTTAAATCCAACATCTTTTTTCGGATTTTCAGGTATTAATATCTTTCGTGCTGATATTTTTCTTTGAACTTAGAGAAAAAAGGGTGGAAAATCATGAAAAAAAAGAATAAATAGGTTAAAATTTTTAAAATTTCTCCGACTATTAATATAAAAATTAACAAAATAAAATAATTATCCGGAGGAGAAAGAATAATGAAAAAACTTCTAACAATTTTGTTTTCTTTAACTATAGTCTTACATGCCGGAATCGGAGTCGGCGTATCGCAAGAAAGCCCGACACCGGTTGAATTATCATCATTTAGCGCCTCTGTAAAAGAAAATACCGTTTTGTTAAATTGGACAACGGCAACCGAAGTTAATAACTACGGATTTCAAGTGCAAAAAAAAAAGGTTAATGACGAAGGTAATTGGGACCTCCTTGGTTTTGTTCAAGGGCACGGCAACAGTAATTCGCCTAAGAATTATTCCTTTATAGATGACAATCCGATTAACGGTAATATTGCTTATCGCTTAAAACAAATTGACACCGATGGCAAATTTAAATACTCAACAATTATTGAATTAAAATTCAATCTGCCTCAAAAGTATATTTTAAAACAAAATTATCCGAACCCTTTCAACCCGACAACGATTATAAGCTACTCAATTCCCAAAGAATCGCATGTTTCGTTAATAATATATGATATGTTGGGAAGGAATGTGGCTACATTGGTCAACGAAAGACAAAGCGAAGGAAGCTACAAAGTAAATTTCGACGCATCTCAATTAAGCGCCGGCATATATTTTTACAAAATAAACGCGGGCGAATTTACTTCAATTAAAAAAATGTTATTACTCAAGTAAGAAGGGGGATTATTAAATGAAAATGATAAAAGTTGTTTTGTTGTTAATGTTTTTTGTTTTTACTTCAACTCAAATTTATTCGCAGGAAACAAATCCGGTGGTAGATAATGTATCGTTCACTTACGATGGTTCAAATATAACCGTAACTTACGACATAAGCGACGCTGAACAAACAAGCGTTAATGTAAGAGTGTTTATTTCCGAGGATAGCGGAGTAAGTTGGGACGACTCAACAAACGCCGCAACGAGCGGAACGGGAAGCGTAACAGTATCTTCAAGCGCTTCTTCCAAAACAATAGTTTTGCCGTATAGCGGCTCGGCTACTTCGCTAATGGTTAAAGTTCTCGCCGACGACGAAACCGCCGGAGGTTCGCCTTGTTCCGGAATTGAAAAAGTTTATTATGAAGGAGGTCCAAATAGCGATGCGGGAGGCGCTTATTACACAACAATCCAAATTGGCGACCAATGCTGGCTGAAAGAGAATTTAGATGTAGGAACAATGATTAACAGTTCCACCGGCGGAACAAATGGCGACGGGGCGCAAACAGATAACAGTACGATTGAAAAATATTGCTATAATAACGACGCAAACAATTGCACAACTTACGGCGGTTTATACCAATGGGACGAAGCGATGCAGTATGTATCGACGGAAGGAGCGCAAGGAATTTGTCCTTCGGGCTGGCATATACCGTCAAAATCAGAATTTGAAACTTTAATAAGCTATGTAAATAGTCAATCGGTAAAATTTGTTGATGAAAACGAAACAATGAGCGGATATACGCCGACAAATACAAGCGGATTCTCGGCTCTTTTTGGAGGGCTTTGGCAAGATTATAATACAAGCTTTACTGGATTTGAAATTTACGAAAACTTTTGGACTTCCACACTATATATTTCGGGTAGACCTTATTTGGAGTCCGTTTATTATGGCTCAAATTTTTTTTCCGAAGGTATTGGTTATAATCCTGATGGTTATAGCATTCGCTGTTTGAAGGATTAAAAATTTTTGTAATGAATTAATTATGAATGGCTGAATGAAATTTGCTAATGTTTTTCATTCAGCCGTTTTTGTTGAAAAACTTTAATTTGTAAAATACAAAAAATGGTTTTATATGTATAATTACTATTTGTGTAATAAATAGATATTTCATTATGAATAAATTGGCGCTTTTAATTATTTCGACATTGTTTTTGTGGCTTAACATTTTTGCACAAAATGTTACCATCTATATTGAAAACGCGCCTCGAAAAGCGGCAATGTTTGAATTAGAAGGTGAAAAGGCAAGCGAAATTGATTCTCTGTTGTCAGAAAATAACGCTTTCTCTTTTTCAATGAAAAACTTTCATTCCGGAATCTATCGTCTAAGTTTTGACCGAATCCATTCTCTCAGTTTTGTTTACGACGGTTCTGATGTGAAAATAAAAACGGATTTTAAGAATTTGTTTGATAGCTTAAAGGTGATTAATTCGGAAAGCAATAAACTTTATTACGATTTTATTAAACTTAATAAATCATTTAAAACCAAGACGGAACTATTGAATGTTATTTTACAGCATTATCCCCAAAACGATGAATTTTATGACAAAGCATTAAGGAAATATGAAGAACTCCAATACAAATATTCATATTTTGCGAATGTAACCGCCCAAAAAGAACAGGGGGCGTTTATTGCAAGGTATATTCGCTCTTCCCAACTTCCTGTGGTTGACGGTAAATTGCCGTTTGAAGAACAGATAAAATATCTTAAAGCGCACGCCTTGGATTATGTTAATTTTAGCGATGAAGAACTAACCTACTCGGATTGTTTTACAAACAAAACAATTGAATATTTAACATATTACAGAAATCCGCAATTACCGAAACCTCTTCTGGAAAAAGAATTCATGAACGCAGTGGATACATTGTTAAACAAAGCTAAAGTAAATACAATTGTTTATCAACAGATTACAGAGTATTTAATTGATGGTTTCAGAAAATTTGGTTTTGACAAGATAATTAACTACATAATTGATAATTATGTAATCGCCGATGATTTATGCTTAGATGAAAAGCTTGAACATTCAATTCAAAATAGAATAGAACAAGCCAGGAAATTAAAAGTTGGGAGCATTGCGCCCAATATAGTTTTACCCGATACAAGCGGTAAAGCAATCGATTTGAGTAAATTAAATTCGGAAAAAACTCTAATAATATTTTATGCGAGCTGGTGCCCGCATTGTAAGAAAATTGTTCCGCAAATCGCTAATCTTTACAAAGCGCAAAAAAAGAAAAATATTGAAGCGCTTGCGGTAGCTTTGGACAAGAATCGTCAAGATTGGATAAAATTCATAAAAGATAATAATCTGAACTGGCTTAATGTTTCCGATTTAAGTGGTTGGAAAGGTAAAGCCGCTAAAGATTATCTTATTTACGCTACTCCGACTATGTTTATAGTAGATAAAAATAGAAAGATAATAGCAAAACCATTCGGAATTACCGACTTGAAAAAATGGTTTTAATTATCGTTAAACCAGTCTGTAAATGAAGATTAACCTATTTAATAAGACGAAATACATTTTTTGCCGACAATTAAAAGCGCTTGCCATAATCATACATTAAGCTGTTTTTTTCTTATATTTAAAGAAAAACTATTGATGAATATGACAAAACTTTACATCAAAAACATGGTTTGCCCGCGCTGCGTAAAAACCGTGCGTGAGGAGCTTGAAAAATTAAATCTGACTCCGGTTAATGTTACTCTCGGCGAAGCCGAACTTCTAGAGCCGCCGGAAAAACTCGACTTCGATTTAATCAACGCCGTTCTTAAAAACGAGGGATTTGAACTGCTTGAAGATTCAAACAGTAAAATTGTGGAAGCAATTAAAACAGAGATTATAAAAGTAATTCAGAACTATGATGAGTTTGACTTGGAAAATATTCTTTTCTCTAAATTTTTAAGCGATAAGTTGGGAAAAGATTATCCTTCACTCAGCTCTCTTTTTTCAAAAGTGGAAAGCGTTACAATAGAGCAATTTGTTATTCTTCAAAAAATTGAAAAGGTTAAAGAACTTCTGACCTACAAGGAAATGAACCTAAGCGAAATTGCCTATTCTCTCGGCTACAGTTCGGTTCAACATCTTTCGCGTCAATTCAAACAAATAACCGGCATGACTGCAACCCGTTTCATGAAAGAATCGCAACAAAGAAGAAAAAGCATTGATAAATTATCTTGAGTTTTGTGTAAAAAAATTAATGCATATTACCGCTTCAAAGTTCAAACTCTCCAAATATTAAAAATTGCTAATTTTTAGGAAAAAGGTCATCATTTAGCTCTTTCAATAAAAAATATAGTTATTTTTGGATAACTAAAAAGGGTTAGAAAATGAATGAGCATATAATTTCCAAGGGACTTGAAATTTGGACGCTTCAAACGCTTCTGAACATCTCCATAATTTTCGGAATGTTCTCTTTAGGATTTATAATCATCCGAAAATATTACGATTCTCTTCAAAATTATTTATCTCTGCGCGTATCAATCGAAGTGTGGGAGCTTTTTACGATTGTAATTGCCGATTTATTTTTAACGATTACGGTGATTATCGGGTTCCTGGTGTTAAACCCCGATATTATGGCGGATATTAAAGTTGCCGTTCCTTTCGTTCCGGCGGCGACGGTTCTTTTTGCTGCCGGGTTAGTAATCAGACTTTTTTATGATGGGCACAAGCCGCACGGCAAAAGTTTTCGCTCTTCAACATGGCTGATATTCCTTGCAAACTTATTAAACATTATCGGATTTTCATTTATAATGGAAGCTCCTGGAAAAGAATATTTGGAATATCACCCCAGCCCATTTTGGGAATTTCTCAAAACGAACTTCCGTTCGAACTCCGTCCCAAACGGAATTGAGATGGCGCAAATATCGTTCTATATTTTCTTCCCCATTCTACTGATTATTTTTGTAATCGGCTTCAGCCGCTTCATGAAAAATTTAGCGAAAAGTGAGTCCGCAAAATAAATGAATTACCTTTGGCGATTGATTGGTGAAAACTGCACGGGATGCGGAATTTGCCGCGACGTATGCAGCGAACACGCTATTAAAATGTCCCGCGCTATGGCTTATCCCGAGCCGATTCCGGGTAAGTGCACCGGCTGCCTCGATTGCGTTACGCAATGCCCGTTTGAAGCGATTGAAGTTACGCCGCTAAATAACTACAGCAATCAAACCGAGAATGAACCTAAAATTGTCAGTTGGAGATAAATTTCTAATGACCGCTGTTAGGAGGAAAGCAGGCTAATTTATAGATGAACAGCGTCAAAATGTTAATTTAGGGTTATGCTTGTTTTTCGCAGATTGCAAGCAATCTACGCTACAAAAAACATTTTGTTATTCAAATTTTTTCTAATGACAATTTCGGGATTAGTTTGATTAATCGCCCTATTTTCTTCGATTTCCCCCAAGCAAAATTATGCAAAAACTTTCATTAATTATGTAACGCTATTTTTTTGTTTCTCTCTATTTTACGTTTGGAAAATTAGAGATGTTAAAGAAGAGAAAACATATCGTATTCAAAAAAGCAATAACGCTGTTAATGGCTGTTTACTTTTTGTCTCTGCCGGTTTTATCGGCGGTTGAAGTAAACACATGCACTTCGGCTTGCCCGATGTTTAATTCCGAAAGTTCGGAATTAGTACTGAATCCGTTGGCTTTAATGACACACACCCGGACTTGCAAAATGGATATGAAAAATATGTCTTCTTCCGCAAAAGGCACTCAGCACACCGCGGCTTCATGTAAAAACATTTCCGTTGATCCTTTTGCCGCTACAATGAAAACTTTTTCTAACGATTTAGTCTCCGTTCCGGAAGTACCGGCGGCAGTTGTTTCATATAAAACGATTTCCAATTTTGGGAAATCGGCAGTAGAGTTCTCCCACGCCTCAGGCAACCGTTTTGTTTCTTCACGGGAAACAAAACTTTCCACAGTCCTCCTTATTTAGATCTTAATTTTGATAAAAGCCCTTTGTTCGTTCGATTCTGATAAAATCACTGCATAAATTTTTTTAGAAATCTTAAACCGGTTTCTAACGATTAAACAGAAATAAATCGACATAGCAAAGTTTATAAGTAAAAAATCAAAATATATAAATAAGTAGTTAAACATTAACTTTCAGAGGAAACAATGAAATCAAAAATCAGTTTTGCGGTAATCATGTTTGCGATTCTATTTTCGCAGCTTGCAGTTGCCCAATCTACCGATTACCGTTTACAATCTTTAGTGAAAGAGGCGGTTAAAAAAAGCCCCAAAATAAGAATGCTGCAATCAAAATTTGAAGCGGCAAAAGCCGAGATTGAGATTGGGACAAATCTTCCCGATCCGGTACTTACTTTGGGAATAGCGAATTTTCCTACAAACTCGTTTTCTTTTACGCAAGAGCCGATGACAGGAAAGATTATCGGACTAAGTCAGAAAGTTCCTTTCCCGGGAGCTTTAAGCGCCGCGTCGGATGTGAAATCCGTTGATACATTAATTGTACGACAGGAAATCGCGGACTTGAAAAACAAAATCAAAAGCGAAGTATCCGACTTATATTTTAAACTTCAGTTAAAGAGAAAAGAAATTTCCCTTGCGAACAGAAGTCTTTCGCTGTTGAATCAAATCTCAAACGTCGTTAAAAGAAAGTACGAAGTCGGAACCGCGGGATTGCAGAACATCATCAGCGTTGAGGTTCAGATGACGCGCGTAAAAGATAAAATTGAAGTTCTGAAAGGAAGCGAAAAATCTATTCTTGCTCAAATTAACGCTTACCTTCTTAAAAAAGAGGACTCCGCAATCGCAACATCGCCGATAGAAAAAATCGGCAATATTAATGTTAATACGGAATCCCTGCTTTCGCTGGCGGCAAAAAACAGACCGGCGTTAAAGAGCATCGAACTGTTAAAAAGCAAAGCCGGATTAATGGAAAAACAAGCCGAATATTCCTTTTATCCGAACTTCAAATTCGGCGTGCAATATACTCAGCGCGATTACAACGGAATAACGGGAAAAAACTACAACGATTTGGTTTCGTTTGTAGTGGGCGTTACTCTTCCGATTAATTACGGCGGAAATAAAACATCCAAAGTTGAAAAAACGAAGTATCTGCAAAAACTTTACGGCGAACAGCTCAACGCTTCCCTGCAGATACTGCAACAATCTTTCGGCAAAATCAACGCCAAGCTTTCAGAGTTGGAAAAAAGAGAAACTCTGATTGTCTCGTCGCTCCTTCCACAAGCGGAGGAAGCGTACAAATCCTCTATTGCCGATTACCAGGTCGGTAAAATCGATTTCGCCAACGTTATTAAGGCGGAGAACGACATAATAAAAATTAACGCCGAGCTGGCAAAAATCAGAACGGATTATCAAACGCAAATTACAAAATTGGAATTCCTATCCGGCTCTGATTTTAATAATTTTTCAAAATAACGATTTACGGAGAATAATAAGATGAATAACAGATTTATTACTTACACAATTTTAATTATAATAGGCGCATTAATCGGCGGCGGCGGATATTATTTACTGACAAACGGAAATTCTTCAGCGTCGAGCAAAAGCGCAACGGCTTCCGCCGACAAAAGTTCAAACGGCAAGAAAGTCCTTTACTGGCGCGCGCCGATGAACCCCAAAGAAATTTATAACCACCCGGGAAAATCGAACATGGGAATGGATCTTGTTCCGGTGTATGCGGATGATTCCGGCGAGAGCGGCGTGGTTTCAATCAGCCCCGTTATGATGCAGAATATGAATGTTAAAATCGCAACCGTTAAAAGCGGTAAGTTACAGCCCGAAGTTTTCACAAACGGAATTCTTCAGGCGGACGAACAGCGGGAGTATGTTGCAACGACAAAAATATCGGGATGGATTGACAAACTTTACATAAACTACACCGGACAAAAAGTAAGAAAGGGAGATAAACTGATTAGAATTTATTCGCCCGAACTTGTTGCGGCTCAGGAAGAATTCCTTACCGCGCTTTCATACGACAACGCGGTTAACAAAGAAAGCAACAATTCCATATTGATAAATAACGCGATACGAAAACTTCAGTTGTTTGACGTTACCGACGCGGAAATTCAGCGCTTAAGAGAAACGCGCAAAGTTACAAAATATGTTACTCTTTACTCGCCGATTTCCGGAACCGTAATATTCAAAGGGGTTGAAGAAGGCGCAAAAATAAACCGTGGAACGCCTCTGCTGAAAGTCGCCGATTTAAGCAACTTGTGGATACTTGCCGACATTTACGAATACGAAGCAAGCAAAATCAAGTTGGGATTAGACGCAAAAGTAACTTTCGATTATCTGCCCGGAAAAGTTTATCATGGAAAAATATCATTTATTTATCCTACTGTAGATACGAAAACCAGAACCTTAAAAGTACGATTGGATTTGCCGAACAAAAACGGCGATTTGAAGCCGGGAATGTTTGCCAATGTTGATATAAAAACTAAAAGCGACGGCGTATTTCCACTTGTTCCCGAGCAGGCTGTTCTCAGAACCGGAAGAGAAAACACCGTTATTATCGCTCTCGGAGGCGGGAAATTCAAACCCGCGGAAATTGAACTCGGCGAATACGCGGACGGCTATTACCAAGTCCTTAAAGGTCTTACGGCAAATACAAAGATTGTAACTTCGGGACAGTTCCTGATTGATTCGGAATCAAACCTTCGGTCGTCGGTAGAGATGTTTAACGGAGCCGATAATGAAAAAGAAAAACCGAAAGATATGAAAAACATGGATATGAGCAAGAAAAATGCCGCCGGCGCTGAAAAGAAAGTAAAATCCGAGTTGGTAAGAGAAGGCGTTATTGATGTTGAAGCCATTGATGTAAACAAAGACGGAAAACTTTATCAAGATGTTATGGACTGGAATGTTATCTCGGATAAGCCCGGCAAATGCCCGCTTTGCGGAATGACTCTTCAGGAAATGTCTATTGAACAAGTTAAAAAGAATCTTAAAAAAAATGGTTTTAAATATAAATAGTACGCTGATTAATTATGATTATTTATGATCGGCGCTGATCATAACCAATCATAAGAATCTGCGTGCCATTAAACGGAGAAATGAATTATGGTACCAACTGAAAATCAAAAAGACGGATTAATCGCAAAAACGATTGAATGGTCTATTAATAATAAAATTCTGGTTATAATATTAACCTTGGCGTTAATATTCGCGGGTATTTGGTCTATTAAAAATACCGCGATTGACGCTATACCTGACTTAAGCGACGTTCAGGTAATTATCTTCACTAAATATTCGGGACAAGGTCCCCAAATAGTTGAAGATCAAGTAACATATCCTTTAACTACAAAAATGCTTTCAGTCCCGGGCGCTATTGACGTCCGCGGTTATTCGTTTTTCGGCTTCTCGATGGTTTATATTATTTTCGAGGACGGCACCGACTTATACTGGGCGCGAAGCAGGGTTCTGGAATATCTAAGCTCAATGCAAAGTCAGCTTCCGAAAGGAGTTTCGCCGGAGTTAGGACCCGACGCCACCGGACTCGGCTGGGTTTACGAGTATGTTCTCAAATCGAAAAAACGCTCGCTTGCCGAGCTCCGCTCAATACAGGACTGGTTTTTACGATATGAATTAACCGCGGTCCCCGGCGTTGCGGAAGTTGCAAGTCTCGGTGGATTTGTAAAACAGTACCAAGTAAATGTTGATCCGATAAAACTTGCTTCGTATAACATCCCTCTTAAAAAAATTAAGATGGCTATTAAGAACAGCAACAACGATGTCGGCGGAAAACTAATAGAGATGGGCGAAAAAGAATTTATGGTTCGCGGTCTCGGTTATATCAAAAGCAAAAAAGATTTGGAATCAATCGCTATCGGCGTGAACAAAGCTACCGGAACTCCCGTTTACCTCAGGGACGTAGCCAATATTGATATTGGTCCCGAGATTCGTCGCGGACTTGCCGACTGGAACGGAGAAGGGGAAGTTGTCGGAGGCATCGTAATACAGCGCTTCGGCGAAAACGGATTAAAGGTAATCGAAGGCGTTAAGGAAAAATTAGACGAACTTAAAAAATCTCTTCCTCCCGATGTTGAAATTGTAACCGCTTACGACAGGTCTCACTTAATCGAGCAGGCGGTGGAAAATCTTAACGATAAGCTGCTTGAAGAAATTATTGTTGTTTCACTCATAATCTTCCTCTTTCTTCTTCACTTCAGAAGTTCGCTCGTTGCAATCGTTACGCTTCCCACGGCGGTTCTCGGAGCTTTAATTATCATGAAAATTCAGGGAATTAACGCCAACATCATGTCGCTCGGAGGAATTGCAATCGCTATCGGGGCGATGGTAGATGCGGCGATAATAATGGTTGAAAATACGCAGTCGCATGTGCTGCACAATCAGCTGAAACCGAAAGCGGAACAGAAACCTCACTGGGCGGTTGTTCTGCAGGCTTCAAAAGAAGTAGGTCCTTCGATTTTCTTCTCGCTGCTTGTTATAGTCGTTTCGTTTCTGCCGGTGTTTACTCTGGAGCAGCAGGAAGGACGATTATTCAAACCTCTTGCCTACACAAAATCATATTCTATGGCGGTCGGAGCAATATTGGCGATAACGATTGTTCCCGTTCTTATGGGATATTTTATTCGCGGTAAAATGAAAAAGGAAGAGGATAATCCCGTAACAAAATTCTTGATGAATATATATCATCCTATTGTTGATTTTGTAATGAAACAAAAATGGGCTGTGCTTGCCGCTTCGGTTCTTATAGTTGCCGCAACATATTTCCCCTTTAAGAAACTCGGTTCGGAATTTATGCCACCGTTGTACGAAGGCGATTTGCTATATATGCCGACAACGCTTCCCGGCATTTCGATAACAAAAGCGAGAGAAATATTACAGCAAACCGATAAAATAATTAAAACATTTCCAGAAGTCGAATCGGTATTGGGAAAAGTAGGACGGGCGGAAACGGCAACAGACCCGGCGCCCCTTTCAATGATTGAAACGACTATAAGACTTAAACCTATGGATCAATGGCCAGAAGGCATGACGCCGCAAAAACTGATTAACCAAATGGACGCGGCAATTAAGATACCCGGACTGACAAACGCTTGGACAATGCCGATTAAAACTAGGATTGACATGCTTTCAACGGGAATTAAAACTCCTGTCGGAATTAAAATTGCCGGTCCGGACTTAAATGTTCTCGAGAAAATTGGGAAGGAAATTGAACAGGTAACGAAAAAAATACCGGGAACACGGTCGGTTTACGCCGAACGCGCCGCCGGAGGAAACTATGTGGATTTCGATATTGACAGAAACGAAATCGCCCGCTACGGCTTGACCGTGGGCGATGTTCAGGACGTCTTTATGTCTGCTGTCGGCGGAATGAACATAACCAAGACGATTGAAGGACTGGAGCGTTACCCGGTAAACTTACGATACCAGCGGGATTACAGAAACAGTCTTGAAGATTTAAAACGCGTTCTGGTTCCTCTTCCGAAAGGGGGAAATATTCCGTTAAAACAGCTTGGAACAATCTCGGTTAAAAAAGGTCCGCCGGTTATTAAATCTGAAGATTCGCGCCCGAACGCGTGGGTTTACATTGACATTGAAGGCTCGGATGTCGGCTCCTATGTTGAACAAGCGCAGAAAATAATAAATGAAAAAATAACTCTCCCTCCGGGATATTCATTAATCTGGAGCGGTCAGTACGAGTATATGGAAAGAGCCGCTAAAAAATTGGCAATAGTTATTCCGGTAACATTGTTGCTGGTTATCCTGCTTCTTTATTTCAACACAAAGTCGTTTGTAAAAACAGGAATCATTTTGCTTGCTCTTCCGTTTTCAATGGTCGGGGCAATTTGGTACCTCTACTTTGCAGGTTTCCACATGAGCGTCGCCGTCTGGGTGGGCATTATCGCTCTTCTCGGAGTGAGCGCCGAAACCGGAGTTGTGATGCTTCTCTACTTGGATATCGCTTATGAAAACTGGCTAAAACAAGGAAAAATGAAAAATCTCCATGATTTACGGGAAGCCATTTTTGACGGCGCCGTTAAGCGTATCCGTCCTAAAATGATGACAGTTTTGGTCCTCTTTTTCGGATTGCTCCCGATTTTAATAGGCAGCGGAGCCGGAAGCGACGTGATGAAACGAATTGCCGCGCCGATGGCAGGCGGTATTTTCACAAGTTTGATTATGGAATTAACGATTTTTCCCGCGCTGTTCTACATAATCAAAGGGAGAAAATTCAAGAAAGATGAAAGCGAAAATGCTCAAACAGAAGAGAATAATCATAATCTTGAAAAGGCATAAAAATGGGATTTTTAATTCTTATCGGATTGGCGGCTGTTGTTGTTTTCTTTATGGTCAGACGCGTAAATAAAATAAATAAAGGGAAAAGCTGCTGCAAGTAGGGCTTTTCCCTAAAATAAAAAGGAGTAAAGTATGAAAGAAATCAAAGCATACATAAGACACGAAAAAGCTGAAATAGTTATCCGGAAGCTGGAAGAAGCGGGTATATCCGGTATGACCGTTCTTGATGCAAACGCTCTGGCAAACTGGGCGGACGAAGTCTCTTTCAGTTACTCGATTAAATATGTTCAAAAATATTCAAGCGTGGTTAAAATCGAATTAATCTGTAACAAAGAGCAGCTTGATACGCTTGTTAACGTGATTGCAAAATACGGACATACAGGACAAAGCGGCGACGGCTGGATTTTTGTTTCCGACATCGAAAAAGCGGTACGGATTAAAACAGGCGAAATAAATGTTATTAAATAAGAAAGGAAAAATTAAGCTGTCGCAGATAATTCTTCGACAGCCATTTTCCCAAATTACAACGGACAATACATAAAGTAAATATTATAAAAAAAGGAGATACAAAATGAAACTTAAAAAATTATTGATTGCCGCAATGGCAATATTGTTTATCGCAAATATAACTCCGGCTCAAACTCATCCGGATTCAACCAAAGCCGGGGAGCATATGATGATGAAAAACGGCAAAGGAATGATGAATCAAAATCAGAATGGTATGATGAATCATGATAAAAGTATGACCGGCGGGAAAAAAATGGCGAATAAAATAGTACGCAAAGGCGTAATCAATGTTAAGGCAATCGATAAAAACAAAGACGGCAAAGTTTTCCAGGATGTAATGGACTGGAATGTAATTTCCGATAAACCGGGTAAATGCCCTCTTTGCGGAATGACTTTAAAAGAAGTTACCGTAAAGCAAGCCGTGAAAAATCTTAAAGCTCACGGTTACAAAACAAAATAAGAATATTGCAATTCTCCGCTTATCAAGAGCGGAGGATTGATTTAAATTAAATGACATCTTTTACACAAAAATTTTTATGGAACAATCAACTAACAACAACAAACGGAGTTAAAAATGAAAACGTTAAAAATCAATCTCACAGCGGCATTAGCCATATTACTTACACTGTTTTTTTCCGTCACGGCAACTAACGCCCAAAGCGGAAATATGAATCAAAACAATCAAAATATGATGCAGAGAAACATGCAGAACATGCAGCAGATGACAGAACACATGAACCAAATGAACACACAAATGCAGGATATGATGCAGAGAATGAATCAATATATGCAGTCGAACCAGAATCAAAATATGCAAAATAACCGACAGCGCATGATAGATAGGCAAAATATGATGAATAACAATAACAGCCAAATGATGAACAACCGGGGAAACAATCAGCAACATATGATGAACAACGGAAACATGATGCATGGAAACAACGGACAGATGATGAATAATCAACAAGACATTATGCAAAACATGGAACAGATGTCGCAAAATATGAACGGAATGCTCAAACAGATGAAGACGATGATGCAAAACAAAGAAATGATGCAAAACCCCGAATTGATGAAAGATATGGACGACATGATGAAAAATATGAAGAACGTTATGGACAACTATGATAAGATGCTTCAAAAACTTGAGAACAAAACCAACAATCAAATTAAACAATCAAAGTAAATTATATGAACTTCTTAAATCCCTTTAAAATATTATTAGCCGTTATCCTGATTTCAATAACTGTTTCAGGTCAAAGCAAATGGTATGCAAACTCATCTTTGTAGATTGTCGGTTCCGAATTTCAGGATGGCGGCAAACATAACTCGTTTTTCTTTTATAACGGCGTCAGATATCAAACCGGTAATTATTATCTGAGTTTGAGCGTACCGGTTATTTTCGGAAGTAAAAACACATTTACTCAATTTGAAAATTCCTTCATGCCGAACGACGACGAACATATGTCCGACAACGGCGGAATGAGAAATTTAAGCGTCGGTTTCGGAGATATTTACCTGAACGGAAGTTTCAGCTTAGTTAAAGAATCTTCGGTCATACCAAATATCTCTCTCGACGGCTACGTGAAATTTCCCACGGCTTCAGGCAATCTCGGAGTAGGCACCGGCGCTTATGATTACCAAATCGCATTCGGACTTAAAAAATATATCAACCGTTTTTCTTTTTTCGGACAATTCGGTTACCTCTTTTTAGGAAAAATTGCCGGCGCCGAAACTATTAATCCTTTTACATTCAGCGTCGGCGTTGGGTACGCTTTCGGTTACGGGGAACACTCAGTTCTATTGGCTTACGATTCCTACTCTACGATTATACAGGGAGCGGCGTCGCCCCGCCAATTGGCATTGGGATATAACTACATGATCCGCAGAGGATTATTTCTTACAACAATTCTCTCCGCCGGACTTAACAGCTCAACCTCCGATTACACTTTCTCCGGCGGGCTGAATTTTGAATTGTAATTCATTTATTTGGAGAAACTATGTATATAAATAAAATTATATTGGCGTTACTGCTCGGGATAACCGTAATGTTTGCGCACGGAAAACATAAAAAACCGGCGCAAAAATTAGACACGGTAACGGTCGTCGGAAAAGACACAATCGCAATTAACGGAATTGCAGTAAATAAAGCATTGATTCACAACCAAACAACTTCCGAAACGACGCTCGCGGAACAAGAGGAAATCGAAGAAGGGAAAGAAGTAACTTTCGGAGCCGTTTTTGAGCACATGCACAATAAGTTAATTCATTTTCCTATTGCGCTTACTATTGTCGCTCTGCTGCTGATGGCTATAGGATATAAGGATAACAAATATCTTGCAGCCGTTAAAATAATCGTTCCGTTTGCGGCATTCGTTACAATTTTTACCGTACTTGCCGGGCTGTCCCAAGCCGCCCCCTTTGAAGGGACCGCAATGTACGGACTTGTAGAAACACATGAAATATTAGGTTTCAGCGTTTTGCTTTCACTAATAATCTGGTCTGTTTCTTTATATGTAAAAAAACTAAATAAATTTATTTACTTATTTGCCGTTTTAACTTTCATCCTTGTTTCGATAACAGGGTTTTACGGCGGAATAATCGCACATTAATTTAAGGAGAAAACAAAATGATGGGTGGAATGGGTTACGGATGGTTCTTTTGGATAATTATCGTAGTGATAGCTATCTGGGGAATTCTCCAATTTACCAACAAAAATCAACCGTATAATAATCAAACTGCGGAAACGCCTTTGGATATTTTGAAAAAAAGATATGCAAAAGGTGAAATAACTAAAGAACAATTCGAAGAAATGAAAAGAAATCTTTAGTTCATAAATAAAATTAAGAAAGGCAAGAAAATGGAAAATCACAAAGAACATAATCACTCCGAGATGAGCGGTCACAATCACGAAGAGCATACTCATCATGCCGAGCATGGAGGCAAACATCAAAACCACGGCTCGCATGATGAACATAAAGGACATGCAAATCATCACCAGCATATGATTGCTGATTTCAGAAAACGTTTCTGGATTTCTCTTGCCGTTTCCGTCCCTATTCTTTTTCTATCTCCGCTGATTCAAAACTTTCTCGGTATCAGTTCGACTTTACAGTTCAACGGAGATAAATACTTTGCATTTATTCTTTCAACGTTTGTTTTTTTCTATGGAAGCTATCCTTTTCTTAAAGGAATGGCTGACGAATTAAAGAAAAAACAACCGGGAATGATGACGCTTATTGCCGTTGCAATTAGCGTCGCTTACTTTTACAGTTCGGCTGTTGTCTTCGGGTTAGAAGGCAAAGTTTTTTTCTGGGAGTTGGCGACGTTAATTGATATAATGCTGGTAGGACATTGGATAGAAATGAAATCCGTAATGGGCGCTTCCAAAGCGCTTGAGGAATTGGCAAAACTGATGCCTTCCGACGCGCATTTACTATCCGAAGATGGATCCGTTGTTGACGTTCCTCTTTCCGATTTAAAATCCGGGGACAAAGTACTTGTAAAACCTGGAGAAAAAATTCCGGCTGACGGCGTTGCCGTTAAAGGACAAAGCTCCGTTAACGAATCAATGCTTACGGGAGAATCGAAACCTGTTTCTAAAAAGGAGGGAGATAAAGTTATCGGCGGCGGAATAAACGGCGAGGGGTCGTTGGTTATAAAAGTAGAACGAACCGGAAAAGACTCGTTCCTTTCACAAGTTATTGATTTGGTTAAGGAAGCGCAGGAAAGCAAATCGAAAACTCAGGATTTGGCAAACCGCGCAGCGTTTTGGTTAACGATAATCGCTATTCTCGGTGGCGCCGTTACAATGTTTATCTGGCTTGCGGTTATGAACCAAAGTCTTTCGTTTGCTCTTGAAAGAACGGTAACGGTTATGGTAATTACTTGTCCGCATGCGCTGGGACTTGCGGTGCCTCTTGTAGTTGCAGTATCAACTGCGATTTCAGCGTCAAAAGGATTGCTGATTCGCAACCGCGGCGCTTTTGAAAAAGCGAGAAACTTAAACGCCGTAATTTTTGATAAAACCGGAACTTTAACCAAAGGGGAATTCGGCGTTACCGATATTATTTCGTTCGACAACAACTTTTCGCAGGACGATATTTTAACTCTCGCGGCTTCGGTTGAAAGATACAGCGAACATCCGATAGCGCAGGGAATTTATAAAAGCGCTAAAGATTCTTCGGAGGCAGCCGAGTTTATCGCCGTTCCCGGAAAAGGAGCCGAAGCTATTGTTGACGGTAAGAAAGTCGGAGTTTTCAGCCCCGGTTATTTACGCGAAAAAAATATCTTACCAAAAAATGAACAAATTGACACATTATCTTCTCAAGGCAAAACTGTCGTGTATGTTCTTGTTGACGAACAACTTATCGGCTCAATTGCACTTGCAGACATTATCCGCGAAGAATCGAAAGAAGCGATTGCCGAATTTAAGAAATTAGGAATTAAGACAATCATGCTTACCGGGGATAATGAAAAAGTAGCGAAATATGTTGCCGATCAACTCGGACTTGACAGGTACGTTGCGGAAGTTCTTCCCGACGGAAAAGCTAAAACAGTAAAGGAAATCCAAAGCGAAGGATTCGTTGTTGCAATGACAGGCGACGGAGTAAACGACGCTCCCGCGCTTGCGCAAGCCGATGTTGGGATTGCAATAGGCGCCGGAACTGATGTTGCCGTTGAAACCGCAGATATAGTGTTGGTTAAAAGTAATCCTCTCGATGTTCTTTCGATAATTAAACTTGCGAAAGCGACTTACAAAAAAATGGTCGAGAATTTAATTTGGGCAACCGGATACAACCTTTTTGCCATTCCCCTTGCAGCTGGTGTGCTTTACAGTTGGGGAATTTTACTAAGTCCCGCCGCAGGAGCCGCTTTAATGTCGCTCAGTACGGTTATCGTCGCAATTAATGCGCGAAGACTGAAAATAGATTAAAAATAAAAACGGAGAAAAATCATGTCTTACTATTTCACAAAAACTTTGAACGCCTCGATGGACGAAGCGTTGGAAAAAGTCTCTGAAGCCCTAAAAACAGAGGGGTTCGGAGTAGTTACTGATTTTGACATCAGTAATGCGTTCAAAAACAAATTAGGTCTTGATTACAAGCCGTATAGAATTCTCGGAGCTTGTAATCCCCCTTTTGCCAAGAAGACTTTGGCGATTGACGATAAAATCGGCGTTCTGCTTCCATGTAATGTAATCCTTCAGGAACAAGAAGATGGGATTGAAGTTACCGCAATTGATCCTGCTGCGGCTTTAGGCGCGGTAAACAATCCTACCATTTCCGAGATTGCAGAAGAAATTAGCGCAAAATTAAAAAACGTAATTAATTCACTGTAAAATTTCGTGAGAGGAAAGAGACAGCATATTATAATCATAGGCGCGGGATTCGGCGGATTATATGCCGCGAAGGAACTTCTGCGCGGATCGGGTAATTTCGAAATAACAATTGTTGATTCGCGCAACTATCACCTGTTTCAGCCGCTTCTTTATCAAGTGGCTGCGGCTCAGCTTGCGCCGGAAGATATCGCTTATCCCATACGGGAAATATTCTCTAAAAACAAAAACGTTACCGTTTTAAAAGAGAAAGTATCTTCGGTGAATCCGGACGCGAAATGTATAAACGTTGAATGCGGTAAATTATATTATGACAAGCTCATCTTGTCCGTCGGCGTCGTTCCCGAGTACTTCGGGAACGACAACTGGCGGTCAATAGCGACACCTCTTAAAACATTGGAAGACGCCTTAAGTATCAGAAGAAAAATATTAAACGTTTTTGAACGTGCGGAAGCCGAAATGCTTCATCCTTGCAGCGAAAGTCCTTTAAACTTTGTTATTATCGGAGGAGGACCTACCGGAATTGAGTTATCCGGAGCATTAGCCGAACTGAGCCGTTACACGCTTAAAAACGAATTTAGAAATATTAAACCGGAAAGAGCAAAAATATTTTTGATTGAAGCCGGTAAAAATATTCTTCCGGGGTTCTCTCCTAAACTTCAGAATGCGGCTGTTAAGTCCTTAAACAAGCTTGGGATAACCGTCAAGACGAATTCGAGAGTTATAAATATTGATAGAGCCGGAGTTGAAATTTTTAATGAAGGCAAAACCGAAAAAATTGAAAGCGTGGTTGTGCTGTGGGCGGCGGGAGTAAAAGCAAATTTCAAGAAAAATATTTTCGCCGAAGAACATAAAATTAATTTTGATAAAAAGGGAAGAGTGCTAGTCGCACAAAACTTAACTATTCCGAAATATAACGACGTTTATGTAGTCGGAGATTTTGCATCTATTGCCGCAAGCGACGGCAAACCGTTGCCGGGAACAGCTCCGGTCGCAATGCAACAGGGAATTTACGCGGCAAAACATATAAAAGGCAATTCCCGCAAAGAATTTAACTACCGCAACAAAGGAAGTCTAGCCGTGATAGGGCGCAACTCGGCAGTCGCAGATTTTACTATATTACATGTTAGCGGATTTATCGCGTGGATACTTTGGGTATTTGTTCACATCGGATATTTAATCGGTTTCAACAATCGAGTTTTTGTATTATTGAAGTGGGCTTGGAACTACTTCAAGAAAAAATCAACCTCCCGAATTATTTATCGTAGCAATTCCAATTCGTAAACAATAATCACAGAAAATTTTAATGAAAAAACAAATCATAGAAAAAAGGAGTGTAAAATGAGACACATTATCGCCTTACTCATGCTCGGGATTACAAGCTCTGTTTTTGCCCAAAACCAGCTGCTTATTCCCGATACGTTAAGCGGAACTACGCTTAACCTTAATCTACAATATGGGACTTTTGAGTTTTATCCGGGAGTGCAAACCGAGACGATGGGAGCAAACGGAAACATACTCGGCCCTACATTAATAATGAATTCCGGTGAATTTGTTGATATATATGTAAATAATAATATCAACGACACTACAACAATCCATTGGCACGGAATGCACGTTTCAGCCGAAAACGATGGTGGACCGCATACTACCATTGCGCCGGGTGAAACTTGGAACCCGAGTTTTACGGTACTTGACAAAGCGGGAACTTACTGGTATCATCCTCATCTGCACAGAAAAACAAACCTGCACGTTTCAAAAGGAATAGCCGGCTTTATTATTGTTCGCGACACGGAAGAAGCCGCTTTGGAATTGCCCCGCAAATACGGAGTTGACGATTTTCCTCTTGTTATTCAAACAAAAACTTTCGACACCGAAAAAGAAATTGTCGTTCCTTCAAATGCCGATTCCGTAGTTATGGTCAACGCCACAAGAAACGCCGAGCTGCAAGTTCCAGCGCAAGTAGTACGATTTCGTCTTCTCAACGGTTCATCTCAAAGGGTTTTTAACGTGGGATTGAGCGGCAACAAGCCCTTTTTCCAGATCGCCTCCGATGGCGGCTTGCTCGAAAACCCGGTTGAATTAACGCGCCTTCAGCTTTCTCCCGGCGAAAGAGCAGAAATTCTTGTTGATTTTGCCGACGCGGAACTCGGAGATATAGTTTACTTGATGAGCTACGCTTCGGAATTCCCGAACGGAATTTACGGCGCAGTTTATCCCGGAATGAGCGCTATACAGACGCTGAACAACTACAATCCCAATCCGATAAACGGCGCGGATTTTAATCTGATGCAATTTAAGGTTGTAAATCAAACATCAAGTCCGGTAACAACCGTTCCGGCAAACCTTGTTCCCGTAACGCCTTTAACGGAAAACGACGCGGATACAACAAGGAACCTGACACTAAATCCCGTGCAGATGGGACCAAACGTATTGAACGGCGAGTTTTTAATAAATAACACATCGTTTGATATGGATGTTATTAATTACACGATTCCGTTAAACAACACTGAAATTTGGTCGATTACAAACCAATCTCCTATTGCTCATCCGTTTCATATTCATGATGTGCAGTTTTACATATTGGACAGAAACGGCGTTCCCCCTGCGCCGAGCGAAGCCGGACGAAAAGACGTAGTGATTATCAAACCTCAGGAAACCGTTCGCTTTATTACAAAGTTTGAAGATTTTGCAGACGACCCCGTTCCTTACATGTATCATTGTCATATGCTGACTCACGAAGATGGTGGAATGATGGGACAATTTTCCGTTGTAACGATTACGGGAATAAACGACGAATCAACCGCGACGGAAAAATTCGAGCTGTCGCAAAATTATCCGAATCCCTTTAACCCTTCAACCGTTATAAACTACAGTTTACCGAAAGCCGTAAACGTTTCAATTTCTGTTTACAACTTAATCGGACAGAAAATTGCCACGCTTGTTAATAATGAATATCATGAAGCGGGAAACTACAGCGTATCATTTAATTCCGACGCAGTAAGTTCGCCCGTTCCAAGCGGCGTTTACTTTTATTCTATAAACGCCGGCGGATTTTCATCCACGAAAAAAATGCTTCTTTTAAAATAATACTTATAGAGCTTTGAACGATTTACGGAGTGTTTTATAAATTGTTCAAAGCTTTTTTTATTCTCCCTTTTGCCGTTTTTTTTGAAATTACTCCTCCGTAAAAACGACTATAAAATTTTATGCGTTTTTTACTTGACTCCGTAGCATACTACAGCCCGTATATTTGTATTAGTAATAAAAGGATTTTAGAAAATGAAAAATTTAACAGTCGGTCGGCTATCTCGAACCGTAGGAATAAACGTGGAAACAGTCCGCTACTACGAAAATATCGGTTTAATGCCCAAGCCGGAACGGAAGGAATCCGGTTACAGGATTTATTCGGACTCGGATGTGGAAAGACTGAGGTTTATTAAGAACTCCAAACTTCTTGGATTTACATTAAAAGAAATAAAAGAGCTTCTTCTTTTAAGAATTGATGAAGACACAACATGTGACGATTTAAAGGAAAAAGCAGAGAGGAAGATAGAAGAGGTAAATTTAAAAATTGAAGAATTAAAAAAAATCAAACGGGCTTTGGAAAAATTAGCACAGCAATGCCATGTTAACGCGCCCAAAAGCGAGTGCCCGATTTTAGAGAATCTTGAAAAATAAGAAGTTTAAAATGAGAATAAAACGAGTAAAATACTCAATATCGGGAATGACGTGCGACGGCTGCGCCCGGACAATTGAGAAGGCGCTAAGCGGCACAGATGGAATATTAAAAGAATACGTGAGCTTTGTGAAAGGCGTAGGGGAATTTGAAATTGACGAAGATATAATAACCAAAGAAAAAGTCGCCGAATTAATTAATTCAACTCACTACAAAGTAGTCGAGAAAATTAAGAGCGGGGAGAAAAATTTTTCGGGTAAAAGCACAACGGAATCGACTACTGAAAATCATTCCGGCGATTTTGATTATGATTTGATAATTATAGGCGGCGGTTCGGCGGCTTTCGCAGCGGCTATAAAAGCAAGCTCGTTGCTTAAAACGGTTTTGATGATTAACGACGGACTTCCAATCGGCGGGTCGTGCGTAAACGTCGGCTGCGTCCCTTCAAAAACTTTAATCAGAAATGCCGAGCAATTTTATTATTCTAATCATCCTAATTTTTCCGGAATTATTCCGGGAAATAACCGCTTAAATTTTAAGGAATCTATACGACAGAAAAAAGAATTGGTTAGCAGTTTAAGGAAGGAAAAATATATTGACGTTTTAAAGGACGATTCAAATGTAACAATCATAGAAGGAAGAGCCGAGTTGTTGAAAAACAGAACGGTTACTGTAAATGGAAAAATTTTTACTTCAAAGAAAATTCTTCTCTCAACCGGTTCCTCTACCTTTATTCCCGATATACCCGGACTTAACGATGTTAACTATTTAACAAATGTTTCTCTTTACGATTTGGAAGAAATGCCCGAACATCTGCTAATAATCGGCGGACGGTATATTGCTCTTGAAAATACGCAGCTTTTTGCGAGACTTGGCGCAAAGGTTACAATACTGCAACGGTCAAACAGAATAATTCCCGAAGAAACAGATGACGTTAGCGATGAACTTTCAAAGTATCTGTCCGCCGAAAACATTGAAATTAAAACGGGAGTTAAGATTAAATCGATTAAAGAAAAAACCGGCAAAATAATAGTAGTCTCTGACATAAAAGGAAAACCGGAGACCATAGAAGGAAGTCATCTTTTTGTTGCTGCGGGAAGAAAAGGAAACTCCGGAAATTTCGTCAAAGCCGGAGTTGAGACTTTCGGAAACGGTTTTGTTAAAACGGATGAATTTTTACAGACAAACATTCCCGATATTTATGCCGCCGGAGATATTACGGGAGAATATTTATTTGTTTATTCCGCCTCATACGAGGGCGCGCTTGCTGTCGAAAACATGTTTGGCGATAAAAAACGTCCTAAAGATTATTCGGTTTTTCCATGGGTTATTTTTACCGACCCGCAAATCGCCGGAGTGGGAATGAATGAAAAACAAGCCGCTGAAAACAATATTGAATTTGATGTTTCAACTATCTTTTTGAAAGACATTCCGCGAGCGCTCGCCGCGCGAAACAAAAAAGGATTTATTAAATTGCTCCGCGATAGAAATAGCGACAAATTAATAGGCGCAAGAATTGTAGCTTCGGAAGGCTCCGAATTATTAATGGAAATCTCTTTGGCAATTAAATACGGGATAACCGCCGAAGAATTAAAAAATCTGTTTCATCCGTATTTAACGCTTTCCGAAGGCGTTAAGCTCGCCGCGATTGGTTTTGATACGGACGTCCGCAAGCTTTCGTGTTGTGCGGTTTAATTAAAAACAGTGACTAAAATGAAAAAAGAGAAAACAAATAAAAAATTAATTATTACCGGAATTATTGCTGCTATCTCGGCTTCGCTCTGCTGTATTGCTCCTTTGTTAGCTTTGATTGCAGGAGTAAGCGGATTGGCGTCTGCTTTTACTTGGGTAGAACCGCTTAGACCTTACTTAATAGGGTTAACTTTATTAACGCTCGGCTACGCGTGGCGCCGACAATTAAAAACGAGAAAAGAAATTGAATGCGACTGCGAAGCGGATGATAACCCCTCTTTTTTTCATTCAAAAACATTTTTAGGAATAACTACGATATTTGTAATTTTAATGCTCGCATTCCCTTACTATAATTCGTCTCTGTTTGAGTCCGATTCAAATATTTCTAAATTTACAGAAGCAAATTTAACAACAGCCAATTTGCAATTTGAGGGAATGACATGTAAAGGATGTGAATCAAGCATAGCTAATTATGCAAAAGATGCAGGGGCTAAATCAGTTGAATCAAATTACACTACAGGAAAAGCAATCATTAAATACAATAAAACCAAAACTAATATTGATTCAATCGTTGCCAATATTGAATTGCTCGGATATAAATTGAAAACCAAGAAGCATTAGAAAACCTTTCCAATAAAATACATCACAATATTTATCAGTGTCAAATAGCCGACACTTTTACGCCTCATACTTCTCTAATTTGGAACTGCAAAATTATTATTAATCCAAAAGGAGAAAAAAATGAAAAAACTATATTTTACAATTTTTGCTTTGTTATTTGCAATGTCAATTTACGGACAAGTGCGAATAACCAACACATCCAATTATCTGACGGCGGATCAAATGCTGCTGGCAAATGAAATTAATGAAAGCGGCGAACCATTTGCCGAGGCGCTCGGATACAATCTGGACGATTTAGATCCTTTCACAGCTTACGCGCCGGACTCGATTTCATATACTCTCGGAATAAACAACTACGAATATTCCCGCTATCAACTTGGAACAATTGTATCCCGTTCAGGTATGGGATTGCATATGATATGGGCTCCAATTATCGGACAAATGGCGGCAATGGAAACAGACCCTAACTTTGACGGAAGTTTTACCGGCTCTCCCAACGGCTATAACGAAGACGATGAAATAATGAAAAACATTATGCACTTCGGAATGCTTGCCAATCAAACTCCGCCGCAAAACGCATGGCCTCAGTTCGGTGAATTTATTGAAGGCGATCCCCATCTCCCACAGGCTGTTGCATCAAACTTTACAACGGATTTTTCTTCTCTGCGCTGGGACAGAACCCAAATGGTTAAGCAGTTGAATCCCGCCGCAATGGGACAAACATTAATGAAACAATATTTGTGGGCGCAGGATATGCTTGGCGCATTCCATGATCAGAATGATGAAGGCATTGAACCTGACGGGACCAACTCTCCCGATTCTTCCGGCAGTCCTAATTTTGACCCGAACAACAATATTTTTTACGGCGGAGATAATCTTGACGGATTTATCGGGCAAGTTCTTACAGCTGAAGGAATTAATAAAGTTAAATTCATTATTTCATCTCTCGCTTATGACGGCTCCACGCTCGGAATGGTTGATCCCATGACTTACAATCCGGCTAACGGACTAAAATATTTCCCTCATAAAATTTCCGTTTCAGAAGAGATGGTTTCATCAACAATGCCTCCCAAGCCTGTTTCTTTTTCGGTAGTTGACGATAAAAGTTATCTTTGGGATCAATTTTCCTTAATCTGGGGAACACTTCATTTTACCGATATGATGGATCCGTCAAATAATTCCTCTTCGGCACATTTTGCATATCACACAGTATTTGACGGAAATCCGTTTCCCGCTCCAATGTCGCAAACCGGCGTCCCCGGTCCTTACGATTTGATGAAAGGCGCAAGTATGGTGATTTTCCAAAATATAATGGCAATGCATTTTAATTCAACTCAAGGTTCGTTTGATGATAAAGCATGGCTGGATAACGGACAGCTTGTGCAGAGCGGAATAATCTCAACTGTAAATGCCGGATACATTATTGTCGGATTATCTTCAGTTATTGATGAGTTTACCGGGATGCCTTTGGCTACCATGGCGAATGATGCGCTTGTTGCGCAGGCGGATTTTATCATGAATTCGCTCCACAAAGGAAATGGAGAATATGCAAATTCCTTCGATTTTAACAACGGCGCAGACGACGAACCGACGGAAGTAATCTCGCAGGCAGCTGCTATCAGAGGACTTTATGCGGCATATTCGGTAACGAACAATGTTAATTATTTGAACGCCGCCAATAACGCCTATGCATTTTTTATTAATAACTTTTATATTTCCGGAAAACATGCTTTCAGAACCACATTGAATGAAGATGTTGCGGTTTACTCTCCCCGCATTATTGCAATTATTGCGGGAGCGCTCAGAGAAGCGTCGCTTGTTGGCGGTAATTCCGAATCCCCATTAATTTACACGAGATTCTTCCTCAACGTCGGCAATGCGATGCAGCTTTCCGAAGCCGCTCCTACAGGCGAAACAGGCTCAGATTCCGACGGCGACGGAATTCCCTTTATTCCGGAACAACCTGACAGACTTCCTCCGGTATTCGCTTCGGAAGCAACATTAGCTTTAATTACGGGAGTTACCGATTTGGGCGAAGAACTGCCGACTAAATATGAATTAACACAAAATTATCCTAATCCGTTCAACCCGACAACGACAATAAATTATGCTATTGCAAGGAACGAAGCGACTAAGCAAACTGATGAATTATCCGTAAAACTTACAATATTCGATATTCTCGGACGCAAAGTAGCGACGCTCGTAAACAAAAAACAAGCTTCAGGTAATTACTCTGTTAAATTTGATGCAAGCCTGCTCGGCAGCGGAATTTACTTCTACACATTAAGAGCCGGAGATTTTACCTCTACAAGAAAAATGATATTGATGAAATAACGGTAACAGGATAAATAAGGCGGTTTGAAAAAACCGCTTTATTTCCTTTTTGGGAGTAGTTACAAATTATCAACAACAAAACTTTAAGATAAAATTACGCTTAAATCATTGACGAATTAAAAAGGATGGTTTGTCAAAATATTTTAACATCTGTCAAATATTTGACAGATAAATAAAACCGGAAGAATTATTATTAGAAGGCTTTGCATAATCCCGAAATTTGTCATTCTGATCCCGCCTTGGCGGGAGAAGAATCTCAAAACTGGTAATAGTACCGAATTTAGAGATATTTCGGACGGCTCTCACCGTCCTCAATATGACAATTTTAGGTTTTGCAAAGGTCTCTATTAAAATAAAGATTAGTAAAACTTTAATCTCTTAATCAAAAAAAATGGAGTAGTTAAATGAAAACATCAATAAAAATATCTGCAATAATAATGGCGGCACTTTTCTTTTTCTCCGCTTCAACTTTTGCTCAGGAACACAACCACATGAAAAACATGGAAAAGAAAGGAAAGAAAACTCAAATTAACGCCAAACAGTTTGATAAAAACAAGGACGGTAAAGTATATCAGTGTTCAATGTGCTCTGATGAAATTTCCGACAAGCCGGGAACATGTCCTAATTGCGGAATGGAGTTCAAAGAAGTTTCCGTTGAAAAAGCCAACGCCAATCTGACAAAATATAAAGCAAAGATGAAAGGTATGAAAAAAGGCGAACACAACATGAAAGGTATGATGAAAGGAATGGGACACGAGCACGAAATGAAATCCGGCGCGAAAACTGCCGACTTGAGCAAATACGATAAAAACCATGACGGATACGTTTACAAATGCGACAATAATTGCGGCTTGCCAAGCGATTCCCCCGGGAAATGCGAAAAATGCGGAGCCGATTTACATAAAGTGAAAGTTAAATAATTATTTAACTCCTCCGGAATTACAAAAGGGAATGAAAGTAACTTTTCATTCCCTTTTTTTCTTGAAACCTTTGCATAATCTATAATTGTCATATTGAGTCCGCCCTGGCGGAGGATCGGAATAACAAATTTAGGTTTATTTTGTGGCGCGGATTGATTAGCGATTCCCGAAGCATGAGGGATGAGAGGTCAATCTGCGAGGGTTTGTGTAAAAAACAGCCAACGCAGATTTACCATTCTCCCGCTTCCCGCGGAAGATTTTAGTAATCTACGCTACGGAAACGCTTCTGCTATTGCTGAAAAATTTCCCTCTCAATTCGCCAAAGCGGATTCCATAGGAAGGGGAATTTTCATGTCCGCCGAAGCGGACAAAACAATTCTTCATTCTTAATTTAACCGAACCGGCAGTCCGCTTCGCTCACTTACTTCAACTATGTTGAAAACGAGGAAACTATTCAAAAAACAACTTGGAGCTTAAATATTTTTCTCCTCTGTCCGGAAAAATCACAACGATTCTTCCGCTTTCAATTTCTTTAGCTGTTTCCCATGCGGCAAGCATTGCGGCTCCGCTGCTCATGCCTACGAATATTCCTTCTTCCTTAACTATTTTTCTTGTCATCTCAAATGCGGCTTCTGTTTCAATCATTACTTTTTTATCAATCAAGGATTCATCGTAAATCGCGGGAACTATTGCTTCTTCCATATTTTTCAACCCTTGAATGTAGTGCCCCTTAACCGGATGAGCTTCAACCACTTTTACGTTCGGATTATTCTCTTTCAGTCCTTTTCCTACCCCCATTATTGTTCCCGAAGTTCCGATTGCCGAGACAAAATAATCAAGTTTTCCGTTTGTCTGTTTCCAGATTTCTTCGGCTGTCGTTTTGTAATGCGCAAGTTTGTTGTATTTATTTGAAAATTGGTCCGGCATAAAATATTTTTCCGGATTTTTTTCATACAGCTCGCGAGCTTTTAAGATTGCCGCATCCGTTCCTTTTTCACTGTCGGTTAAAACAACTTTTGCACCGAAAGCTTTAATCATTTTTACTCGCTCAATCGACACAAGATTGCTCATTACAATTTCAACAGAATAACCTTTAACGGCCCCTATCATCGCAAGTCCTATTCCGGTGTTTCCGGAAGTTGCTTCCAGAATTGTTTTATCCTTAGTCAAAACTCCTTCCGCTTCGGCTTGCTCAACCATTTTAAGCGCAATTCTATCTTTGATGCTTCCGGTCGGATTTTTACCTTCAAGCTTAGCCAAAATCTCCACATTCGGATTCGGATTAAGATTATTTATTTTAACAAGAGGAGTTCCGCCTATTGTTTGTAGTACGTTTTCATATATTGTCATTTTATTCCGTCTCTTTCTTTCTTGCTTCCGCTAGCATTTTTCCCCATTCAAGCAAAAGTTCGTATGAATAAATTCCGTATCCGTAACCATCTTTCCACGTTATCTGAATGGCGTAATTTCCCGCGACTTCAATGTTTTTTATTTCATACTTTCCTTCCTTGTCGGGACCTTGGGGAGGGGGTGGAATCGTCTTCCACAAAATATGTTCCCCTTTGTTATTCGCGTCGGGAGATTCGTCCCGCAAATATCGCAGCGGGTATTCATAAGTGTTTCCATCTTCCCAAGTGATCAAGAGTTCTTCTTTCTCTTTATTCAATTCTATTTTTATCGGTTTCATTTTTTTCCTTTCTTAATATTTGGGAGTAATTCCCATGTTGTAAAACATAAATGAATATATATCAGTGTAGAGCGAAATTGTTTTCTTAACGTTGGTTCCGGCTCCGTGACCGACCTTTGTTTCAATGCGAATCAGCGTCGGATTCGGTCCGGCGTTATCTTCCTGCAATGTTGCCGCATACTTAAAAGAGTGCGCCGGAAATACGCGGTCGTCGTGATCGGCAGTAGTAACCATTATTGCAGGATATTTAACTCCCTTCTTCAAATTATGAAGCGGAGAAATTTTATAAAGATATTTAAATTCTTTTTTGTTGTCGCTCGAACCGTATTCCGGCACCCAAGCCCAGCCGATTGTAAACTTTTGAAATCTCAGCAAATCCATAACTCCCACCATCGGGAAAGCTACCTTTGCCAAATCGGGACGCTGGTTGATAATCACTCCCATTAAAAGTCCGCCGTTGGAGCCGCCCATTATCGCTAATTTTTCGTGCGAAGTATATCCTTTTTTTATGAGATATTCTCCCGCCGCGATAAAATCGTCGTAGGCGTTTTGGCGTTTTTCTTTCATTGCGGCTTTGTGCCACTTTTCGCCGTATTCGCCGCCGCCCCGTATATTTGCCATTGCGTAAACTCCGCCGTTTTCAAGAAGGGGAATGCGCGTAACGGAAAATCTCGGCGTCAGCGAAATATTAAATCCTCCGTATGCGTAAAGCAGCGTCGGATTGTTTCCGTCTAATTTCAATCCTTTTTTGTAGGTAATAAAAAGAGGCACCCTTGTTCCATCTTTACTTTTATAAAATACTTGCTTCGTTTCGTAATCCTCCGGATTGAACTTCACATTCGATTTTCTGAACAACTCGGAACTGTTTTTCTCAACATTGTATTTGTAGATTGTGGGGGGATAAGTAAACGAAGTGAATGTGTAAAAAACTTCCTTGTCGTTTTTCTGTCCCGAAAAACCGCTTGCGGTTCCGATGCCGGGCAACTTTACTTCCGCTATCTTTTTTCCATCCGTATTAAACAAATAGACTTTTGTATTCGCATCTTTCAAATACGAAACTATCAATTTGTTATCGACAAACGAAACGCTTCTAATCGGATTTTCGGTTTCATTTATAATTGTTTTCCAATTTTTCTTTTCAGGATGCGTCGGATCAATTAATACGATTTTGTAATTCGGCGCTTTAAAATTTGTCTCCACCAAAAACTTATCGCCGATATTATCGATAAAAGAATATTGAGCTTCCAATTTATTGATTAGAGGTTTTATTTTTCCGTTATCTTTTGATAAATCTTTATAGTAAAGCAAATTGTAATCGGACGACCCTTCCCAGCCGCTGATAATCAAATATTTTTCATCTTCGGTTACGCTTGCGTCAAATCCGCGTCTCGGATTTTTCTTATCCTGCATTACCAATTTATCTTCGCTTTGCGGAGTACCGACTTTGTGATAATAAAGCTTCTGATATTCATTCTGCGCCTTTAACGCTTCCCCTTTTTTCGGAGCGTCGTAACGGCTGTAGAAAAACCCATCCTTGTACCACGCCATTCCCGAAAACTTAACCCAAGTAAGATGATCGCTAAGTTTTTTCCTTGTTGCGACTTCCATTACAAAAACGTCTCTCCAGTCGGAACCCCCTTTCGATATTGAGTAAGAAGCATATTTAGTATCGTGCGAAAATGACAATCCGGCAAGACTTACGGAAGCGTCTTTTGAAAATTTATTCGGGTCGAGAAAAACTTCCGGCGTTCCTTTTATTCCTTTTTGATAATAAACCACGCTGTAGTTCTGCAATCCGTCGTTTTTCGAAAAGAAATAATAATCGCCGTGCTTTGCCGGAGCGGAAAAACGTTCGTAATTAAATAGTTCGGTTAAGCGTTTTTTAATTTTATTACGAAAAGGAATTTTACTTAAATATTCCTCGGTTAATTTATTTTCCTCTTCCACCCATTTTTTTGTTTCGGGAGAATTGACATCCTCCATCCACCTGTACGGATCGGCAACTTTCGTCCCGAAATAATTATCAACTACATTCCCTTTATGCGGTTTCGGGTAATTTAATTTTGTCTGCGCCAATGCAAACATATTTAACGTTAAAATTAAAATCAGAAGCTTTTTCATTTCTTTTCCTCTTTTATTGAGATATATAAAATCTATTTGGTATTTTGACGAACTTACTTTTTCATTGTTTCAGGCATTTGCACCGCTACAACTTTTCCCCGCGCGGTAACTTCTCCGTTAGCCGAAACGGTAATCTCCGTTATAACTTTTTTCCCTTTCTGCTCAATTACTTTTCCTCTCAGCTCCAGCTCAACGCCAAGCGGTGTCGGCTTCAGATAATCGACTTCGAGATGAGCCGTTACAAAGCGAAACGGCGGCATGGAATCGTAACTGCGATTTTCCTTTTTAAAAGCCGCAATAGCAGCCGTTCCCGTTCCGTGACAATCAATAATGGAGGCGATTAATCCGCCGTAAACATAGCCGGGAATCGCGGTATGATACGGTTCGGGAATAAAATGCGCGACGGTTTCATCCCCTTCCGAATAACTTCGCAGATGATGTCCGTGGTCGTTTAATCTTCCGCATCCGTAGCAATAGCTTACGTCATCGGGGTAAAAGTCCTGTACAGCTAAATCTTTAAAATCCATACTCTTTCTTCCAAAATTTTATTTATTTTTACAATCAAATATAACTTTATAATATTTTTCATTAAACAGAAAAAATATAATGAGCAAAATAAAAGTTATTGTGTCTGATTTGGGGAATGTGCTGATTCCATTTGATTACGCTCCTCTCATAAAGAAACTTAATTCATACAAAGCGGGACTTGGAGAAAAGTTCGGCAAACTTTATATGGAAAATTACGACGTTCATCGTTCGTTTGAGAAGGGAGAATTACCGGAAGATGATTTTTTAAAAATTATGTTGGATTGGACAGAGAATTTAGTTTCCCAAAAGGATTTTATTGAAATATATTCAAAAATATTCACAGAGAATAAAGACGTAACCTCTCTGCTTCCTAAGCTAAAAAAAAACTACAAACTTATTCTTCTTTCCAACACAAACTCAATTCATCAAAAATACGGCTGGCAAAACTACGAGTTCCTAAAATATTTTGACAAACTCATTCTTTCGCATGAAGTCGGCTTTGCGAAGCCGGAAAAAGGAATTTACAAAGCGGCGGAAAATTTCACCAAACTCCCAGGAGAAGCGCATCTTTTTATTGACGATATTGAAGAATATGTTGATGCAGCAAAATCTTTGGGCTGGGATGGAATAGTTTTTAAAGATGCGGAAAGTTTGAAAAGAAGTTTAACCGGGAAAGGAATTATTTTTTAGCTGAATCTTTATCCAGCAGAACCAACAAAGATTTTACTATTTTAGGATGCAGCGTTTTGCCTCTGTGAAATGGGATTACAAACCTATCTTTATTTGGCTGCCTTTATTTCTTAGAGGTTTAAATTCGGCTTTCAAAAGCATTTTTTCAGCTTCTTCCGGCGTTAATCTTGGAAATTTAGGCAACATTTACCTCAACAGAAGCTGTAATAATTTCTTGAGCAAAGTAATCTTCTCTCTCTTCCGGGGATAAAACTTCAAGATATAACTCAACAGCTTCTTTAATATTTTCTATAGTTTCGTCAAGAGTATCGCCTTGAGAGTGACAACCTGTTAAATCCGGACAAAACGCATAATATCCGTTTTTATCCTTTTCAATAATAGAGACCTTTGCACAACCTAAATTTGTCATATTGAGTCCGTCAATCCGCCAATCCGCCAAAGCGGGATCAGAATGACATTTTACGGGGTTATGCAAAGCCTTCTAATAATATTAACTCTCATTTTATCCTTCTCTTATTGTTAATGAGTCCATTAAAGAAAGGTCTAAAAACCGTTGAAACGGTTTCAATGTACAATAGGCATTGTATTAACCCACGACTTAAGTCGTGGGTTAGCAATAACTTAGAGAAATCAGTAACCGCTTCAGCGGTTTATAAATTATTGAATTTGCAGATAATCACGTTTCTTAAGTGGGAAGGAAGATTAATTAAAAACTCTACCTTGATAACTCAACAAGAACCAGTTTTTTATCTTTTTCGTTTCTCGGATTAGTCGGTTTGTAAGCAAGCTCAATAAAAGTGATTTTCTTAATATGGGAGTTATATTTTAACTTTGCAGTTTCAATTTCTCTCGATAAATCTCCGCCTTTAATCGTCATCAAATAGGCTTTCTTTTTAGCGAGAGGCAGAGCGTATCTGAAAAGAATAACCAGCGGAACTGTTCCGCGAGTTACTACCAAATCAAAACTCTCTTTATATTTTTCTACGAACTCTTCATTCTCAACGCGGTAATTTTCAGGAGTAACATTGCCGAGTTTTAACTTTTGAACAAACTCGTCAACGGCATTAATTTTTTTGGATGTAGAATCGACCAAAACACCTTTGAGGGAAGAATTCATAATTGCAAGAGGAATTCCGGGCAAACCTCCGCCGGTGCCGATATCAAGGAAAGTTGAAACTTTTTCCGGAATGAAGCGGGAAATATATGCTGAAATAAAAATATGATTCTCGATAATGTTTTTGATATCACGGCGCGAAATGAGATTAACCTCCTGATTTTTTTCAGTAAGCAAATCGGCAAAATGCGCCAATCTTTCAAGCTGAAATATTTCCGGACTTAAACTGTTTTCCCAAAAGAATGATTTTAGTTCTCCTAAATATTTTTCCTGTCTATCCACTGCATATTCCTTTAAATTAATGTTTTAAATATACTAATAAAACCGAAATATCGGAAGGGGAGACGCCTGAAATTCTGGACGCCTGCCCGAGCGTTCGCGGCTTTATTTTGTTCAATTTTTCCCTGGCTTCCATCGAAATTGTGTTCACCGACAAATAATCAAAGTCGAGAGGAATTGGAATTTCCTCATGTTTATTCATCTTTTCTACTAATTCACGCTGCTTTTTAATGTAACCTTCATACTTTAGTTCGATTTCCACCTTTTCCAATATTTCCTCTTTTACCTCTGTATCGAGTTTCAAGTTCAATTCCGCAACCAGCTCCGTAACTTTTATCTCCGGTCTTTTCGATAATTTGGCAAGAGTTTCAGAATTTTCAAGCGGCGAAGAACCTTTACGAATCAATAAATCATTAACCTCTTTCGGCTTAACTTTTTTCTCGTTAAAGAAAGAAATTAGTCCGCGCAAGGTTTGCATATCATCCTGAAACTCTTTAAACTCCTCCTCTGAAATCAATCCGTAACGGCGTCCGAATTTCATCAATCTTTCTTTTGAATTATCCTGACGCAAAAGCAATCTATGCTCGGCTCGCGAAGTAAACATTCTGTACGGCTCGTTTGTGGATTTGTTGACCAAATCGTCGATCAACACTCCAATATAAGCGTCCGTCCGTTTTAAAACAAACTCCGGCATACCGAGAATTTTAGCCGCCGCGTTAATTCCGGCAACAATTCCTTGTCCCGCCGCTTCTTCATAGCCCGAAGTTCCGTTGACCTGTCCCGCAAGGTAAAGTCCTTTTACTCTTTTCGTTTCAAGCGTTAAATCCACCTGATAAGGAGGGAAAAAATCATATTCAACGGCGTAACCCGGTCGCGCCATTACAACATCTTCCAAACCGCGAATTTTTTTCATCGCCCGCAACTGAACATCCGCGGGAAGCGACGAGGAAAACCCGTTAAGGTACATCTGATCGGAATCCAATCCTTCAGGCTCAAGAAAGAGTTGATGTTTCGGTTTATCGGAAAAACGCACTATTTTATCTTCGATGGAAGGACAATATCTCGGTCCCGCCCCATCAATTAATCCGGTAAACATAGGAGAAAAGCTGAAACCGACTTCCAGCTCCTTGTGACTTTCCTCGTTTGTATAGAGCAAATAACAACTTTTTTGAGGAAGAAAAGGAAAATTAGTCGTATCGGTTCTAAAAGAAAAAGGTTTGGCGTCTTCGTCGCCGGGCTGCTCTTCCAAAACATCAAAATTTATAGATTCAGTAAGAAGACGAGGCGGAGTTCCGGTTTTAAGTCGCGCCGTTTCAAATCCGAGTTTCACTAAAGATTCAGTAATACCAACTGCGGCTTCTTCCCCATATCTTCCGCCAACGCTCGGAGTTAAGCCGGTGTACATCACTCCATTTAAAAAAGTACCGGCTGATATAACAATTGCTTTACATTTATATTCATTTCCCTTCTGTGTCGAAATCCCCACAACTTTATTATTCTCGGTTAAAATATCAGTTGCGATATCTTCAATTATTTCGAGATTAGGAGTCTTCTCTACAAACTTAACCGCTTCTTCGGAGTAGAGTTTTCTGTCGGATTGACATCTGCCCGCCCAAACAGCGGGCCCTTTCGATTTGTGCAAAGTCCGGAATTGTATTCCCGACAAATCGGCAATCTGCCCCATAACTCCGCCGAGAACGTCTATTTCGTGAACCAAATGCCCTTTTGCGCTGCCGCCTATTGCGGGATTGCATGAAAGTCTGCCGATTCCTTCCTTTTCCATCGTAATCAAAGCGACGGAAACACCCATTTTAGCAGCCGAAATTGCAGCTTCAATTCCCGCGTGCCCGCCGCCGACAACTATTACATCGTATTCTAGCATCTATTTTCCAAACTTAACTTCTAATTTGCTATTTATGTTTCACGTGAAACTTTATTAATTAATAATTATTTTAGTTTAATGTATCTGTTTTAATTTTCTACTCTTCATAAAAGAAGTTTCACGTGAAACTATCATTATAATAATGATGAATTAAGAATAAAAATACATTGTCCACCTTAGACGGATTGAGAGCGAACGAAATGAACGTGGCTATCACCGGAATACAACCTTACCCGTTAAACCTTTTTAGAACATTCAGCAACAGCGTGTTTTCCGGCAAAAATTCCCCTTCCCATGGAAGGGGTGGCGACGCTTTAGCGGCGTCGGGGTAGGGGCTTTGCCTGAAAATTCAGCAAAATGTGAGAAAACCGGCATCTTTCCACACCCCGTCTTCCGACTTCTCCCGACAAGTCGGGATTCGTCGGAATCCCCCCCTCTGTCCAGAGGGGAATTTTTAAACCACGAACAAAGAACAAAATCCTTTCAATTCTTAATTCTTCATAAAGTCATTTTCCAATACAGAATTTATCAAAAATATTATTCAACATATCGTCAGTTGTTACAACTCCGATTATTTCATTCAAAGCTTCAAGAGCAGACCTAATATCGAGCGCAACAAACTCTTGAGAAAATCCTTTTGAAATTGTCTTTTTTGCTGATTCCAACGCTTCCTTAGAACTTTTAAGAGCGTTAAAGTGCCTTAAATTTGAAACAATTGCTGTCTTTTCTGTATAGGACTTTGAATCAATCGCTCTACTCTTCATAATTTGAAATAACTCTTTAATTCCTTTTCCCGTTTTTGCGGAAATATTTAAATCCGCAGGGAATGCGCTTCTCTCAACTAAATCGCTCTTATTTGCGACAACAATTATTTTATCCTTTTTCTTGATTTCCAAAAGCGATTCGTAAACATCTATGTCCAAGCCGATTGTTGAATCATTAAGAAAAATCACAAAATCAGATTGCTCAATCGCTTCACGGCTTCGCAGAACCCCTTCCTTCTCTATATCGTCAGCTGTCTCGCGGATTCCCGCCGTATCAAATAGTCTGAAAAGATAGCCGTCGATTTTTATCTCTTCTCTAATCACATCTCGCGTTGTTCCGGGAGTTTCACTTACAATTGCGCGGGATTCTTTCAGCAAGTAATTCAAAAGAGACGATTTCCCGACATTCGGTTTTCCGACAATCGCAACGTTTACTCCGTCGCGGATTATTCTTCCGAAATCGTATGTTTCAAGCAATTCGTCTATCTCTGAAACAACGCCGTTCAGCTTGGATACAATTTTCTCATCGGGAATAAACTCCAAATCTTCTTCGGCAAAATCAAGTTCCAATTCCTCAAGCGAGATAATATCAATCAAACTTTCTCTTAAAGAATTTACCTTTTTTGAAAGCGCTCCGTTCAGCTGATTTCTTGCCCCGCGCAACGACGCCTCCGTCCGAGCCGAAATAATTTCCGCGACGGCTTCCGCCTGCGCCAAGTCGATTCGTCCGTTCAAAAATGCCCGCTTGGTAAACTCCCCCGGCTCGGCTAATCTCGCTCCGGCGAAAACAAGCTCGCCCAAAATTTTTTCAACAATCAACGGATTGCCGTGTGTGCTTATTTCAACGGAGTCCTCACCGGTGTATGAATGCGGTTCTTTAAATACCGAAACCAAAACATCATCAATAATCTTATTATTTTTATCTAATATTTTTCCGTAATGAATTGTATTAGCAGGAGCTTCGGAGAGTAATATTTTACCTCTGAATATTTTATCGGCGACCAACGCGCAGCCTTCTCCGCTCAGCCGGATAACGGAAACAGCTCCTTCGCCGGGCGGCGTTGCCAAAGCCGTAATTATATCTTCGGAAAAAATTTGATTCTGCATGATTTTTTCGGGAAATCTCTATAGTTTCGTTAAACTTAGTAATATACGGATTTTTATGCTTATTTTCCACAACAAAATTAGAACAAATATGGCGCGAATTACGAAAAATCGTGGTGTGGCTCAGCCTAGGCGGACTCCTCAATATTCAACCTTAGCGGTTAAACCGCTGTTGAACATTCGGAAACTGCGTGTTTTCCTTTGAGATTGCTTCCCCCCGCATTATACGGACGGCGCTAAAAACACGCCGTTCGCCGTGGCGGATTGCAAAAGAATTGTGAAGAAACAAAAAAACAAGCGTCATTGCGAGACAATCCGCAATAGTGGATTGTCGTGGCAATCTCCTAAATTTTTAACCTCAGCAGTTAATCCGCTGTTGAACATTCAGCAATAGAGTGTTTTCTAGTGAGTCCGCCAAGGCGATCATGACAGAATCGTGGCGATAAATCGGTACTTTTTTTAATCTTTTCATGAAAAAGATTTTTCCATTATATTTATAATTATTTACAACAATCATAATTTGTCGAATGAAATTACTTTCACCAACGAAAGAAAATTTACAAACCGCCGCAAAGGCAATAAAATCGGGACTTCTCGTTGCTTTCCCGACGGAAACTGTTTACGGACTGGGAGCTGACGGATTTAACCCAACCGCAGTTGCCAAAATATTCGAAGTAAAAAGACGCCCCGAATTTCAATCGCTGTCGCTGATGCTTCCGGACAAATCTTACATAAAGGAAGTCGCAGAGCTTGATAACAAAAAAGCTATTTACCTAATTGAAAAATTTCTTCCAGGACCTCTGACGCTTGTTCTTCCCAAAAAGAAATCGGTGCCCGACATTGTAACCGGCGGAAAAGCTACGGTCGGAATACGGATTCCCGAAAACCGTATTGCGCTTAATTTACTGCATCTCGCCGGTATTCCGGTCGCCGCGCCAAGCGCAAATCTTTATGGAAAGTTAAGTCCGACATCCGCCGAACATGTTGCAGAACAGTTTGGGGAAAGCGTTGATTTTATTATCGACGGCGGCGAAACTCGCTTGGGTTTGGAGTCAACAATAATTGAAGTTGTGAATAATAAGTTTACGCTTCTTCGAAACGGCGGAATTCCGGTTGAAGAAATTGAAAAAGCAATTGATGAAAAAATTATACCGGCTCAAACAAAATCCGCAAAGAAAAATCCGGCTTTAAATAAAATTAAAACCGCGTTTATCGACAAAGTAAACTTGGATAATATCGAGAGAGAAAAAACGGGGCTTCTTTTATTTACAGAGAAAAATATCTACGGAAATTTTGCAGTCGTAAAATCACTTTCCGGAAAAGGCAATTTGGAAGAAGCTGCGGTTAATTTATTTGCCGCTCTCCGTTCGTTTGAAAAAGAAGATATCGATTTGTTGCTATTTGAAAAAATCCCGCAAAAAGGATTAGGCAGAGCTATTATGGATAGATTAAGAAAGATAACCGGGTAAAAAAATGTTAGAGTGAAGAGGAAAGGGAAGTGACGAATTAAAATATTCGTGCATTCGCGGCTAAAGAATAGAACACGGATGACACGGATTTATTATGATATACACTGAAAAAAAACAGTTATGCAAAACCTGCTAAAAATGAACATATTTTCAAAATTCTCTTTTTATCTTCTCGCCTAATATATTTATATTTGTTAATTCTCAAAATGACGTTGAAAAATTAATTGTGAATCTGAAAAAATTACTTTTATTAATTATTATTTTTACTGCCGTTTTATCGGCGCAAACCAAAACCGAACTGACAATTCGCTCCGGAAAAACAGCTAACAAAATTACGGCGGATAAACATGGAGAACTCATTTTTCTCTCCGCTGAAAAATTTGCGTCAGCCGTTAACGCCGGATATTATTTTAATGATAAAACCGGCAAAGCGGAAATCAAATTCCCGCGATTCTCTCTTACTTTTACAGGCTGGAATCAGTTTGTTGTTTTAAGGAAAAGAAACGGCAACAGTTGGAGCGTTTACCAAATTCCCGTTTCAGCCAAACTGCGCGGGAAAGATATCCTTTTTCCTCTCCAGTACTCTCTGAAATTATTGTCGCGCGCGGCTGAAAGAAAAATCGAGTTTAACAAAAAGAAAAATATTCTGACTTTCGGCAAAAAAGAAATAATCAATAACGAGAAAAAACCCCGAAGCAATATTCCGGAAATAGTAAACGATCGTTCCCCTTACGACATATACGGAATATCTATCGAAGAAAAAACAAACGGCACTTTAATCCGGCTGAAATCAAACCGTTTTATCCGCAACGTCAGAAGCAACATTATCGGCGGCAAACTGATAATCTTTTTCCCCGCCGGAATTACTATAAATCCCAAAATAGGAAAAACAATAAACACTCACGGCTTTGTCCGAAAAGTAAATGTTAAAACAGTTGGTTCGAATTCACAGCTTGAGTTTTCATTAAAGCAAGGATACAAATCGTCCGAAGCGTTTAACGATGTCGATTCCCCCGACCTGTTAATAACAATCCAAAATCAAAATCTGAACAGCTTCAGCGACAAACTTAATAAAGAAAAGAAAAAGTGGCGATTGGACACAATTGTAATCGACGCCGGACACGGCGGAAAAGACAACGGAACTTCCGGGCTGTACGGAACAAGGGAAAAAAAGATTAATCTGGCAATTGCTTTAAAACTCGGAAAGCTGATTAAGAAAAATCTTAAAGGAGTTAAAGTTGTTTATACGAGAAAGACGGATAAATTTATCGAGCTTGACAAACGCGGACAAATAGCAAACGAAAACCACGGCGACCTTTTTATTTCGATTCACTGCAACTCAACAATTAAAAAACCGAGTCCCGCACGCGGCTTTGAGGTTTATCTTCTTCGCCCCGGCAAAACAAAAGAAGCCATTAGAATTGCAGAATTTGAAAACAGCGTAATAAACATGGAAAATCATCCGGAAAAATATAAAAAGCTGACGGATGAGAATTTTATTCTCGTAACAATGAAAAACTCCGCGAATATGCGTTACTCCGAACGCTTCTCAGACATCTTAAACTCTACGTGGAAATCGGAGGTTGGCATTCCTTCGCGCGGCGTAAAGCAGGCGGGATTTATAGTTCTTATCGGAGCTTCGATGCCGAGCGTTTTAATCGAAACCGGATATCTTTCAAACCGGCAGGACGCCAAATACTTAAAATCGAAACGGGGTCAGAATCGCATCGCGCATGCAATATTCGACGCAATTCGTAAATACAAAGTTTACTACGACAAAATGTTTGAAAATATTAAAAAATAAAATCTTATTTTAAATTCATCAGAAAACGGAGATAAAAATGACAAACGCACAAAAATGGGTTCTCCTTTTTTTCGCCCTCTTTATTGTGTTCCTTGTAATTACATATATGTCGAATAAAGAAGAAGAAACTTATTCGAAAAATTATAATCAGGAAAACGCGACCTCCGCTCAAGACAGCGAAACGGGATTATCAATATATAAAAGCGCGGGATGCGCTTCGTGCCACGGAGAACAGCTTGCGGGAACCGACGACGGTCCGGCGCTTTTTAAATTATCTGAAAAATGGTCGAAAAAGGAACTTATTAACTTTTTGCGAAATCCGAATGATTTTTCAAAAGATGATAGAATTGCAAAGTACAAGGAGAAATTCGGCAATTCCTTTATGCCGAGCTTCAACACAATTGACGCAAAAAAATTAGGTAAATTAGCGGAGTATTTGTTATCAAAATAATGTCGAAAAAAGAGTTGCAGATTCGCGCCGGAATCGTGGGAAAATCCAAAGCGATAAACGACCTGCTTGACGTTGTTATACAGGTTGCCCCATCCGACGTAACCGTTTTGCTGCAAGGGGAAAGCGGCGTAGGCAAGGAAGTATTTGCGCGCGCTATTCATCTTGCCAGCAAACGTGCGGATAAGAAAATGGTAAGCGTAAACTGCGGCGCAATTCCCGAATCCCTTTTGGAAAGCGAACTCTTCGGGCATGTTAAAGGTTCATATACAGGCGCGGTTAACGACAGAAAAGGTTACTTCGAAATCGCCAACGGAGGAACTCTTTTCCTCGATGAAATTGCCGAGATGCCTTTAATGACGCAGGTTAAGCTGCTGCGAGTGCTCGAAACTCACGAGTTCATGCGGATCGGTTCGGAAAAAGTAACAAAAGTTGACGTTAGAATTATCGCGGCGGCAAATAAAGACCTGCAGCGCGAGGTTGAGAAAAAAAACTTTCGCAGCGATTTGTTTTTCAGATTAAAAGCCGTTACCCTTTACATTCCTCCCTTGCGTGAACGTAAGGAAGATATTATTCCTCTTGCCGAACACTTTATGTTGGAGTTCGCCGAAAAAAATAAAACCCGCGTTCCCACTATTTCAACAGACGGCTACAACGCTCTTTTTGATTATGATTGGCCCGGAAATATTCGTGAACTGAAAAATGTTATTGAATCTGCGATTGCATTAAGCCGCAACGGTACGCTCCATGCGGAAGATTTCCAAATGCATTTTTCCCGCCCCGCTGTGGAAAGTCCCAATTTAAACCTTCCCGTTCATACCGGAAAATCAGCAGAGGAGCTTGACCGCGAATTAATTTACCGCGCTTTAATCGAGATAAAAAAAGATTTGAACGAGCTGAAAGAATTAGCTTACAACGCGCGTGAAAAAGGCGATTCGGGAGCTTCCGGTTTTTCAGAAAACGGAGTGGATGAAATTATCCCGATTGACGAACTGGAACGGAGAGCTATCGAAAATGCTTTAATAAAAACAAGGTGGAACAAACGGAAAGCCGCCAAACTGCTGGGTATTAACGAACGAACTTTTTACAGAAAACTGAAAGATTATGATATTAACCCGTACAATTAAATATATTGTTCTTCTTTTTGCCGGCGCATTAATTATTGCCGGATGCAGCTACTCCTTTACCGGCGCGGCTTTGCCGCCTCATATCAAGACGATTTACATTCAGCCCTTTAATGATAAATCCGCCTCGGGGGAACCTTTTTTAAGCGACAATTTAACAAACGAGCTTATTTCTCTTTTTGTCGATGACGGGAACCTGACGCTTGTTACGGGAGATAACGCCGATTCCAAACTAAGCGGAACAATCTCACAACTAACCGACAGAGCCGAAACAATTACCGGACAAGATATTACAGCCCGCAAAGTTACGATTAAGGTTAAAGCGGTTTACAGAGACTTGGTAAAACGGAAGAAGGTTTTTGAGAAAACCTTTTCGGCGTTCAGCAATTACGACAACAACGCTTCCGATATTACTCAAGCCCGCAACGACGCCATAAACGAAGCGCTGAATCAAATAGCAGAGGATATTACTTTGGCGGTAATTGCGAGGTGGTAAAATAAAACTATTCGCGTAAATGTAATATCATTGCGGATCCCGAATCCCGATGCGGGATGTGGCAATCTCACCGAATAAAATACTAATGCCAAATATTCGAATACGGTTTAACGGCTAAAGCTGAATTTTCAAGAGATTGTCCAAACGGAAGAGCAAGAGAAAACGTAAAACGCGAGACGTAAAAAGTAAACTCCAACTTTATATTGTCATTCCAAACGGAGCGAAGACGAACAGCGCCGGCTCGTCATTACGAGGAGCGAAGCGACAAAGTAATCTCACTAGAAAACAATCCAATACTAAATATTCAAAAACGGTTTATTGTAGCGTGGATTGCTTAGTCCTTCCGCATTCTGCGGAAGGGCGGGCAACCTGCGCAAGTTAGTGTACACAGTCCGCCGCCGCGGAAACCGTTTGCAAGCTCGCTAATCTCTAACTTATGCAGACTGTTCTACATTGTTTGTGTGATTTCTATGCCATCGAATACCATTTCTTTGATATATTAACGGCAAAACCGGAAAATTTAATTTTTTAAAAATCCGCTTGATTTAAGGGTGAAAATTTTCTAATTTATTTCACAAATACGAGGTTTTTAATGGGCGTCGCCGAATAAAAAAAGTGTAATGCTTCAGTTGAAAAAATGATTGAAATAAAAATAAATAACAAACATAGAACCGTTTTAAATTATAATATGTTTATGCTAGAAGTGGTTTTGCATAACTTTAAAGAATTTTATCTAGAAATAAGAACTGCGAAGTTAATATATTCCCTTGTTTTGCTCATTTATAGATAAAATTATACAGTTAATAATAATCATTATCTTTTCAACCAAAATTGAATTTAAAATAATATAAGTCAAAGTTTTTCTAAAAAATTCTTGATATATATATATAATTATAATTGATTAAATGAAAAAGTTTTTAATTTTATTATTTTTGCTTCTTTTACTTCAAGGATGTTCTAAAAAAAATGGGATTGTTATTGGATATTCCCTACCTGGTATTCCAATAGTTTTGGAAGTTTCTAAAAATGGAGTAAATATATCATTTAATAACAGAGTATTTACACCTATTGGTTCCTTTGCTATTTCAATGTCACTCAAAAATATTATAAAGGACTTTGACCGGCACGCAACATATATAGAGATATACAACAAAAAGGATAATAATAAAATTGTTTTCAAATTAACAGATATAGGTGAATCACTTGAAATTAATACAGAATATAAGACGCAGATAAAAGTAATAAATTATAAATATTATTCGCGCGTAATTATTAATTCCGAAGAAATAAGCAATTTTATACATATTGAACCAGAAGTTGATCCAAAGCCAAAATTTCCAGAATCACCAATTCAATATTTTGTTTTATGTAAATCGGTACATGTTGATTGGAGTATACGTAATTTTTGGGATCTAATTCAAAATATTATATATGCTATTTTTTTTATCATCATATTTATATTGGATTTACTCATAATTATTATAT
>WGCV01000034.1 GCA_015493615.1 Melioribacteraceae bacterium
TAACAATTTCCCATTAGAGCCGAATGGTGATGGTTGGTACAGATATGGGATGTGGGGCACATCGAGTTCGGATTTTTACATAGTTGGACAGCACGGCAACATAGCTCATTACGACGGTAGCGGTTGGGAGAAGATAGAGAGCGGAACGGAGGTAAAATTACGCGACGTTTGGGGAAGCTCGGACGGTTCGGAAATTTACGCTTGCGGATATAATCTCGGCGACGGATTTACTACATTTTTAGTAATTAACGCAAAAGATAAGAGCATTTACAAATTATATGAAGGGATGTCGGACGGAGAAATTGATGGACATTTGGTTAATTTTATAGCGGGGGTTTATAGTTACGGTAAAAAAGTATATTCAATGAATTTGACGTTTTTATACGATTTAAGAAAAATAAATCCGCCAAAGATAAAATTAATAGCGGAATGGAACTGGGCGGGAGAGTCTATAAACGGAGACGGATACAACGATATAATAATAAGCGGACAAGGGGGATTGTTGCTGCATTACAACGGAATTAGCGTTAAAAAGTACATGGAATTTAGCGACAACTATTTGTTTTTATACGGAACGGATATAAAAGACGGAACGGCAGTAGCCGTTGGAATGGATTACCAAGGAGCTGCGGCTGATTCTCCGGCCGTAATTTATCTCGGCAGAAGAAATTAATTAAACAATTTTTTTGTAATTTTCAACAAGTAGGAGGAATTATGAAAAGATGAGACTGTCCCAAGTTTCGTGTAAATAAAAAAGTCATTCAATAAACGGGGCTAATATTTTCTCTACTTTATATCTCCTGTAATCGGACGAACAACCAGCTCTTCGACAATGGCGGAGCCGGCGTTTAACGTTGAATTTAATATTACTTCGGCAAGATCTTCCGGCTTCATCATTAACCGGGAAAATTTTCCCAATGATTCTTCCCCCCAAATGGGAGTTGCAGTTGCGCCGGGCAAAACATTGGTTACGGAAATATTAAACTCTCTTACTTCCTCCCTTAAAACATTCGCGAAAGCAAGCAACCCCGCTTTTGAAGCCGAGTAAATTCCGCTCTTGGTAAAAATCGTATTTGCAGCAACCGAAAGTATATTAATTATTCTCCCTTCCTTTCTCTCTTTCATTTCGGGAAGAACGGCTTTAGTCAGCAAAATTGCGCCGGAAAGGTTTGTTGCAAGAATTTCCTCAACTTCTGATTCGCTCGTTTTATCAACGGTTTTAAAAACTGTAGTTCCGGCATTGTTTACGAGAGTGTGAATAAAAAGTCGTTCGTTAATCGAATCGACAGCCTTCTTTATTCCTGAAGTTTTTCGTAAATCAAGCGACAGAATTTCTGAAGAATCTTTATTAATCAAATGCTCCTTCGTTTCCAAAAGTTTCTCTTTGCCGCGTCCGGCAAGAATTACATACTCGCCTGCGGCATTTAACTTTAGAGCCAGCTCGCGTCCGATTCCGCTGCCGGCTCCCGTAATCAAAACCGCTTTTGTTCTATTTGTCATTCGGTTCTCTAAGTCTTATTAATCCCATAAACTCGTTGCGGGTTTTCGAATCATCCATAAATACACCGCGCATTGCGCTTGTTACGGTAAAGGAATTCTGCTTTTGAATTCCGCGCATCATCATGCACATGTGATACGCTTCGATAACAACGCCAACGCCCTCCGGCTGCAGAACTTCCATTAAAGTATCGGCAATTTGTTTTGTCATCCTTTCCTGTATCTGCAGACGACGGGCATATATTTCAACAATTCTCGGAATCTTACTTAAACCGATTACTTTTCCGTTGGGAATATACGCGACATGAACTTTACCGTAAAAGGGAAGCATGTGATGTTCACACATACTGTACATATCAACATCGCGGACAACAACCATCTCGTTGTGGTCTTCCTCAAATACGGCGCCGTTAATTATTTCGTCCAAATTGGCGCGGTAGCCGTGAGTTAAAAATTCATACGCTTTTGCCACTCTGTATGGCGTTCTTACAAGTCCCTCGCGCTCCGGATTTTCCCCTACTTCGCTGAGCAGCGACTCGATAAGTCCGGAAACTTTTTCTATATTTATTTCATTCTCCTTTATATTCGGCATAATTATTCTCCGTTTCATATATCTTTACTGAATACAACTTCCCCGAAGGGATTTTACCTTTTAATTCGTTCCATATCCCGATTGCAATGTTTTCGGCGGTGGGATTTTTACCTTTCAAAAACTCAACGTCAAAGTTTAAGTGTTTGTGGTCGATTTTGCTTATCACATTTTCTCTGATTATTTTTTTAAGGATTTTCAAATCAAGCAAATATCCCGTTTCCGGATTTGGCTCTCCCGTTACGACCACTTCAAGCGTGTAGTTATGTCCGTGTCCGTAGTAGTTATTGCATTTCCCGAAAACATCTTCGTTCTTCTCGTCGTTCCAATCGGGATTAAACAAGCGGTGCGCGGCGCTGAAAACTTCGCGTCGTGTTATATAAACTTTCGGCATTATTCTTCCAGCGCCTTTCTTACTTCTTCGATGTGCTTGGCAACTTTAACCTTCCGGAAAATCTTTCTTACGATTCCTTTTTCGTCAATAATAAAAGTAGCGCGCTCGGTTCCCATATATTTTTTTCCGTACATACTCTTTTCCACCCAGACGCCGTATTTTTCCATTACTTTATGATCTTCATCGCATAAAAGCAAAAACGGGAGCTCGTGTTTCCGCATAAATTTCAGATGCGATTCGCACGAATCTTTGCTCACTCCGATAATTACGGTATTCTTCTGTAAAAATTCGCCGTAAACATCTCTGAAACCGCATGCTTCCTTTGTGCATCCAGAAGTGTTATCTTTCGGATAAAAATAAAGTACAACTCTTTTACCTTTAAAATCCGCAAGCGAGACTTTTCCTCCGTTAGTTTCCGGAAGAGTAAACTGAGGCGCTTTTTTCCCTACTTCAACCATTTTATTTCCTTTTTATTTCATTTTTAATTTTTCAAAAGTTACGTAAAATTTCCATAAAGATAAAACTTTGATTCTTATTATTTTGTCGGATAATTGACATTTAACGATTCGAGGAGAAATCGGAGTATATCAAAGAATAATTTTTTGAAGATGTAATTCTTTTCCAAGTCCGTTTTTTATTAGCTATACTTAATACTTCTTTAATTTATGTGATTTTTATTAGTTATAACTAATAAAAACACTTGTTGTTTAAGATTTATTAATTATATTTAAAATAAAAATCCAAACAAAATGAAAATTATACCTCGAAAAAAATATTTATCACAAATTGAACCTTTTATAAAAAAAGAAATTATAAAAGTGCTTGTCGGTCAAAGAAGAACAGGTAAAAGTTATCTATTAAAATATCTTGCAAAAGAATTTTTAGAATCCGAACCGAATTCGAATATTATTTTTATTGATAAAGAGCTTTATCAATTTGATTTCATTAATGATGACGCAAGTTTGTACGATTATATTGTTAAAAATCTAACTGAAACCTTTAACTATATATTTATTGATGAAATTCAGGATATAAAAAATTTTGAAAAAGTTCTTCGTGATTTAAATAAGAGAGAAAATGTTGATATTTATATTACAGGGAGTAATGCAAAACTTTTTTCGAGTGAATTGGCTACGCATTTATCGGGAAGATACATCGAGATAAAAGTTAATCCTCTTTCATTTACGGAATTTTTAATTTTCCATAATCTTCCAAATAATGACGACTCTCTGATGAAATATCTGCGTTTCGGGGGAATGCCGTATTTAAAGAATCTTGCTCTTGAAGAAGAAATAGTTTTCTCATATCTCAAGGATATTTTCAACACTGTGTTACTGAAAGATATTATTGCGCGTTACAGCCTGCGCAACGTTGATTTTCTATTTAAGCTGTCGGAATATTTGGCTGAGAACACCGGAAACCTAATTTCGGCGAATCGAATAAGCGAATATCTTAAAAGTCAAAGAATTAAGATTCCAGTAAATACTGTTGTGAACTATCTGAGTTTGCTGGTTTCCACATATTTAGTTGAAAAAGTTAAACGAATAAATATTAAGGGAAAAAAGATTTTTGAAGTCAACGAAAAATATTATTTTGAAGATATCGGCTTGAGAAATTCATTAATCGGTTTTAGGGCGCAAGATATTTCAAAGATAATTGAAAATGCAGTTTTTGCACATTTAATTTTTTTAGGATACGATGTTAAAATCGGAGCGCTTGGCGATCGCGAGATAGACTTTGTAGCTCAAAAAAAGAATAAAACGGTTTATGTCCAAGTCAGTTATTTACTTTCCGATGAAAAAACAATAGAGAGGGAATTCGGTAATTTATTGGCAATTAATGATAATTATGAAAAAATAATTGTAAGCATGGATAAAATTTCATTCGACAATTATAAAGGAATTAATCATTATACACTGATTAATTTTTTAACTGATTTTGAGTAGTTCTATCTGAGACAAAGAATCTTTGGCATTACAATTTAACTTCTTTCCGCAAAAAGAGCGGGGCTCGCGTTTTTTATATAAACCTAACCTGGACAAGCCAGAACCAAAAAGGGAGATAGGCTGAAAAGAATAATCTCTGAAAGGATTTTACTAATGAATGTCGGCGGGGTAATTCCCAACGAAAGGCAGTCGGGACAAGTTCGGAGGTTTTTCATTTCATCAGTTCTTAA
>WGCV01000035.1 GCA_015493615.1 Melioribacteraceae bacterium
ATGGCGATTCTACATATTCCGTAACGGTTGATACATTAACCGGCGGAGAAACTTTATACTTCAAATTTATCTACGGCGACCAAGGCTCAACCAACTACGAATGGGAAAGCGTTGACAACCGTACATTTACTCCGATAGATGGCGAAAACAGCTATTTCGCATATTGGGATAATGTTGAACCTGGACAAGACTTCGCAGACGGCAACATTACGTTTAACGTTGATATGAGCGTTATGAGCGAGGTCGGTATTTTTGATAACGCTTCCGATTCACTAAAAGTACGCGGCAGCTTTAACGGCTGGGGCGACTCAGACCCGATGGATCAGAACTTCCTCGATCCGAACCAATGGTTCAGAACAATTGCGTTTACGCAGGAAGTGGTAGGAACTGACGAACCGTATAAATTCTTTGTAAACTTAGCCGATACCGCTTCGATGTGGAAAGACGGCTATGAACGTCCGTTCAGTCAGGGCGGCGGCAACAGAGACGTTGCATTTGCAGGCACTGACGACCAGACAATCGATCCGGTTTATTACGATGATGTAAATCCCGATTGGGTAGTGCCGGCAGGCGAAACCGTATCAATCACTTTCTCGGTTGATATGACAGACGCGGCGAACGACCAGATTCAGGTGCCTACATTTAATCCGGCAACCGACACGGTATGGTGGGTAGCCGAAGAACCGGCATTTACTTACTTAATGGGCTGGGTTGACAGAGACGATATGAGAGAAGTAATGTTAACCGACCCGGACGGCGATATGATTTACACTGCAACTTTAAGCGTAACCGGACCGGCATGGAACGGCTTTGAATATCGTTACGGCTTCAGCGACGCAGACGGCGCGTTCCACGCGGAACCGGCGGGCTTTGCAGACTTTGCCTACAGAGTGCGTTACATTGCAATGACAGGCGCGAGAACGTTTGTACAGCCTTACGACGCGCCGCAAGACCATTGGACGCCGCAGGAAGATAAATCTGACCAGTGGGAAGCAGGTCCTCAAATGAACGGCGTTAACGATGGTACCGGAACAGCTGTAAGATTTGAATTGGGACAGAATTACCCGAACCCGTTCAATCCTACGACAACAATTAAGTTCTCGATACCTCAGAGCGGAATGGTAACATTGGCTGTATATAACTTGTTGGGACAGAAAGTTGCAACTTTGGTTAACAGTCAGCTCAATACAGGAAATTATGAATACCACTTCGACGCATCAAAATTAGGAAGCGGCGTTTACTTCTACAGCTTAAAAGCTGGAAGTTACTCTGCAACCAAGAAAATGATTCTGATGAAGTAAGAGACGAAACTCTATATATAACTAAAAAAGCCGAGATTTTTTCTCGGCTTTTTTAGTTTATGTTAACATGGAATAGTTCTTGGCGAAAGAATGGATGAAAAATTTTGAATGGTTATTGTCGTGTTTCATTCTTTTGTAAACCGTTAAATTCGAAAATCAAAATGTTTTCTTCCACAAGCTTGAAGCAGTTTAATATTTAATGCCTAAAGACAAAAACCTTTGAGCAAATAAAACTGCAACCTCGAATTTGATTTAATAATAAGATGTGTTCCCGTCAATTCAACTGCTTCGCAGTTGGCGTTTCTCCTTTCTTTCATTATCCCCGAATTAAATTCGGGGCTATTGTGAATTTAACTGCTTCGCAGTTGATAACTTCAAATGCTGACTGTTCGGTTTCGATTTTTTGCGAAATTCGGGAACAATTGAATTTAACTGCTTCGCAGTTAGTTTGTTCATATATAAGTTTTTCGGCTTAGTTCTTTTGCAAACCGCAAGATTCAAAAATTCAACATTAGCCTTCCAAAAGCGCGAAGCGCTTTAATTGAGAATAACTATGGGTGAAACCCATAGAAAAGAGCTACCCCAAAATCACAAGAACTGCGAACGCAGTTCAATTTATTTTTTATATTTTTGTAAAAACAAATCGAGGGAAAAATGTCAACTTACACGCAAATTCTTTATCAAATAATTTTCTCGACGAAGAACAGAGAAAAATCGTTAATTGAAACAAACAGACATGAGCTTTTCAATTATATTTGGGGAGTAGTAAAGAACCAAAAATCTCATCTTTATCGGATCAACGGAGTTGAAGATCATATACACATTTTAACGCATTTACATCCTACTGTCGCTCTATCGGATTTTATCAAAAATATTAAAGTCTCAAGTTCACTTATGATAAAAGAAAATAAAATATTCCCCAAATTTAGTGGTTGGCAAATCGGATACGGAGCTTTTACTTATTCCATAGATGCGAAAGAAGATTTAATGAAATATATTATTAATCAGTCTGAACATCATAAAAGTGAATCGTTTGTCGATGAATATAAAAGAATATTAGACGAGTTTAATATTACATACGATGAAAAATATTTAATCTAAACCAATGTGTTATTAGCTTGAACTGGAACCAATTCTATTTAAATTCAACTGCTTCGCAGTTGGCGTTTTCCCTTTCTTCCATTATCCCCGAATTGCATTCGGGGCTATTGTGAATTTAACTGCTTCGCAGTTACTGATTCCAAATCGAAATTGTTACATTTTGTTTTTTTTTAGTCGCGCAATTCAAAAATTCAAACGTTCTTTTCCAAAAGCGCGAAGCGCTTTAATTGAGAATAACTATGGGTGAAACCCATAGAAAAGAGCTACCCCAAAATCACAAGAACTGCGAACGCAGTTCAATTTGTTTTCCTAATGCAATAAAGAAATATTCCCTGCGGCAAGAGAATCTAAAATGTAAACTCTTGCCGTCAAAGACATTCCTCGACGAAAAAAATCTATAATTCCGCAGAGTAAATAATATCAATAAAACTATCGGCTTTCAAAGCCGCTCCTCCTATCAGAGCGCCATCTATGTTCGGCTGGGATAAAAGCTCCGCAGCATTATTGGGCTTAACGCTTCCGCCATACTGAATTACCAAATTATCAGCCACATCCTTATTGTACATTTTGGTAATCAAATCACGGATGAATTTATGTACTTCTTCCGCTTGCTCCGGAGAAGCTGTTTTTCCGGTACCGATAGCCCAAACCGGTTCGTACGCCACAATCACTTCTTCCATCTGATTTGAAGTAACTCCCGTAAGCCCTTCTGTAATCTGCTTTTTAAGGACGTCCTTCATAACTCCGCTTTCGCGTTCTTCCAAAGTCTCACCGACGCAGAATATCGGTTTTAATCCTGAAGATAACGCTTTATGAATCTTCTTGTTTATCCACTCGTTGGATTCGTTAAAAATTGCGCGGCGTTCGCTGTGTCCGAGTATTACATAATCGCACCCTGCGCTTAACAGCATTGCTGCTGAAATCTCGCCGGTGAAAGCTCCCTTATCTTCAAAAAACATATTTTGCGCTCCGACTTTTATCGGAGTATTTTTTACAAGCTCTGAAGCTGTTTCAAGCGATGTAAATGGCGGACAAACTATCACGTCCGAGTTTACCCTTGAAAAATCAATGTTATTAATGATACCCGAAATCAGTTCCGCTGAACCGGAAATATCGTTATTCATTTTCCAGTTGCCGGCTATTACTTTTTTTCTCATAATTCCCTCTTCTTAAAGGTTAATTGCTTCTACTCTTTTAATTGCCGGAATTTTCTGCATTAAAACTTTTTCCACTCCGGCGCGTAATGTCATAGAAGCCATTGGGCACTCTGCGCAAGCGCCCAACAGCTTAACTTTGACAATATTTTTTTCCGTTACTTCAATCAGTTCGATGTCCCCTTCATCTACCAAAAGATAAGGGCGAACTTCCTGTAACGTTTTATTTACATCTTCAAATGAGATTTGCATTTATAATTTAATTTCAATTTTACTTGCAGCCGCATTTTTAATTTTAACCTGCTCGGCAAGATTTTTACCGATTTCAATAAATTTCTGAGCGTATTCGGAATCGGGATTTTGAATTACAAACGGTTTCCCAGAATCGCCGCCTTCGCGTATGGAAATATCAATCGGGATTCCTCCCAAGAATTTAGTCTCCAACTCGCCGGCTAATTTTTCGCCGCCGCCTACGCCGAAGATGTCGTATCTGTTGCCGGTATCGGGAGCGACAAAATAGCTCATATTTTCGATAACGCCGAGTACGGGAACATTAACCTTTCTAAACATCTTCAGAGCTTTCTTAGCGTCAATCAGCGAAACGTCCTGAGGCGTTGTAACTATAATCGAGCCGGTCATCGGAATTGTTTGCGCTATCGTCAGTTGAATATCGCCCGTTCCTGGAGGCAAATCGAAAATCAGATAATCAAGTTCGCCCCAATTTACATCCGACATAAATTGTTTGATTGCGCCGCTCGCCATTGCGCCGCGCCAGATAACGGGATCGTTGTCGTCAATTAAAAATCCGATTGACATTACTTTGATTCCGTAATTTTCAATCGGTTTGATTTTCTGCTTCCCGTCGATAACTTCCATTTCAGGTTTTTCATTAATTCCAAGCATCATAGGGATACTCGGTCCGTATAAGTCCGCGTCGATTAAGCCGACTTTTGCGCCATCTTTTGCCATTGCGATAGCTAAGTTAACAGCTACAGTACTTTTACCTACTCCCCCTTTTCCGGAGGCAACTGCTATTGTATTTTTAACTCCGGGAAGATATTCCGATTGTCCGCTCGGAGCTGCATTATTATTTAAATTAGGATTTTTATAAGCCATATCATTAAACCATTTTTTATTAATAAATTCAGTTAATAATTAATTTTAAACATTAAAATTAATCATAAATAGTCAAATCCCAAAGGTGTTTTTCTCCAATTACCGAAACAGTTTTGTACGCTGCTTTGTGAAACGTAAAACGTGAAACGAAAGACGGGAAATCCAACCTTTATCTTGTCATAAATGCCGCCTCGTCATTGCAAACCCGCAGAATGCGACTGAAGCTCCGCCTTGACTGACTCACCAGAAAACTTACAATTGATAAATATTCAAAAACAGTTTAAATAGTGAGGTTAGATATTCAGAAGTCCGACTTGGCGGAATACGAGGTGTGCTAACCTGAAAAATAAATTTCGCCTAAAGCCGCTTGATTTAACGCTGAAAATTTTCTAATTTATTTTACAAAAATGAGGTTATTAATGGGCATCGCCGAATTAAACAAATATTATCGATATTTCGACTAAGTAAATCATTTAGACAATAAAACTTGGAGGTTTAATATGAAAAGTTATAAACAAACACAATTGATGATCTTTTTAATAGTTCTTTTCTCTTTTTATAGCAACCTTTTGCTTGCACAATCAACTAAATATAATTTGGAAAAAATTGATTTTATCACATACCAAGTTTCTAAAATTGATACAATGATTGCTAAAAAACAATACGGAGAAATTCAATCTTTTGGTTGGTCAAAAAATGATGACCCAAAAGGTGTTACGACTGAGGTTAGCGGTTCAGTTGATTTTTATTTCCAAAATGGGGTGTTAAGAAAAACGATTTTAAATAGTGAACCTGGCGGCACTATATCCCTAAAAGAGGAGTATTTCTATAATGCAAACGGTGTACTCATATTATTTAAGAAAACAGATGACTTTCACCAGACTATTTATTTTTTTGATAATAATAAATTTATTCTTGGTGCAATTGCAAATGTAAATTTTCACCAAGTTGATAAAACTTCAATAAGATTGGTAAAAGAAACCTATAAGATAAAGAAACAATGTCAAAAATATAAAAAGAAATCGGTAAACCTCTACCGTATTATGAAAAACATATTAGATATTTCATAACTATGATTACATATAACTGAAGATTTGCGAAATCAGTATTTACGATAGTTGAAGATCATCATAATCTCTTTTAAGTCTCGTACTCCTACAGAATAGTAGGCAAATAGATAAAGTTAATTTTACTGTAAACCGCTTAATTAAAAATGAAAATAATTTAATTTATTTTACTAAAATGAGAATCGAATTAATAATTAATTTTTTAACAAACGGTGTCAGCAAAGTCGTTCAAAGCGGACGGGTGAAAAGCGATTCCGTTATATGTTCATAAAACAAAGGTGATTATTATGGAAAAAGTCAATTTAAATAATGAACAAATAAAAGAAATTGCCAGTGAACTTGATATAGGTATGAATGTTTACGTCAATAAAGTTACAAAAGAAATTAAATCCTTAATCAATTTTGACCATCACATTTATGCGGAAGAAGAATTATGGGAAGATGATATAAATGAAATCGAAAAAAATTTCGATTCGTATATTGAATTTGAACCGATGGATTCTCGTCAAGCATTTCGCGTAATGGAAGAATTTGTTGAAACTCTTGACAATAGCGAGATAAAAAACAAGCTTGAATTGGGATTGAGTCTTTCAAAACCATTTAGAAATTTTAAGGATATTCTTGAGAATTATCTTGAATATAGAGAGAAGTGGTTTTCATTTAAGGAATCAAAGTATATTGAATTTGTTAAGGAGCAGTTAGACGATTACAACAATACAGAAAAATATTTTAACCGTCTGTAGCGATAATCCGCCACGGAGTAGCTGAGGTTCATAAATTTTTACCTTTGCGCCATTAAACCTCTGCTCCTTTCTACCTTTCGGTTTACCGCAATCAGGATAAACAATAAAAAATATTTCCGGTAAAAGTTATGAAACTCATTGATCCTTATCAGCGTCAATCATAATAGGACCAAAATAATCAGCGTCCCGTTTTTCATTCTTAATCCGCCTTTCATGAAAAATACAGTTCCGTTTCATCAAAAAATTTTGAACAAGCGCTGAAACTTGTGCCGATTATTCGGCTCTTTTCGATATATTAATAGTTTAAATTTTTATTATAATTGAAAATCAAACCTCTCAGTAACTGAAGAAAACAAAGGAATTTATGTTAATAAATATTTTATTTATCGGAGATATTGTCGGAACGCCGGGAATGAATATGGTGGAAACCTGGCTGCCCGGACTGATAAAAAAGCACAACGCCGACTTGGTAATCGTAAACGCCGAAAACTCGGCGGACGGAAAAGGATGCACGGAGAAAGAAGGGTCCGTACTCTTTAACCTCGGAGTGGATGTAATCACCGGAGGAAATCATTCGTGGGACAGGCATCAATCTCAGGAGTATATGAAAAAGAACAACAAGGTTCTGCGTCCGCTGAACTATCCTTTCGGGACTTACGGAAACGGCTACTACATTGCCGAAACCAAGAAAGGTAAAGTTGCCGTACTAAACTTACAGGGTCGCTCTTTTATGCCGACTATCGACTGCCCCTTCCGCGCCGCCGAAAGAATTTTGAAAAGAATCAAGCAGGAGACGAAAAACATTTTCGTTGATTTCCACGCTGAAACAACTGCCGAAAAGTTAGCTCTCGCAGCATTTATAGAGAAAGACGTAAGCGTATTTGTCGGAACTCACACTCATATTCAAACCGCCGACGAACGGATTACCGCAAACGGAATGGCGTATATCACGGATGTAGGAATGACCGGTCCGTACGATTCCGTAATCGGGATGAAAACCGAAGCCGCCATCAACAGATTTTTATATTCCACTCCGCAGAAATATCAAACCGCTCTGGAAAATTTACATCTTGCGGGAATTATTGCCAAGATTGATTCCGACAGCGGACGAGCAAAAAGCATCGAACGAATTTTTATCCCCGAATTTGATAAAACAGTTGAATAACCGAGGTTGATTGGAAATGACAATTATTGACGGTAAAAAGATTTCAAACGAGATTAAAGAAGAATTAAAAATTAAAATTGAAAATGCCAAATCAAAAGGACTCGGCGTTCCCGGTTTGGCGGCTATTTTAGTAGGAGAAAATCCGGCGTCGCAGGTTTATGTGAATTCCAAAAAGAAAGCCTGCGAAAAAATCGGGATGAATTCAGTAGTGGAAGTTCTTTCTGAAAAAACAACCGAAACGGAATTAATTAATCTCGTAAAAAAATACAATGAAACCGAAGAGTTCAACGGCATCTTGGTTCAGCTTCCTCTTCCTTCCCACATATCAGAACAAAAAGTAATCGAAGCAATTTCTCCCGAAAAAGATGTGGATGGTTTTCATCCGGTAAATGTGGGAAAACTGGTAATCGGACTGGAGACTTTTTATCCATGCACGCCGTACGGAATAATTGAGCTTTTGCGAAGGTATAGAATTGAAACAGCGGGAAAGCACGTTGTAGTAGTGGGAAGAAGCAACATAGTCGGCAAACCCATTGCCAATATGCTGCTTCAGAAAAAGGAGAATGCCAATTCAATTGTTACGATTGTTCACTCCGCCGCAAAAGATATTTCACAATTCACCAAACAGGCTGATATTCTTATCGCCGCGATAGGCAAACCCAAATTTATTACCGCAGAAATGGTTAAGGAAGGCGTTGCCGTTATTGACGTAGGCATCAACAGAATTAACTCGCCCGAAAGCAAAAGAGGATATAAAATTGTAGGCGATGTTGATTTTGATTCCGTTTCTCAAAAAGCGGCTTACATTACTCCCGTTCCCGGCGGCGTTGGAAGAATGACTATTGCAATGCTCCTCCAAAATACTTATAATGCATTTATCAAACAAAAAGAGATTTAGATTATGGGAAGTTCTTTAATCGACAAAGTAGTTAATCAAGTTTTTACCGAAAAAGCTTTACATGATTTTTACTGCACATACAACACGTGCGAGGGCTGGGAAAGAAATATTGTTGACCAGCCGGAAGCCGTTCAGAATATTATTCAAACCGGCGCCGATAGAATCGCGGCGGGACCCGGAATCGGGGACGAATTGCCGAACAGAGATATCGCGAGAATGATTGATCACACGCTTCTAAAGCCCGAAGCGACTCCGGACGATGTTACAAAGCTTTGCCATGAAGCCCGCGATTACCATTTCGCGTCGGTCTGCATTAACCCGAGCTATGTAAAACAGAGCTACGAAATTTTAAAAGAAACAGACGTTAAAGTCTGTACGGTTATCGGATTTCCTCTCGGCGCTACTACAACGGAAGTTAAACGCTGGGAAGCCGAGCAGGCTCTCGAAGAAGGCGCCGAAGAAATTGATATGGTAATTCATGTTGGCAAATTGAAAGCAGGCGATTTTGATTATGTTTTTAATGACATTAACCAAGTTGTGCGCGCCGCGCATAAACATGGGGCAATATGCAAAGTGATTATCGAAACGGCGTTACTTACAGACGAAGAAAAAGTTAAAGCGTGTTTAATCTCAAAAGAAGCCCGCGCAGATTTCGTTAAAACATCCACCGGATTCAGCAAAGGCGGAGCAACCGCCGGCGACGTGGCTTTGATGAAGTACGTTGTGGGAAGCGCGATGGGCGTTAAGGCGTCAGGTGGAATCCGCTCGGCAGAGGACGCGCAAAAGATGATTGCAAGCGGCGCGGACAGAATAGGCGCGAGCGCAAGCGTTAAGATTGCCACGGGACAAACGGACAACTCGAAAGGTTATTAATGATATTGGATTTAGTTGTTACCAAAACCGATGACGGATTTGACGCTAAGATTCCTTCACTCAACGAAGCCGAAAGCTGGGCGCACACAGAGGATGAAGCGATCGAGAAAGTTATCGAACTGCTGATGTTCTACCTCGGGCTTGAAGATAAAAAAAAGATAAAAATCGATTTAGCACGCAAAGAAAATAACCAAACAATTTACAAACTTGTTTTCAACAAACGATGAGAGAATTTTTAACCGAAAGACGATTGAATAAAATTACTCGCGTTGTAAACGAGCGTCAGCATTCGTTGCGCGTTGTAATTGAAAACGTTCACGACCCGCACAATGTAAGCGCGATATTCAGAACGTGCGACGCGGTAGGCGTCCCGAAAATCTTGCTCCTTTACAATACGGAATCTTTCCCGAAAATAAGCAGAATTTCATCTTCCTCCGCCAATAAGTGGATTGAGAAGGAACGGTTTTCCGATACTGCAGAATGCTTTGCTTCGCTCAGAAAAGAAGGATTTAAAATTTATTCAACTCTGCTTGATAAAACCGCGAAAAATATTTACGATGTCGATTTTACCGAAAAGGTTGCGATCGTGATGGGAAACGAGCACAGAGGCGTTTCCGATGAAGCGGCGGAACTTTCCGACGGCTTAATTTATATTCCTATGCACGGAATGATACAAAGCTTAAATGTTTCGGTTGCGACAGCAGTTATTTTGTACGAAGCTCAGCGCCAGAGACTTGCCGCCGGGATGTACGAAAAATCGGAACTGCACGCCGAACAAATAGAAAACATGATTGACGAATGGAGCGATAAATAAAATCATTGATTTTTGATCTACTGCGATAGGTTTTTGGGTTTCGATCGCAATGACAACGCCGTCTCGTAATAGTCAGCGTCATTGCGAGGAGTGGAGCGACGAAGCAATCTCACCGAAAAACATACATTTGCTGAATATTCAAAAAGCGATTTTGCCGTTGAAGTTGAATATTTAGGAGATTGCCGCGCTCACTCCGTTCGCTCGCAATGACGGCGTGTTGTTTATTAAGTCTGACAGTTTAGATCCTTCCCGCAAAAAGAACGGAGCATGTATTTTATTAATAAATCTATTTGGTGAATAGTGAATTGTAATCCGCCGTGGCGGAGTGAATTATAATTGCCTTCGAGGTTGAATTAACATTAATGAGACGCAGATACTGATGAATTTATTATGTTTTTTTCTGAAGTAAATTACCTTCAAGGCGCTTGCTCCTTGAAGGTAAAAATATACGAGTATCCAACCTTTAAGGAACAAGTACCTTAAAGGTTGCTGTTTCGAACAAATAGAAAGTATGATTGACGAATGGAGTGATAAATAAAATCATTGATTTTTGATCCACTGCGAAAGGTTTTTGGGTTTCGATCGCAATGACAACGCCGTCTCGTCATAGTCAGCGTCATTGCGAGGAGTGGAGCGACGAAGCAATCTCACCGGAAAACATACATTTGCTGAATATTCAAAAAGCGATTTTGCTGTTGAAGTTGAATATTTAGGAGATTGCCGCGCTCACTCCGTTCGCTCGCAATGACGGCGTGTTGTTTATTAAGTCTGACAGTTTAGATCCTTCCCGCAAAAAGAACGGAACATGTATTTTATTAATAAATCTATTTGGTGAATAGTGAATTGTAATCCGCCGTGGCGGAGTGAATTATAATTGAGTTCGCGGTTGAATTAACATTAATGAGTCGCAGATACTGATGAATTTATTATGTTTTTTCTGGAGTAAATTACCTTCAAGGCGCTTGCTCCTTGAAGGTAAAAATAAACAAGCATCCAGTCTTTAAGGAACAAGTACCTTAAAGGTTGCTGTTTCGAACAATTAGGAAGCATGATTGACGAATAGAGCGATAAATAAAATCATTGATTTTTGATTTGTCTTTCTGAGTTAAATTATATAAAATTAAAACAGATTTTGTGAATTAATTCGGGAAAACAAAAAATGAAAATCGGGCTTGTACAGTTCTCTCCCATTTGGGAAGACAAAAAAAAATCAATCAAAAAAGTAAATTCCCTTCTTGAAAAGATTAATCTTAGTGAAATTGAAATACTAATTTTTCCGGAACTTTCTTTTACGGGATTTTCCATGAATGTTGAAAATCTTGCCGAAGAAATTGACGGAGAATCGATGCGTTATTTCCTTAAGCTCTCCGCCGATTATAAAATCAACGTCTTCGGCGGACTGATTGAAAAATATGAAAATAAGTTTTACAACACGCTGATTCATTTTGACGAGAACGGACTGATAAAAGCGCGCTACCGCAAAATACATCCTTTCTCTATGACAAACGAAGATAAATATTTTACCGCCGGGAAAGAAGTTGTTGTAACCAAAATCAAGGATGTTCATTTCGGACTTTCGATTTGTTACGATTTACGCTTTCCCGAACTCTACAGACTTCTAACTCTTAAAGGAGCTGAAGTCCTTGTAAACATTGCCAATTGGCCCGTTCCGAGAATCGCGCATTGGGAATTGATCACTAAAGCTACAGCGGTCCAGCAGCTCTCATATTTTATCGGCGTTAACCGAACCGGAGACGACCCATACAACAGTTACAGCGGCTCAAGTTGCGTGGTTTCCCCGGCGGGCGAAGATTTGGTTAGAAATTACAATGACGAGAAAATTATTGTTTTTGATATTGACATTGAGGAAGTGAATAAAATTAGGAAAAAATTTCCTTTCCTTGAGGATGTCAAATTGATTTCGGCGAAAGATTAAACTCAAAATTGTCAATAGGCTGAAAATTTCTAATGACCGCCTTTAGGGAATAGATGAGCTAAATTATAAAAAACAATAAGTTGACTGACGTAAAAATGTGAAGTTTAGACAAAAAACAGATAGGAAAATCTTAAAAATCAAACTTGTTCTACTTGTAGCACAGATTGATTAGTGAGCTTGTGAACGGTCAATCTGTGGCAATTAATAATTTAGCGTTATTTTTTTTCGCAGACTGCAAGCAATCTACGCTACAAAAGAATTTTTGTTATTCGAGTTTTTAGAGCAAAAAAATTTTTCTAATGACAATTTAGGATCAAAACAAAATAGCCCTTTTCAACAAAGGGCTATTCTCATTTTTATCAGATTATTTAATCTTAAAGTTCTTCAATCATCTGTACATTTTCAAACTTATCTTCCAACTGAGCAATAATTTTATCTATATTTTCTTTATCGGTCTGGAAGCGGATAATTACCGAACGTCGATTTTCCCGCACTTCGTAATAAGTGTTTAAGATACTGATACACTTATGTTTGTAGTTATCGAGAATATCGCAGACTTCCTTGATTGCTCCCCCTTCGTCAGGCAAGCACATCGATACGCGGTAACTCGGAACTCTTGCGCCGGTAATTCTAATCAAAGCGTTAAAAACGTCGTGTTCGGTAAGCATTCCGACCAAATCGCCCTTTCCGTCAACAACAGGCAATCCGCCGATTTTCTCATCGAACATGAGCACAGCCGCTTTTTCAATCGTTGAATCATCTCTGATTGTAAAAGGATTTTTCTTGTAAATATCTTTAATTTTTATTTTGGAAAGAAGATAATGGACCTCCCAAACGTCAAGAGAAGTAACTTTTGAAGGAGACGCTTCTTTCAAATCCCTGTCGGAAATTATCCCTACGAGTTTGCCATCTTTCATTACCGGCAAACGTCTGATTCTGTTCCTTTTGAGAGTTTCGACCGCCTCGGTAAGAGTATCGTTAATATCAATTGTAATCGGATTTTTACTCATCCATTTTCTGACTAACATTTTATGCTCCTAATTTATATTCCTAAGAATGCTTCTTTAACATGGTCGTCGTTCAGTAATTGTTGTCCTGTACCTTCCATAACGATTTTTCCGTTTTCCAGTACATAAGCTCTGTCGCAGAACTTCAATGTAGCCTGAACATTCTGCTCAACAAGAAGAACTGTAATCCCTTGTTTCCTGACGCTTTTAATAATATCGAAGATATCCTGAACAAGCACGGGGGCAAGCCCTAAACTCGGCTCATCGAACATCAAAAGTTTCGGCTTAGCCATTAATCCTCGGGCAACGGCAACCATCTGCTGTTCGCCGCCGCTTAACGTTCCCGCTAACTGCGTTCTTCTGTCGCGCAGTTTAGGAAACAAGTCATAGCAAATCTCCATGGTTTCGGCTCGCTTCTCTTTTGCCTCTCCCCACAAAGCTCCCATTATCAGGTTTTCTTCAACAGTCATTTCGTTAAACAGACGCCTTCCTTCCGGAACATGCACCAATCCCTTTTTAAGAATATCTTCCGGTTTAAGATTTGTTACATCGCCTCCGTTAAAAGTAATTTTTCCGTTGGATACTTTTTGAAGCCCCGATATAGTTTTTATAATAGATGATTTTCCGGCGCCGTTTGCTCCTACAAGAACAACAATTTCGCCTTCGTGCACTTCAAAGGAAACATCCCAAAGCACTTGAAGGTCGCCGTAACTCATATCTACATTTTCTAATTTTAGCATGAAATTTTTCTCCTAATGATAATCGCTTCCTAAATATGCTTCGATTACGGTCGGGTTTGCCGCTACTTCAGCCGGACTACCTTCCGTAATAGTTGTTCCGTAAGCAATTGCATGAATTCTATCCGAAATATTCATAATAACTTTCATTATATGCTCAACGATAATAATGGTTATTCCCAAGTCGGAACGAATTGCTCTAATGATATCAATCGCTTCATCCAACTCCGCCGGATTTAATCCCGCGGCTGTTTCATCAAGCAACAGAAGTGTCGGTCTTGTTGCAAGAGCTTTGGCAATTTCCAGTCTTTTTCTTCCCGCAATCGGCAAACCGCCCGCTTTTTGATGTGCAACATGGTCGAGATGTGTAAATTCAAGAACTTCTCTCGTAACTCTTTTTGCGCCTTCAAAAGTCGATTCCCTTGAAAAAGCGGCTGCCATAATATTATCAGCGACGGATAATCTTTTCAAAGGTTTTACCACTTGAAAAGTCCGCCCGATTCCGAGCATTGCTATTTCGTGTGTTTTTTTATGTGTAATATTATTTCCTTTAAAAATAATATCTCCGGACGAAACAGGGAAGAAATGATTTATAAGATTAAAAATTGTAGTTTTACCGCTTCCGTTAGGTCCAATCAATCCGAGTATTTCTCCTTCCTCGACATCAAAAGAGACGTTGTTAACTGCGGTAAGTCCGCCAAAATTTTTAGTTACATTTTTTAATGAAAGTATGCTCATTTTTTCATCTCCGACTTTCTTTTCAGATGCAATTTTTTTCTAATCAAATCCCAATCTCCTACTACTCCGCCGGGTAAATAAAGAATAACGAAGATAACCAGCAGTCCGAAAACAAAAGCGTGCATTCCGGAAACCCATTGCGGAGCGAATCCGAAGAAAGCGGAACGAAACGTCTCCTGCAGCAGAACCATAATAATTGCTCCGATTGCAGGTCCCCAAATAGTACCTACTCCGCCGATAATACCGACCAGGATTGAAATAATCGAGATGTTATGAAGAGCAAACACAGTTTCGGGATCAATAAATCCCATATATATAAAGTAAAATGCGCCCGCCATTCCAGCCCAGAATGAAGATAAGCCCATAGAAATATTTTTATACTTACTGGCGTTGATGCCGATTGCGGAAGCCGCATCCTCATCTTCGCGAATCGAAAGGAAATAATAACCTTCTCTCCGTCTCATCACCACTTTTACGGTTAAAATAGTTCCCGCGGCAATTGCGAGAATGATGAAGTAATAAGGATATTTACTTACCCATGTAGTCATGTAAAGAATTCCGTTATGACCGTTGGTAAGCCATTCCTCCTGCCCGAATGCGATGCGCAAAATTTCTGCGGCAGCCAATGTGCCCAGCGCAAAGTAGGGACCCCGTAACCGGAAAACGACAATTCCGAGTAAATAACCGAGAATTACCGCCGTAATTCCGCCGAACAATAAGCCCCACCAGGGAGAAACTTTGAATAAGAAAAACGGCACACCGGCAGCATAAGCGCCTATCCCGAAAAACGCCGCATGACCAAAAGAAACTTGTCCCGTATAACCGGCAAGAAGATTCCACGATGTTCCCAGCACTACCCACAATACCACAAAAATCAGAAGACCTTGTATGTAGGGAGAAAAGTCAAAGATAAAAGGGAGCGCCAAGGCAAAAATAAAAATGCCGATTTCCGATTTACTGATAAATTTATCATTATGCATAATCTACCTACACTTTCGTTAAACTTTTTAATCCTCCCGGTAAGAAGACTAAAACCAGGAGAAAAATAATTAATCCGTAAGCGTCTCTATATCCGGAGGAAAGATAAGTAGCTCCGAACGTTTCCGCCAACGCAAGAACGATACCGCCGGTTATTGCGCCCACGGTAGAACCGAGTCCTCCGAGAATTGTAATCACAAACGCTTTGGCTGTAAATTCAGGACCGACATCCGGATAAAGATAGAAAATCGGGAGAAAAAACGTTCCGGCTGCGGCAATCAATGCGCTGCCGATTCCGTAGGTTAAAACCGTAATCTTTTCCGCACTAACTCCCATTAAGGAAGCAGCCAGTCTGTCCTGAGCGGTCGCCCGTATTGAACGCCCCAAGTCGGTTTTCATCAATAAATAAAATAATCCGGCGGTCAATAAAAGAGAAACAATAAACGCGATTAAAAGCGGAATACTGATTGACACGCCGCCTAAATCCCAAGCTTGTCCGGTATAGCTGGTTTGAACCGAACGATAATCCGACGTAAATAAAAACCGCGCAAGTTCAACTAATACCATTCCGATACCGACGGTCATCAATACTTGGTTCTCAGGTAAAATCGAATCCTTTTCAATTAATGGGTTGAGTAAATATTTACTCAAAAACTTTGCTAAATAAAATGTAAAAGGAACCGACAGAACCACTGATAAGTAAGGATCGATACCCAAGTAATTCCATGCCGACCAAGACACATACATGGCAACCATCATTAACTGACCGTGCGCCAAGTTAATTATTTTGAGAACGCCCATGATCAGAGACATTCCCAAACCGATTATTGCGTAAAGTCCGCCTACCAGCAATCCGGAAATCAAAGATTGCAAAAACATTTCCATAATTTCTCCAAAGGAATTTTGTAAGAAGTTTTCTCTCTAAAAAACAAATAAAAATTGTCTGCCCTATTGAGTTAGGGCAGACCAAAACAGATCAAATCAGATTATTTCCAAATCTTTTTATAATCAATAGGATAATAAATCGGCGCGTTTGCAAGGTTTTTAGGCCATACTAATTTTAATGCGCCGTTTTGCCACTGAACTACGTAAGTGGTCATTTTATTCTGATGAATTTTTTCACCGTAGGAAGTAAATTTGACGGGACCGAAAGCTGTCATCATATCGGTTTTATCCAAAGCTTTTTTAATATTTTCTTTGGAATAATCGCCGTTGCAGCGTTTCAGAACATTTGCCACTACGTAAGCGGCAGAATAAGCTTCAGCGCCGTGATAATCAGGACCGTCGCCGCCGTACTTCTTAATATAGTTATCATAGAAAGCTTTGGCTCCGGGAATAGGAAGCGTTTGGTGCCATAATGTCGCCGAGAAAACGCCTTCGGAAGCTTTGCCTGCATTTTCTTTGAAAGCTGGCATTGTAAATCCGGCTCCCGCGCCGACGTAAAGTTTAGGCTGGAAGTTTAATTCGCGAGCCTGTTTCATTAACATTGCCGCGTCCATAACGTAGGAAATCATATAAACCATATCAGGTTTAACTTTCTTCGCGTTCAGAAGAATAGGTTTGAAATCAACAGTACCGCTTGAATATGCTTGAGTTCCGAGAACTTTGATACCTAATTTACCCGCAGTTTTTGCGAAAGATTTTGCTCCCTTCGTTCCGAAAGTTGTGTTTTCATGAATTAAGAAAACGGTTTTAGGTTTAATAACCTGTGACAACATTGTTTCCAATCCGGAAGCATATTCCGAAACAGGAGGATTCATACGATAAATGTAGAATTTATCTCCATCTTTGGTTGTCAGGTTAAAAGCAGCAGGCTGTGTAATTTTATCTACAGAACCGGTGTTAACCAAGAACGGAGTTCTGTACTGCTGAGCAACTGCCGCCGCCGCAAAAGTAACCGATGACGAATAACCGCCGGCTAACATTGGAACTTTGTCAACATTGATTAATTTTTCCGCCGCTGCGCGACCTACATCCGGCTTGCCGGTATCGTCTTCATAAGCAAAATCAATTTTTCTTCCGTTAATACCGCCTTTAGCGTTAATTTCAGCTTTTGCCAACTCGTAAGCATTTTTCTCCATTGTTCCGAACTTAGCTTTGCTTCCCGTAAGAGGAAGAATAACGCCTATTTTGATAGGTCCGTTGTCTTTCTTACTGCAGCCGTTAAAACTGAATAGGAAAGAAACGCTGAGTAACGCAATTAATAATTTTCCAAATTTCATCGTACCTCCTTGAATTTGGTTGATGAAAAAATAAGGGAGGTAAAAACCTCCCCCAACATTAATTAAAATTTAGCTATGAATAAAACTTCAGCTTTTGTTCTGCTGAAATCTTTAGCATTGTCAATTTTATCAGAAAGGATTCTGACTCTCGGCATAACCAATACTTTCTTTGTTAAGTTATACTTATATGCAGCCCAGATGTAACCGTAGTTTTCAATTCTGTCAGTTCCATCTGAGTTATATTTAACATCAGTTCTTTTTGCATAATCATACCAGAAAATAACCGAGCCGGGACCAACTTTGCCGGTAACTTTAAAACGTAACAACATACCATTATATTCAGCAGTTCCTGTAGCATTGTTTGAGGTCATACCGGCGGAAACGCCAAATCCGAATCCGGCAAACTTAGGTGTAGCAATATTAACGCCGTAAGTTATCGGAGCTGAAACAGAGTCGTTTTCCATTGTGTAGTATAATACTGGCTGAATTTTAAATCCTGCAACTTTCATTGCATAGTCAAAACCAAGAACGTACGCATCGTGAGAATCTTCAACAACTTTTCCCGCTGCATCTTCTTCGTACCATCCGTTTCCAATTAATGATGCTGACGCATGTAATTTACCAGGTCCCAAGTTAGCCCAGCCCTGGAAACCTACAACATTGTTCAAATTATAAATTGCAAATGGAATGTCAACCATTTTATTCGGATAATAGTGAATATCTAACATCGGGTCGGCAATTCCGTTAAGAGGATAAATACCGGCTCCAATACCGAAATTCTCTCCCTTGTAACCAAAGCAAGCAAGATTAAAGTTAACTGTCGGATTAGGTAAAAATTGATGAGTCATTTCAATACCGTTTGTAAAAGTATAACCGGCATAGTTGAAGTGACCTAATTTAATTTTTCCATACCAGCCATCGCCAATATTAGCGTTGATATTGATTTGGGCGCGTAACATGTAATACATGTCATTCTTCTTGCCGCCGTAATCGCCGTAATCTTTCATGTCGTAACGCGGGCGTACTTGCAAATCACCGGAAATCTTAACTTGAGCGCTGGTGTTTGCCCAAAAGCCTATCACGAGAAGAGCTGTCATGATCGAAAATAATTTTTTCATAAATCCTCCTTTTAGAGTTTTTTGATTAGTAATTAATAAATAGAGAACACATACTCCTAAACCCAATCAATACTTACAATAAGTATGCCAAGCTTCAAAATATGTATCTCCGATTTTCTTTTTATTTAGCTTAAAAAAAGCCATTTTATTTTATTAAGACAAAACCACTTATTTAGCCGAAACCAAATTGGTGAAAATTCTCCGAAAGTGGTCAATTTTCACCGGCAAAAATTCCATATTTGGTTAATTTATATCTTAGTGTTTCTCTTGGTATCTTCAAAAGCCGTGCGGCTTTACTTATATTATCGTTACTCTCTTTTAAAGCATTTATGATTAATTCAGTTTCAATTTCACTAACAATATCATCCAATGATTTTCCATTGAAACTACTCAGATTTATACTTGAATGTTTTTTATTGTTTCCCTCAAAGCCTAATTTTATTTCTTCCGGTAATTCCTCTTTCCCTACTACTTCATTGTGTGTCATTATGGAAATTCTGTCAATCACATTCTTAAGTTCTCTCACATTTCCGGGCCAAACATAATTTGATAAAAGTTCTTCCGCATCATGCGTAAATCCGAGAATGTTCTTTCCGAAGCGTAAATTGTTTTTTTCCAAAAAGTAATTTGCAAGAATTATAATATCTTCTTTTCTTTCCCTTAGGGAAGGAACATGAATTCTTAAAACATTTAATCTGTAATATAAATCGCTGCGGAATTCCTTTGATTCAATTGCCTCTTGCAAGTCTTTATTTGTTGCCGCAATTATTCTGACATCGACATTAATATTTTCCGTTGATCCGAGGCGCCTTATTTGTTTATTTTCCAATAATCTCAAAAGTTTTGCCTGAAGTCCGGGACTCATCTCCCCAATCTCGTCGAGGAAAATTGTACCTTTATTTGCTTTTTCGAGCAAACCGATTTTCTTAGTCTTGGCATCGGTAAACGCCCCCTTTTCATATCCGAAAAGTTCACTCTCCAGTAAGTTCTCCGGAATCGAGGCGCAATTTATCTCGATAAACGGATGATTACTTCTCGGGCTTTTCTGGTGAATCGCCCGCGATACAAGTTCCTTCCCTACGCCGCTCTCCCCCGTTATCAAAACCGTTTCCTCGTCGTACTTGGCAAATTGTTCAATCTGCTCGCGCAAACGTTTTAAGCTCTCGCTGCTTCCGAGAAGTTCTTCAAAGGATTGTTTTTCTTCTTCCCTCGATTTTGAAAGCTCCTGCACTCTGCGGGAAAGAAGCTGCCTTTCCAAAGCAAGCTTGGTTATCAACTTAATTGCATCGGCTTTAAACGGTTTTTTAATGTAATCATAAGCGCCGAGTTTCAGCGCGTTAACGGCGGATTCCACCGATGCAAATCCTGTAATTATTATCACCAATAAATCGGGCTTAATTTTTTTTATATCTTGTAGAATTTCAATACCGTTTCTGTCGGGAAGATTTAAATCGAGGAAAGCTAAATTTGCGTCATTGTCTTTAAGATATTCAATTGCGGAGTTCCCGTTCTCGAAAGTTGTAACCGAGTACTGCCCTTCATGAAAAATTCTTTCGAGATTTAATCTGATAAAAGCTTCGTCGTCAATTACAACTATTTTCTTCTCATTACCCATTTTCAGCCTTAATCAGAAAACAAATGAATCAAATGGAAAAAATTATTGCAGATAAACTTCTTCAAACTTTTCAACTCCTTTTGTGAATGGACAAAAAAATAAAGAAATCAAAATCCGACATTTAATTTAATGGCAAATGGACAGAAAAACAAGCGCCAAAACCTTCGCCGTTTTTTACAAATATTTTTCCGTTGTGTTCCGTAATTATCGAATGAGTAATTGATAGTCCGAGCCCCGTCCCTTTCTCTTTTGTTGTAAAGAAAGGGTCAAAAATCTTTCCGATTATTTTCTCATCGATACCTTTACCGTTGTCGCAAATCTTGATCACAATTCCCGGACCGCTCTTCTTGCCTCTCGATATATAATAATTATAAAGCGAAGTATCTTCTTCTAAATATTCGGTTGAAACAAAAATTTTGCCGTTTTCTTCCAGTTCCTCAACGCTGTTAATTATAATATTAAGCGCCGCCTGAACAATCTTATCTTTCATCGCTTTTATCTTGGGAATATCTGGCTGTAATTTTTTTTCAAGCGAAATGTTCTTCTTTTTCAGAAAACTTTTAGTGAAGGTAAGCGCCGCTTCAATCACTTGATTTATATCGACTTCCTCCAATTCCCCTTTTGAAGGCGAAGCGTAATCAAGAATTTCGTTGACTAACTTTTCAAGTCTCTCCACTTCGTTCAAAGCTAACTCAATTACTTTTCCGTTAGTTTGATCAAAAGCAAAAGTATCGTGCAAATCATCGAGGAACAGACTGATTCCCGTTAAAGGATTTCTTATTTCATGGGCAATTCCGGCTGCAAAACGCCCGAGGAACGCCAGCTTCTCTATCTCCTTAACTTCTTCGTCTATCAATTTCCGCTCCGTCTGGTCTTCAAGAATAATAAGGAGTTCATTTTCCGCTTCATCCTTTTTTTCAATGGGGGAAACATAGATTGAAAAGTATTTTTTCTCCCCGTTTATTGTCGTTTCCACATCCTTGTTGGAATAAAATCCCTGCGAGTCGATTGCCTTTAGAATTTCATTCCGCAAGTCGGAGTACTTACCGAAAACGACTTCGTTCTTCTTAAGCAGCGTCGCGTCTTTGTCAAGCTTAAGCATATTTACGGCGGAATCATTGATACTCGTAACATAACCGTCGCTGTTAATCGTTATTACGCCGCTCGGCATAAACCGGAGGATATCTGATACAAAGTTGCGCTGCTCTAAAATTTTCTGATACAGCTTTGTAATTTCTATTATTCTTGACGCTTGGTTCGCCAGAATATGAAGGGAATCGATTTCCTCTTCCATGATTGACGACTTTGTTTTGTATTTGTCCGCGCCTAAGATTCCGATGACATTATCCTTGGTTTTCAAAGGGATGTAAATAAAGGAATTGCTCTTTCCCGATTTCCTTATTTTTTTATCAAGAAGAGTTTTTCCTTCAAACTTTTCAAAATCTTCCACAAAGATAATTTCCCCTTCCCTTGCCGTTTTCGTCTCAACACATTCGTCGGTTTCAATACGATACTTCGACGCTTTTAATTTTTCGGCTTCCTCATCGGTAAATCCGTACATCTCTTTATATTCGAGATATTCTCCATCCTCGCTGACAAGATAAAGAACGGCTCTGTCAAATCCGATTGTTTCAACGCTGTGCTTCAAAATGAGTTTAAGAATTGAATCAATATCAAAAGTGGTTCCCAGCAAATTACTTACTTCATGAATTCCCTTAAAAATCCGCAGCTGGTACTCAATCCTCGAAGCATATTCCCTTGCCTCCTTAGTTGCCTCCTTTTCGCTTTTAAGCGAAATCTCCAGTTCGTTTTTCATGTGAAATAATTCGTAAGCCATAAAGTTTAACGAACTTGCCAAAGTCCCGATTTCATCTTTTCTCTCTATCGAAATGTACTTATCCAAATCGCCCGAAGCGAAATCCTGAGAGTATTTCGTAAGCTCGACAATCGGTTTCGAAAAGTTTCGGGAAACAAACAACGAAAGAAGAACCGCAACCCCGAAAATAATCAGAACATAATAGATGATATCATTTTTGTAATAGGAAAGAACTTTGTCGATATCCCTGGAAATAAACTTTGCCTGCTCGTTAAAATGGCGTAGCTGAAGCCCGATTGTAATTCCGCCGAAAACACCGCTTGTTTTATAAACCCCTTTTGAATACTTTATCGGAGCGTACGCCATAATTTTTTTTACTCCGCCTACGTTCGTCGTAAGAACAGAACCGGAATCTTTATTGCGGACTTCCTCAGCCACATACGGATAATTGGGATGAATAAATCCGGCATAATCAAGATTGAACGGAATATTCCCCAGTTCAATATCTTTTTTACTGCTTGACTCGGTATAAGGAGGAACAGGCTTCCCGTTTTTAAAAACGCCTCTGATATCCCAAAGTTTGGGATGCGTAATTATCCACCCTTCGTCGTCGAACATAAATGCGTAATCGCCCGAACTGTAGCTTGGAGCGACAACTTGCTGAGTTTTATTGGGCAAAACGTGCTGAGTAAATTCCATAAGATGACGATGATCTAATCCGAGGACAACAATACCGATAAGTTTTCCGCCTTTGTAAACAGGCTTGGCAAAGCGGATTACCCCATCGTAAAAGACGCCGTGAAACGCGGTTTCCAAACTTTTGGAATCTTGAAGCTGTTCTTTTCTTGTTACGTGAAAACCGTTAAGATGCGAAACATAAATCTCCTTCGGAGGAAGTTTAATTGTTCGCGAAAAATACTCCTCGCATTTATAGCGCGTGTTTTTCTTAAATCTGACATTTTTCAGTTTATTCTCCGGAACGATTCTCGAATCGGAAATCCGAACAAGCTCCTTTCCGTCGGGCGCGACAAAACTGATTTCCTTATAGAGCGATATATATTTATGAACATCGATCGGAATCCCTTCTTTATCAAATCTGTACCAGACCTCGCCCGTATGTTCGCGGTCGAACTCCGAATACTTTTTCGCCGACGGCTCCAACTCCGCAAGTGCGTCCAAATCGCTTTCGCATTTTTTCAAAAACCGCTCAACCGTTCCCGCTAATAACGACGCCTGTAACTCCGTGGTACGCTTTGTTTTTTCGTCAATCGTTTCTGTCAGATGTTTTGAAACTCCCGATTCAAGATTATCCAAAGTTGAAGTAGTGTAGTAATAGAGGATGATTAAAGGAACAATTGATATGAATATTGAAGATAGGAGCAATCTACGGAATATTCCGAAGCGTGATTTGGGGAGATAAATTGAAAAATTGGATTTGTCTGTAATATTATTCTTTTTAGCTGCCAATATTAACGTTCTTTAAGATTAATGTTGCAATATAAGAAAAGTAAAAATAATCGGGAGAAAAAAGAGAAATTTAAGAGATGTTTTGCCTTGTACCCGGAAATGCTGTCAACTTAAGAAAATAATCATTACGATTCCCCCCACTGATTCATCAGTGGGTTACAAGAAAACTAAAAATTGCTGTAACCGATTCATCGGTTTATGTGCTGTAGAGATAATGAAACCGGTAAACCGGTTGAATGTCATTACTTTTACGTACTAAACCCATTGCTAAAGCAATGGGTTAATTATAAAAAACTCTTAAGTTCACAACATTGTGTACCCGGAGGGGGACTCGAACCCCCAAGGGAATACTCCCACTAGACCCTGAACCTAGCGCGGTTACCAATTTCGCCATCCGGGCAAAAAGAACATATTTTTGAACTACAAATTTAGAAAAATATTCAGATAAAGAAAGAACAATATTTTGAATTTCAGCAACTCAATTGAAAATTCACACAGACAAAGTCAAATCCCCTCCCCTTTTTCCTTTTTACCTTCTACTTTTTCCTTGACAATCAAATCCTCTCTTCCCCACTCAATTAATTTTCCCTTAATAAAATCAAGAACGTATTTATGAGTATCGGCAGAATTTGAAACTTTCATAGGTTCGCCGAAGGAATAGCGCGTCGGCTTGCTCATATCCATTTTTCCCAAATCTTTAATTACCTTACCGTTTTGCCAAGCGTCTGTTAACACGGCGATTGGAACAACCGGAACGTTATTTTTCTGAGCCAATTTAACGCCGAGAGAATTAAATTCCTTCTCGATAAAATATTTAGTTCTTGTCTTCTGCGGGAAAATGATTATGGATTTCCCCTCGCTGAGTTTCTTTTTCCCTTCCTTCAGAACAATCTGCAAATCTTCCCTCGGATTTTCTCGCCCGACAATAATCGGCTCGCGCGCAACGGTAACCGCTCCGAACAGAGGAAAGTTAACCAAATCTTTTTTCATAACGTAAAGGACGCGCTTAACGGGATGAATAACGCAAGCCAATACCAAAGTTTCGTGAGAACTCATGTGGTTGCCGACAAAGACTACAGGTCCCTCAACTTTTTTCAGATTATCCATTCCCTCGATGCAAATCTTTCCTCCTGCTTTTTCCCAAGCTCTGAAAATCTCATCCGAAGCCGCTATCCATTGGAAATCATGCAAAGTTCCCTTAATAGCCTGATCATTGGCGACAGCAAAAATACTAACTAATTTTGTGTAAAAATAAATTGAAGGAAAAGATGTATAAATGGCTTTATTGTCGGGAGTGCAATATTTATCGTTAATTGCGTATTTATTAGGTAAGTAGTCTGTACTTTTCATACGGCTCACAAAATGTTGTGACCCCAACGGGACTCGAACCCGTACTCTCCACCTTGAAAGGGTGATGTGTTAACCAGTTACACCATAGGGCCAAAAATAGATCTTAACAAAACTTCAAAAACATGGTGACCCCAACGGGACTCGAACCCGTACTCTCCACCTTGAAAGGGTGATGTGTTAACCAGTTACACCATAGGGCCTTGCTTGGGTGGATGATGGGATTTGAACCCATGACCTTCTGGGCCACAACCAGATACTCTAACCAACTGAGCTACATCCACCATTTAAAAAAAAGTACGCCCGAGTGGACTCGAACCACTAACCTACGGCTTAGAAGGCCGTTGCTCTATCCGGTTGAGCTACGGGCGCATTTTTTATTGCAAATTTATAAAACCAACACAAAATGAACAAGAACTTTTTGTCGGGGCGGCAGGATTCGAACCTGCGACCTCCTGCTCCCAAAGCAGGCGCGCTAACCGGACTACGCTACGCCCCGTTCTCAAAATATTTGAGCTTGTAAAATTATGATATTACTCTTTAAATGTCAATTTTGATTATTTTATTTCATTAGTTTTTTTTTACTCTTATTTTATAAATCAAAAATTTACAAAATATTGAACATAAATTTATTTCTTGCATATCGTTTTATTCGCTCGAAAAAACATTCCAATTTTTTCTCTTTAACCACAACGTTTTCGATTCTCGGAATCGCAGTAGGAGTTACGGTTTTAATTCTAACTCTGCAAATTCTGGACGGATTTGAAAATTCGATTTTTACAACTGCGACAAACTTTGATTCCGATATAAAAATTACGGGATATTCCAACCGCAACATTAATTACACCGATGAAGTTAAAAGTGAAATTAAAAAAACAATTGGGGAAAATTTGGTTTCCGTAGAGCCGTTTCTTTCCAAATATACGCTTGTTAAATCGAAATCAAACAGCGACGGAGCAATTATCACCGGTTTATCGGGAAAACAAACAATCGCCAACATTTCCAAATTTGTCCGGCTCGGGAAACCTCAATTAGGGAATCACAGAATCATAATCGGACAAACTCTTGCCGAAAGGTTGGGAATAAAAATTAACGACAAAATTACCGTGTTCGCTCTCAAAAATGATAAAATCCCCGATATGAAAAACCCGCCAAATATTGAAAATTTTGTCGTCGGGGGAATTTTCCAGGTCGGGATGCCTTATTACGACGATTCTTTCTGCTTTATCTCAATGAGAGACGCAGAGAGTTTGTTTGAAATCAGAAACGAAATCAGCGGGTTAAATATTTACATTAAGAACGTTAATAAAGCGGAAATTTATTCAGCTAAACTGAAAAAAGCGCTCCCCTATCCTTATTATTCCCGCTCAATTTTCGCGATTCACAGAAACATTTTTGTTTGGCTGGAACTCCAGAAAAAACCGATCCCCATCGTCCTTACGGCAATCGTTCTTGTCGCCGTTTTTAATATCGTCGGAGCGCTTTTTATTCTGGTTCTGCAAAGAAAAAAATCAATCGGAATTTTACGAACGCTCGGTTACAGAGGAAAAACCATTACCAACGTTTTTATTCTGCAGGGATTTGTAATTGCCCTGCTCGGAGTAATTCTCGGAACGCTTCTGACATTGCTCCTAACATATATTCAAGACCGGTACTCTATCGTTTCCCTTCCGGGAAATATTTATTTTATCGACACGCTTAAAATAGCGGCGTCTCCTTTCTACTACATTATTGTTAACGCCGGAACTTTGGCTGTCGCTCTATTTGCTTCCTGGATACCGAGTAAATTCGCCGCAAAAATTTCGCCGATAAGCGCAATAAGGAACGAGTGATGATTGAATATTTCGTTGCAAAAAGATATATGAAGTCGAAACGCCGGCTCAATTTTATTACCGTTATTTCACGGATTTCGGTTCTCGGAGTAAGTCTCGGAGTTGCCGCGCTGATTGTTGTACTTTCGGTTTTTAACGGTTTCGGCGACCTGGCAAAAAAGATGATGCTTGAAGCCGAGCCGCATCTCATTATACATTTTACAAAAACCCCGGATAAAACGGAAATCGGTAATATCAAGAAATTTTTGCGCGACTATAATGACGTTTCGTCATGCTATCTTTTCTCGCAGGGTAAAGCTATAATCGGCATCGGAAAAAGTTTTGATATTCTTACCGTTACCGGCGTTGAAAACGACTACTATTTTTCGGATAAGTTCAGATTAAAAAAATATTCAGAAACGGAATCGTCCGCCGGTAAAAATTCAATTGCAATTTCACTCTATACGGCGATAAAACTCAATGCGCGTCTCGGCGACACGCTGGGAGTTACTAGTTTTCAGAATCTTGAGAAATCCGTTACAACTTTTCTTACTCCGAGAGTTATTAAGCCTGTGGTAACAATGATTTTTAATACGAATAATAACAGGCTGAATTCAAAATATGTTTATATGCCTCTTAGTAAAACCAAAGCGCTTTTTGCGAGAAAAAACAGGCTTGCGGGAATCAGCGTTTTTATGAAAAACTTTAAGAATGCCGGGAAATTAAAATCGGCTTTACTCAATAAGCATTTTCCTTTCACCGAAATTACCACTTGGGAAGATACGCATAAGCAGCTTTTAACCGTTATGCGGATTGAACGCTGGAGCGCATATCTGATTTTGAGCTTAATTATCGCAATCGCCTCGTTTAATATCTTAAGCTCCTTAACAATGTCCGTTACCGTAAAACAAAAGGATATCGGCGTGATGCGTTCGTTCGGCGTTTCGAGAAAAAGCATAAAAAAAATCTTTTTGATTGAAGGCGCGTTAACCGGATTGAAAGGAGCGTTACTCGGATTTCTGATAGGTTTTTCGATTTACCTTGCGCAGCTTTATTTTCACATCTATTCTCTTGATGCGACCAAATACATTATTGACGCTCTACCGGTTAAACTTTATTTTTCCGATGTTCTCGCCATTACTTTTATGGCGCTCTTTCTCGCTTTTCTTTCCGCGCTATATCCTTCAACAATCGCGGCAAAAACAAATGTAATCGAAGCAATAAAATGGGAATAATATGCCGACAATTTTAAAATGCGAAAATATTTTTAAAACATATCATACCGAGGAAAAAATAATTGAAGTCCTCCGCGGAGTTACGCTTGAGCTTGAAGAAAGCCAAACAACCGTTGTCGTAGGAGCTTCCGGCGCGGGTAAAAGCACTTTTCTTCATATTTTAAGCGGACTTGACGAACCGGACAAAGGGAAAGTCTTTTATATGAACGAAGACTTGTTAAAAAAATCCGACGAGGAAATCTCAGCGTTCAGAAATCAAAATATAGGTTTTGTTTTTCAGTTCCATTATCTCCTCCCCGAATTTACCGCGGAAGAAAATGTAGCTCTTCCGATGCTCGTTCAAAATATATCATTCTCCAAAGCAATTGAACGCGCTCGGGTTTTACTGAAAGAAGTAAACCTCGAAGAACGAGCGTCTCACAAACCGGCGGAGCTTTCGGGCGGCGAGCAGCAACGCGTGGCAATAGCGAGAGCTTTAGCGAATAATCCCAAAATACTTTTCGCCGACGAACCGACCGGCAACCTTGATTCGGATACAAGCAAATTAATCGAGAATCTGCTTGTGAAACTCCGCGAAAAATACGGACTGACTTTACTGATTGTTACTCACAACGATGAACTCAAAAAAATCGGAGGAAGGGTGATTACAATGAAAGACGGAAAAATAATCGAGAGTAATTAAAAAATATGAACGAGACCTTAGCAAAAACAATAATTGTAATATTGAGTCCGCCAATCCTCCAAGGCGGAGGAGGAATGTAAGCCGTCCGAAATATCTCAGAACTCAGTTTAATTGCCGGTTCTGAGATTTTTCTCCCTCCAAGTTTACCCCAACTGTTTTTCGTTAGAGGCGGAATTCAGAATTTACTCTGATTGATTTTCCTTAGTGCAGCAAAATAATTTATGTTCGTTGTTTATTGAAGCATATATGAGCCTACTCAAAAAAGGTGATTATTTACAAATTCAATAATTTATAAACTGCTGAAGCGGTTACTGATTTCTCTATGTTATTACTAACCCACGACTTAAGTCGTGGGCTAATAGAATGCTTAATATACATTGCAACCGTTTCAACGGTTTTTAGACCTTTCTTTAGTAAACTCATATATAAAATTGTTAATTGTGAGGATCGGGGTGAAGTGCATGCACCGATGACCTCATTAGAGACAATCTCTTATCCCGCTTCAACTAATTTTCTTTCGGGTTACAAATGCGTAGAAAAATGCAGTTAAGAGAACAAGGCAAGGATATCAAATGACTTAATGAATCCGAAGGATTCAGATATTTGTAACAAAATAGACCAATAATAAGATACGACCCCAACGGGGTCGAATTTATCTTATATGTGAACAATATTATAAATATTTAATCCCTTCGGGATTTTAGAACAAATAATAATAGAGACCTTTGCAAAACCTAATGTTGTCGTATTGAGTCCGCCAATCCGCCAAGGCGGAGGAGGAATGTAAGCCGTCCGAAATATCTCAGAACTCAGTTTAATTGCCGGTTCTGAGATTTTTCATTTCGCTTCGCTCTATTCAGAATGACATATCAATTTAGATATGCAAATATTTCAAGAAAACAAAAATTTCTTTGACTATACCATAGAGAAGGTAAAGCTGCAAGCTCGAATCTGATAAAATGGAAAAAGCGTTTCCATTAATTCAACTGCTTCGCAGTTGGCATATCTGCTTTCTTTCATTACCCCGAATTTAATTCGGGGCTATTGCGAATTAAACTGCTTCGCGATTGGTTTATTTAAATGTTAATTGTTCGGCTTTAGATTTGCAAATCGCGAGATTAAAAAATTCAACACTCTCCTTCAAAAGCGCGAAGCGCTTTAATTTACAATAACTATGGGGGAAACCCATGGAGAATATATACCCCAAAATCTCAAGAACTGCGAACGCAGTACAATTTATTTTTAATATTTGACAAATATAAAAAAGCCCTTCTGAGCAATGCTCAAAGGGCTTTCATCAATTTAAATTTGAAAAAGGGTTACGCCTTCGGCGCCGCCTTTAAAATATTTCCCGGCGTTCCTTCTTCAAACGTTTTGAAATTATCAATAAACATTTTTGCTAATTTTTTAGCGGTTTTATCGTAAGCTTCCTTATCCTTCCAAGTGTTTCGGGGATTAAGAATCTCTGTCGGGACGCCGTCAACGGCTACGGGAATATTTAAACCGAAAATCGGATCTTCAACCGTATCCACATTATCAAGGTTTCCCGCTAAAGCTTCGTTCAGCATTGCACGCGTATATTTAATTTTCATTCTCTCGCCTACGCCGTAAGGACCGCCGCTCCAACCGGTATTGATAAGCCAGCATTTAGCGTCATGCTCTTTAATCTTATCGCCTAACAGATTTGCATAAACGGAAGGATGCATCGGCATAAAAGGCGCGCCAAAGCAAGCGCTGAATGTCGCGACAGGTTCGGTTATTCCTTTTTCCGTTCCCGCAACTTTAGCCGTGTAGCCGGAGATAAAATGGTACATTGCCTGTTCGGGCGTGAGTCTGGAAATCGGAGGCAAAACGCCGAAAGCGTCCGCGGTAAGCATTACAACATTTTTTGCATGCCCGCCTTTCCCTGACGGCTCGATATTGTCTATAAACTCAAGCGGATAAGCTGCTCGGGTGTTTTCGGTAAGCTCGGAACTGTTTAAGTCGGCTTCCCGCGTCCATGGGTCAAGTACGACATTTTCCAAAACCGTTCCGAATTTTCTGGTAGTTGCAAAAATCTCGGGTTCTGCTTCAGGCGATAAGCGAATAACCTTTGCGTAGCATCCTCCTTCAAAATTGAAAACGCCGGAATCGCTCCAACCGTGTTCGTCGTCTCCGATTAATCTGCGTTTCGGATCCGCCGAAAGCGTTGTTTTTCCGGTGCCTGACAAACCGAACAGCACAGCCACATCCCCTTTCTCTCCAATATTTGCCGAACAGTGCATCGGCATTACGTTCTTCTGAGGGAGGAAAAAGTTCATAACCGTAAAAATTGATTTCTTAATTTCGCCCGCATAAGAAGTGCCCGCAATCAAAACAATCTTTTTCTTAAAATTAACTACAACCGCCGTCGATGAATTTGTGTTATCTTCTTCCGGATCCGCATGGAAAGAAGGAACCGCAATAACCGTAAACTCCGGATGATGATGCATTCTTTCATCGTCGGTAGGAACAACAAATAAGTTGTGCGCGAACAAACTTTGCCATGCGTACTTCGTAATAATTCTTACGGGGAGTTTATATTTATCATCCGTTCCGGCAAAAACATCCTGCACAAATATTTCTTTCCTCTGCAGATATCCTCTTACTTTTGCGAAAAGTTTTTCAAAATTTTCCTCGCTCATATCTCTGTTTACATCTCCCCACCAAACCAAATCCTTTGTAGTTTCATCTTTGACGATGAACTTATCGTTTGGGCTTCTTCCGGTGTGCTGACCGGTTTCCACTACAAGCGGACCGTCGGCAGAGATAACGCCTTCGTTGCGACTGATTGCATTTTCATAAAGAGCAGGTACTTTGTAATTAAGATGAATGTCCTCAATGTTGATTAAACCGATTTCTCTTAATTCGTTGATTACTTGTTCTTTTGATTTCATTGATACTCCTTTGATTAATGATTATTCAATATAAGAATGAGAACTAATCTAACAAAGAGAAAAATAAATTTTGCGTATGCGGAAATTTTTACGACTTATATTTTAGTTTTTACGTCAAATTCCTTGTTCTTAAAAAATTAAAAAACTTAACTGAAAGAACGTTTTTTTTACTATATTTTTTAATAATAATTTTTATTACTCGTTTATTCAATTGTGGGGAAATATTTGGGGAAATATAATATCCATACTTTTGCAAAAAGCATCTTTCTGTTTTTTTTCTTCTTAAGTCCTTTTGTTGTTCAAGGACAGTCTTCAATCATAAACACTTTTTTCCCAAAAGATAATTTTACTTCCCATCACGAATTTGAGCATTGGTCAACTGAAAACGGACTTCCCCAAAACTCCGTTCGTTCCATTGCTCAGACAAAAGACGGATATTTATGGCTTGCGACTCAGGGCGGATTGGTCCGGTTCGACGGTAAAGATTTTACCGTTTTCGATGTAAAAAAATATCCTAATCTCGGAGGGAACAGAATCATCCAGTTGGCGACGGATTCCTCCGGCGGTTTGTGGATACTCTGCGAAGACTCGCACATCGCCTATCTGAAAAATCATAAGTTTACCGATTATACTCCCTTGATAAATAATAGTCTAAGAACTACGGATAACAGCAACAGGGAATTTATCGCCCATATTGCCCTTAGCTCCGATTCGACTCTTTATTTACAAACCGAAAGCAAAATTATTTCGTTCGACTATAAAACGTCTCGAGTAATTTTTCGAAACAAAGGAAAAGAAATCCAAAACATTTTGATTCTTCCCGATAACAAAATCTTTGTCTTAACAAAAACAAAAATATTTTCTCTCGAAAACGGAAAATTTGTTTCAGCGGTAAAAGAATTCGGACGCAACATCAGATACTTAACTGAAGACGGATTCAATAATTATTGGAAGATTTATAATTATCCGAGTTCTCGCGGAATTTTTACCTCTCAAGTTGTTACCTCCGGCAAGACTTTTAATTTTAAGCATCCGCTCGAAATTATTTTTTGCGATAAGCAAAACCGCAAATGGATAGCCCACGGGACTTTCGGCTTATCGGTAATTGATGAAAACAACAAACTGCATAAGGTACGCTACAAATATTTCGACAACAGTAAGGTAATCTCAATATTTAATGACAACAGAGGCAACCTTTGGCTCGGCACCGACATCAAAGGACTATTTAAAATAAAGGAGAGAACGCTATACCCGATTTCGTTAAAGAACGGAGTTTTTAATGATGTCATTTATCCTATTCTAAAAAGCAGAGACGGTTCGATTTGGGTCGGGTCTGCGTGCGGAGGAATAGCAAGAATAAAGCAAGGAAAAGTTTCTTACTTTTCAAAAAATTTAAAAAAATCTTCATTTAATTGTATCTTTTCACTTTGCCAAACTTCTGACGGAAAGATTCTCGCAGGCGGACAACGCGGCGGAATAATGGAATTCAACGGGAGAAAATTTGAAAAAAAATATTATTCCCCGGAAGTTGACAGTAAAGATGTATTTTCAATTTTTGAACAGAGCAATAAAAATCTCTGGTTCGGCACTACGGAAGGTGTTTTTTTATATAAGAACGGGAAGGTTAAAACTTTTTCCGTTGTGAACAGCGCTCTTCCCGGGCAACGAGTTTCATTTATAACCGAAGATAAAAATGGAACTGTCTGGTTTGCAACTAATAATGGACTGGCATACTTTAAGAACGGAAAATTTAGTGTAATCCATTTCACGGATGACCTATCCACTAACTACGTTCGCTCAATTTATATTGATAAAAATAACGCTATGTGGTTAGGAACATACGGAGGCGGACTAATATATTATAAAAACGGAAAATATAAAATAATCTCAAAAGCAAACGGACTGTACGATAACTACATTCATGCGACGGTTGAAGACAAATACGGATATTTCTGGATGCCGACTAATCACGGAATCTTCTGTGCTAAAAAGAGTCAGCTTCTTCAATTTGTAAACGGAGAAATTAATAAAGTAAACTATACTCTTGTTTCACGGAACTCCCATTTGCCGAGTAATGAATTTAACGGCGGAGTGGAACCGCAATTCTGCATGCCTGATTCAAATACAATTTTATTTCCCTCTTTTGGCGGCGTTGTTGCGGTTGACTTATCCTCGGTTAAAATTAAGCAACATCTTCCGAAAACCATAATTGAAAATTTTTCGGTTGACAATAAACAAGCGCCAATCTCAAAAAAATATATAGTACCCAAAGATTACTCTCAAATTAAAATAAAGTTTACTTCAATATTTTTCGATAATCCAGATGGTGTATTTTTTAAATACAAGCTTGAACCGTTAGATAAACAATGGAAGAGTTTAAACAGAGAAAGAAGCGTTCAATTTAGGGGACTTCCTCCGGGACATTATAAGTTCAAAGTTGCAGCTTACAATCTCGAGGGAACTTCAAAAAACAATAACTCTTCAATAGATTTTGTTGTTCAAGCAAATTTTTATCAGGAAAGCTGGTTTAAGATTCTAATTGTTCTGACGGTAATATTTATTATTATACTCTTCTTTATGTTGCGACTTAAACTGGCGAAAAAACACGAAGATAAGTTAAACAAGATTATTGAAAAAAGGACGGAAAGTCTATCCGTTGCTTTGTCCGAGGTTACTTCGGCTAAATTAAGGGAGGAAAAAGAACGGGAAAAAGCTGAACGACTTAACAGTGAAAAGAGCGAGCTGTTAAGAATAGTTACTCACGATTTAAAAAATCCGATTGGAGTGATTAAGAATGCAGCCGACTTAATCAGCGATGATTTAGAAGATCCGGAAACCGTAAAAGAAATGGTAAGAATAATCAAAAGTTCCTCCGGCAGAATGTTGGACTCGGTTCATGAGCTGCTGCTGATGAGCGAAGTAGAGGAAGATTTTAAAATTAAGCCTTCAAAATTCGACTTCCTTGAATTGGTAAAAAATGTTGTAAAACGAAATCTTTCATTCGCCCGGAAAAAGAGACAAACCATATCTGTAATATCAAACTTGGATATTATTGAAGTTTCAGCCGATTATGATAAATTAATGAGTTGTGTTGAAAATTATTTAAGCAATGCGATTAAATATTCCCCTTCCGGTTTTAAAATTGAAGTTATTGTAGAAACAGACGGTAAAAATTTAATTTTTAAAGTTAAAGATTACGGTCCCGGTTTAACCGAGGAAGACTTAAAACATGTTTTCGGGAAATTCAAAAAACTTTCTTCGCGTCCTACGGCGGGCGAATCCTCCACCGGGCTGGGCTTATCAATAGTGAAACGAATTATTGAAATGCACGGAGGTGAAGTAGGTGTGGAATCGGAATATAAAAAAGGAAGTTTGTTCTTCTTTATTCTCCCGCTTCAATAATCTTTTACAGATTAAAAAATATAATTAGGTTATTCTAATTAATTATGGTAACTTAAGTAATCAATTAATGTACATTGTTTTTTTAGCTTTATAAGTTGTTTTGTTTCAATTCTCTGAAATTAACATCCGAATGAATCGCACCAAATATTATTTATTTACTCCGATTTATTTTCAACAAGCAAGAACATCAGTACGTAAGCAAATAATATAACAGAAGGAATACTTCAATGGAAACAGGAACAGTAAAATGGTTCAACGGCACTAAAGGTTACGGATTTATCACAAGAGAAGATGGCGAGGACGTATTTGTCCATTACAAATCAATTCAGAGTGACGGTTACAAATCTTTGGACGAAGGCGACAGAGTTCAGTTCGAAATCGGAAACGGACCGAAAGGACTTCAAGCAACTAACGTATCAAAGATATAATATAAATTTTTGATATTTACCAAGCCCGGCTTTTCAGTCGGGCTTTTTTTATTTTAAATCTTTAAGTTATTATTAGGGAACAAAATTTATTTTTTTAAGTTTATTTAATAATATTTAACAAGTCTTTTTCGGAGTTATTATTTTTAGAAAAATTTTAATCCTCATACTTATTGCCGGAAGCATCTCTTTTAGTCAGGATTCCACCAAGAGCCAAGCGTTCAAAAAGAACGTTCCCAATAATTTGTACAAGCTGAACAGACTTCGTTACCCGAGTTACCCTTTAATTTCCAGCTACTTTTTAATGGACGAAGCAAAAAAAGGAAATCCCCTTGCCGAACACGCTCTGGGACTGGAATATCTTCTCGGACAAGGTTTCCCCGCCGATACGGCAAAAGCCGTCTATTGGATAAACAAAGCCGCTTCAACCAAACTGCCGCCGGCTTGTTTTAATATGGGACTACTTTACAATTACGGAATAGGAGTTGAGTGGAACCCTTTCAACGCATACGATTTTTTTAAATGCGCGGCAAAACTCGGTATGCCGGAAGCCGAATATGTTTTCGGCGTACTCCATTCTTCATCGTTGATAGTCAACAGAAATTTAACCGAAACCTACAAATGGGTTAAACTGGCGGCGGAACAGAACTACAAACCCGCAATTAAAACTCTGAAAGAACTCCGGAAAATGAATATCGATTTTGATAAAAACGCTTCGGAAGATAAAATTGATACTACAAAAAAATCGGGTAAAAGCGAATACGTTCTTGCCGATGAAAATCTTGTTCAAAGCGAATATAAGCTGGAAACATTCAATTTCAAAGAAGACACAACATTCAAATCAAACAGCGCCGAAAACTTTAAGAAATACATTGAGAACGACTCAACGGAATTAAAAGTCAAGCTCGGTTTAATATTGCCCGACGGCAATGATAGTCTCAAATCTGAGATTGACACTTTAAAAGGAATTAATCTGATTAAACAGGCGGCGCTTTCCGGAAGCCCCGAGGCGATGATGCTCCTCGGCAAAGCGTATGAATTGGGGGCGTTCTTCCCTAAAGATACTGTAAAGGCGTATTCTGAATATCTGCATGCATACAAGTTAGGCGCTTTGCGGGCGGGCGGACTTCTTTACTCCAAAGCGAATTCTCAGAAGTTTTTTGACAAATTAAAGAATGAGATTGATAAAAAAAATCCCGAAGCCATGTATGTTTGGGCGGGAATGGCCGCTCTCGGATTTAATTTTCAAATCACAAAAGAGCAGGCATTTAAGATTTTGGAAAAAGCTGCAAGGCTGAATCATATTCCTTCAATGGTGGAATTAGGAAACGCATATTTTGCCGGTTCGCAAGTATCCAAAGATACGGCGAAAGCGTATCAATATTGGAAGAAAGCGGCGGAACTCGGAAGCGCGGAAGCCGAGATTAAGATAAATTTCAGCCGGTTAACAAATCCCGCCCTCTCGCAGAAGGAAAAACGTAAATCGGTAAAACGCTTAAAAACGTTTGCCAACAAAGGCTCGGTTATGGCTCAAGCTTTGCTCGGACTTTGCTACGAGCAGGGAATCGGGGTTAAAATGGATAAAGCCAAAGCGGCGGAATTCTATCGTATGGCGGCTCAGCGCGGCAGCCAGTCAGCGTATTTTTCACTAAAAAGCATGTATGATAAAATTCGTCCGAAAGAGAGACCGGAATTTCAAATTTATGAAAGCGAATTGTAATCCCTAAATGTTCAGATTCATTTTTTCTAATTCTTCATTAAGCGCTTTTTCAATCAATCCGGAATACTTGTTTCTGAGTATCTCGGTAAAACCTTTCGGTTTATCAATTTTTTCATAAACGCTTTCTTTCAGCGATAATTCTCTTTCTTCGTCTGAGAGCTTATATGATGTATATTCAAAATAAATTGCCTCGACATCATCATTGTTTGGATTTGCTCGCTGTATCGCATTCAACCCCGCACTATCAATCAGTTTGTTCTTAATCGGAATAGGGAGATTTTTCGTTGTTTCGTTACGGTTAATCATCAATAAAATCCGGGTGTAAACAAAATTTGCTTCCGAAGTATCCAGGGTATTTCTCTTTCTCATAATCGCCTCAAGTCAGTAATAAAATTCCGCCTATTGCCAATCCCCAAGCGAAGTTAATCAATTTAAGTATAAGCCAGCCTTTTCTCGTAACGGCAAGAAGCGGCAACGTCCCGTGTCCGTCCTGAACTATTGAGCTTGTCAGTAAAATGGGGAACGGAACAACTCCGGATGCGAAGAGTGTAACAAACACAAGGTGAGGACCGGACTCGGGAATCAAACCTATTAGAGCGGCAATAAACAAAACGTAAATCATATTAGACTGCACCCAGGAGTTGACGTCAAAATAAACATTCAATAGCCCTACGACAAAAAGCGCTCCGAATGTCCACGCAAAAATTCTGACAAGATGTTTTTTAATAACGTGCTTCCAAAGATGTTCTTCAAGAAAATGATCGCTTACAACGGAAACAATAAGTATCGAGATTGCAGTTCCCGCAATAAAAGTATCTTTGATCCACTCCTTGTCAAAACCGCCGAGAGAGCCGGAAAGAATCAGCAGAAGAAAACCAATCAAAAGAAAAAGCAACAAAGCTCTTTCAAAACTGAGTCCGCGCAATTGCGACAAAACCATTTTAACATCAAGAACTTTGGGAGTTTCATGCCCGTGAATTTCAAAATCATGTATATCCTCGGGCAACAAACTGCGCTGATTTTTATATAATTTGTCGGTCGTAAATGCTACGACCAATCCGATAACTATCAGAATTAACGTTAATATTGTCGCTTTGGCGGGAAACATGGAAAACATTACAAACGCTTCGTCGCCGCTTGTGGCTACCATTGTTCCGGTTAACGCTCCGAAAGAAACTACGCCGTGAGCATAAAGCGAAACGACGGTGTAAGCTCCGAGACATCCCGGAGTCGCGCCTAACAATATTCCGAGCAAATATTGCCCAAGCTTCGATTTTTTAAGTTTTTCTTCCCACTCCCCATGAGTCATAACGTTAATGAACTCAATGATTAGCATCATTATCAAAACAAATGACGTAATCATCAGGGACTGCTTTAAAATTCCGATTATTGAATCTATATTCATTTTAAATATTTTTTTTATAATATAATTTGATGTGAATATAATTAAAACGATTCCGATAAATGACATTTATTAGAATTGGCGAAAATGCTTGATAGGAGATTCTTCTCCCGCTCCGCCGTGGCGGAGGATCAGAATGACAATGGTAGGATTAGACTTTACATTTCACTACCCCCTTACCTTTAACGTTTATTTAACAATTTTTGTACCTAATCCGCCTTGGATGATTTCCTTTTACCGCGATAGGATAATCTAAACAGTGAGAAGTAATTCTGTAAACAGAAAAATTTTGAGTAAAACTAAAAAATTTGTAGAGACGCTGTGCGACACGTCTCTACATTGGAATGTGAAAATTATTTTTTTAATTCTTTAATCATATTAGCCGATAGTTTTCCCTCTTCGGATTTCGGACTTTTTCTTGCGACGTCTTTCCAGATTTTAACAGCGTTAACAGTGTCTTTCTTAAAGAATAAAATCAGACCTTTATTGTATCTCGCATTCATGTCGTTGGGGTCCAGCTGAATTATCTTTTCAATAAAACTTTGCGACTTATCAAAATTCTTCTCCTGAAATGAAAGATAGGAAGCTTCCATCAAAATTGATTTTGAGTTAGGAGCCGCTTTAAGAAGTTTGTCGTAAACGCTAAGAGCTTTGTCCATTTGATGTCCGGCTGCAAGATAATGCGCGTATTCCAAGCCGAGAGCAGTGTCCGCCGGATTGGAGGCAAATGCGGTTGCCAACGAATCCAACCTTTTGTAGTACTGAGGAAGAACGTCCGCTTTACTCGGACCGTTTTGGTTTGCCTTCCCGTGGATTGCGTCATTCGGCATTTTCCCGCGCGCTCCCTGATGAATCGCATCATTAGGCATTTCCGTAGTCACAACGGTTTTGGTTTCGGATTCGGTTGATGATTTATCCATTAGTACAATAGCCAAAACTATCACTATGAATATTCCGAGATAAATATAAATCGACTTAATCTTCATTGGTACTCCTATTATATTTTTTCAGTTTATAAAATTTAACTTTTTTGCGGTTCAATATCATTAACAAAATTAAGTATTGCCAAACCTATTATAAAGAAAATTCCGATTGAACTAATCGCATATCTCTGGCTCCCTGTTAAATAACTGACAACTCCGAAAACAAAGGGACCGAGAATCGCCGAGCTTTTACCGAAAAATGAGAAGAAGCCGAAAAACTCGGTTTTTTTCTCATCGGGAGTTAAGCGAGACATCATACTACGGCTTGTTGATTGCGTTGCGCCCATTACGCTTCCCGCCCCTAAACCTACTACGTAAAAACTAAGCTTAATAAAATACTCCGGCGTAACGCTAAGCGCTTTTGCCGAGATTACTACAAAATCCCCTTTGATATCCGAACTGATATACGCAAATAGAATTATCCCGACCCAAATAATTAACGACAAAACCAGCGACCTTTTCTGTCCGATAGAATCGGCTAAAATTCCGAAAAGCACAGAACCGAATATTGCGGTTGTCTGCACAATCAGAAAGAAAACGACAAGCTCTTTCTGGGAAAATTTAAGAGTAGTCGCCGCATAATTTCCGGCAAAGAAGATTACCGTATTTACTCCTTCTATATAAAAGAAAAACGCCAGCAGAAACGTCGAAAGCGTCTTGTAATCTTTCAGGTGTGTAATTGTGTAATAAACTCTTTTGAAACCGATTTTAACAAACGGTTCGTCGGTTGTAACTTTTCGTCTTGTTTCCTTGAGATAAAAAAACAGAGGCGATGCAAACACTAAGAAGAATAGGGCGGAAATCGGGAATGTAATCCTGACCATATTTTTTGTAATGAAGGGATAAGCGATAGCCAATGTAATTAGGGAACCGAGATACCCCATTGCAAATCCGTATCCGCTCACGCGCCCATAGTTTTTCGGCTCTGTGATTTCGGGCAGAAAAGAATCGTAAAAAACCAGTCCCGATTCAAATCCGATATTCGCCAGAATGAAAAGCAAAACTCCCGCAAAAACATCGCCCGGTCCGATAAAATAGAGAAACGAAGTAGAAACAATGCACAACAGAGAAAACGCCAGCAAGAATCTTTTTTTACCGGAAGAAAAATCCGCAATAGCCCCAAGCACCGGAGAAATAAAGGCGGTAATCAGCATAGAGGAACTAATCGCCAAACTCCAATACAAATCGCCGATAGGTTCCCCTTCGGCGACTGTCTGCTTAAAATAAACAGCGTAAATTAAAGTAACAACAACAATCGAATAAGAAGTATTTGCGAAATCAAATAACGACCAAATAAATATTTTCTTATCGGAAGATTTCAACGTCTCTAAGATTTTTTTGGAATAGTTTCGTCAATTAATCCGCGTCCGAATTTGTTTAATTTTTTTTGGGATTTTAATTCGTTCAAAATTGCGTCGAGAATTCCGTTGATGAATCTGCTGCTTTTTGAAGTGCTGTATTCCTTGGCGATTTCAATAACTTCGTTTATCGATACTTTGGGAGGAATGTCGGGGAAATATAATATTTCCGCAATTCCCATCCTTAGCAGAAGTCTGTCGATAAGCGCAATCCGGTCCAGTTCCCAGTTGCTCGCTTTCGCCTCAATAAGTTTATCCATCTCATCTTGATTTCTTACGACGTTTCTAACCAGCGAACGACTGAATTCCTTCTCGTTTTCGCCGTTCAAATCATCATAATAATTCGTTAATAATTCATTAAAAGCGTCCGGGTTCATTTCAGTCGCATACAAAATCTGCAGAGCTTTTTCCCTCGCAATTCTTCTTTTCGATTTTTTCTTTCGTATCATATTTATCTGTTCTTCCTCGTAAGTTCTCCGAATCTACCCGAAAAAGTAGAGTCGCCTGTGTACATATTTTTCATACCCCGAACCATCTGCAGCCTTCCTTCGGCTAATCTGTTTGCCGCCGCCGAGGTAGGTAAATCTTCTTTTTCGGAAAGTTCCAATACTTTAAGTAATGTATCGTATATTCCTTCAGCCTGGCGCAAAGCTCTGTCCTGTCTGTAACCTTCAAGTTCGTTAGCTACATTAATTAATCCGCCCGCGTTGATAACATAATCGGGAGCGTAAAAAATTCCTTTTTGCTTCAGCATAATCCCGTGAGTTTTTTCATCGACTAATTGATTATTAGCCGCGCCGGCAATTATGCTGAACTTCATCTCTTCTATCGATTTATCGTCTATTATACCGCCGAGAGCGCAAGGAGAAAATATATCGGCGTCAACCGAATAAATTTCTTCAGGTTTAACAATGTGCGCTTTTACCGAACCGACAATAGATTTTAATTTATCATGATGTTTATCCGTAATAATAATTTCCACGCCTTCGTGATTAAGATGTTCGACGAGATATCTTGCCACATTTCCGGCGCCCTGAATTGCAACTTTCTTACCGCGCAATGAGTCATAGCCGTAAAGGCGCTTCATCATCGCTTTCATCCCGACATAAATTCCATATGCCGTTACCGGAGAAGGATCTCCCGAACCGCCGAGAGCTTTTGAAATTCCGGCGACATATTTTGTTTCCATACGAACGTATTCCATATCCGCAACGTCTGTGCCGACATCCTCCGCCGCAATATATCTGCCTCCCAAACCTTCGACATATTTGCCGAAAGTTCTGAAAAGATTTTCCGACTTATCTTTCTTCGGATCGCCGATAATAACCGCGTTGCCGCCGCCTAGGTTTAATCCGGAAATAGCCGCTTTGTATGTCATCGTACGCGCCACCTTAAGCGCATCGGAAAGAGCGTCGTTAATGGCGTCGTAATTACGCATGCGGACTCCTCCGATAGCGGGACCCAAAGTAGTATCGTGTATTGCAATTATGCCTCTTAAACCGGCAGATTTATTGGAACAGAGCGTCATTTGCTCATGGTCATGTTTCTCAAGCATTTCAAACTGAAACATATATACCTCAAAAAAATATTTTCAATTTTTTAATTTGCAAAAAAGAGATTTTATAACAAAGATAACTATTGTTTAATCATCTATTGAAACAAAATCAAAAATCATTTATAAGAAGGCTTTGTATAACCTAATATTGTCATATTGAGTTCGCCAATCCGCCAAGGCGGAGAAGTGGAAGCAGTCCGAAATATCTCTAAATTCGGTACGTTTACCGGTCATGAGATTCTTCATTCCGCTTCGCTCCATTCAGAATGACAAATTTCGGGGTTTTGCAAAGGTTCTATTAATAAAAGCATAGTTCAACATCTTGTAAACGAGCTTTGCCGCAATAAAATCAGATGCGGGATGAGCTTTTGCAGGAGCAAGTTCCACAACATCAAATCCGACAATATTCTTTTCCTTCCCAATTTTCTTCAGCAAGTTCATTGTATCATCCCAGAAAAGTCCTCCCGGTTCCGGAGTTCCGGTCGCCGGCAATAGCGAAGGATCAAAGCCGTCAACATCAAATGTTATATAAACATTCTCACCGAGAGCATTTACAACATCATTGCGCCACTTCACAGAATCGGACGAAAAAATATCGCGTGCGTAGAATGTTCTGATTTCATTGGCTTTGATAAATTCATATTCCTCTTTACACTGCGCTCTGATACCGACCTGCACAATCGACTTAGTCATCTCGGCGACCCTTGCCATTACAGAAGCGTGCGAAAATTTTGTTCCCTCGTACGAATCTCTTAAATCGGAATGAGCGTCAAACTGCAGAATAGTCAGCCCGGGGAACTTTTCCAAATATGCTTTTATCGGAGCCTGCGAAATTGTATGTTCGCCGCCAAGTGTAACAACAAACTTATCCTTATTCAACAGCTTTTTTGTTGACTCGTAAATTTTCTTAATCGCTTCCGCCGGAGACTGTTTTTCCAGATTAAGCGGGGGCAATACAGCAATTCCCTTTTCAAAACAAAGCTCCCTGTTTAATTCCTCGTCGAAAAACTCAACATAATGGGAAGCCTTCAGAATTGCTTGCGGACCTTTGGATGTACCTTTTCCGTAGCTTACGGTTTTCTCGTAAGGAGCCGATTGAATTACAATTTCGGAATTTTCAAAAGAACTGTATTTCTCATCAATCGCAAGAAAATTATTTTTAACGCCGAGTGTTTTCATACCTGTTAATAATTAACCTGTCTCTAAATAGGCGAAAAGTAAAAGGAATAAATAATTAACCAACGACGATTGCCGCCGGTTAATTGTTCAAACCGCTGCTTTATATTGTTAAGATTTACTGCCCCTTAAAAAGGCGCAATAAATTTATTTCTTCGCGTCAGCTTTAGATTCCTTACCGGGCTGAGCCAAAACATTGATTGCAGAACGATCGAATTTTATCTTAATGTTGTTTCCCACATCAATTAATACTGTCTTGTCGTCGATACCTGCGATAGTTCCGTACATCCCGCCGGTAGTTACAATCTTATCTCCCTTCTTAAGAGAGTTGAGCATCGCCTCTTTTTCTTTCTGCTTTTTTTGCTGGGGGCGAATAATCATAAAGTAAAAGATTGCGAAGATAGCGCCGAACATAATCAGGGTGCTTACCATGCTTCCTCCGCCTTGTCCTTGCTGAGGCGCCATTGCCAATAAATAGTTCATTAATCCTCCATGTTAGATTTTATATTATTTGATAATTTATTAATCACATTGTTTTTCCATTCGGTAAAATTATTTTCCAGAATTTTTTTTCTCGCCGTTTTTACAAGCTCGAGATAAAAATGAAGATTGTGAATTGTCGCAAGTTCAAGCGCAAGAATTTCATTGGCTTTGAACAAATGCCTTAAATAAGCCCGCGAGAAATTCCGGCACGTATAGCAATCGCATTTGCCGTCAACGGGAGAAAAATCATCTTTATATGTCGCGTTTCTAATAGTAACGATTCCCTCCCAAGTAAACAAATAAGCGTTGCGCGCGTTTCTTGTCGGCATTACGCAATCGAACATATCCACTCCTCTTTCGATTGCTTCGAGAATATTCTCCGGACGTCCGACTCCCATCAGATAACGGGGTTTATTTTCAGGAATAATATCAGTAGTAAAATCAACAAGCTCGTACATTGTCTCCGCAGGCTCGCCGACCGCAAGTCCGCCAATGGAGTAGCCGTCAAAATCAAGCTTGATTAAATCTTTTGCCGAAGCTTCCCGCAAGTCCTTATAAACGCTGCCCTGAATAATTCCAAACAGAGCTTGCTCATGCCCGTAAAGGGGTTCGCTCTTTTCAAAAGCTTCTTTATTCAGGATTGCCCAAGCCGACGTCAGCTCCTTCGACTTTTTAGCGTAATCATATTCGCACGGATAAGGCGTGCATTCGTCAAGAGGCATCATGATATCGGAACCGATACTGCGCTCAATTGAAATCACTTTCTCGGGTGAAAAGAAATGCTTTGAACCATCAAGATGGGAAGTAAACTCAACTCCGTCCTGTTTCAGTTTCCTTAATTCCGAAAGAGAAAAAACCTGAAATCCGCCGCTGTCTGTAAGAATCGGTTTATTCCAATTCATAAATTTATGCAGCCCGCCGGCTTTTTCCAGTATCTCCGTACCGGGGCGTAAATATAAATGGTAAGTGTTGCCGAGTATAATCTGCGCTTCAACATCTTCTTCGAGCATCTTCGGCGTAAGGGCTTTCACCGTTCCCTGAGTTCCCACAGGCATAAATATCGGAGTTTCAATTTTTCCGTGCGCCGTTTCGAGCAGACCCGCCCGGGCTTTGGAGCTTTTATCTTTTGCAAGTAAATTAAATTTCAATCTATTCTGTCCGCGCTATTTCTTCTTAACTTTAACTAATTCTATCTTTGTCTTATCTGCAAACATTACTTCTATTACAAAATCGCCTATTACAACCTTTTCCCCTTTTTCAGGAATTCTGCCGAGCGATGTAATTACAAAACCGGCAATCGTTTCATATTCCCCTTCGGGAATGCCGAGTTCAAACTCTTCGTTAATTGTGTCAATCTCAACTTTTCCGCTGAAGAGAAAAGTCTTATCGTCTATTTTTCGTTTAACTTCGTCCTCTTCGTCATACTCATCGCGGATTTCTCCAATCATTTCTTCGATAATATCTTCGAGCGTAACAATTCCCGCGGTGCCTCCGAATTCGTCAACCACAACAGCCATCGAAAGATGAGCGTCAAGAAGTTCGTTCAATGTGTCGAGACTTCTTTTCGTTTCGGGAATAAAAGGAACTTCGCGTACGATACTTTTAATATCTTCCGGTTTCTTAAACAAATCGTAAGCTAATATCACTCCTTTAATGTGATCGAGACTTTCTTCGTAAACCGGCAGTTTGGAATAGCCGGATTCAATAAACGTTTCAAGGGCTTCGTCAATTGACGCGTCCAATTCTATTCCCACGATATCTGTTCGCGGGGTCATTGTTTCGGAAACCTTTTGGTCTCTCAGTTCAAAAACTTTATTCAGAATATCTGAGTTAGATTCATCAACAAATCCCGCTTCAGCGCTTTCGTTAATTAACGACTGGAAATCCTCGCGCTTGAAAATTCTGTTAATTCCTTCTTCGCTCAGTTTTGTTCTTCCCGTAAAAACCGAAGAAACCATTGAAGTAAATTTTACAAAGGGATAAAGAACAAAAGTGAAAAATCTGAGTGGAGTAACCGCAAAACTGAGAAGCGAATCGGGAGCTTCGCTCGAAAAAAACTTGGGGAGGAGTTCTCCGAAAAAGAAAATAAGGGTTGTCGATATAAGCAAAATTTGAAAGTTGTCCAATCCGAAATATTTGGAGAGGAAAATCGTGATTATTGAGGCGAAAGCGGTATTGATAATATTGTTTGAAATTAATATCGTAGAAAAAAACATCTGCGGATTTTTGACATAGTAAAGCGCGTTCTTTGCCGAAAGAACGTTCTTCTGCGCACGAAGTTCAATCTTTAATTTGTTTGAAAGAACATATGCAAGTTCCGTTGAGGAAAAAAATGCGCTTGCAAAAATTAATGCAATCAAAAATATTAATTCAAAAGTCATATCTAAATATACTAAACCATTTAAAATGAATTACAAATTTACGAAAGATATATATTCTTTGGCAAACTTTTGCGTACAATTCATATAGGGAAATATTACATGAAATTTAAGGTTTCTGGGCGAAATGCAAATAATTTTTCCCGCTGTACAAAACAATATCCGTTTTTCTGAAGTCGGACACAATCCGGATGAAAAATCTCAAAAGGATTACTATCGCCAACCCCGAAAGTCCAATATCGGTTTAACTGCTAAGGTTAAACTCCGGTGAGATTGCCACGCTCCCTACGTACGCTCGCAATGACGGTATGTTTTTTAGGTTTGTTTTTAAAATTTCAACGTCATTGCGAGGAGCGCAGCGACGAAGCAATCTCACCGAAAAACAAGCCAATGCTGAATGAACAAAGCCGGTTTAACAGGTGAAGCTGAACATTCAGGGGATTGCCGCGCCAGTCCGCTTTCCCGGATTGTCTCGCAATAACGGTGTGTTTTTTAGTGCCGTCTCATTTCTCTTAGCGAATTGCGAAGAAGAAGCTTACGACGATTAAACGTTTTTCAACGCTTTCTACTTTTCCGTTAAATATTCCGTAATTAATCTTACTCCGAAACCTGTTGCGTATTTTTTTGTGTAAGACGATAAATCATTTTTCAAAGCGGGTCCGGCAATATCAAGATGCGCCCAATTTTTCTTCATTTCATCGGAAAGGAAAAATTTAAGGAATTCCGCCGCAGTGATTGAGCCTGCCCATCTTCCTTTTGAAATATTTGAAATATCTGCCAAATCGCTTTTAAGCAAATCCTCATATTCCTTAGGCATAGGAAGACGCCAAACTTTTTCATAAGTTTTTTCACCGGCAGAATAAATTGTTCCGGCGAGTTCTTCATTATCGGTAAACAGTCCGGCAATCGATTCGCCTAACGCGACCAAACACGCGCCGGTAAGCGTAGCGAAATCAATAATTTTATTCGGCTTCAGCTTTTCGGCAAACTCGAGAGCGTCGGCAAGAATCAGTCTTCCTTCGGCGTCGGTATTGCCGACCTCGATTGTTTTACCCGACGCAGTATGAATGATATCTCCGGGCTTGTATGCGCTTCCAGAAATCACATTTTCCACAACGGGAATAACTCCGAAAAGCTCCTGAGCAAATTTAATTTTTTCTGCGGCGTAAAATATTCCAACTACTGCTGCGGCGCCCGCCATATCTCCTTTCATTTCAACCATTCCGGAAGTCGGCTTAATCGATAATCCGCCCGCATCATACATTACCCCTTTCCCTACGAGCGCAATTTTATCTTTGGCTTTTCCTTTCGGCTTGTAGTGAAGTTTAACAAGAACAGGCGGATGGACGCTTGCCTGACCTACGGAAAGAAGCGCGTTCATATTTTTCTTTTTAAGCGCCGCTTCTGTAAGAACTTCAACCCTAACATCGGTGCCGGCAAAAGCTTTTCTTACGCGCTTTACAAACTCCTGCGGATAGAGCGTATTGGCAGGTTCATTTACCAAATCCCTCGAAAAATAAACCGCTTCGGCTATTCCTTGCGCTTTTTTTATTGCATTTTTAGCGACTGCAATTTTATCGGTTCTCAAAATGCATCTTACTTTTCTTGCTTTTTTCTTTTCAGATTTATATTCGTCGAAAGTGTAGTTGCCTAACAACAGCCCTTCGGTTACCGACTGAAGAAGATATTCGTGCGAACCGAAAATTGCATTCAGCTTTTTACAGTCGGGAATGTTAACTACCAAATCATCAAAATCATCTTTAATATTTGAGATAACGGAAGCTGTATCGTTTCTGAAAAAGTCGGTTGTAATCTTATCGTAATCAACTTTCTTCAAAATATATTTTTGCGTCTTATTCTCGTAAAAGATTACTGAAAAATCGTCATCTTTCCCATCGAGAAATCTCTTGGCGGAAACATTGCTTTTCGGAATATTTAAGTAACTTAAGAATTCATTCGCATAAAACTTAAAATCTTTATCTGCGATAAAATAATTAACATAAACTAATGATTTATTCTTGGGTTCATAATTTTTTGCGGCTGTAAAACTGATGTTGTATATCATACGATTTCTCCTAAATGTAGTGAAATTGAATACTCAAAATATTAAAATTGAACCAGTAAACAAAAATCAAGTTAAGATTTCATCGTATTATTTTTCTATGTCCAATTTAACTTTTCAGATTAAGAATAATCTGTAGAAGGCTTTGCATAACCTAATTTATTTGTCATTCTTCTCCCGCCTTGGCGGGAGAAGAATCTCAAAACCAGTAATAATACAGGATTAGAGATATTTCGGACGGCTTACACCGTCCTCAATATGACAAATTTAGGTTATGCAAAGGTCTCCTGTAGTTAATAATTTGAATTGTATAAATTTCGTTCAAGTGTTTAAAGAATCCGGATTAAACTTTTAGGTTTTATTTTATTTAATTATCACTTTTTCTAACTATTTTTGGATTAGATAAAATTTACAGTTAGACAAAAACAATTTGAGGTTGATTATGCAAAAGATAGTTCCGGCAAAAAGAACCGAAGAAATTAAATATGCAGTACGCGACATAGTAGTTCTTGCAAATGAAGTTGCAAAATCAGGGAAGGAAATGCTTTATCTGAATATCGGCGATCCCAATCTTTTTGATTTCGCTCCGCCGCGCGAAATGATTGAAGCTACCTACAAAGCAATGCTCGAAAACAAAAACGGCTACGCGCCCTCATCCGGTATTCCCGCGGCTCGCGAAGCAATTGAAGCCGAAGCGGAAAGAAAAGGAATTAAGAACATCCACGATATTTTTGTAACTACAGGAGCAAGCGAAGCAATTGAACTGGCGCTTACCGCATTAGTTAACGAAGGGGATAATGTTTTAACTCCAACTCCCGGATATCCTCTTTACACCGCAGTCGAGAGCAAACTGCAAAGCGTGGAAAATCCTTACTACCTTGATGAAGCAAACGGCTGGCAGCCTGATGTGGAAGACATCAAATCAAAAATTAACGAACGCACGAAAGCAATTATCGTTATTAATCCCAACAATCCTACAGGTTCAAACGCAAAAAAGGAAACGCTTCTAGAGATAATAAAAATTGCAAAAGAAAATAACATAGTAATTTTTGCCGATGAAATTTACGATAAACTCCTCTTCGACGGAAACGAACACATCTCACTTGCGTCATTGGACAGCGAAGCTCCCATAATTACATTCGGAGGATTGTCCAAAAATTATGTAGTTCCGGGATTCAGAATCGGTTGGGGAGTTGTCAGCGGAGATTATAATATCATGAGCGAATATATCGAAGCAATAAACAAAATGCTGCGAGCAAGATTATCCGCAAATCATCCCGAACAGTATGCTATTCCCGCAGCTCTAAACGGAGATAACGCTCATCTGGTTCCAATGATGGAAAAACTTACAAGACGCAGAGATTTAACCGTGGAAATGCTGAACGCAATCGACGGAATAACTTGCGTAAAACCGGAAGGCGCTTTCTACGCTTTCCCGAGTCTTGATATCAAAAACGAAGATTCGCATTTTGTCGCCGAGCTTATAAAAGAAACCGGCGTAGTTGTTGTCCCCGGAAGCGGTTTCGGACAGGTACCCGGCACAAAACATTTCCGCGTTGTTTTTCTGCCGCAGGAGGAAAAACTGATTAAAGCTTATGAAAGTATCGGCAAATTTATGGAGAGGTACAAAGATAAGTTTGAGAAATAACGGAAGTATTGTTTCATTTTTGTCAAATCTGTTGCCTCATTGCGAGAAGCGGAACAAAGCGCTTGCCCCTACCGTTTTTTAGTTAGGGCAATCTCACTATAGAACACTTTATCGCTGAATATTCAGCAACAGCTTAACGGCTGAGGTTTAATACTGGTGAGATTGCCACGCCAATCCCGACAAGCCGGGACTGTCTCGCAATGACAGTAAGTTTTTTAGATTTCAGCGTCCGCCGCGGCAGCGGAGCGCAGTCGGAATACGGGGTGTGAAAATTTTGGCGCTTTTTTACGAGAATTAAAATCTTCGAAGATGACGCAACATTAAAGCACGCGCCTTAAGCTTTCGATCATCTTTTCCCGCATAATCGGCTTGGAAATAAAATCATCAAATCCGGCGCGAATGTAATTATCATGGTCGCCCGGCATAACGTAAGCTGTTGCGGCAATTATCGGCACATCTCTGTAAGCGGGAATATTTCTTATTTCGTGCAATGCGTCAAGTCCGTTATATTCACCCTGCAGATTAATATCCATCACGATAAAATCAAATTTTTTCCGTTTAAGAAGCGGAAGCGCATCCTCAAATTTTGCGGCTACTTCAATATCTTTAAGTTCTTTCATTTGCTGTTTGAACAAAATCTGCGAATCGATTTGATCTTCAAGCAGTAAACAGGAAAGCTCGCTTAAAATAATTTTTTTATCGACTGAAGTTTTATTCCCAGACTCGGGGACTTTATTTACAATGTTTTCCGTAATCTTTGTTTTCTGTTTTTCCGTAACCTCGGGTGCGGGAGCAAATTCAGGACGCTCGATTTCCACGGCTTTCTCAACTATCGGAACTTCTTTTTTAACATCCTCCTTTTTCTCGACGACAGGCGACTTACCCAAATCGATAGCGACAGGAAGCTGAGCGGCAAAACCGACAATTTCGTTTCCCTTTCTTACTTCCGTAAAAGTTACCTGAAGCAAATGCGCCAGTTTTCTGAAAAGACGAACGGCAAAGCGGGATATTCCGTAGTTCCGACGGATAATATTTTCATCCTCGGTTAAAAACTCGTTCATAGCTACAATTAAGCCCTGCGAAATTGTCTTCCGGTCGTCCCTGATAATGATTAGAACTTTTCCGTTTTCCTGTTTTGCGCTGATGTAAACCTGCCCTTCTTTGGTACCTCTTACGGCAAACTCCCACAACATCGAGATAATTGAAATCACTCTCTCTTTATCGTTTATCAAAGTTATTGAAGATGAGATTTTTCCGTACTTCAAATTTACGCCGTAAGATTCTGCAACTTTTTTAACTCTTTCTTCGACTTCGTCCAAAATATCAACAATGCTAAACGTTACGGGAGAAATTTCAACATTGTTTTCTTCAAGAGCAACATATTCCGAAGCCGCATCCATAAGATTTTTCAGCGCTTTCTGATTTTCCTTAATAATCTCAGCCGATTCCAACTGTTCGGGAGTGGGATTTTCAATGCTCTCGGCTAATTCCTGAGAAAACCCGATTATCACGTTTATCGGAGTAAGCAGCTCGTGAAAAAGATGACCGAGAAAAGCGGCGTCAATTCCCGAAACTCCTTCGGAGGAAGTAACCGGAGCCGCAACTCCCGAGCGAAACGATTGCTCAGCCGCTTCGGGCGCAACTTCAGGTTTAATAAAAATCGAATATGAAATAACCTCGTTGAAAAAATCCGAAATCGGCAGAAAATGCGCCTGCGCCGAAAATATTTTGCCGTTCTTGTTTTTGAAAGAAACATCTAAAGTTGTTTCCTCGTTTTTCTTATTGATAAAAATTGTCTTATTGATTTTCCCTCTGTCCTGATCTGTAATCAGTGTAACAAAGGAATCTCCCGAAACTTCTTTTTCCGAAAAAGAAAACAATTCGGTAAATGCCGGATTTACTTTTAAGATAAATCCTTCCGCGTCTGTTTCAACAAAAGCTTCGGCGGCTAACTTTGAGAAAACCCGAAACTCTTTAAGTTCTTTTTCAAGTTCGAGCGACTTGGAAGAATCGTCAAGGTAAGTTAACACCGCATCTTTCCCGTCATAATTAATCTTAACCTTACTCATCCGGACGATTAGCACCGTTCCATCTTTTCTTTTATTTTTGACGGGCTTGCCCCATCCTGTTTCATTTTCATCTTCGCTTGATTCAAGCAAGGTTTGAATATTTTCCGGAGAATAAAGGTCGGTTAAATCCAAAGAGAGAAAACTTTTGCGGTCGTAACCGTAAAGGGACAAAGCGGCGTCGTTGACCGCCAAAAACATTAAATTTTCAGAATCATAAATAAAAATAGGCTGCGGGCTTGTATTCAATATAATATCGTAAATTTTTTCTTCCATAATTCTTCCAATATTTTCTTCGTTCATTCTTACCAGCGTAATAAAACCGCCGGACAAAACATTCTTTCTATTAAAAATTTTTTTAATATATAAATTTAAGTTTTTATAACTTGAATCAGCATAAAAATCTCCGAGTTCAAATTCGGTTTCATCATTTTTTTCTTCGGAATAAAGGAACACACTTATTTTTTCTCCCAGCTTTTTCCCGAATAAATCGGTTAAGTTTTCTCCCGTTATTTCATTCATCTTCAAACCGAACGCTTCCGCAAAGCCCAAGCTGGATTTTTTAATTTTTCCCGAATAATCAAAAATGGCAAACGGAAGATTTAACTTCTCGATTGTCGAATAAATCAGATATTCTTCTCTGTCCGAAATACTCAAAACCCTATCCGGCTGAACAAGCCCGATAGTCGCTACTACATTTTCATTTGAATCGAAAACCGGAATTTTAATTATATCGTATCCTGAAAGAAGTTCCGAATCGGTTAAGGTTAAATCGTCACGCACAAGAATTTCTTTGTAACGAACGGCTTGCTCGGTTAATAAAGTCATTACTTCGGCAATCGAGGATAAAAAAGCTTCCTTTTCCGAAAAACCTTCAGCCGCGCCGACAGCAAGAAACTCTTTCATGTTTTCATTTGCAAATGTAATTTTCCCCGAGGAATCGGTAATCCAGAATGAAATTTGCTTACCGTGAAGCGCCTTTTTCAATCTATTTTTTTCGATTATGGAAAGAGGATATTCATTTTCAATTGTGTAAAGGACGTCAAGGATTTCTTCGTTGGTTACGATTTTCCGGAGGTTATCCGAAACGATTCTGTATTTGACAGCGGATAAATATTCCGGCTCGTCAACTTCAAACTGTATCAGAAAGTAATTTTCATTTCCCGAGACTAACGGAATCAGTTTACATCCGGCTTCAATCGTTTCGCCCGTATTCGTAACAATCTGAAAAACTCCCGCTTCAGGTTCTCGCTTTGATAAAACAGAATTCCAAAGAACGGTTATTTTCGGGCTTTTTTTTTTAATAGCGAAATCAAGTTATCTCCGGTTTTTAACGATTCCCGCAAAAAACGGGATAACCGGATATTGAAAAATTGAAGATTTCCCCCTTCGTTAAGCAAAGCGGTCGGAAACGAGAACTCGTTTACATATTCTTTCAATATTTCTTTTTTAGCAATCACTTTTTACTCGGCACCGTAACTGTTATTACATCTGTCCATTCCGAAGCCGAGACGCTGTTGACCGCCCGCATTCTATAATTGTAAGCGGAACCGCGGAAAACATCGTTATCGACAAACTGAGTTGTGTTGGGCGGAGCAACGCCGACATTTTCGAATGTTCCGCCTCCCGCGAATCTTCTCTGAATTTGGAAATAATCTTCATTGCCCGAATTATCCGACCAGTTTAGTATTACTCGCGGCGTGTTATCGGCAACTCCGTTAAAGTTTGTCGGAGCCACAAGCGGAGTAACGACTTCGTTACTGAATTCGGAATAAAGATTATTCCGGAATGAGCGGACTTTGAAAAAATAGGATGAATCCCTGCTAAGTCCGACCACAGTGTAAGTTTCCGTATTTGCCGGTAAAGTTTTCAGCAAGAAATAATCGCCGCCTTCGCCGTTTTTCTTCCAAACTTCAAATCCGTCTTCATCCCACGAGTCGTCGGTCCAGCTGAGAAGGAAAGCCGTTCCCGGATTAATAGTGGAAATCGTTAGCGCTTTCGGAGGCTTGGGAGGAAGAATAGGTACGTAAGCCGTATCGACATTGGAATATGTTGTATATGAACCGTCTCCGGTTTTATATCTAACTCTGTAAGCGTATGTTCTTCCCGCTGAATAGGAAGAATCCCAATAAGTTGTTACGTCAGGATCGGTATCGCCTATTTTAGCAAATGGTTCTTCTGAACCGTAAATTTTTCTTTCTACTTCGCTGCCGTATTCCAAAGTGGAATTATCGCTCCAATGCAGATAAACTTTCCTTTCGCTCATATCAAATGTAGCCACAAGATTAGAAGGAGGCGTAATATCTCTCGATCCGGTTGTTACTGTCGTTTCATTAGAATAAGCAAAAGAGGAAGGCAAAATTGCCGCAACGCGATATTGATAAGTCGTGTTCTTTTCCAATCCTTCGTCAAGATATTCAATCGTATTCGGCGGAAGAACCGTTACCTGTGCATAATCGGTACCTGCGGAGAGATTTTTTCTTTCTACAAGATAACCGTTTTCGCGTGTAGAATTATCATTCCAAGTAAGATGAACAACGCTTGCTCCCAAAGCTTCACCACGAAGATTTGTGGGAGCATCTCTTCCGGTAGGTCCGTTAGTGTTAACTTCATTGCTAAAATGTGATGTTCCTGAATTATTTACTGCGCGAACTTTATAATAATACGTTACAAATTCATTTAATCCGAAATCAGAATAGCTTGTTTGATCTTTTGCAAGGGTTCTGTAAGGTGCAGAGCCGTAACTTGTGTTATTTCCTACACTTCTCCACAGTTCGTAATTATTTTCATTAGTAGCATTATCTTTCCACAAAAGAAGCACCGAATTATTTCCGAATGTAGATAAAGTTAAGTTTGTAGGTGTGTTAGGAGCGTTTGAAACAAAAATGTTCTTTTGAATATCACTCTGTTTGTATGCTCCGCTTTTACTGTATGCGATAATATAGAACTGAATCATGCTTCCGGCGGCTTCGGGAGCAATATCAAAATAGAGTGTATCGTCAGGTAAAAAAACGTGCTCCGTTGAAACGGTATTAATAAAAATCTCAAGATGATCCAATCCCGGACCTCCGAGCGCGTCATCAGCCGTATAATCAACATAATTTCTGCCGATATAAACCGTATCGCCGGTGGCAGGATAATAAACTTTTACGGAAGGTTTATCGGCGGATGTCGGCGGATTCGAACTCGCCTCAACGCATCCTTCCAAATAAAAAAGACTAAGCACAAATGTGGTTAGTAAAAATGACGTAATTATAATATTTTTTATTCTTTTCATTCTTTATTCTTAAAATCCAATAAAATTGACCGAGTGTCTCCGGCATCCAATTTATCAAAAGTCAGATAAATACTCTGAGTGGGTTCGTCAAAAGTATATGCAGGGAGTTTTGTATTTATTATATCCGAAGATACTTTCAAATCCGTAATCGACTTATTTAAATAAATTTTAACCATAAAATCTTCTACAGTTTCTTCCGAAGGATTAGAGACTTCAATTGCAATCCGGCGTTTTCCTCTGATTGTATAGTTGATTTCCACGCTTCCTCGCTTAAACCACCAATTCTGAAGTTCATCCAAAGTTGTAAACCACATATTCTTACTTCTTACATAGTCAACAACCTGCTTGATAACGGGAATATTTGCCGGTTTTAACTGCTCGTCCGTATGGAATTTAAATACATATAATCCGCCTGTAAAATCCACGCGGTCAACGTCTTCTTCGTAAGTATATTCCTGAAAATGCAAATCTTTAAGTCCGAAATCCCTTATAACCCGATAATCGTCTCTTGCTGTATTTCCAACGATAAAAATTTTATTTCCATCGAAAATTTCCGTTTTGGGAATAATTCTGTCTGTCAGCGAATCGGTGAAAATTAAGTTAAATCCGTTTTTTGACATAGCAGAGAGCGTATTTTTATCAAAATAACCGTAAGAAGGCATCAATTTTTTAACGTCGATTCCAAGCAGAGAATCGGCTTCCATTTTAGCGTTTCGCAATATTTCATTCTGTTCGTCAATACTGTATAGTGAGTTTGTGGTATCCTCAAACGATTCCACATAACCGATATCCAACTCCAATCCGATATTTAACCCCGCCGCGTATTTTATCAGATATTTTCGGTCTTGCGGTAATTTTTCCGCGCTTGTAAAAATCGTGGAAGCGTCTCCGGTTCCGAAAACTCCGGTAAAGTTCTTTAAATTTTCAGGTTGTGAAGCGACAATCGGAACCATAACGGCGGCGGATTTGTAAGGCGGAGGCCAATCCACAATTTCCGCCGTAGGCAAATGAAGCAGCCAGTCCATTGAGCTTGAAAAAAAACGATCAAAATAGATGTAATCTTCCTGTGTTCCTATTACGGAATTGAGTTCAAAACCGTACCAGACAAAGCGTCCTTTTCCATATCTTCCGAATGCGCTTCCCGCGCTTTTTTGTATGTTTTCGATGACTAAACCGTGCTCCCGCCTGAAATCGTACCAGTAGCTAGCCTGAATTGTACGAGGCTCAAGCACTTCGGCATATATCGGTCTGTCCCAAGTTGCGATATCAAGCGTGTAACCGGTCGGGACGCCGGTTGTTATCGGAAGGTTGCCGCGTACGGTGTGAATTTTTGTAGTTCCCTCTTCAGGATCAATTTCCTTTGTAAACTTTAGCCCGAAAACTTCGTTAAAAAATTTCCAGCCTGCCCATTTTCCGTCGGGAGAAAATGTCGCGGGTCCTCCGGTAGAAAATAAGCTTCCGCCATGTTTAATATATAACTTTATCTCTGAAACTTCTTTGTCGCTTAAAACCCTCGAACCCGGCATAATTAAAACTTTATACTGCTTTTCAGCTCCGAGTTCAACATCATGATCATAAATAATTTTATAAGGAATTTTATGGCTTTTCAGAAATTTTTCCCACGTGGAAATATTATCTATCAGCCACGTGCTCCCTTCTTCGAGAAGGTTCTCGGTATATTTTGAATAAAGAATTGCGACTTCGGTTTTTTTCTCGAGAACCGCCTCTATATTTTTCTTGGAAGGAGTCATCTCGTCAATTTTAACTTCGCCGAAAACTCCTTTGATAATCAAAAGATAAAACATTACGGCTGAAATAAATAAAGCCGCCCCGCCGATTAAAATCACAAAAATATTTACCCTCATACCGCTTAATGCGGTATTTTCATAATTATCCGCGGAGAGTTTTGAACTCTTAACTTTTTTCTTTCTTTTTTTAAAGAATTTTAGCGCCACTTAAGGGGCTCCTCGTTATCTTTAGTATTGGCTTTCTTTTCCACTTCCGTGTAGCCGGCGCTTGTATATCTGCTGAATCTTCCTCTTGTGGAAGAAAATCTTTCGGCATTTACAGTTGTTTTACCGGGTTGTCTGTACGGTTCGAAAGTTTCTTCGTCCATAGTAGAGCCAACAATGGTAGGTCGCATTTCCGGTCTTGTCGAAGCGCCACCCGTGCGGAACATAGGAGCAGATTCTCCCAAAGTTGACCTGAATTCGGAATCTCCGTAGGTTCGTCTTAAGTCAGTTCCGGTAAGTCTGGTAGTCTGTCCGGCAACTTGCGGAGTAATAAGTTCCGCCGGAATCGCTTCAGGCTTGGGAGCTTCGGCAGCCTGTCCCTTCTTCTCCCGAATTTTATAAAGCACATAAGCCCCGACAGAGAGAACGAAAGTCGATATTGTCGCGACTAATATGATTAAAGATAGTATTGGAATTAATTCCATTTTATACTCCTGTTAATTTTCACTTATTAGGGGTTCCGATTCTTTCTAATTTTCCCCAACTCATCTTGAGCCCGAGAAATTCTTCAATCGTAGCCATTCCTTTTGTAATATCTATCATAAGGACAAAAAATATTCTGTATATCAATGAATAGGGAATCAAACGGGCTTCCTCTCTTTCCGCAGCAACGCAGAAAAGAGCCGACATAAAGTCGAGAATCGCAATACCGAACCACCAGAATACGATTAAGCTTGTCATTCCATATAATAAAGCAACAATTATAAACCACAAGTTTGCAAAAATATTCATCGTAGGCCAAATCAGGGCTTCAAAAACCATCGACCACAGCACCAACGAATTATTGAAATTCTTAGTCGGATTTATCAAATATCTTTTATGTTTTCTGATTGCCTGTAAAATTCCTCGCGTCCAGCGGTAACGTTGTTTAAGAAGCTGAAATAACTTCGACGGAGCTTCCGTCCAAGCCTGCGCTTCCGGCTCATATTCGATTTTCCAGCCCTGAGCCAAAATCTTCAGCGTTAAATCAGCATCTTCGGCAAATGTATCGCTTGAATAATATCCCGCATCGTGCAACGCTCTCTTTCTGAAAATACCAATAGGTCCGGGAATAATGTTAACCATTTTAAGAAATCCCTGCGCGCTGCGCGCCATATTCAAACCTTCCACATATTCGAGCGCCTGTAAATCAAGCAGCGGTTTTTTACGATTTTCAACTTTTACGTTCCCCGCTACCGCTCCAACTTCCGGATCAACAAAATGGCGCATTCCCATCTTCAGCGTTTGAGGCGAAAGGGTTGAATCACCATCCATGCAGAGAACAAAATCCGCTTCCGAATATTGGATTCCCGCATTAAGGGCTTTAGATTTTCCGCCGTTCGGTTTATTGATTAATGAAACTTTCACATATGAATTCTTACCTTTGTGCAAACCGACCATCTCTTCAGCTACTTTAGCGGTATTATCTTTCGAGCCGTCGTTGACTACAATAATTTCGTAGTTCGGGTAATCTAACTTCAGAAGAGAATTTATCGAATTTTTAACTACTTTTTCCTCATTGTAAACCGGCACAATTATCGAGACAAACGGTGTGTAAATCGGTTTATTTTCCACCGTATATTTTGTCATGTAAAAATACGCCATCCAGATTATCGTAAAATATCGAACAAGCAAAAGAAAAAGGAAAAGGACGAGAGAAACGATCGAAGCGTAAACAAAAAGTCCGCTCCAAGGAAGAACAGTCATCGGCAAAGTAATCAGAATAATAATCAGCAGAATAACGCTCAACACTCCCGAGATTATCATAGTGCGGACTTTCTCCTTCTTCACATCTCTTTTCGGAGGTTCAAGTTCGCGATTATCTAATATTATTTTTAATTTTTCATTTTTCATATATTAACTTTTGCAAATCTAATGCCAGAGAAAGTTCTCTTTTTATTGTTAAAAACAAACTTTTTATTTATAAATATGTTGCAAAATGAGAAATCACTCTTTTTCTATACACTTTTATGAAATATAATAATTTATTTAACTCTTTTCAATAAAATAATTTAACCGTTTACATTAAAGTAAAACGATAGTTAGAGTGAATAACTTATTGAAATATTTTACTTTTTTAAAAAACAGACCACGACAAACTCAGTCCGAAAGCTTTGGAACGATACCCCATGTTAAACCTCTGAGATTGTCGTAATGCGGCAAATCCTGTAAAAACCATATTTTCATACGGCTTGTACGAAGCTTCTAATCTTGCGTCCCAAATAATAAAACTCGATTGCGGTATATAACCGACTTTTCCTATAAAATTCATATTCCATTCTTTATCGCTGTAAAAATTCCAATCTCCAAAAATCGAATGCGAAGAATATTCCTGAGGAGAATAATAATAATTCGAAGAGAATTCATAATCAATATATTCAAATTCGTAACCGAGTTGAAGACTATCTATAAAATATTTCCCCGCGCTTAAATCAAGCTGGTTCCCGAGATTATACCCTAAAGCCGCATTCGGCATTATTTCAAGAATGGTATATTCCCCTTTTAATAACAATTTATCATGGATTTTGTACTTTCCGCCGATGCGATACATGTGAGCCGTAGATGAAATAAGCGGAACTAAATATGGCGAATAGAGTACAACTGCGGCTTCGCTGCTTAGGAAATAACCGTAAAGAGAGAAATTTTTGTTTTTCTTGTACCTCGCGTTAATTTCATAAACTTCATGATTGTAAGGGAAATAATTTGGAGAAAACAATTTTCCCGTTCCCCCTGAAATCATCATATGGTCGGAAAGTTTAAAGTTTAAGTTGAACATTACCCTCTGGAAACCATTTGTAATATTGCCGTCGGAAACCAGTCCCTTTCTCCAAGACGCGCCAACTGAGACAAAACTCAATAATCCGGTTTCAACGCCAATCCCCCCGTAAAGATATGTAAAATTAAGATTATCGTTAAAATAATAAACATAGGGATTAACGTAGAGGTACGAAGCAAGATTCCCTGTAATGTTATACCAAAAATCAGTAAATAAATTCGGTTCTCTCTCTTTGGGAGGCAACCAGGAAATTCGGTCCTCAATTTTATATCTGTCCCACAACGAATCGGGAACGGCTCTGTAAAGTGAATCTGCCAGTTTATAATCATGCTCGCGGAAATATGAATCTCCAAGATAAACTTTCAGTTCCGGATCGTCAGGTTTTTCCTCCAAAAGTTTTTGGAATTCATTAACCACATTTAGGGAATCACCTGACCAAAAGAGTATCTTAGCTTTTGTCAGCTGCGTTTCAAAACTCGGGTCAAGTCGTTCCAGTTTATCAAAAGTTTGCAGCGCAGAATCATAATCATTATCCATGAGATAAGCATTACCAAGCGAAAGAAGCACATTTTTTCTTTCTCCGACATTTTCAATATACTCTTCATATTTGGGAATTGCTTCCTTATATTTACCTTCCCTCATCAAAGAATCCGCTTTGTTAACCTGCGATACATAATATTCTTCTTTCTTTTTCAATTTAAGAAGCTCGTACATCGATTTAATATCCACATAATCGGAATTTGTCGAATCAATTGCGGCGGCTTTTTTAACCTCAACGCCCATTGAATCGGGATTATCTTCTGAATAATACATTAAGCTTAAAGCAAGATGAGGCTGAATATTGGAAGGTTGTTTTTCTTCAACCTCTTCCAAATTCTTTTTTGCTTCGTCCAAATCCCTTAAAGTCCAAACGGCAAGCTGCCCCGCAAGTAACTTATATTTTAATTTATTCCCGCCTGCATCTAAAACTTCTTTCATAACTTCGTATGCGTTCTGTTTATCCCCTTTGTACTGAAGAATTCTCGCCAATAAATATTTTGCTTCCAAATTATTCGGGGATATATCGAGGAAATCTCTCAAAATTTCTTCCGCTTCGTCATACTTTCCCAGTGCAATATATTTTTTTACCAGATTAAAAGTTGCGGAGCTGTCTTTAGGATTTTCCTTTATTTTCGTCAGATAATCATTTATATCTTTGGAGTAATACAACTCCATATGTTTCCCCAATATTTCTTCAAGCTTTTTATATCTTTCCGTTCCCGAATATTTATTAGATAACTTTGCGAGCTGCTGCTTCGCTTCTTCGAAACGATTCTTATCCAATAATAAACTTACAAGTTTAAACCTCGCTTCGTCGTTGGAAGGATTTTTCCTCACAATTCTGTAATATTTATCAATCGGATATATCTGCGCTTTTTTTCGCCGCCGATTATCAAATTCGTCCGGCTGATACTGAGTAACATATCCCTGCCGTATAGCCAAGTCCAACCCATCCTGCGCCTCTTTAAAAAACGGTTTAAAACTAAGCGCCGTTCTAAAAGCGTGTTCGGCATTTTTATACTTCCCGAGCCACAAGGTAAAGTATCCGTACCGGTCCCACAAACGCCAATCTTTGGGATAACGCTCGACCCATTTTTTTAAGATTTTTTCTCCTTTTCGGATGTGCCCGGTTTTTTGCAGAATGATGGAAAATCTAATAATTTCATCGGGGGAAGCGTTATCGTCGCGCTTCAAATATTCATCGTACCAATGCTCCGCCAACGACCATTTTTCCATCTCGCGATAAGCTTTGCCTATATTTAAATAGTTAAACGGATCGCTCGGATCAACCGCAATATTTCTTTTGTATCCTTCAATATTCTTTTCGAGAATCGGATACCATATTTTAATTATCCTCGCCAAGTTATTCCGGTATTCGGCGTTGTTCGGATCAAGCGAAATCGCCCGCCTGTAATCCAGTCGCGCCCAGTGGTATCTTCCCTGCGCTTCGTAACAAAGTCCGCGTAAGTTATAGCCTTCCGGCGATTGAGGTTTGTACGTAATGTATTTGTTCAGCTGGTCAATAGCCTCTTTGTACCGCCCGTGCTTCATATGATTTAAAGCGACTCTCTTCGTGCCCTCCGCAGTTCTTTGCCCGTACAAAGGCTCCAGAACGAAGAGAGTCAAAATCAATATTAAAAAGAAGCGTTTCATTTCGTTAAAAATTCTCCGAGAGGCAAGTACAAATTTTCCGTTGTAGTTGTTGAGGTTAAATAATCTATAATTGTCTCGGCTCTGTCAAGTTTATTGTCAACTTCATAATTAAATAATTTAATCAAAGCGTTGACGACATCTTTTTGAATACCGTATAAGTACAATTTATCTCTCATTGTTGAAACAAACTCAAAAACCCGTTCGTCAGTACTGCTGGGTATCAAAACCAAAATTACATCGTCTATGTAGCAAATCTTTTCTTTCCTTTCCGACGCTTCTATTACGGCGGCTTTAATTTGATCAAAAGAAATATTTTTCACTTCGATTAAGACGCGTGAAACGGAAAAAGCGATAAGGTTAAATTTCTGACCGGCGCTTTTAAATAAGGCGATTTGATTATTAAGTATCAGAGAGAAATCATTGTATGAATAAACATTCGGAGCGTATATATTAACAACTTTCTTTACCGGCTGATTTTCCTCACGCTTTTCTTCTACAATAATATTGTCCGGAACTTCCGTTTTATCATGCGCAACATCGTATTTACTGATTATATCGGGTTCCGGCTCGGCTTCGACAACTCTCGGAGGAGTTTCAGCCAAATCCACGACTACGCCTTTGTAAGGCTCTATTTTGTAAGTTTCGGAAAACTGCCCTTCGGTATGCCCGATGTTCGGAGTAATAACAACTGTGCCGCCGTAAAATTTTCCGCTGATTTTTTTAACGCCTTTCTTTAAATATATTACTCCCGTAACATTGTTTGCGATTATTTCAACAATTTCATTTGTTCTTTTTGTTGCAGGTTCGGAGACGATAAAAATACTTGTAATATCCCGATCCTCAATAGATTCAAGTATATGAACAAAAACCGAACGAAGCGTATTTAGGTTTTTAAAACCTATATAATGCGTTAATTCGTCAAAAATTATTCTCTGCGGATTATACTGCGCCGCGACAGTCAAAATATCATTTAAATATTCAGCTAAATATTCGTCGCTTATTCCATTCGAATAAACTTCTTCGGGCGAGGCGACGCGGACGACAATTATTAAGTTCTGATCCATGTAAGCCTGAATATCAAAATTTAAGGATGCGGCTTGTATCATTAAATCTTTAGGACGCATGTTAGTAAAAAAGAGGGATGTTTCTCCTTCTTCGGCTGAAGCTATTGCAGCCTGAAGCGCAAGCAGAGTTCGCCCTGATTTACGCGCGCCTATTATTAAATAGCTTCCTCCCTCATAGAGTCCGCCCCATTTATTATCTATTAAATTAAAACCCGATTTTTTAAGTTTAATTGCGCTAATCATTATTTTCCCTATAAATTTTAATCATCATAAACAATTAGTATGCCATAAAAAGAGTCAATATCGTTTCTAATTTACGGCAAAATGTATTATTTCAATAAATTTATTTGTCCGTTTTTACCGAATGCTTCATTTTAGTACACATTATTTTAAGTTTCCGAATACAAAAATCGCCGTCGCATTTCCGGAGATTGTCGGCTCGTTAGTAATATAATCAACAAAATCATCTCTATAGTAAGCGTCTTTAGTCTGGAACTTCGAAAAAGAATCTGGCGTTTTATACTCCAGCTTCAAATCGCCGTAAACGGATTTCATAACCGGTCCTCCGGCAAAACCGCCGGGAAGCTTTCCGTTATTAAAAAACCCGATTTGGTGATGAAGATGCGCGGCGTAACGTTCGCCGTGGCAGCAAACAAAACTGACTCCCCATTGATTCCTTCCGAGGACATAATCTTCGTGAATTCTTGCGAGTTTTGCAAACGTGTTGTCCCCCGTTAATCTTTGATATAAAAGATTTGTTAAAGAAACGCCGAGCAAAGTCATATTGCTTCCCCAATATAAATCCACACCTTCGCCGAAAGTCCGCTTCTCCGAATGTTCTTTGTAATGCTCCAGACTTTTTCTCAGCAAATCGGTAAACGAAGAATCATAGCGGGCAATTTTATAATCCGCAAAAGCAGCCATATTGCCCCAGCCCCACCAGCTTTCGGCGCCTGCAATTTCAGCGTATCTTTTTGCATCGTCAAGATAGTTACTTTCGCCGGTAGTTTGATAAAGTTCAACTGCGGCAAGAGCCAGTTTTCCGTTATAATCGGCGTCTCTGTAATATCCGGTTCCGCTTGAATCAATGTCAGAAACGTCGTCTTTCATAGCGTAAAAATGAATGGCTGTCTTTTTTAACTTATCGGAATAAGATTTATAATTAAGCGTTTTATCCCAAATTCTGGAGCCAATAGACAACGCCGCCACATAAACGCCGATTAAATTTTTCCCGATTCCCACAAAACCGGGGCGGTTAAACCCGAGCGGGTCTGCCGAAGGCATTCGCCACCCGACTGTTTTATCCTTTTCATCTTGCACCTGCGTGATAAAAGCTTTATTCTCGTAGTCGGCTCTCATAAGCCAATCCAAACCGATTTTAGCTTCTTCAAGCAAATCGGAAACATTATTGTTGTTTCTATCCATGCAGAATTTCTCCGGCGCAAATTCATAAGCGGCAAGAAGCATATAAGTCGAAAAAGCAGTGGTGTTCAGAAACTTTCCGTAATCGCCGGCGTCATGCCAGCCGCCGGTTGCGTCGTGCGTCTTCTTCAGCGTATCGGCTCCGATCCTTATCGAAGTTACATCCGCAATATGACAAACTTTGTGCATGAACGGATTAGTGTAACCGCAGCGTTGAACCGAAAAAAACTTAAGCAAATCGGCGGTTAAACCGTCATAAACTTTATTGTTAATTGAAAATTGAGGAGAAACAGAATCCTTAATTTTAATATAATATTTTCCCTCGTCCTTTACGTCAGTAAAATCGACTTCATAAGAAAATTTAAAATCTCCAAATTTAGTATTAAGCTTTTTAATCCTGTCGGTAAAAACCGGCGCATCCGCGATTTTATCAATAATAAAAAATTTTGTGCCTGATAAATCGCTATCGGTAAAAACAATCGCTGTTTTTATATCGCCGGGCTTAAACCCCGCCTGGTTAACCCTGATAAAAATATCATCCTCGCCCCCATTTTGAGCGCCGCTGCAACCGACCGCGAGCAACAAAAACAGCAATATCTTATAGGACATTTTCTAAGTTATACTCATTTTGTTTTAATTTTGATAATAATCTAAAAAAAATTAAATTTCAAACCAATTTTGAAACTCTTTTTAAATTTAAGAATCTAATTTGCAAAAAAATACGGAGAATTTATGGCGACTAGATCACAACCGAAAGTGATTATTTTTACAACACCAACATGCAGTTTTTGCAATGCGGCAAAAAGATATTTTAGAGAAAAGAGAATTAAGTTCACAGACGTTGATGTTTCCCGGGATCAGCGAGCCGCAAGAGATATGCAGCGACGAACCGGACAAACCGGCGTGCCCGTTATTTTAATAAACAATCGTCCTATTGTCGGTTTTGACAAACCGAAGATAAACAGACTTCTCGGGATAAACTAAATTTATTTTTTCAAATTATCCTGCCAAAATCAATCAAGAATAGATCTATATTTAAAAATTTTCCCACCCTCGAGGTTTTATAAACCTCGGGGGGCATTAAAAAATCTTTAATCGAAGGCCTTGCAAAACCTAATTTATACGTCATTCTGATCCCGCCTTGGCGGATTGCAACGACTGAAGCAATCTCACCGGAAAACAAACTGTTGCTGAATGTTCAACACCGGTTTAACAGCTAAGGTAGAAAATTCCAGAGATTGCCACGCTCACTCCGTTCGCTCGCAATGATAATGTGCTATTTAAATTTCAGCGTCATTGCGAGGAGCGGAACGTGCTTATTGCTTTCCTTCAACGTACTAGTTCGTTGAAGGTATTAAACCATTCTTTTCCTACCTTCGAGGAAACAAGTACCTCGAAGGAAATTTTGCTTTACATTACGACTAATTGCCGCGCTCACGTCGGACGCTTGTTTTTTAGCGCCGTCTCATCATTGCGAGGAGCGGGGCGACGTGGCAATCTCACCGGTAAACAACCTGTTGCTGAATGTTCAAAACATCGGTTTAACGGCTAAGGTGGAATATTCCGGAGATTGCCGCACAGATTTTATTATCCGGGTTTGGATAAAAGATTTATTTTTCTAAAGCGGGTTCAAAATAGGCGTGACTATTAAAATCCCTTCCCCAAATTTTTCAATTTAATACACGGTTTTTTATTCGGGTAAAATATCTTATTTTATTGTTATGAAAAACAAATTAATAAAAACAGCAACAGTTTGGCTTCTTTTTCTTTTCATATTCCAGGGATGCCAAGCGCAAAATAAAAAAGGTAATAAATTGAACAACGAATTTAAATACACTAATCATCTGATTACGGAACAAAGTCCCTATCTGCTGCAACATGCTCACAATCCCGTGGAATGGTATCCGTGGAGCAAGGAAGCATTTGAAACCGCACGAAAAGAGGATAAACCTATTTTTCTATCTATCGGTTATTACACTTGTCATTGGTGTCATGTAATGGAGCACGAATCTTTTGAAGACCCGGAAGTTGCAAGAGTAATGAATAACACATTTGTCTGCATTAAAGTTGACCGGGAAGAACGCCCTGACTTGGACAACGTTTACATGAAAGTAAGCCGGCTTCTTACCGGCTCGGGCGGATGGCCTCTTACGATTATCATGACTCCTGACAAGAAGCCTTTTTTTGCAGGGACTTACATTCTCAAACACAGTATGCATAACAGAATCGGTTTGGTGGAATTAACCGAAAAAGTCGGAGAGCTGTGGAAAACCGACAGAGCGCAGCTGCTGAAATCTGCAAATCAAATTACGGAAGCTCTCCTCGAAACGCCTTCGGGCAAAGGGGAAAAACTTCCCGGAGTGAAAATGCTCGACGAAGCATACAAAACGCTCCGCACAAGATACGATTACCGTTACGGCGGATTTTCGGACGCTCCAAAATTCCCTTCTCCTCATAATTTAATTTTCCTTCTGCGCTATTGGCACAGAACGGGAAACGAGACCGCGCTTGCAATGGCGGAGAAAACTCTGCAGGAAATGTACCGCGGAGGAATGTACGATCACATCGGATTTGGTTTCCACCGTTATTCAACCGACAGCAAATGGTTTGTGCCTCATTTTGAAAAAATGCTGTACGATCAGGCAATGCTTATTTTGGCTTACACGGAAGCTTACGATGCCACAAAAAAACTTCAATATAAAATTATTGCCGAAGAAATCATTAGCTATGTTCAACGGGATATGACTTCTCCTCTCGGCGGGTTCTATTCCGCCGAAGATGCCGACAGTGAAGGCGAGGAAGGGAAATTTTATACTTGGACTTGGAATGAATTGCAAACATCTCTTACTCCGGAAGAATTTAATTTTGTAAAGGAAGTCTTCAACATAAGCGAAACCGGAAACTTCCGTCATGAAGTAAGTATGGAAAGTTCAGGCTCAAATGTTCTTGCAATGAATGCCGTTCCCCAAGTACTTGCCGAAAGATTACAAATGTCGCTTCCCGAATTTTATAAACAACTGAATTCCGTAAGAAGTAAACTATTTAAGATTCGTGAAAATCGGGTTCACCCAAACAAGGACGATAAAATATTAACCGATTGGAACGGATTAATGATAGCCGCTCTCGCCAAAGCCGGAAGGTCTTTCGGAAAGCATGAATTTACCGACGCCGCCGAAAAATCAGCGGAATTTATATATCAAAAAATGTTCAGAGACAATCGACTGATGCATCGCTTCCGGGGAAATCATCTTGCAATTAATGCCAACTCCGATGATTATTCCTATTTAATTTTCGGATTGATTAATCTGTACGAAACAACTTTTAAGCCGGAGTATCTTTCAAAAGCGGTTAAGCTCCAAAAAGTTCTTACAGAAAATTTCTGGGATGAAAAGGAAAACGCTTTCTATTTTACTTCCTTAGATAACAGCGACACATTTTTAAGGACAAAAGAATTTTACGACGGAGCGCTTCCCTCTTCTAACTCTATGATATTTACAGATTTACAATTGCTGAATAAGCTTACAGCAGATAACAAGTATGAAGATTTTTCTTTCAAGCTGGCTAAAACATATTCCGCGTATTTGGAAGGTTCGCCGACAGCTGCCACTTTCTTTTTAACGGGACTCGATTTTTATCTCGGGCCTACTTCGGAAATTGTAATTGCAGATGTAAATAACGATAAAAACAAAAATGAGTTTCTTTCTAAATTAAGTGAATATTATGCACCGCGAAAAGTAATTCTTTATTTCGGAGATGAAAATCAGAAGCGCGCATTGGAAAAGGTTGTTCCTTTCATTTCAGCTTACGATGTAATACGGAATCAGCCGACTGCATTCGTGTGCAAGAATTTCAACTGTAATCTTCCGACAAACAATCCTGACACAATGATTAAAGAATTAAAGAAGTAATTGGAAGAGCAAGATTTAACTTAAATTTTATCCGTCATTACAAAAATATTTCTCTGCAATTTACTAAGGCAAAATGTGAATCCCGACGCTTCGCTTTGGCGAACCTATCGGAAAACACGCTGTTGCCGAATATTCAATAGCGGTTTAACCGCTGAGGTTAAATATTCTGGAGTCCGCCTAAGGCGGGGTCGCTACGCTTCGTTCAGAATAACAAATTCGGTTTTATTTCGTTGTTGCTTCATCCGTTCTACGTCTTGCGTCTTACGTTATACGGCAACAACCGACATAAAATTACACTACAAACTGGCGAGCGTAGTATTTGGGAGTAAGTTTCTCGCCGGTGGCTTTTTCAATAAGCTTGTTCCACGGATAAAGCGCTCCGTAACTGAAGAATAAATTCTTTAAATATTCTCCCACATTCTTTTCTCCGGCAAAACTGAAATCACCCGGAAATTTTTGGTGCAACACTTTTTCGCTAATGTAATAATAAAGCTGCGAAGCAAGAATTTCGCCGAGAATATAATTGTGATAATAAGCGGGATAAAGAGCCACATGAATCTTAGAAGCCCAATCCGGTTTATCTCTTCCCGCCGGTTTTTTAAGCTGCTGATATTTCTCAACAAGTTCCCACCAAAGCGTATTGAGGTCTTGCTCGGGGTCGGCGTACATTGCGCTTTCAAATCTGTAAATAACCTGCACCCAACGGGAAAAAACAAGCTGCTCGGTTCTCAAAAGCAAAGCAGCGTCATCGCTTATTTTGTTTTTCTCTTCTTCAGATATTCCCGCTACATCCCGCAGCCACGCGGGACTTGCAGCCATTCTGCCAAACAACATTGCGATAGCTTCGGTAGCAAAAATATGCGCATGAGTTCTTAATTCCCAAGGGAGTTTCCGTTCAATGTACTTATCGTAAACCGCGTGTCCGAATTCATGCAGCATTGTTCCCATCCATTTGTAATTCGGTTTGATGTTACACAAAACGCGCACATCCCCTTCCCTGTCAATATCCGTACAGTAAGCGTGCTGATACTTCCCCGGCTTTTCATATAAATCGCTCTTTTCAATTAAGTCGTCAATCTCCAATCCGATTCCGTTGTAATATTTCCGGGTAAGTTCAACAATATCTTTATCGGAAAAATATTTGTCCAAATCCAAGTCCACTATTTTCGGGCCCTGTTGAAAAAATTTATCTTGATAATGCCACGGCATTAAATCTTTTTCACCAACCGAGTATCTTTCACTTAACTTTTTGTCAATCTCGGATTTAATTACGGCAAAAGATTCGGAAGTCATCTCATCCAAATCATTAAGAAGCGCAATTACATCCTCAGGCTTCTGTTCGGAAAGCTCAAGACTCATTGTATGGAAATTTTCATAACCGAGCTGACGGGCGGCTTCGTTGCGAAGTTTAACAACTTCAATTATTTTTTCGGAAATCACTTCCCCTATTTCCTTACTTGCTTTCCACGCGGTTTCAAGCTCTGTGTTATCTAACGAAGTTTCCAAAATCCTATCGATTTCGTTATCGGTAAATTCTTTATCGTTAATTTTTGCGCGGTAGGTTGAAAAAGTCTGCTCTAACTCGGTTGAAAGGTCGATAATTTTCTTCATCAAATCCTTATCAAACTGATGTGAAGCAAACTCGTTATAAAGGAGAGTGAGTTCCCGATTTAGAACAGTTTCGGTTACTTCGCCCGATTCCTTAACTTTTTTAAGAAATTCAAATTTTTCTTTATCGGAATAATATTGGCTTAGCTCAAATTCCAATTCTGAAATTTTCTGATAATCTTCCGGATTACCCGAAACAGTCGCCTCAAAATATTTTAGATGCAGTTCCCTGCTTTTCGGCGCAATATAATTTTCATAATCTTCAACAAATTTCACAAATTCTCTGACTATCATTCTAATCCTTAAAAGTTAAAAAGTTCTTCATCACGGAAAACCATTAAAATTGCAGATTGGGAAACAATAATATACTTCTCATCTTTAATCTCAATTTCAATTCCGCTGTTGCGTGTAAAAAGGGCAAAATCTCCTTCCTCAACCTGCAGCGGAATATATTTTACAGGGCCCACGTCTTTCCACGATTCATTCTCATCGATTTGCGAAGCGACGGGATAACCGGGACCAACTTTAATAACATACCCGCCGCGTACGCGTTCTTTTTCCGTTACGCCGGGCGGAAGGTACAATCCGCTTGTGGTTTTGTTGATTGTCTCCTCCGGCTTTATCAAAACTTTGTCGCCGATTACTACAATATTCTTTATGTCAACCATTAACGTCCGCCGTAAACTTCATTATAATCTTCGATTGCCGCCTCGATAACTTTGGCGGCATGTTCATATCCGTAAACAGATTCTATGGTAAAGTTATTTTCGCCGCCGGGAAGCATTTTGTATGTTAAAAAATAATGTTTTAATCTCTCGATTAAAATTTGCGGCAGCTCGGAAATATCTTCGATTTCGCCATAGATATTATCATTTTTCAAAACCGCGACAATTTTATCGTCGGACTCGCCATGATCGGTTCCCTGCAGTCCTCCAACAACGCGAGCGCGCAGAATTACCTCGCCTCGGGAAATCGGTCTTTCGCTGATTACGCAGATATCAAGCGGGTCGCCATCCCCTTTACCCGAAACGGGATTGAGATTTCCGGTCCTTTCGCCACAATAAGTTTGCGGAATAAAACCGTACAAAGCCGGCGGCTGCGACGACGTTCTCTGCGGTCTGTCAACATGCATGTAGCCGGTATATTTATCGACTTCATACTTTACTCTGTCAAAGGGTGTAATTTCAATGTAAGCGTTTACTATTCTCGGCGGATTGTCTCCAATATCTATTCCGTGCCAAGGATGCGGGCGCCAGCGAAAAAACGGTTTTGGTACTGACATTTTAAACCTCCTAATTAAATTTTTGGGATAAGTAAAAATATAAATAATAATTCTAATAGTGAATTAATCTTCGAGTTAAAAGAGCATAAAAAAAAACCGCCTTCCCAATTAAAAAGAAGACGGTTAAAATCAGTTAAAAACTTCTAGTCAGCTTTAACTTCGTCTTTCAAAAGAACTTCGTGAATTGCTTGTTTTAAAGTTTCTTTCGGAAGCGCGCCAACTGCCATTTGCGGCTGTTCGTCCATTGGCACAAAAAGTAAAGAAGGAATGCTTCTGATACCGAATGCCGCCGCTAATTCCTGCTGCTCTTCGGTGTTTACTTTGTAAACATGAATTTTTCCGGCATACTCTTCGGACAACTCTTCCAAAACGGGAGCAACCATTTTACACGGCTGGCACCATTCCGCCCAAAAGTCGATAATACAAGGCAAATCGCCTTCATATTTCCATTCCTTATTCTTTTCCCAGTTAAATACTTTTTCAAAAAAAGTTTCTTTTGTCAAATGCTCTGTCATTATAAATACCTCTTATATTTTAAGTTATTTTATTTCCTAATTTTTAATTGCAGATTTGATGCAAATGGAATAAAAAGGATTCTGAAAAATTTTGAGTTCAAATATAGTGTTTATTTGTCTAATCACAATAAGATTTTGATAAGATTTTTTCCATAAAATCATAGGTAACTTCGACGATAAAAACAGGATAAATTGTTTAACAATTGTTTGTAGCACAGTCCGCCTTGGAAAAACAGACTGTCCATCATGGCGGATTGCGAAGAAATTGTGCAAACAATCCGCCTGAGGCAGACTGTGGCAATCTCACCAAGATTCAACCTCAGCAGTTAAACCGGTTTTTGAACATTTAGCAACTGCTTGTTTTCTAGTGAGAGTACTTCGTCTCTCCGCTCCTCGCAATGACTCTAAAATTTAATGAACAACCGTCCGCTGTTACAGATTGCAAATAGTCTTGAACTATGATTACGAATGATGAAATGATAGACTATGATTTTTGAGAAACTATATTTCAATTTACTTTTATAACTTTTTTCAAAAAAAAGATGATCCCTTGAAAATCATAGTCAATCAAATAATCAGAAAAATCAAAGTTCGGGACAATAAGCCGCTCAAGTCCAAATTTATTGGAATCATAAAATTAATACTTGCACCGGTACAGAATAGGAGATTCTTCATCCTGCCAGAGGCGGAATTCAGAATGACAAATTTGAGTATTGTAGTCCGTTTTTCGTCTTTCGTCTTGCGTCTTTCGTCTTACGTTTTACGTTTGTTTCTCACTTACTTTTTCAATCCGCTACGATAAGAAAATAAATTAAAGCTGATTTTCTCCTTTACATCCCGCATTTCTTCATCATTTTATGCAGATTGCTTCTGTTGATGCCTATTTCTTCTGCGGCTTTTGTAATGTTCCCTTTATTTCGTTTAAGCAAATCTTCAAGGAAAATCTTTTCAACGCGACGGCTTGCATTATCAGCTTCCTCTTTCCTCAGTCTGTCCATTTCCGCCCAAGTTTTCGGAATGGTTAACATTCCGCCATAATTATCACTTTTAGAAACGCCGAGAGGTAGAACATTATCGTTTTCCGGCACTATCATAAATCTTGTAACATAATTCTGCAGCTCTCGTACATTGCCGGGCCACGAGTAATTCATAAAGTCGGCAATAAGTTTCTGCGGAAATTCTTTTACCGGCAAATGTAAATCTTTCGCAATTTCTTCGGTAAAATGTTTAATCAATAAAGGAATGTCCTCCTTGCGCTCCCGAAGCGGCGGAACGACAACAGGTAATACATCAAGGCGGTAAAACAAATCTTCACGAAACTTCCCTTCTTTCACCAAGTCTGTTAGATTTCGATTTGTTGCGGAAATAATTCTGCATTTTGCTTTAATGGACTTTATGCCTCCAACGCGTTCAAACTCCTTTTCCTGCAAAACCCTCAGCAGTTTAACCTGCGTTTCGGGTGAAAGCTCCGCAATTTCATCAAGAAAAATTGTGCCGCCGGCGGCAAGTTCAAACTTACCCGGCTTGCGTTTAACTGCGCCGGTAAAAGCTCCTTTTTCGTAACCGAAGAGTTCACTTTCAATTAAATCCTTGGGAAGCGCCGCACAATTAACCGCGATAAAGGGTTTATCTTCTCTTACCGATTTAAAATGAATCTGCCTTGCCACTAGCTCCTTTCCCACGCCGCTTTCTCCGCTGATTAACACCGGGCGGTCGTTTTCGGCAAACAATGCAATTTTTTCCTTAGTAGCTATTATCGCCTCGCTCTCTCCAACAATTTTCTTGTATTTTTTTTCAATCTCATTTTTCAATTCACTCTGCTGAAGAAAATTCAACTTATTTTGAAGTGAACGTTTAATCAGCAGATTAAGTTCTTTCATATTAGGCGTTTTAGAAATATAGTCAAACGCGCCGATTTTAATCGCCTCGATTGCCGTTTCCACCGAAGCGTAATCGGTCATCATTATCACCGGGAGATTCAAATCTTTTGAAAGCATCTTCCTCAATATATCCAAGCCGTTTACACGGTCGTTGAACATTAAATCAAGGAGAACGACATCGGGAGATTCTTCTTCAAGTTTGTGTAACGCATCCTTTTCGTTTTGAGCAAAAATTACAGAATAATCATTCTCAAGCAGAACAGTCAGATCATTAATAAACTGTTTGTCGTCGTCAACCAATAATATTTTAGGATGCATCCTTTCCCTCCGTAAGTTCAATTCTGATTGTTGTTCCAAGCTCCGGGTTGCCGGATTTTACGAATATTCTTCCGCCGTATTTTTTTACCAATTTTCGTGAAACGTATAATCCCAGTCCGCCGCTTCGTTTTGAAGAATATGCACGCTCAAAAATTTCGTCCCATTTATCCCGCGATATTCCTTTCCCGTTATCCGTAACATCGATTATGATTCTCGGTACAAGTCTGTCAAGCGTAACATAAATGTTTCGTTCAGGCTTTCCCATTGTTGCTTCGATGCTGTTGTCAATTAAGTTTACGATAATATCTGCAAGCTCAAATTCTTTAATTAAAACAGGCGAAGTTTTATTAAGTTTGTTCACAAAGACCAAATTAAAATTTTTAGTTATATCGCTGTTATATTGGTCAACAATTCTCCTAATAACTTTTTCCGGATCGGAAGATAACTTTGCAAAAAGCGAATAGCGCATTTCGGCAATTGTATTTTTGATATTCTCAATGCTTACCGAAGCTTCCAAAGTTTTCCCATGATTTTCTATTTTATTTAATTCGGATTTATGCAGCTTAGTAACGAAATGAAACAGATAAGTGTAGTTTTCTTTCAGTTCGTTAAAGAGATGAAAATCAATATTTGCCGTCCGGGTAATTTCAATAATTCGTTCAAGATTAAAGCGGGTAAGTTCTAAAAAAGTTGCAGTCCTCTTCTTCAATTGCTCCGAGAGTTTTGGAGTAATATAGTTCTCGTCCGAAAAATTTTGAAAGAATAACTGCAGACTGTTAAGATTCCGCAGCGCCCACTCTCCATGCGAGAAACTAATCAGAAGCTGAAGCATTTCATCTTCGCTCTTTAACTCGGCATCCTTTGATACAAATGAACGCCCTAAAATAAAGGAGAAGAAAAATCCGAAGAGAGAGCCTGCGATTGAGATAAGCGGCATCAGAGAATATTTAACGAGTTGGTTATTCGAGTCCAAAGTAAAAATAAGAATCGTCCATAAGATTGAGCTGTTAATCAAGAAAAAAGCAACGGAAAGTTTTGTATTCCAATTAAAAAATTTCATCGCATAGTTAATTCCGACCAATAAAATCAACAATGAGAATAACATGCTGACAGCGTACTTAATTACTTCAGCGTCAGTAAGAGCCGCAAAAATTTTAGAAGGGAGAAAACTAAAGAATGCCTTAACCGGAGGTTCCTCATTTACGATTATCGATTCTCCGTTATGAATGTTGTTCATAACAACTTTATTTCCTCCGTAAAACTGAACTTCGGCTTTGTAAATTCCTTTGGGAACGCCAAAATGAATATCGGATTTTTGAACTTCAGCTTGAAATTCGTTTGCGCCGACTTGATGATAACGAATCAAATTATTCTTCTTATCATAAATCCTAATCTTCGCTCCAAGCCCGTCGCTATTGGACTTACTCCCTCTAAGAACCAACTTAATAAAATTTTCATCATTAAGATTATTTACAAAAAGATTATCTTCTCCGTAATTGGAAACATAAACATCCAAATCTCCATCCCCGTCAAAATCTGTAATCAAGGTATTCCATGCATGTTTTATATTCAGAGCAATCTCGTCATTTCCAAGATAAAAACTCTTTCCTTTTCTGTTTAACAAAACGTATGATTTATTTTCAATTCCCTTTGTAACGGTCAGAAGAAAATCCGTGAACCCGTCATTGTTTAAGTCACCGAAAGAAAGATGAGCGCTTTCTTGTATTTTTGTATTGACTTGCAAACTATTCAGTCCTGTTTTTCCTTCTGCATGAGTAAAAGAACCTTTACCGTTATTTTCAAAAAGTTCAAAATGTTTTTGGTCGCTAAAAAGCAACAAATCCAAGTCTCCGTCATTGTCGTAATCAAAGCTGCCGGCTGTGCGAACTTCATCGTTTGATGATGTTGGCAACCGCGTTTCGGTTACATCACTAAAACCATTCTCCGAATTATACAGGAGTATGTTCTTGCGCCATTTTGTAATTATAAACAAATCGTTTAAATCATCATTGTTAAAGTCGGCAAAGATTGCAAACATATTCCATGACCTCGTGAAGGAAGCGAGGGAGTTATCCACACTCCACCGCTTTCCCAGAAATGAGTTTTCCAGCAGAGTGATTTCACCGGTTTCATTCCCCTTACCGTAATATTCAATCAGCAGAATATCCGTATCGCCGTCTTTATCGAAATCAACCGGGATGAAGTTCGTTCTGATGATCCTTGGGTTTTTTAACGGAATAATCTTATCGCCGCTAAGTTCAAAATCATCATTCCGTTTTTTTGTAAAAAAATAAAAATGGAGGGAATTCCCTTCAATATTCAGCGTTACCAAATCCTTTTTGCCGTCGGAGTTGTAATCAAAGATTCTAAAATTAATCTGTTTAGAGAGGTTATCTTTATCAGAAATTGAATTGGGGCGACTTCTAAAACGTCCATTTTTTTCCTTGAAAAGAAAATTAAAATTGTAATTGATAAAATGCTCAAAGCGAATAATATCCGAGTAACCATCGTTATTTAAGTCGCACCCGGCAGCTTGAAAAGTAATCTTGGAGTTTCCTCCCCGCAGTCCGTAAACCCCCGCCTGATTTGAAAACGAAATTTTCCCAGTAACTTTCCCGAGATAAATTTCATTGTTATAATTGATTATCAGTATATCCCCGTTTGGCAGAATCCTCATTCTCCTGACTTTTATATTATTGGGGAAAACTACGGTGTGTTTTTTACTTTCGGAATCAAAATAGGAATAGCTCCGGATTCCGACATCATTCTGAACGGAAGAAATATATTTTTTAGAGCTGAGATTACAATCGACAAAACTATTGTTTTTTATTTCAAAATAATTTCCTTTTCTGTCTGTAAAAATATTCTTCCCCTCATTAACATCCTTTGCATAAAAATTCAAATTTTCATCGGAAATAAAATAAAACTTTTGCTGTTTCCCTTTCAGTTCCCATATTCCATCGCTTTTGGTTACAATTAAGAAGTTATTCTCCCCTTCTCTTAACATCCTTTCCGTATGGCTTTTATAAGGAGTATTAACTTCTTTAACTTGATTATCTTTTATTTGCAGAAGAACTCCGAAATTCCCTGAGATAAAAAATTCATCTTTAGTTCCGCAAAAATTTTGCAGAGGAAATTTTGTAGTGTAAAGTTCTTTCCAATTTTTTCCGTTATAAAGCGATAAGTGTGAAGCCCAATCTTTGGAAGTGTGAATAAAATAAATTTTTTCAGGATTAATGAAAAACCCGCTGATTAAAGTACTGAGCTTTCCCGCGGGACTTTCAATCTTAGCCAATTTATTATCTGAATAATGATAGATTGCCCCAACTGCATCAATTAACCAAAAATCATTACTGCCGTTAACTTTTAGAAAATCGGGAGAATATTTGAAAGATATGTCGAATCGATTCCACTCAAATTTTTCTTGAGCAAATAAAGTAGAAATGAAGAAAAAGAGCAACAAAGATATTTTTATCTTATTTCTCATTCTTAAATAAAAGAAAATAATAGCTCGAATCAAAAAAATTTGTTGCATCTCCGGATAACATTGTAATCTCAACGGGCAACACTTTCCTAACTACGAAAAGGAAAATCTCCATTTTCTTTAATAAACATACTCGTTTTCTTCTGGCACTGATATTGAATTAACAAAACTATGGAAGAGAAAAAGCTCAATATCAATCTTTTTAAAATTTGTCCCGAATGCAATTTTTTCTGCAGCACAGCTGAGAAGGACAAATACTGTTCCTACTGCGGCGCAAAACTAATTGACGCTTGTCCAAACTGCGGCAAACCGATTGAAAACCCTTATGCGAAATTCTGCAAACACTGCGGCGAAGTTTATCCGGGAAGAAAAACTCAAACAAAATAAAGGATTAAAAATGAAAACGATAATTACTTTTATAATGACGCTATTTGTTTTTACGGCAATCAGTAATGCACAATTTCAATCGATGCAAAATGGAGATTGGAACGACCCGCAAACTTGGTCAACTGATCCGAATGCAACAGCGCTACCCGATTCCACAACTTCAGTAATAATATCACATTCGGTGCTTGTGCAAAGTCAATACAATATCAGCTACTATCCGCATTGCTACGATTTGACAATTGATTCATCAGGGACACTAAATAATTATGAAGGAGGATATACTTCGGGTGATTTGGTTGTGCATAACAATTTATATAATCATGGAATAATCTCTCCTTCTTACGAAATGCGATTAACCGTAAAAGGCAATCTTTACAATTACGGAAGTTTATTGAAACAAGCATTAAATTACGGGTTTTTGAATATTTATATTTTCGGTAATCTTAAAAATTACGGTTCTTTCAGAGCCTCCCAAACGGGAGGGACTTCATCCGACACTTACGGAATTAGGTTTAAGGGAAATAATCCTCACCATATTCAAACCTATAATGACAGCGCTATTTATGTCGCCGGAATAACTGTTGAAGATACTCTCGGCTATATTATTGTGGACAGTCTTGCTTCACTCAGCGCAATAATAAATTTGAACGGCTCAAAAATTGTTTTACCTCCGGAAAATCTATACCCTAATATTTTAGAATTTGACGGAGCGCAGATTGACGGCGGAAAAATAGAAGCGAATCAGAATATGATTCGTACCAAAAATAATTCTTTAAACTACTTGGGTGATTATGTACATACTCGTCCAAGCCTTATTTTACAAGATGTTTCCACCTTAGAAGGAAGATATCTCATTGGGGGAATCAATTACAACCCAAGCTATCCTAATTCGAATCAAGTAATTATACGAGGCGAAACAAACTTCAGCGGAGTTTTTACGGACTGGTACACCGGCGGACTTTACAGCGGGGACAGATATTTGTTCATTGAAGGCGATTTTACTAACAACGGAAATATTCACGATGCTAACTCCGGTTCCGGATATGGACTTTTTGTCAATATTTCTGGCAACTTAATTCACAATGGAAACTTAGCCAACAAACAGACAAATATTAACGGTAATCAAAATCAAGACATTCTAATTCCCGGCGATTCATTGATTACAGGAAAAGTGGTTTTGGATGCAATACTAACCGGCGCCAGCTATCAGTGGCAGAAAGATGGAGTTGATATTAGCGGAGCAAACTCGCAGACGCTTAATTTCAACAGCGGATTGAATACTTCAAATTATGGTCTTTATCAATGTATAGTTGACGGAAATCCTTCACGGAAAATTCTGATCAACAATTCCCTTCCGCCTGCTTTTGAAATCTTTGATGTTGTAATTAAAAATCTTGACTCAACTACCGCCATGGTGATGTGGAAAACGTCAGTCCCCGCAACCGGATTTATATTCTATGCCGAAAATGATACAACAAGCGGCTTCCCAATGGAAGCGGAGGAAACAAACGGCTTAACCACCGAGCACACTTTAATTTTAGATAACCTTACAACAGGCTCAACTTATTATTTTATTATCGACGAAAACGATTCCGACTGGAATAACATCCGTTCCGGCACTTACAGTTTTGTAGCGGGAGACCTAACGCTGGGAGCGTTAAGTATAAAATCAATTGTTGATGTTCCTGAAGACCAAGGAGGCTGGGTTTACATTAACTTTAACGCAGACATACTTGATGTAATAGGCGATATTAAACTTTACGGAATTTGGGAATGGATGAACAACGATTGGGTCTCTCTCGGCTCTGTCCCGGCTACTCAAGATTCAGCTTACACTTTTCTTGCCCATACTTACGCCGACTCTAATGCGAACGGTTTGACTTGGAGTAAGTTTTACATTTCGGCTCACACAACCGACCCGCTTATATATTTTAATTCACAACCGGATTCCGGATATTCTGTTGATAACATAGCTCCGGCAGTGCCTGAAGGATTGCTTGCAGAACCTGCAACAGACGGCTCTGTAGTTACACTAACTTGGAATAGAAACACTGAAAATGATTTTGCATATTATAAAATTTTCAGAAATAATGAAGAATACGCGACAACTGTTGACACTGTATTTATTGACAATGAAGTAATTGAAGGCAATTACAGCTATAAAATTCAAGCATGCGATGCAAACGGCAATTTAAGTGATTTCTCTTCGACAGTAAATGTTCTTGTAGGAGTAGATGATCAAAACGAGTTGCCGACCAAATATTCTCTTTCACAAAACTACCCGAACCCGTTTTCCGCCAAAGGCGTACCGACGACAACAATTAAATATGCAATTCCGGTCGTAGAGACAAGGCATGCCTTGTCTGTACAACTAACGGTGTATGATATGTTAGGAAGAAAGGTTGCAACGCTTGTAAACAAAAACCAAACGCCGGGCAGATATTCAGTAAAATTTAATGCCAATAAACTAAGCACAGGCATTTATTTCTACATATTACGCGCCGGGGATTTCAGCGCTACGAAAAAAATGATTTTACTCAAGTAAAAAAACTAATTTATCTTCTAACGAATCGGAGTTACAAAATGAAAACTAAAGTATTAATTACAGCAATGATATTCTTTACTGTTTCCTTATTTGCACAAGATCAAGGTTCTGTAATAATCTTCGGAGGTTACGGGCAATCTTTTTTCTCGAGTGAAATAGGCGACGACAACAGCGAAACCGACGAAGCAAAATATGTTCCCGTCGGAGTGCAAGTCCTTTTCGGTGTCGGAAATTTCTCGGTAGGAGGAGAAGTAAACTATGCAGCAGTTCCCTTCACATTTACCGTAAACTCCGATGGAGTTGATCTTGCAGACTTTACGATTACGCAGCTATATTATGGCGGAGTAATTAAATTCAGACTCGGGACACACGCCGGACTAAATCCTTACATTCGAGCCGGAGCGGGAATATATACCGGAAAATTTAAAGTTGATTGGTCGGATGATGTTACCCGTCTGCTGTGATATGAAGATTCCGAAACAGACTACAAAAGCGCGTTCGGTTATAATATTGGGGCGGGATTTGAACTGGCTGTATCACCGACATCCGGAATCATAGTTGAATTTGTCTATCATAAAGTTAATAGAGAACTTGATGTGGAAGGCGCTGAAGCGGGTAAAGCCGATAATGCGGCAATACATGCAGGTTTTAAGTTGGGAATATAAACTCAACTCCTTAAGAAAATCTTTGCATACCGAATTTATTGTAATGCAAAGTCCCCTGATTAGAGAAAAAGCTGTCGGTAATTTCCGGCAGCTTCTTTATCGAGAAACTAAACTATCATACAAAAAGAACGAAAATGTTTTACCAGAAAACAGCATACAAAAATGCGCAAATAATAAGAACCCCGTATGCGCCGATATTAAAAACCGAATCTGTCTTAAACATTTTTGATGTTAGCGGAATTCCTTTCGGATCATCAACATCAGCAGAAGTTGTTAAACTTATTCCCATAATGATTACGATTGTAATCAACAGAGTGTAGAGCATCTGATCCATCCAAGGTAAATCCACAGCAGGAAGTTTTAACAAAAATGCAACTACAATTGAAAGCGTAACGCCATAAATTGCCGCCTTGTTTGTTGTCTTTTTCCAGAATAACCCCATAAGAAATACCGCAAGAATTCCCGGACTTACCAGCCCCGTGTATTCCTGAATATACTGAAACATCTGAGGGATATTTCCCAGCAGCGGAGCAAAAACAATTGCAATAATTAAAGCTGCAAAAGCAGTTAAGCGTCCGACTCTTACAAGAATTTTTTCACTCGCATTTTTATTGAGATAAGGTTTGTAAATATCCATTGTAAATATTGTGGATGTGGAATTTAACATAGACGCAAGAGAAGAAACAATCGCAGCAACCAAAGCCGCAAGCACAAGCCCTTTTATTCCCGCCGGGATAAAGACGCTTATCAGCCAGGGATAGGCTTTATCGTAGTTGATACCGCCTCCCGCTTTAAGAAATGCCTCTTTAACTCCCGGTATTATTGTGGTTCCGGCAGGTTGAGTGAAGAGCACAAAAGCGACAATTCCCGGAATCACAACAAGAAGCGGAATCAAAAGTTTAAGAAAAGCCGCAAACATAATTCCCCGCTGTCCTTCCTTTAATGATTTTGCCGCGAGTGTTCTTTGAATTATATATTGATTAAATCCCCAATAGTATAAGTTTGCTACCCACATCCCGCCGATTAGAACCGCAATTCCCGGCAGATTAAAAAACTGCGGATTATCTCGGCTGAGAATCATATGAAATTTATCAGGCGCAACTTTAAGTATATGTTCAAATCCGTGAATTAATCCGCCTTCCGGAGTAACGCTGTTCAGCGCGATAAAGGATGTAATTAACCCGCCGAGAATAAGAAGCGCAACCTGCATTACATCCGTCCAAGCAACCGCCGATAAACCTCCGTAAAGCGAGTATGCGGCGGCGATAAAAGCCAAAGCCAATATTGCCGGGAAAATCAACGAGCCGTCTCCAACGCCGATTATTGTATCGATTGCCTTACCGCCGAGAAATAGAACCGAAGTTAAATTCACAAAGATAAAAAGCGCAATCCAGAAAACCGCCAGAATTGTCTTTAACTCAACCCCGAAACGCTTTTCAACAAATTCGGGAATTGTGTAAAGCCCTTTATCAATAAAGATAGGGAGGAAAAACTTTCCCACAATCAACAGCGTTACCGCAGCCATCCACTCGTAAGATGCAATTGCAAGTCCGATTGCAAATCCCGAACCGGACATCCCGATAAATTGCTCGGCGGAAATGTTTGCCGCAATCAGCGATGAACCGATTGCCCACCAAGGAAGAGATTTATTTGCGAGGAAATAATCCTTAGTGTTTTTTTCTTCTCCCTTCTTCCTCCTGGAAACATACAGTCCGAGAAGAATAATAGAAAATATGTAAAGAATGAAAACAACATAATCAATTGAATC
>WGCV01000036.1 GCA_015493615.1 Melioribacteraceae bacterium
ATAATGTTTACTTCATCAAAATCATCTTCTTTGTTGCGCTGAAATTTCCTACACGTAATGTGTAGAAGTAAACTCCGCTTGGTAATCCGCCGGAGACGGAGCTTGCGTTGAATTGAACCGAATATTTTCCCGGTGATTGTATTTTGTTTACAAGCGTGGCAACCTTGCGTCCGAGTGCGTCGTAAACTATTAAACTTACATTGTCATTGCGAGGAGCTTGCGACGAAGCAATCTCATTATTTGCTAACGATTCTTGAGATTGCTTCGCTCCGCTCGCAATGACGTAAGAAATTGTCGTTGTAGGGTTAAACGGATTGGGGTAATTCTGTTCAAGGACAAAATCTTCCGGTTTTGTATTATCTTCATTCTCTACTCCGGTAAGATACCAGTTAAGAAGCGGGTCTAAATTATACGAATTTCCATCCTGACAGTTTGCAACAAGCTTCGGTCCGTATGTGTTTTCAACAGGCGTAGAGCTGAACTGAACGCTTCCGAAATAAGCTCCGTTTTTAAGAAGTTCGCCCTGAGCGACCCAATTATAAACTTCTATTGCGGAGCTATAATAACCCGCATTTGCCGAATCGGCGAACTGCGTTGAGCCGACATAAAAGCAATAGAGTTCTTGAAAACTGTAAGTCCCGAAACTTCCGCTTGCGGAGCTGTTGTTGTGAACATGGCGTTCGTGTACATAAAGTCCGTCGTTGCTGCTGTATGCGTTATGAATTGTTTCTCTTTCGTTGATATTAAAATTTACCGTGGCGGAGGAAATAGTTCCGGTGTATTCATCATAAAAATCACCGAAGGCGTAGCCGCTTCCTACTTCAAGATGCTTAAAACCGTAAGTTGTAATATTTGTTGTTACTGAATTTTCATTATATTCGGTATCGCCGGTAATTGTCCGGTTCCATTCAGTCTTATCTCCATTGGGACCTGTCTGGCTTTGCACTCTTAAATTTAAGGAACCGTTTATTACGGAAACAAAATCCATTACATGATTATCAATGAAATCCTCGGCATCTCCTTCAGTATAACCGTTAATTGTTGTGAAAGTGAAACTGATTGAACTGCCGTTTGCAAAAATTACAACCAGCTTATCTGTTGGAGACGAGGAATAAGTCCAATAATTAGGATTTGAAACGCTTTGTGTTAATGTTCCTGTAATTGTCGGAGTGTTTGTTAATTCGCTTGCGAGCCAAACAGCCTGAACCGAAAGTGTTATCAAATCTTTCGATTGTTCGATAACATCTGCTCCCCCGTTATAAAGTTCGTCAATTATCTGAGATGTGGATTGTGAATAAGCAGATATAGAAAATAGAAAGAGAAATAAAAAAACTGATTTGAATTTATTAATACTTTTCATCTTTTTCCCGCTATTGTTTATTATGTCAGAGCAGAGCAGAGCTACCCGGCTCCAAAAAACATTAATTTATAAAGACCTTTGCAAAACCTAAAATTGTCATATTGAGTTCGCCTTGGCGAAGTCGGAAGCCATCCGAAATATCTCTAAATTCAGTACTATTACCGGTTTTGAGATTCTTCTCCCGCTCCGCCGTGGCGGAGGATCAGAATGACAAATTTTGGGATTATGCAAAGCCTTCTTATAATGACTGATTTTTTTACTTCATCAAAATCATTTTTCGCGATGAAATAAAACTGCCGGATTGAAGAGTGTAGATATAAACGCCGCTCGGTAAATCTTTAGCGTTAAAACTTACTCTGTACTTACCCGGCATTTCTCTTTTATTAACAAGCACGGCAACCTGCCTTCCGAGAATATCATAAACTTTAAGACTAACGGGCTGTGCGCCAAAACCCGCCGAGCCTGAAACCGCCGGAATTGAATATTCAATTGTTGTTGAAGAAGAACCTTGCGAAACCCCTTTTGAAAACGGATTCGGATAATTCTGAGAGAGTCGATACTTACTCGGTTTAATTTCTTCATCATCAACTCCTGTGGTTGAGCTTGTGATTTTTACATTATCGAACGCAACTAAATCTCCGTCATTCCCGACATACTGCCAAGTAAGCACAACATTGGAGGAATTAGCCCAGCCGCTTAAATCAAGATTTATTTCTCTCCAAATCCAGCCTTGTCCGTCATTCTGCGCCTCCCAAATATTAGTCCAATTACTCCCGCCGTCATTAGAAATATATAGTTTAATTGTTGCAGCGTTAAGCCAATTCGTACTGTGACCAACCCAAAAGTCAAGAGTAATATCGCCTTGAGGAAATTGCATAACCGGTGTGATTAGCCACTCGTTTTGGTCCGCCGCAACCCAAGGACAAAGCGCAGAGGCAACATTTGTCGGATCAATAGTGGAAAAAGAATTATTCGAAGGATTTCCCTGCATCCAGGTATTTGAACTGTTAGTTACCGATTGGGTCCACCCTGAAGGAGGAAATTGGCTGCCGTCGAAGTTTTCAGATAGAAGAGTTTCCGTTCCGCCGCCCCCTCCGCCGCTTCCAACGGCTTGTACTGCAGCGTAAGCGTCAACTTTTCCGGCTCCGAAATTATTATTGGGAAGCGTTCCCGTATGGCTGTCGCTCCGTGCAGTAGCAGTTAATGCGGCTAACGCGGAAGCGTAATCGAGATTCGGATTTTTTTGAAGCATCAGCGCCACAACTCCCGTAATATGAGGCGTCGCCATAGAAGTTCCCTGCATTATCTGAAATTTATTTCCGGGCAAAATATTTGTTTCTTCCACTCCGACTCCGACAGTTAAAAATCCGGAGAGAGCCGCAGCAATTGCTTGCCCCGGAGCAGAAATATCAGGTTTAGTTCTACCGTCTCGGGAAGGACCTCGTGAGGAAAAAGTTGAAATATCTCCGAGTTCGCCGCTGCCGTAACAATACTGGTTCCCGTCGGCGCTTGTCCAGCATTTCTTTGTCATGTAAGATCCGACACAAATAACTTTCTGCGCAGTTGAAGGCATCCCGACAGATTTATCATTATTTCCGGCGTGAAAACCGTTCGAAAGATCTTCATAATCGGAGAAATGACCGCCGGTAACTACCCATGCGTCAAATGTTCCGCTTCCGTACATGTAAATTCCCCAGAAAACTCCGCTTAAATTATATTGCCCGTTGTGATTGTCGAGGGCATAAACAACTCTATGACCGCCGTTATTGGGATCATTTGTAGTTGTGGCGTCAATAGTATAATATCCGTACGTAGTTCCGTTAGCAGTAAACGGCTGATTAGAAACAGACTGACCGGGAGGAACGGCATCGGTATAGCCAATCATATTACCCTGCTGGTCGTAAGCAACCAATCCGAAAGAAATATTTCCCGTCTGATACCATGTATCAACATATAAAACGGGAGTTCCCTGATCGGCAGCAATTAATGTTTGCTGTGCCTGAGTAATGTCGGAGCCCATAGCAGCATAACCGGCGTGAATTAAATCGCCTCCTTCGTTACCCGCAGCCGCAACAATTATTTTTCCTGCGCCCGTCATATTACTGAGAGCCTGTTCGTAAAGACTTGTACCGTCATGCGCGCCGTAATGGCCGCCGAGACTTAAATTTATTGCACAAGGTTTTCCCATTGCCTGAGCTTTTGAAAATATATAATTACATCCGTCAACTACATCATTATCCGCAAAGCCGGGACCGCTCCTGAATCCTTTAACAAAAACAATATCAGCTCCGGGAGCGATTCCGTGATACTTATTTGAGTAGGAATCGTATCCCGCGACAGTCGAGGAAACATGCGAACCGTGTCCGTGTCCGTCGTTCCCGTCAACTTCGCTACAGTTTCCCGCGTCTATTTGGGATTTTGTGTATTCCGTTCCGTAGCCGTATCCTGTCGGATGTCCGCTGCTTCCTGATTGATCCCAAAGATATTGAATTCTCGTCCCCGAAGCATTGCTAAACACAGGATGAGTCCAATCGATTCCGCTGTCCAATATTCCCGCTACAACTCCGGTTCCGTCTATTCCCAAGTTGGATTCCACCAAATCAGCCCTAATTTCACCTTTGCTAACATCCAGTTTCATCTTACGCACAGATGAAATATCCATAAAATCAACCGATTCGTCCAAAGCGGATTTATAAACTCCGGAAAGAGGAATATCGGCAACAATAATATTTTTGATTACCGTGCGGACAGTCCCGCTGTTTTCCTCAATTACATTTTCCGTTTCAACAACATCATTACTCTTTAAAAGTACAGAAAGATAAACTTCCGATTTCGAGACTTCGTGAAAATCAATTATATTCTTTAACTCGGAAATTTCATCATCAACATAATATCCTCCATTCTTTTGAAAAGTAACATTATTCATAAATATGTTTATGTAAGGAGAAATCTTCATCTCCAATTCAGTTGCGGATTGTAACGGTGTTGGAACGGTAACTCTGTTTTTTATGTTTTGAGATAACGATTGAAAATCGGGATAATTGACATTCCCGTTTTGAGAGAAAATAGCGGTAGAAAATAAAAATAGTGTAAGTAGTAATTTTTTCATAGCGCTCCCCTTTTATTTTAGATAATTTGTTTTCGCCAGCTGAATTTGTTTAATGAATTCCAGTTCGCCTGCTTTAATAATAGCGTCGGGCGTTCCGGTTGCCGTTATGATATTTCCCGTTTCGCTTCCGATTTTAATTCCGGTATTCTCCAATTCTTTTCTTTTCGATGATTTTAATTTTTTGTCAGACATCATTATTACGCCTAGCGGACTTTCATCATTATCCTTAATCATTTTCTTTAATTTGATATTTAATGCGGTTTCGAATTTAGGCGAGCCTACAAAATCTTTGGATGAACACCCGGCAAGAACTGAAGCAATTAAAAAAAAGAGTAATATTTTCATATACTATACCCCTTAAAATGTTGACAAATCAGTTAGAATAAAAATTTATTTACCAGAAAATTTTTTGAAAAGAGAAATGATGCCGTCGGAAGTTCAAAAAATCTTTTATGAAGATAACTTAATTATTTTCATTGACAAATACAATGTTTCGTACCACATTTTGATAGGTGAATTGCTAAAAACAAAAATTATGAGGAAAAGAAAAAGCTGCAAGCTATTTTTCATTAATAACTTACAGCTTTATTTTGTGGAGGTGGCGGGAGTTGAACCCGCGTCCGAGATTACCTATCAGTGAACCGCTACGTGCGTAGTTTGTTGATCAAGTTTCGCAATGATAACCTCAGCAAACAAAGGTCGGCATTGCTATTCCGATAAACCCGCTTACGCGGATTCGCCTTGCCTACTCGGAAGCTCGGTTCGGCTATCGCTCTTTACGGCGTTCTCTCTTATCTCAGAGCGAAGGGATAAGGAGAACGGCTGCGTATTACTTACGCAGCTAAGGCGTAATTAGATTCGCCAGTTATTGTTTTTCCGCCGTTTAACGTGTCTGCGGAACACGGCACGCGTTTCAAAGACCCGATAATCCCGTCGAAGCCAATTTCACCCCCAATAATATTGGGCGTTTTTTCGACTCGTGATTAATTTAACAAACTATTTTTTGCGCGGTTCCCAAACAGGTTCGGAAATATTTTCAAGATAATTTGCATAACGCGCAAGAACAAACAACAAGTCTGATAATCGATTAAGGTAAACTATAACTTTTTCGTTAATATCAAAATTTTCAGCCAGATAAACCGTTTCCCTTTCCGCCCGCCTGCAAATTGTACGCGCAACCTGCAAATGTCCGGCGGCAATTCCTCCCCCTGGTAAAATAAAGACTTTCAGCTCGGGAAGAATCTCCTGAAATTTATCGATTAACGATTCCAAATTTTTAATATAATCACTCTCTATTCTGGAAATATTTAACTTTTTGTTTTCCAGCGGAGTAGCCAAATCGCCGCCCAAATCGAACAGATCGTTTTGCAGAGTGTAGATAATTTCTTTAAGCCCATTATCCTTAATAAAAGCGGCGGCTAAACCGATTTGAGAATTTAACTCGTCAACGGTTCCGTAAGCATCCAACCGGGGATGATTTTTCGGAACTTTGTCGCCTCCGTAAAGTACCGTGTTTCCTTTATCTCCGGTTTTTGTATAAATTTTATAAGACATTTTTTCCCTTATCTATTTTTTCTATATAAATTCATTTCGATAATCTTTATCAGTAGCGCATAGGTTTGCTTGTACTTCACTACTAACTTTGATTCGCTAAATTTGAACCATTCTCATTTTCATGATTAGAAAGAGGAGTAAAATTTATATCTAAATTATATCCTATTGCTCTTGCATATTTTTCAATTGTAGAGATTGTAGGAGAAATTTTTGAATTAACATTTTCCAATCGGGAAATATTGCTTTTTTTCGTTTTTAATAATTTTGCCATTTCTTCTTGAGTTAAACCTGCTTGTTTTCTTAAACGAATCAACTTTTTTCTTAATTCATATGCAGGTTTTAATGCGTTATATTCATTTTTTACTTCCGGATCGGAAAGCGCTTCTTTCTTAAAATCATTAAACGATTCCTTTTTCATTTTTATATTCCTTTAATCTTTTACGAGCAATTTTAATTTCCTTTTGTGGTATTTTTTGTGTTTTTTTAATATACGAGTGAAGTATTATAATCTCTTTAGTTTTAGAAGTACAGAAGAAAGACCTACCTATTCCCTCCACACCTTTCGCTCGTATTTCAAATAATTCTTTTTCAACTTTGGAGATATATGGTTTACCGAGTGATAACCCAAATTCCTCTATCATTTCCGTTATATGGATAAAATTAGCTAATATCCCTTTGGGAAATTTAAGCGTATCGTTTTTAACTTTTCTATTTATAAAAAAGACTTTATATTGCATCACTTAAAAGTAATCATATGTGATAACTTATGCAACAAAAAAGGCAAAGAATTAATCAAAATCTCTTTGCCTTAAAAAGAATTTTTCAGAATCTCTAATATTTTCTGAACCAGCGCCTGTTTACCTTCGTTACATATAAGTGTTTCAGTGTATCCCAGTAAAAGGGAATAGAATCGTACTGACGAATGTATGTCGAATCAATATACAGGTATTCGTAATAGTCGGGAAATTTATCATGATTTAAATCCGTCATCGTTCGTTTGTGCGCAAGTCCGACGTAGGTTTCAAGCAGATGAGGCGGTTTTGTCAATCCGTCAACCATAAAAAAGTTGTAGTTGCGGTGACCGGATATTATTCCATCCTCGTAGTTAAGCTCAACGTAAAGAATGTTTTTCGGTTTCCACCGTTTGAGCGTCATCCGGTTAAACCCGCCGTGAATCGGAACTTCCGCTTCCCAGATTTTGTGGAATGTATTATCGGCGCATTCGAAAAGAGTTAAAAAGAAAAACGCTGTACCGAGCTTTGTGCTATCGAGATTAATGAAACTTGATTCATATCCCACGACATTTTTTGTCTCTATATTTCTTTCGCCCGGTTTCGATTTGGCAATCAATGCAAAAATATATAAATGTCCTTTATGGCGGTAATAAATAACGGCTTCCTTCGGAATTTTATACGAGTATGTTCTGTCCATTTGAACAAGAAGAGTTCCCGCCGGATAATTAGTAAGAATGTACTGCTTTAAAGAAAGCGTATCGCACGGATTTTTTGAACGCTTCAGTCTTTCAGCCTGTTCGATATTGTACTCGCGCAATCTTTTTTCTTTTGTTCCGGAATGTGCGGCGCTCTGTTTTCCGCCGATTCCTCCGCTTTCCTCCGATTTTGAACAAGCTACGGAAAGAAGCAACAAAACGCCGAAAGCAATTATTAATTTCTGAAATCTTTGCATTTTTAACCTCATAAATTATTGAATTGCCTCTGAAAAAAGAGGCAATTCTTAAATCTATTTTTTTAACTCCTTAATTTCATCAAAGAAATATATTGAACTGTAGATTCCTTTCTCGAAATTTTCCAACGGATAATGTTCGTTGGGAGAATGAATATCATCTGTGTCAAGACCGAATCCCATAAGAATAACGGGAGCTTTCAAGTTTTCCATAAAATCAATTACAATGGGAATCGAACCTCCTTCCCGCGTGTAAACGGTTTTTTTGCCGAAAGCTTTCGAAGTAGCTCTTGCAGCAGCCTGCAGATAAGGATCGTCCAAAGGTATAACAGCCGGTCTTCCGCCGTGCATATCGACAACTTCAACTTTGCAGCTTTTCGGAGTTAAGGATTTTACATACTTGGTGAACTCTTTTGCAACCTTATCGGGATCTTGATTCGGCACCAAACGCATACTGATTTTTGCAGTCGCTTTTGAAGGAAGCACTGTTTTTGCTCCTTCTCCGGTATAGCCTCCGTAAATCCCGTTGCAATCCAAAGTGGGACGCGCCCACAGGCGTTCAAGAGTTGAGTAACCTTTTTCACCTTGAACTTCTCTAACACCGTATTCTTTGGCAAATTTTCTGTCGGAGAATTTAAGCGACGCAATATTTTCTTTCTCTTTTTTTGTGAGTTTTTTTACATCTTTATAAAAGTTCGGTATGGTGATTTTGTTGTTTTTGTCGTGAAGCTTTGCAATTATTTTTGCCAGCTCGTTAATCGGATTTGCAAGCGCGCCGCCAAAGCTGCCCGAGTGCAAATCTCTGTTCGGGCCCGTTAAGGTTACTTCAAGATACGCCAGTCCGCGAAGTCCGTAATTAATCGTAGGAACGCCGGGCGCGTACATACTTGTATCTGAAATTAACACGGCGTCGCAAGCAAGAAGTTTTTTATTTGTTTTAAGATATGTCGTTATACTTTCGCTGCCTACTTCCTCTTCGCCTTCGATTAAAAACTTAACGTTAACCGGAAGTTTCCCTTCGTTTTTCAAATATGCTTCAACGCCTTTTATATGAACCAAGTTCTGCCCCTTGTTATCGTCGGAGCCGCGCGCATAAATGTTGCCATCCTTTATTACCGGATCAAACGGATCGTTATCCCACAGCTCATAAGGATCGGGCGGCTGAACGTCATAATGCCCGTAGATAAGGATTGTGGGCTTACCTTTTGCTCCCATCCATTCGCCGTAAACCAGCGGATTGCCTTTGGTTTTTATTAATTTAACTTTTTTTAATCCGGCTGTTTTTAATTTACCGGCTACGAAATTTGCGCACTCAATCATTTTATCTTTATGTTCCTCGGATGCGCTAATACTGGGAATCCGCAAATAATCTTTAAGCTCTTCGAGATAAGCCGATTGATTTTCTTTTGCGTAAGCAAGAGCTTTTTCCATAATAAATACCCCTTAAATTAATTTGAATAAAACAATGTTTTAATATAATAATATTTTTCCCTTTTAAGTCAATTCCGGAGAGTAAATGGAATGCATTCTCCCTTTTTTGAAGAATAATTCAAAAAAAGCGTGTTTTATTGAACTATCATTCATAATATCAATAGATAAAGCCAACCGAACCGCATACACACAGAATAAAACAAATTCAAAATTAATTTTTAAATGTCTTATTTTTAAGTTTATTAAAAATTCAAAATGGCGTGATTTTATTTAAGTACATATTAAGAAACCATTTCTTTCCGTTCTTGTTCGGCGTAATTACATTAATGGGAATTTTCCTTCTGCAGTTTCTAATGAAATTCGCCGATCGCCTCGTAGGGAAAGGACTTCCGACGATCGTTATCGTTAAACTTGTTACCTACAATCTTGCATGGATGCTGGTGCTGGTCGTTCCAATGGCGGTGCTGATTTCCACCTTAATGGCATTCGGGAATATGGCGCAGAACAACGAAATCGCAATTATGAAATCCGCCGGAATGAGTTTGTTCAGAATGATGATTCCCCCTTTTCTAGGAGGGATTATTCTGGCGATATTTCTAATTTGGTTCAACAATAATGTTTATCCCAATGCCAACCATGCCGCGCGTATGATTATGTACGACATCTCAAGAAAAAAACCTACCGTATCACTGGTTGAAGGAGTTATTTCAAACGAGATACCCGGTTACTCAATTTTAGCCGAAAAAATTGATCCGAAAACTAACGTAATGAAAAATCTCAAAATTTTTGACAGACGCGATTACAACAAATCGGTTGTCATAACCGCCAAGAAGGGAAGAATATATTTTTCAAAAGATAAAACAAAAATGATTCTCGATTTATACAATGGCGAAATCCATGAAACTTCGTTCAACAAAAAAAACGTTTATCGTAAAGTCGAGTTTTCGAGACACAGAATTGCGCTTCCTTCCGATCAATTTACTTTTAAGCAGACATCCGATTTACAGCGAGGCGACAGAGAGCTTGGCGCTCCCGCAATGGTTAAAATTGTCGATAGTCTTAAATTGAAAAAAGCCGGACAGATTAAAGCGCTGGATAAAAAAATTGCTTCAATAATAGGAGTTTCACTGAAGAACAAAACCGGAGTAAAAACAAGATATTCCTCATCCCACTCAAAAATGGATAGACGACGGATACTCTCCACCGTAACCGATAAACTTAACGTCGCTCGTTCCCGTTTGCGCTCCGACTTAACGCGTATTGAAGCAACAAGACGCAGCATCAATAAATACAAAGTTGAGATACATAAGAAATATGCGCTTCCTTTTGCGTGCATCGTGTTTGTGCTAATCGGCGTTCCTCTCGGAACAATGCTGAGAAAAGGAGGTTTCGGGGTAGCCGCCGGCGTAAGTCTCTTCTTTTTTCTTGTATATTGGGCTTTCCTGATAGGGGGCGAAAAATTAGCCGACCGTGATTTACTTTCGCCGTTTTGGGGAATTTGGAGCGCGAATATTGTACTCGGAATTCTTGGGCTTTACTTAACGCGAATCAGCGCGAAAGAAAGAATTGAAATAGACTTTTCCTTCGTTAAAAAATTTTTCAAAAAGGAAGACCCCGTTGTTTAAGATTCTTGATAAATACTTGACAAAGCAGTTCATCCTGACTCTCCTTTTCGGGCTGCTTGCGTTTATCTTTATTTTCATCATTATCGATTTAATGGAAAAGTTAGATGATTTTATAGATAACAGCGCCGGATTAAATATAGTTTTACAATATTATTTTTATCTGATGCCCGAAATTATTCGCTTAATGCTGCCTGTTTCGGTTCTTCTTTCGGCGCTTTTTACTATGGGAAAACTGTCCGAAACAAACGAAGCGACAGCGATGAAATCAAGCGGAATGAGCTTTTTAAGAATTGCGCAGCCCTTTATTTTAACCACTGTTCTAATCAGTCTGTTTGCGGTTTATTTCGGCGGTTATCTTGTTCCGCAAGCAAACAAGGAACGAATTTACATCGAGCAGAAATTTTTACGTATCGGACTTGTAAGAAATCAAAACAATATTATTTTTCAAGACTCGCCGACAAGAATAATAACGATAAGATATTTTGACCCGAAACAAAAAGTTGTTAACAGAGTCGGTATTGAAGAGTTCGACAAAAACAACCCCACAAAACTTATCGAAAGAATTGACGCGAAAAGGATGAGATATGATTACAAAAGCAAAGCGTGGATTTTGCACGACGGCGTAAAAAGAATTTTCAACGATAACAAAGAAGCTCTTAAAACGTTTACGACCTTAGCTGAAAACAACCTGAACTTTAAGCCTGAAGATATTTTGAAGAAACAGATTAAACCGACCGAAATGACTCTTTCCCAACTATCTTCGGAAATAAAGAATATTTTACGTTCGGGAAACGACCCGACCCGTTTGGAAATTGAATATCATTCGAGGATTGCCTTTGCTTTTGCGAGTATCATTACTTTACTTTTCGGTTTGCCTTTAACGTTAAACAAACGCCACACCGGAATCGCGCTGCAAATAGGAATTAATTTGCTTATTACTTTTGTTTATCTTGCCTTTATGCAAATAAGCCAGGCTTTTGGAAAGAACGGAGCGTTAAATCCTTTTCTTACAGCCTGGCTTGCAAATATTATTTTTCTTGCCGGAGCAATAATAAATATTATCAGAGTACAGCGGAGTTAAAATCTGAAACGCGAACCCATTGTAAAATTAATCTCTTTGGCGTCGTTTGCCTGAAGCATCGAGCCGAAATTATTTGCGGCAATAATAAATTCAAAAGTTCCCAAATCAAGTCCTGTTCCGGCAGACCAAGCGATAGAAGCCCTTCCGTTGCCGAATCCTAATCCCGTCATAATCGGAAGGAAGAAAACGGGTCTCCATTCCATACCGAGAGCAAGTCCGAGTTCATCGGAGTTGGAAGCGACTTTGTTGAATCCTTTTACGATATCAACCGATAAATTAAGCGTACCCGGAATTTCCGGAACGACCTCATTCATTTTTGCCGTTGCGCCGAAACGAAGCGCTGTCGGCAATGAAGTGGTAATTTCGCCGTCATAAAAACTTCCGTTTGCCGTAACGAGATTTTTCAGCGAATCCAAAGCGTCTTTATCGGTAATATCTTTAACGGAAAGAGCAAAATCAGATTGATACACGGCGATTTTTTTATTCCACGTAACAGAACCGATATTGTTTACCGCCAGCGCGACAGTTAAAAACTGCCACTCTCCCGTAACGCCAAAATCAAAACCCATTCCGGTTCCGACCGGATCCAAAAAGGGAGAATAAACAGGATCTTTTTCAGTAGTATTGAGTGAATCAAAGTCATATTTTACAGCTAAATCAGTAGATACAGCCGCATAAGCTTTGAAACGCCCCGTAACGTCAATTGTATTATCGGCATTGGTTTTAATGCTGCTGACCACTTCGTCGGTTTGAGCCATTGCATACCCCTGAATATATTTTACGCTGAAACCGACCGAAAGAGATTTAAGCGGACTTTCAAACAAATCGCTTATGTCTCTTGCATAAGAAAAAGTGTAATCACGCAGATGCTGTGCGTTTAAGCTGGCGTCATTAAAATCGTAATAACTGCCGACAGGGTTTCCGTTCATTGCCAAATCGACTACGCCCTGCGGGAAGTTAAACGTGGCGGAAATATTATCGCTTACGCTGAATCCGAATGCGCCTATTTCTCTGCCGGGATTAATTACAACATTAAGCCAGTTGATATTAAAATTGCCAAATATTAAACCGCCGCCCGAAAATAAATCCTTAAGATTTTGCTTATCAGTCGCGGTTAAATATCTTCCTTGTGTTTGTCCGTTAACGTCAACGCCGCCAAAGTAATAGTTATACTGATTCAAGGTCATAAAATCAGTCCCGAGATTCATGCTCATATTGGGAAGCGGGAAAAGAGTTGCAATTTCCACAGCCGAATTTGATAAAACCATATTTGCGGGATTTCTTTGAATTGCATAAACGCCTTCGGAATTGGAAACGGACGTATTTCCCAAAGCGGCGGAAACAGGATCGTTTGTTGATAGCGCGCCGCCGACTTGAGCATAGTTAATTGAAAAGCTTATAAGTATTAAAATTATTATCTTTTTCATCGTCTTTGTCCCTTAATTATTATTAACTTCAACATGATAAACGCCGCCCGCTTTGAGCTTGTAACGAAGGAAATCGTTTGCTCTGATGCGAACATAAGGGCCAAAATCCGTATCCGTAGAACCGGTTGTATAAGCCGCAACAGATACTTTAACTCGGTATCCGTCCAATACTTGCTGCATTTCATCATTTGTTACCGGTATTTTTAATACGGTGTGAGCCGGAGTTACTGCAATTCCATTTGAATCGACTTCAGCAGCGGAAACCGTAATATTTTCATTTCCGTCAGCATCATGAACGGTAAAGAGCACATTGCCGGTTTGATCAATAATGTCTGCATGAGCGACAACCTCTACCGGAATTCTGTTCTCAATGTCGGCAGTAATATATGCGGAAACAATTTTATTAAATTCATCTCTATTAGTGTTATCAATATTCATCTCAACTGTTCCGTCATATGATGCGCGTTTTACCGAAACAATCAGAGGAGCGGAAAAACCGGCGGAAATCTTAATTGAGTCGGAAGTGGAAAGGACAATGTTCGAGTCGGGATAAGCAGAATCCAAAGCAAAACTGTTTGTAATTTTAACGGCTGCCGGCAGTCCTAAGATAAAATCATTTATGTTAGTATTATTCTGATCGAAATTCCGTGAGTAAGGAATTCCCGCAATCATTGAATCTGAAAATGTTGGATTTCCGTTAAAGAGTAGAGGATTAGGATTCATGAGATTACCGTTTTCATCTTTGTCATATCCAACCATAGACATATTTTCAAAAACTATTTTTAAGTTTCTCATTTCGCCGAAAGTTTCAATTCCGAGATGAAAGTCTCCGTCTTCCAACCTGAAAGCATCCGCTATATTGCTAATATCGCTTTTTAAGCCTGTATTTATCGTCTGACTTAAATCGGAAAGTTCCGTTCTTGCAATTTTTCCTTCCAATCGAGTAACAGTCATGGGCGTTGATGAAATATCCAAAGTCAGGTCAACCGGATTTTGTGCATCGGCATTAAGAACAATTAAGAATCCGGCGGCATTCTGATAGTTGTACGGGGGTACGAGCGGAAAACCTTCATAAACCGGAAGTTCGGTATAAGTGAATGTGGAAACGTCCGAGTTGTAAGTAACGGAAGTATTTCCGGCGATGTTGCCGCCAACCGTCAAAGATGAATCGGGATTATTTCTGTCTTTGAAACCGGGAACGATGATAGTAAAATCAACGGGATCCGATGTATTGTTTGTCATAGTAAAAATAAAACTTCCGCTGTTAAACTTTGCGGAAATTAGGTGATAGTCTTCATTTGGATTGTAAACAATTCCCGTAGATTGTTCTCCGCCAGTTGCAGGAGCTTGCAAATGTGTGCTTGCCGGGAATGACGGGGCAGGAACTTTAATCGAATCCTTAAGACTAACAGTCTTTTCGATATCATTTACAAACATAAAATATAAACTGTCGTTAATATCTGCTGTATTATAAAGTCCGATAAAATCGGTTGAATCCGGATCTAAAAGGTCAACCACCTTAATTTGATCATCCATCAAAGGAACATTTACACTAACATTCCACGAAGGAGCCACAGGTTCTTTGGGAGGATCAAAGCAAGATGTAAGCATAACGGATAAAACCAGTAAACTTGCCAAAGGTACAATTTTTTTTATCATTTTACTGCTCTCTCTTTATTGTAGAAAAAGACCGTAGAAAAAAATCTACGGCCTTAATAATATTGAATCTAAAGATGAAATACAAGAATATTATTTCATCAAAATCATCTTCTTGGTTATAACCTTATTGTTCTGTCTCAGTTCGTAGAAATAAATTCCCGACGAAAGTTTGCTTCCGTCAAAGTTAATTTCATGAATTCCGGCTGTCATGTTTCCGGAAACCAAAGTCTGAACTTCGGCGCCAAGGGCATTGTAAACTTTAAGAGTAACAAAACCGTCGTTCGGCAATGTATATCTGATGTGTGTAGTCGGGTTAAACGGATTCGGATAATTCTGCGAAAGTGAAAACTCGTTCGGCTTGTTGCCTTCATTCTCAACGCTAACAAGCGAACCGCGTCCGCCGCCGAATTTTGAAAAGTGGGATAAATCAAGCTCTACATTATCGGCGGTAACTGAAAATGAAAGTCCGTTGCCGTAAAACAAGTCATCAATATAGTAACCGAAACCGATGTCGTTTAATCCGATATTCAAAAATTGCAGCAAGGAATTAAATGCCTGACTTTGCGGAATAATTAAGCGAGCGTATTTACCCGGCTGGAAGTAATAAAAATCATCCAAGCCGTGCATACCGGAACTATCGCCGACAACAGTAACGCCTAGAAACATAAAGACGTTAGGATCAAAATAATACCCCGGCTCCTGGCAACTGAAGTTGAACATATTGATACCGATTGTGATGTTTTCGTCCAGCGCTCCGGAGTCAATCCCGAAAGACGTTCCGACAAGCGCATCATAAAGCTGTTGCCAGCTGCTCATTGAGCTTGGTAAAGTGAATGCGGGTAATGTAAAACTTTGTCCGGTTTCAAAACTTCCGCCGGTAACCGTAACGTTGCTGCCGTCGCAAGGATTCCAAACAATAAGTTGATACGAAACCGTATGCTCTTGGGCAAATAACCCGGTACTAAATGCAAGAGCTATCAAGAATGTAAATATTTTTTTCATTTCTTCCTCCTAATGATGAATTAATTATTTTCAATAACAATATAATTGATAATATTCTATTGTCAAGTGGTAAGAAACACCCTGTAATTTAAATCACATTTTCGAAATCTTTAGGATTTTTTCTTTTCTCCGAGCACAAGATACATATCCATCTTCCCTTTGCCCTTAGCGTCTATGCGCCCTCTGTATTCGCATTCAAATTTATCTTTAATCAATTCGTAGGTTGCCGCGGAAATATTTACATATCCCGGAACGCCGGAACTTTCCATTCGGCTTGCTATATTTACAGTATCTCCCCAAATATCATAAGTAAACTTTTTGCTTCCCACAACGCCGGCGACTACGTTTCCCGTATGAACGCCCGCGCGCATAACCCAATTAATTTTCAATTCGGTTGTTCCGGTTTTTATAAATTCCTGCATCTTCAGAGCCGCTTTTACAACTCTTTCGGCATGGTCGTTAGTTTCCTGAGGCAGCCCGCTGGCAGCCATGTAGGAATCCCCGATTGTTTTTAATTTCTCCAAGCCGAATTCTTCCACTATCTGGTCAAACGCAAGGAATATTTTATTAAGTTCATCCACAAGTTCGTTAGGAGGAAGTTGCGCCGCTTGTTTTGTAAACTCCTTAAAATCGGTAAAAAGAATTGTAACGCTGTCAAAAAGTCTCGGTTTAACAAATCCTTTTTCCTTAAGTTCGGCAACCGCTGAAGCAGGAAGAATATTATGAATCAGTTCGTCGGTTTTATCTTTCTCCTTCTGCAACTGCTTTGTGCGTTCGCGAACCAATCGAGCAAGTTCAAGATTTTTCCTTTTAACCTGACGCGTTTTATAAGCAAAGAAAGCCCAAGCCAGAGCGAGCATAAAAATCACAAACAACGTTTGGAACCACCATGTCTTCCAAAAAGGAGGATAAATAATAAATTGCGCGGTAGCAGGGGTTTTGCTCCAAATCCCATCCTGATTTCGACACTTAACCTCGAACATGTAATCTCCCGGAGGAAGCGCGCGGTAGGTTATGGAGTTCTCTTTTGTTTCAGTCCAATTTTTATCGATTCCGACTAACTTGTATTTATAAATGGTTTTCTCAGGATCAGAAAGAATAATTCCCCTGTATTCGATTGAAATATTATTCATAAAGTATTTCAGCTCAATTTTACTTCGGGAAAGCGTATCGATTTCGGAATCTTCCGTTATGATTTTAATATTTCTAATATACGTTGTAGAAGGAAATTTTCGGGGTTTATCTTCCGGATTAAACCTTGTAACGCCTTTATTACAACCGAAGTAGAGATTATTCTTTACGTCTTTAAACACGCTGAATTGATTCATCTCCGTTCCGGCCAAACCATCTTTCTTTGTGTAAATATTCAAAGCGTCTTTTTTAAGACGGGGAAAATCTTTGTAATTAATTCTCACAACGCCTTTGTTTGTTCCGAAATAAATATAATTGTTGCCTTCCTCGATTCCGTAATAAACCGTATTGGAAGGAAGTCCGTCAAAAACCGTGTAAGTCGAAAAAGTATTTCCGTCGTATCGAGAAATTCCGGCATCGGTACAAAACCAATAAACGCCGGACTTATCCTGCAAGCCCCAGAAAACCGTATTGCTTGCCAAACCTTTTTCAACGGTTAAATGATTAACCAACGAATCATCCTTAAAAATAAAAACGCCTTCCGGATCCGAGCAAAAAACATTTTGCTTTTTATCGTCAATAAAAATATTGTTTACCCACGAATCGTTCATTCCGGAATAAATCTTTGAACAGTTCCCGAAAGAGTTTGTTGAAAGTGAATACGTCAAAAGTCCGTTGGTAGTTCCGAGAAAAAGAGTATCTCTGTTTTTATATGAAATCGAAATAACCGTGGATTTTTTCATTATACTGTCGGGGAAAATAAAAACCGAATCAATATTATTTTTATAATTATTGAATCTCGCAATTCCTCCTCTTACGCCTATCAGCACCTCTTTTCTGTTCGGCTGAATAAAAGCCACAGCGCCGTTTCCGACAATTCCTTTTCTTGCCGTAAATATTCGCGCTTTGTTTTTATAATAAAGCGTAACGCCTGCGTCAAGATGACCGAACCACATTCTACCGATTCTGTCGCGATAAATCCCGAATACATTGTTCGAGGCAAGTCCGTTTGATTTATTGTAAATTAGGAATTTCTCAACCGGAAGTCTGTCTAATCCGGCGTCGCGGTAGCCGAACCACAAATCGCCGCGCCTATCTTCAAGTCCCGAAAGAACAATATTTCCGCTTAGTCCGTTTTCAAAAGTATAACCGGAAAACTCTCCGCCGTCAAATTCAAAAACTCCTTTTCCCTGAGTTCCAATCCAGATACGGTTATGCATATCTTCCAGAAAAAATGTAACCGGAATATCTTCAAACTGATAATTGGCGTCGTACTTTAAAACGTTTCCTTTGTTTATCAGATAAAATCCTTTGTCTGTCCCGGCATAAAGCGAGTTGTCCGAATCGACAAACAAGGAGAGAATCTGCTTGTCGCCGATTTCTTTAATTTTTATATATTTGGAAAAATCAGACAAATCAAAACTGTAAAGACCTTTATTAATCGTTCCGACCCAAAGGCGATTTTCATTATCGACCGCGAGAGAGCGGAGAGAATCCGATACTCCGGACAAAGTAACTTTTACCAACGTATTTTTTGCAAATCTGTAAAGCCCCGAATTGCCCGTCGCAAAATAAACCGAGGAATCGGGAGCGACCACAATGCCGTAAACAAAATCTTTTGGAAAACCGTATTTGGCGTCGCAATTTATGATTTTCCCCGAGTCCGGATACAAAACTCCGACGCCTTCGTTGGTTCCGAACCAGATTCTGTTTTTCCCGTCTTCTCTTACAACGCGGACGTGATTATATGGAAGTCCGTTTTCACGATTGTAGTTTTTGAACTCCGTTCCGTCAAATTTGCAAACGCCATCCTCGGTCGCTATCCACAAAAAACTGTTATGATCCTGAAATATCGAGTAAACGGAATTTTGCGGAAGTCCGTTTTCGGTGGTAAAGTTATGAACGGAAAGAGACTGGGGAAAAACATTTACGAATGCCGCCCAAAAAAGTAGTATGGTAAAAAGTTTTTTCAACGCTCTAAACTAATTTACAGGTTCGTCGTTTTCGGTTTGATTCAAATTTGTAGTAAAACCAAACTGATGTTCGGGTGAATTTTCAATCCTGATTTCGCCGAAACGGGCTTCATATTTTTTAAGATTATCTTCCAAAGCTTTCATCAGCATTTTGGCGTGCTGCGGAGTAGTGATTATTCTTGACAAAACTTTTGCCTTCGGAACTCCCGGAACAATCCGCGTGAAGTCAATTATAAATTCCGCCGGAGAATGGGTGATAATTGCAAGATTTGAGTAAGTTCCCTGAGCTTCCTTTTCCCCAAGCTCAATATTGATTTTTTGATTTTGATTCTGGTTTTTCATTACTGCTCCTTAAGAAAAAAAGGGGAAGCCGTAACTTCCCCCTTTTTTTCAAATTATATTTTTATTTTCTCATCTCGTCGGCTTTTTTATATGCCTCTTTCGATTTTTCCGTCTGTCCGAGATTAGCGTAAACCTTTCCTAACAATTCCCATATTGTAACATCGTCGGGTTTTGCTTTCAAATACTCTTCAAGATAAGGAAGAGCTAATTTGAACTTTTCCTGGTAAGACATATCGTCTTCCTTACCATCTGCAATCGCTTTATCTCTAACTGCTGCTCCCCACTTGATGTATGCAACCCCGAGGTTGTATTTTGCGTTCAAATAATCGGGGTCGAGTTTCAACGCTTCGTTAAATTCTTCTACTGCTTTTTCATATTGTTTGTCTCCCAGCAATAATACGCCGTAGTTGTAACGGTAAACTTTATTTTTCGGATCTTTTTTAACGCCTTCTTTAAATGCGTCCATTGCAACATCCAACATTTTTGCCGCTACATAAGCGTTTGCCAAATCGGAAAGAATTGCCGCATCATTAGGATATTTTTTCCTTCCTTCCTCCAAAACTTTTACCGCGTCTTTGTAGTAATTAATCGCCGAAACGCTGTCCGCTTTATTGTTTGATTTATAAAACTTCGACATTTCATTTGAGCCTTCCTGAAGAATAATTTCGCCCAAACGAACATAAACCTCTTTCGAAGGAGCTAAATCCTTAACTTTTTTCAACGGTTTAATCGCATCTTTCAAGTCGCCCATATTAAAATAAGCGTACGCCATATATTCGTAACTTTTTGCGGAATCAGGCTGACAAACGATGGCGTCATTAAATGCAGTTATCGCTTTGTTATAAAATGATTTCGCGCTGTCCGGAACGTTCTGCTTTGTAGCTCTGTTGTAGTATGCAGCGCCTTTGTTAAAATTATCCGCCCATTTTGATTTTTCGGATAACAAAATTTGTTTTTTGAATTTAGGACTGATTTCCAAAGACTTATTGTAGCTTTCCACCATTTTCTTGTAATTGCCTTTGATTCCGTAAACATCTCCTTTTAACTTATATCCTTCATCGCTTTTAGGATTTTTGCTTATCTCTTCGTCAAGCGCATGCAAAGCTTTATCATATTTTTTCTGCTGTATATATAGCTTTGCGCTTGTAATTTCTTTAGAAGAACAGGAAAACGCCATAAGTCCGAAAACCATTCCCGTTAAAACAAGCATTGACAATAATTTTTTCATTTTTTCTCCAACTGTTTATTTTATTTAAATACAATAATACAATTAATAAAGATAAGGAAAATGGATTCTGTTATCAAGCGCGAAGCGCGAGAGAAAAGCAAATTAACGGTTATTTAACTGAGATTAAATCGTTAACAAATCGCTTATGGAATTGATAGTATAAGTAGGTTTGATTAGATAATTTCCGTTAATAATTTTCGGTACTCCCGTTTGAACCAGAGCGGTATCCACGCCGAAATCATTTCCCATTTTAATGTCGGTTTCAAGTCTGTCTCCGATAATAATTGTCGAACCATTCTTAATCTTCATTTTTTCGTTAATAAACTCAAACATATGATTAGAAGGCTTACCGAAATTTTCCGAAGGCAATTTATGCGTGGCTTTTTCCAGGGCTGAAATAATTGCTCCGGCGTCAAGGATTTCTCCCTCCTCAACCGGACATGTAGCGTCAATATTTACGGCGTAATATTCCGCGCCTTTGTTTATTGAATTTTTAGCGGTTTCCAACTTTACGTAATTCAGAGTTCTATCCAGCGTTACTAAAACCAAATCAATCTCGTCCGGTCTTTCCGAAAAATCGAATCCGGCGTTTTGAAGGTATTCAATAAAAGATTTTTCACCGATTGCAAAAAACTTTCCGGAAAATCCGGATTTATCGAGAAATCCTTTCGCCACCATTGCCGCGGTAATTATCCTCTCTTTCTCAATTCTAACTCCTTTTCCGGTTAAAAAAGAATAGTACTCGTCCGGCGTTCCAGTTGTTTTGTTCGAGACGAAACAGACGTTTTTTCCCAAGTCTTGAAGTTCGTTTATTGTGATGTCGGCTTTCGGAATCAGCTTGTCCTCTACATAAACAGTTCCGTCCAGATCAAAAATAAATGTGTCGTACCTATTAATAAACTCCAACTACAGCCCCAGTTCTTTTTCCATAATAGATAATGTTTCTACTATTGAGTGAGGATTATATTCCAGTTCGGCGACGGCTTTTTCAATCAGCAATCCCGATTTCAACGGGCGCGGCGCCGGCTGATGCAGCTCCTCGGTTAAAATCGGCGTGATTAAACTTTTATCAAGATTAAAATATTCGGCTATTAAATTTGTAAATTCAAATCTTGTAACAAAATCCTTTCCTCCGATGTTATAAATTCCTTCCGCTGTCTTTTCTATAATCGCGTCAATCCCGAAAACCAAATCATCAATAAAAGTTGGATTTCCAAATTGGTCGGTTACAATGCGGATGTTTTTTCCCTCTCTTAATGAATTCACAACCCACTTCACAAAATCGGGTCTGCCGTATTTTGCCGGACCGTACAAAACATTGGTCCGGATAATACTGTTCCTCACTCCCGAAACCATTAACTCATTCTCTGAAGCGAGTTTTGTTCTGCCGTAATAGCTGATCGGATTGGGATTATCCGTCTCGTAATAAGGACCGTTTTTTCCATCAAAAATATAATCCGAGGAAATATGAACGACATGCGCGTCAATTGCCTGAGCAAATCTCGCAATATTCTTTACGCCGACAACATTGATTTTCCAAGCCAATTCCTTCTCTGCTTCGGCGCCATCTACATTCGTGTATGCAGCTGTGTTTACAATAACGTCGGGGAAAAATTTCATAACTACGTTTTTTACTTCGGATTTTTCTCTAATATCTATTTTTCGATATTCCACGCCTTCGATAAACGACTCATCCTCAGCCGAACAAGCCAAAATTTCAACATCGCCGCTTCGTTTATAAAACTCGGTTAAGCGCTGCCCGAGCATTCCGTTTGAACCGATAATCAATATTCTTCTGTTAATTAAATTTTTCATTAAGCTCTTTATTTATTTCCTTGTAATTATTTGAAGGCTTTGCATAACCCCGAAATTTGTCATTCTGAATGAAGCGAAGCGGAATGAAGAATCTCAAAACCGGTAATAGTACCAAGTTTAGAGATATTTCGGACGGCTCTCACCGTCCTCAATATGACAATTTTAGGTTTTGCAAAGGTCTCTATTTATATGTTTTATGAACAATCCGGCTCCGGTTACTCCTTTTTTAAGAGCCTTTTCAAAACTCTTTTCTTCAAGCCAAGTAGAGAAAAAAACCGCTCCGAAAAAATCCCCGCACCCGACGCAGGGAGTATTGCTTGTCAACGCGCTATCCGAAAAAGAAAAATTCTTTTTTTCTTCTTCATAATAATAAATAGCCGCGCCGTATTTCTCGTTTGTTACAATTACTCCCGTAACTCCAACGCTCAGGATGTTCTCTATTATTTCATCTTTCGATTCATCTTCCGTACCGAGAGTCATAATTTCCGATTCGTTCGCCTGAATAAAATCAGCGTTTCCGTACCATACTTCGGGATGCGGAACCGGGCGAAAAAACCGCTGCTTATCTTCGCTTACTCCTCGGGAAAGAGTATGAATATCAATGTAAATAGGACCTTGGAACGACTGCCTTAGTTGATAAAGTTCGTTTATCCCTATTTCAAATCCGGAAACCATGTTGATATAAATTCCGTCGTAAGTATCCAAATTCTCAACTGCTTCAATATTCAATTTCCCGGGAATATATTCATAAACTTCCTCCCGCTCCTCATTATCTTTAATGTAAAGATGATTGACGGGCATCTGTTCCGTTTTCGGAGAAACAGGAAACTTTATAAGCCGGAAAACCTCTTCGAATAATGAATAATGTTCCTCGGCAAATGATGTAACAAGATGAATTTCAGCGTCGGGCAAGTTCGCCATAAAACCGAGAATCGAAAAATAGATTCCTCCGGGATTTGTTTTTACTTCTCCCTTGTAGCGCACTTTATCTACAACCGAATGCCCGACAACCAAAATCTTCATTTTAACTGGTTCTCCCTGCAAGGAGAAGAATAAAACACATATTCTTTCCCTTACCGGTTTTGAAGAACGGGAGTGCGCCCGATGCTGTAGTAAGAAAATCCGAGCGCTTCCATTTGCGGATTAGAATAGACATTCCGTCCGTCAAAAACCAGTTTTTCCTTCAACTTCGAAGCTATTGTTTCAAACTCCGGATTTCTGAACTCGTTCCACTCGGTAAGCACGAGAAGCGCGTCGCCGTTATCAAGCGCTTGGTACTGTTCTTTAACATATTCAATCTTATCCCCGAAATGAAACTTTGCATTTTCCATTGCCGCCGGGTCGTATGCGGAAACTTTAGCGCCGCGTTCAAGAAGTCCGTTTATAATCGTGATAGAAGGAGCTTCCCGCATATCGTCCGTGTTCGGTTTGAACGCAAGTCCCCAAACTGCAAATTTCTTTCCTTCAACATCTCCGTTAAATTGTTTTATAATTTTATTCAGCAGAACTGATTTTTGTTTCTTATTAACTTCATCAACTTTTTTAAGAAGCGTCATTTCGGAATTTTTCTCAATTGACGTTTTTATCAATGCGTTAACGTCTTTCGGGAAACAGGAACCGCCGTATCCGATGCCGGGGAACAAAAATCTTTTTCCGATTCTCGAATCCGTACCCATTCCTTTTCTAACCAAATCAACGTCGGCGCCAACGGCTTCGCAGAAATTTGCCAGCTCGTTCATAAATGTAATTTTAGTCGCTAAAAATGAGTTTGCCGCATATTTTGTAACTTCCGAGCTTTGCGGATCCATTACCAAAATAGGATTTCCCTGACGCACAAACGGTTCATAAAGCGCTTTCATCGTATCTCTTGCTTTTTCCGATTTTGCGCCGATTACAACTCTTTCCGGTTTCATAAAATCTTCAACTGCAAATCCCTCGCGTAAAAACTCCGGATTGGAAACAACTTCAAAGTTCTCAACGCCATGTTGCGCAATTATTTCCGTTGTCTTTTCCGATGTGCCGACAGGCACCGTGCTTTTATTAACAATAATTTTAAAATCGGAATCGCCGTTTTCCTTCAAAATCTTCCCGATGTTATCCGCCACGCCGAAAACATATTTCAAGTCGGCAGAACCGTCTTCCCCTTGCGGAGTAGGAAGGCAAAGGAAAACAATATCGCTTTTTTCAACTGCATTTTTTAAGTCGTCGGTAAAAACAATTCTGTTCTTTTCAATATTTCTGTTAAACAGTCTTTCCAATCCGGGCTCGTAAATCGGCACATGCCTGTTCTGCAGCATTTCTAATTTTTTCGGATCGTTATCAACGCAGATAACATCATTCCCCATATCCGCAAAACAAGTTCCCGTTACTAATCCTACGTACCCCGTTCCAACAACAGCTAATTTCATTTTTTTACCCTTTTTTACTTAATAAATAAAATCTTTTTCAATCTCATCAAATTTCTTGGCTTTCAAATCCTTTTCCGATACAACGGGCGAATCCACACGCCAATCTATATTAAGCGTTTCATCATTAAATAAAATTGAACGCTCATCTTTTTTACTGTAATAATTTGTAACCTTGTAATGAAAAACCGCCTCTTCCGATAAAACGGAAAACCCGTGCGCAAAACCGGCAGGGAGCCAAAACTGCTTATGATTTTCATCGGAGAGTTCAACCGCAGCGTACTTGCCGAATGTTGGAGAACCGAATCTGATATCTACGGCAACATCAAGAACCTTTCCGTAAATCACCTCGCAAAGTTTTCCCTGCGCAAATTCCCCGACTTGGTAATGGAGTCCGCGAACGGTTCCTTTAACCGACTTTGAAATATTGTTCTGAACAAATTCCATATCTAAGCCGATTGTTTGATAACGCTTTTTATTGTAGTCTTCAAAAAAATATCCTCGCTCATCCGGAAAAACATCCGGTTCGATAATCAATAATCCTTCAATATCCGTTTTCGTTACTTTCATTAGAACCTTTTATTTTTATGCCAATTCCAAGCTGTTTCGATTATGTTTTCCAAATTGAACTTCGGCGTCCACCCGAGAACTTCCTTGGCTTTGCGATTATCCGCAACCAACACTGCGGGATCTCCGGCTCTTCTTCCAGTAATTTCAAAATTTATTTTCTTTCCGGTAACCTTTTCCGAAGTCTTTATCATCTCCATAACGGAATTACCATCGCCGGTTCCGAGATTAAAAATGTCCGATTCCCCTTTTTCGAGAAAGTTTAACGCTCTGAGATGCGCGTCCGCCAAATCATTTATGTGAATGTAATCGCGAATGGCTGTCCCGTCCGCGGTAGGATAATCATCCCCGAAGACAAAAACCTTTTCCCTTAAACCGAGAGCTGTGTTCAAAATAATCGGAATAAGGTGAGGCTCGGGGTCGTGGCTTTCGCCGATAACTCCTTCGGGATCCGCGCCGGCTGCATTAAAATAACGAAGAGCCGCATACTTCAATTCGTAAGCGGCATCGTAATCTCTCAAAATTTTTTCGATAGTTAATTTGGTTTCGGCGTAAGGATTAATCGGCTTAACCGATTCATCTTCCGAAATCGGAACCTTGTCGGGATTTCCGTAAAGAGAACAAGTCGATGAAAAAACAAACTTCTTAATTCCCGCTTTTGTTATTTCGTCAATCAGATTAAAACTTCCCACAACATTGTTTTCATAGTACATTCCGGGATTTTCAACCGATTCCCCGACATAAGCGAAAGCGGCAAAATGAACGACCGCGTCAATATCATATTTACTCAGAGATTTGCGAATTCCTTCTCTATCAAGAATGTCAACTTTTTCAAAAGGAACTTCCTCCGGAACAGCTTCTCTGTGTCCGCGCGAAAGATTATCGAAAACAACAACTTCTTTGCCCCTGTTCAACAAGTATTTTACAAAATGAGAGCCGATATAACCCGCCCCGCCGGTTACTAAAATCATAAAATCTCCTAAAATAAAAAATAAAGATAATGCAAAAACTTTAAGTGAAAAACACTTTTGTAAAATCTCCGTCAAAATGTTAGCTGCCTCACAGCTCAATCTTAATTATAAAAAATTTTTACAAAAGATTTAAACTTCACGCTGTCTCTTTTTCCACTCATCCTTAGAATAATCACCCCCGCCGATCAATTTATAATTTATAATTTATAATTTGAAATTTGAAATTGTCTTACTTCTCTTTCAGACTCCGGTAATATTTTTTAATTAACTCTTTGTAATCTCGGCTGTAGCCTTCTTGCTCGGCTTTAAGCAATTCTTTTTCCAAGTTTGTTTTTTTCTCTTTATCGCTAAAGTCTATTTTCCCCGGCGACTTCCCGCTCCACATTTTTCCGGTTTCCGATTCCCGTTTTTTCTCATAATCCCTGTCGTTAACAGAACGCTGCGCATCCAAAAGGCGCGAAAGGATATTCTGCTGCTTCTTCAGAAGTTCATCGTCCAAGTTCTGCGACTGCAAATCGGAAACAACTTCTTTCATCTGCTCAAGAACGCGCTCAAGGTTGGACGCGATTTTTTTAGATTTCCCCGATGCTTTTGCTTCGCGGTTCAGCTCCTCCAGAGATTTTCTTATCGCTTCCTGACGCCCGGCGAGTCTTTTCATCATTGCGGCTTGCTTCATGCTCATTCCGCCGCCTTTCATCTGCTGCGTCATCTGATTTAGCTGCATCTGCTCGCCAGCCATCTTTTTTAATTGCTGCGAAAGGGACATCATTCCGCCGCCGCCCTGTCCGTTTGCCATTTGGTTCATCATCGCCGACATCATATTCGCCGCATCGTTCAAAGCCGCCATCGCGCTTTGCTGATTACGCATAACATTTCTGCCGTTTTTATCGAGCGCGGATGAAATCGCCCGCCGCATATTGTTTTTGGCTTTTCCGAGAGCTTTCCCCATTTCGGGAGTAATTGCAAAAGTTTTTTTTGAAAGGGAATTCAACTGTTTCAGAATTACGTCCATGTCATTTAACAGATTATTTTGTTTCTCGGAAATTTCTTTCGAACGTTTATTGTCCGGCGAGTTTGAGCCGGCTTCTTGTTTCAGAGCTTCTTCCCGCTTTGATAATTTAATCAACTCCTGAATTACTCTCGCCATTTCCGTCATCACTTTTTGCTGCATCTGTCCGCTCATCATACTCTGCATATTTTTCATCTTTTGGGACATCTGCTTCAAATTCTTCATCAGCTTCCGCTGATTCTGCATTGCCTGCTGAACTTTATCCTCCATCATTTTTTCGGCGGCTTTCTGCGATAATTCGGGATTTTTCTGATTCTGCAATTCTTCGGAAAGCTTTTTCATTTCCTCTTTCGGCATATCCTCCATTTTGGAAAGCATTTCCGAAAGCTCTTTCCCCTTTTTCTCCAATTCCCTTAACCGCTTGCTTAAATCAGCTTGTTTCTGCGTCAGTTCGTCCCGATTTTTACCGGAGGAATCCCGTTTAACCGCATCGCTGATTTTCTTTTGCGCTTTTTCAATTTCGGAGGTTCGTTTAACAAGCTCGTCCATTTTCTGCTCGGCAAGAATTCTCTTAAAGAGGGAAATTGTCCGCTCCAGACTTTTTCTGAACGCCTCTTCATTTTTCTTTAATTCTTCCATTGCCTTCTGAGCGTCGTCGCGCATCATATTTTCGAGTTTACTCTGCATCTTTTCAAGCGCTTTTTTCAGCGTCTCGCTGTTAATTTCGCTCATCAGCTTTTGGAGTTCGCTATATTTTTTGAGTGTTTTTTCCGAAAGAACATTTTTCTTCTGCAGTTTTTTTCTCTGTTCGGCAATCTCTTTCTTCAACTCCTCCGACTTCTTTGCCAGCTTCTCCAATTTTTCAGCGGCTTTCTTCAGCTTCTCTTTTTCTTCCCAAGAGATTTTAGCTTTATTCTTTTTCAAATCCGAGCTTAACTTTTGGAATTCATCCTTTAATTTTTTTGCTTCCTTTAAAGTCTTTTCAAGTTTCTTAACACTCTGATTTTGCTCCTTTTCGCTTTTCGCAAGAAAATCCTCGAGAGGCGGAAGAAAAAGGGAAAATGTTTTGCTTTTAACCGATTTCGGACCTGAGACATAATCATTATCGAAAAGTTCAAAGTAAAAGAGATATCTGTCGTTAACTTCAATTTTTAAAGGACGTAAATTCCACTCGTAAAAAATATCTTCCTCATTTTCCCTTTTATTGATAGGAATAGAGAGCGACGTAAATTTTTCGCTCGGCTTTTTAAATTCCGACGCGCTTAATCTGTAATTCAATGTCAGTTTTGAAAATCCGTAATCGTCGGAAATTTTTAAAATTACCGGAACAGTATCCTCGTTGCCCAGTTCAATATCTTTTTCCGGCTCGATAACTTCCAATTTCGGATAAGCGTCGTCTGTAAGTTCGATTGAATATTCAATCGGGAAACGGTTCATATTGCCGGCGGTGTCTTTAACCATAATTCGGTAACTTCCGTTTTTGTTCAGCTTTATACTGCCCAAAAATTTTTCTCCCTTAACTTTTAGAGGAACCGCTTTCTGAAATTTAAATTTAATCAGGCATGAATCCAACTTCTTATTTGTTCTTCCGGAAAAGAAAACGCGACTTCCTTTTAACGCTGTTAAATTGCCGTTATCGTACTGTTTAAAAGATTTTTCGCGAGTATATTCCGGCGGAAAAACCTCGACCGTAAATCCGCTGACTGACGGCGGATTAATAACCTTAACGCTAATTGTATCGCTGATTATCCCTTCCGCTTTTGCAAACATCTTAAATGAAAGGAAAATTTTTCGCTTCAGAAAAGCGGCTTTCCCGCTGTCGAACGGGAGAGATTTAACTTTTTCAAATTCGGTTTGATCTGCGTCTTTTTCAAAAAGGGAAACGCGACCGGGCGGCTTTCCCGAAGCGACAATATTAATCTTGAGCGAATCCCCCTTAATAACTACGGCGTTTTGCGGCATTAGAACAACGGAAAACTCAGGCGGCGAAACAAACTCAACGTCGTAGTTAATCAATCTGTTTGCGGCAGACCTCGCCGGCGGAATAAGCATTAAGAAAAGAATTCCGGCTAAAGCGATTAACGCCGAGTCTCTTAATCCGCTTAAATAGTTGCGCGGATTGAATTTCAAGTCATCGTCGGAGAGCAAATCAAGCGCGCGAATGAACGCCGCCTCAATTAAATCGGCGGAAAAATCATTGTACTCTCCCGAGACCAAATCGAGTACGTTTGCCAGCTCGTCCTTAACTTTCCGGTTATCCTTTCCGATTAATTCCGCCCTCGAGATTAAATCATTTAAACGGATTTTCTTGAAAAGCAGGAGAATCGTTCTGCCGGAAATAAACAGAAACGCGGCAAGAACAAAAAAAACGAAAAGTAAAATCAAAATTGTTCGTCCCGAAGAAGAAAACCGGAAAAGCGCTTCAATCAGCGAAAAGAAAAGAAACAAAACGACCGCCGCAGTAAACCATCTTATTCCGGAAAGAAAAAAATCCGCCGTTCTCTCTTTGAAAATTAGCGACCGGAGCCGCTTTTCAATGTCCGCGTAACTTTTATTCCGGTTCATTGCGTTAACGCCCACAAAACAAGGTTTACGCCGAACTTTAACGCTTCTTCCCGTTTTTCCGGCGGGTCTTTGTGAACTTCCGGATCAACCCAGCCGTCGGAAGGATTACTTTCGTAAGTGTAGTAAACCGCCAATCTCCCGTTAATAAAAATCCCGAAACCCTGCGGAGCTTTTCCGTTATGCTTATGAATTTTAGGAGGTCCGTATGGAAATTTATACGGTTTTTGGTAAAGTCCGTAATCAAAAGGAAGTTCGACAAGTTTTTTATCCGGAAAAATTCTTTTTATTTCGCGTCTGAAATATTTGTCCAAGCCGTAATCATCGTCAACATAAAGAAATCCCCCCTTTTTCAGATATTCCCGCAAGTTGGAAATTTCCTTTTCCGTTAACCTCATATTTCCGTGTCCGGTTGCAAAAAGGAAAGGATAATCGAAAATATCGGTCGAAGCGGCGTCAACAAATCTGTATTTGGCGTCGGTCTTTATTGTAGTGTGCTCGGCGACATAATTAAGCAGATTAACTTCCGCCGAAGGGTCGTTGTACCAATCGCTTCCGCCGCTGTATTTTAATCTCGCAATCTTAAAAAGATCCCCATTCTGCGCGAACTCGGAAGAAGAAAAAATTAAAAAAATTATTATTGCCGCCCAAACAAGAAAATATTTCACTTTTTACCATCTCCCCATTTCAAAACTTCGATTTTAACCTTCTGCAAACCTTTAGTCTCCATTCCCAAAGCCCTTGCCGTTCCGAGCGATAAATCAATTATTCTGTCCGGATGTTGCGGCATTCTGTCGTTAACTTTAATAACTACGCTTTTCATATTGCTTAAATTTGTTACCCTGATAATTGTTCCCATCGGGTAGCTCGGGTGAGCCGCCGAAAGTCCGTTCATATTGTAAATAGTTCCGCTGTAAGTCGGCTTGCCGTTAAAATCATCCGAGTAAAACGACGCTATCCCGGTCTCCGTTTCAAGAACTTCGGCGGAATCGGGCAAATCGGAATAACGAAGCGAAGACGCGCTTTTTATCTCCTCGGGCAAAACGCCTTTTTTACTGAAAAAGCGGGGCGCTGAGGAACATCCCGCAAGTAATAAAACAAAAATTATATATTTGGGAAACATTAGTTTCATTTTTATCTTTATTAACACCAAACGAAAAAGAGCTGTATTTTTTACTTTCCCTTTTCCGGATTGATTTGAGGTTTAATACAAACTCCTTTCTTTGTCCGAATAATAATAAAAGAAATATAAATAATTTGATTCTCATTAAAACGAATTTCTTTTTATCAAAAAAGTTAACGCTTTTTATTAAATTCATAAATTAAATATCATGGATTTGTTATGAAAGAAAGAACCTCCTTTTTCTTCTTTTTGATTATATTTTTTATCGCTCGCACTTTAGCGGCGCAGAATTTTTCAGTAGCAAAAACCGAGCCTCCCAACTGGTGGGCGGGAATGAAATGGAGCACAATCGATTTAATGGTTTACGGGGAAAATCTTTCCGGCGTTACTGTAGAATCCGACGACGACGCTCTTGAAATACTTAAAGCCGAAAACACTCAAAGCGGTAAATATCTTTTCGTAACCGTCAGAATTTCACCGGATATTTCTCCCGATAATTACAAGTTAATTTTCAATAAAAATGATTTAACCGTAGAAAAATATTTTCCCGTTCTTGCGAGAAACGAAAAACCGGAAAAACACAAAGGATTTAATTCGCACGATGTGATTTATTTAATTACTCCCGACCGCTTTGTCGATGGCGACACAACAAACGACCGCTCGCCCGACGGCATGCCCGACCAATTCGACAGAAGCAGAGAGCTTTCACGACACGGAGGCGATATTTCAGGAATAATAAAGCGTCTCGATTATCTCGAATCTCTCGGCGTTACCGCGCTCTGGATTAATCCGCTCGTTACAAATAATACCGGTATAAGCTACCACGGTTACGCTTCAACCGATTTTTATAACATCGACCCCCGCTTCGGGAACAATGACGATTACAAAAAACTCGTTTCAGAAGCGCATAAACGGGGACTGAAAGTTATTCTAGACCACGTTTCCAACCACATCGGATTAAACCATCCTTGGATGAAAAATCTTCCTTATCCCGATTGGATTCACGGAACAGTGAAAAATCACTTGAACGCGATGCACGAAAAGATGAGCTACTTCGATACGCACGGCGCAAACGAAGTAACCGTGCATCTTGAACAAGGCTGGTTTGTAAATGAAATGCCCGACCTGAATCAAAATAATCCGCACGTTGCAAACTACATCATTCAAAATACGATCTGGTGGATGGAATTTGCCGGCGTGGATGGAATTCGCGAAGATACTTATTCCTATGTTAATCCCTTTTTCCTTTCCAATTGGGCGGCGAATGTTCTGAACGAATATCCCGCCGCAAACATTGTGGGCGAGGTTTGGAGCGGCGTTCCGGCTTATCTCGCGGCTTATCAGGAAAAGAGCAAGGTCCGCGATTTCAACACTTATCTTCCCACGGTTACCGATTTTGCTCTGCGGGACGCATTTGCCGCTTTCCTTTCGGGAAAGGATAACTTATCCCGCTTCTATACTGTTTTCTCAAAAGATTATCTCTACGAAAATCCGGATAATCTGTTAACTTTTATTGATAACCACGACCTCGTCCGCCCGATGCTTTTGGCTGACGGGAATGTTGAAAAAGTTAAGTTGGCGTACGCGCTTCTTTTTACATCACGCGGAATTCCGGAAATACTTTACGGCGACGAAATCGGTTTAAAGGGAGGAAAATCGGACGGTGAAATACGGGAGGATTTTCCGGGCGGCTGGGCTGCAGACAAAACAAATAAATTTAATTACGATAACCTAACCCCGAAAGAGAAAGATTTGTTCGACACGATTCGAAAATTAATTGAACTGCGAAAAAGATTTCCCGCTTTAAGTTCGGGGAAAATGACTCACTTTCCTCTACAAAATAATGTTTATTATTACATAAAAAGTCTCGGAGCAAAGAAATACCTTGTTGTGCTCAACGGCAATAACAAAAGGGTTATCCCGAATTTTGATTTACTGAAAAACCGTATGATTGAATACGCCGACCTCGTTGATTTGTTTACTATGAAAAAATTTAAATCAAGCGAGATTGTTCTGCAGCCGTACGGTTTTAAAATTCTGGAGATTCGATAAAACAGCGCATAGCATTACGGGTTAACTTTTACTTTTTTAAATAGAACGTAGAAGATAGAATGTCGAATATAGAATAGCTTGCCCGCTTCCGTAATAATTCCCCATCCTACGGAATCCGCCTCGGCGGAGTGGCAACGTGCAAGCGAAGACGGGGTAGGAGCTTTGCCTGAAAATTAAGCAAAATGTGTAAAAACCGGCATCTATCCACACCCCGTCTGTCCAGAGGGGAATTTTTCTGTCATTGCAAGCGACCAACGGGAGCGCGGCTCCGCCTTAGGCGGACTCACCGGCATTCAACCTAAGCCATTAAACCGCTTTTGAATATTCAACAACAGCGCGTTTTCCGGTGAGATTACTTCGTCAGTCGCAAGCTCCTTCCTCGCAATGACGTTTAAATTTAATAAGGCTTTGCATAACCCCGAAATTTGTCATTCTGAATGAAGCGAAGCGGAATGAAGAATCTCAAAACTGGTAATAGTACCGAATTTAGAGATATTTCGGACGGCTTACACCGTCCTCAATATGACAAATTTAGGTTATGCAAAGGTTTCTTTAATTAACAAACCGTATGATTTAGGCTGGGTGTAAGAATTCCCCATCCTACGGAATCCGTCCTTCGCCTTGGCGAATCAAGAAGAGGAGTTTTTTAGCAATAGCAGAAGCGTTTCCGTAGCGTAGATTGCTGAATTCTTCCGCGGGAAGCGGGAGAATGGGCAATCTGCGTTGGTTGTTTTTCTTACACTTACACTCGCAGATTGAACGCTCATCCCTCATGCTTCGGGAATCGCTAATCAATCCGCGCCACAAAACATACCCAAATTTGTTATTCAGAACGGAGCGGAGCGAATCCGCCTTGGCGGAAAGAATCTCCTTCCCCGCATCGGCGCAAATGCCAATTTTGAGATTCTTCGCTTCGGCTTAGTCGGGAACGGAAAAACTTATAAGTTGGAATTAATTATTCGGAATTTACTAATTTGGAATTTGGAATTTGGAATTTATAATTTATAATTAGGAAAGAAATGATTAGTAAAGATTTATTGGAAATTATCTGCTGCCCGCTGACAAAAGCCGATCTTGTTTTGGAAAATGACGCGCTTGTTTCCACGGACGAAAAAACCCGTCTTCGTTATAAGATTGTCGATGACATTCCCGTTCTTCTCGTTGAGGAGGCCGAAGAAGTTCCACTTGAAGAATGGCGGGAAATTATGAAAAAACATGACCGCTTGAAATGATAGTTAAAAAAGAGAAGGATGAAATAATTTCTTATCTCTCTGATGCGGCGAATTTCCGGGGGAACTGTTCCGAGGTGATTTTTCCGGAGAATGAAAGCGATGTAATTAACGCCGTAAAATCAGCCAACGCAAAAAAAGAACAAATTACCGTTTCGGGAAACGGAACCGGATTAACCGGCGGGCGCGTACCGGAAAAAGGAAGCGTGCTGGCTACGGATAAGCTGAACAAAATTATCTCAATTGACGCCGACAAAATGAGAGCCGTTGTGCAACCCGGAGTTCTCCTTGCCGATTTTAAGTCGGAAACCGGAAGGCTCGGATGTTATTATCCTCCCGATCCGACGGAGCAGAATTGTTTTATCGGAGGAACAATTGCTACAAACGCTTCCGGCGCGAAGTCCTTTAAGTACGGCTCTACAAGGAACTTTGTCGAACGGCTTGAAGTTGTTCTTCCCGATGGAGATACAATCACTCTTAATCGCGGAGAAGTTTTTGCGGATAATTTCACTCTTGAGCTTACCACAAACTCCGCGCGGAAAATCACGCTTAATATTCCCGAAATCGAAATGCCGAAAGTTAAACACGCCGCCGGCTATTTTATTAAAAAAGGAATGGACGCAATCGACTTATTTATCGGCGCGGAAGGGACTCTCGGCGTAATAACAGAAGCGGAATTAAAGCTGCTTCCGACGCCCGAAAATTTTCTCTCCGCCGTAATATTTTTCCCCGATGAACAGCAAGCGCTTGATTTTATTGACGATGCGAGAGCCAAAAGTTACGAAAGCAGAAAAAACGGCGCGGATGGCGAAATTGACGCGCTGAGTCTGGAGTTTTTCGATTCAAACGCTCTCGACTTTTTACGCGAGGATTATCCCAACATCACCGCCTCGCACGCGGCTGCGGTTTGGTTCGAGCAGGAAACCGCGTCGGGAAATGAAAACTTAATTACGGAAAAATGGATTGAATTAATAGAAAAGCGCGGAGGCGATTTGGAAAACTCGTGGATTGCAACCGACGTAAAAGAAAGAAGGGAATTCCAAGATTTTCGCCACGCAGTCTCGTGGAAAATAAGCGAAAGTTTAACGCGAAATAATTTAAGAAAAGTCGGGACAGACACCGCCGTTCCGCACGACAAATTCCGCGAGTTTTATTATTACTCTAAAAAATTAGTCGCCGACGCCGGATTGGCGTTCGTAAATTACGGACATTTCGGAGATTCCCACATGCACTTAAACATGCTTCCGAAAAACGAGGATGAGCTTATTCTCGCCAAAAAACTTTACGGAGTAATTTGCGCAAAATCAGTTGCTCTCGGGGGAACCGTTTCTGCGGAACATGGAATCGGGAAATTCAAAAGGGAATATTTTGAGCTGATGTTTTCGGAAGAAAAGATAAGGGAGATGGCGGGAATAAAAAAGAAGCTCGACCCGAATTTAATCATGAATATCGGGAACATCTTTTCCGAAAAATTTTATCACTGAAAACGGGAATTTTCTCCGGCGTTTAATAATCAAAAGTTATGATAAAAAAACTTACAAGCATATTGCTCTTTCTAATCGCGGTTTCGCCCGCTTTTTCGCAGGTTATTCGCGATAATCCTAACCGGCTGTTTCAACTCGCACGAAGTTTTGAAACGGAAGGAGAAATGGCAAAAGCTCATGATATTTATCTCGAACTCTACAACAAAAATCCCGAAAATTTCAACTATTTCAATTCGCTTGTCCGCTCCTCTATTTCACTAAAAAAATATAACGAAGTTGAAAAAATTTGCCGCGCAAAACTTAAGAAAAACCCTTACGACGCTAACGCTTACGGAATCCTCGGAACGGCTTACTACATGCAGAATAAACGGGACAGCGCATACGCCGTTTGGGATAAGGCGGTAAATCTAAAGAAAAACAACGAAGTAAATTACAGAATAATCGCGAACTACGCCCTTCAGAACAGAGCGTTTGAAAAAGCTCTCGCCTATCTGAAAAAGGCGAAAGAAATATCCCGCGATCCGGCGGGCGCTTCATTTGATATTGCGAATATTTATTCTATGACGATGGACTACAAATCCGCATCCGCAGAATATTGCGGAATTCTTTTGAAAAAACCGAATATGTTCCCGATTGTCGAGAGGACAATCGACAAGCTGCTTAGTTCTCAAAATGCCGCGAAGGAAATAACGGAAACTTTTGAAAATTGCGCCGCCGAACATGACGAAAATCCCGTGATACAAAAACTCCTTGTAAATATTTACAAAATAACGGGAGAAAAAGAAAAAGCGTTCGAACTGATAAAGAAAATCGATTCTGCCGAAGATGATAACGGACGCGCGGTTCTGGATTTCGCCGTGCGTTCATTGCAGTCGGGGGATTTAGAAATCGCCGAAAAAGCTTACCGGTATTTGCTGGAAAACAATGAAAACTCGTCCTATCTCGAAAAGGCAAAGTTCGGATTGGCGAAATCTCTTATTGAAAAAAATCGGGAAAGGAGCGGAGGCGAGTTTCAGGAAGATTTGCCTCTATTCCCGAAAAAGGAAATTCCCTCCGAAGTGAAAGAAGCTATAGATCTTCTCGGGCAAATATCGGGCAACGCGCAAAACGGAAAACTTGCGCTGAGCGCGAAAATGTTAACGGCGGAAGTCTGCGCGGAATATCCCGAAAAATATCCGCAGGCTGTTTCAATATCGGAAGAAATATTGCATTCGGCAAAAAACTCCAAATATTCTGTAAACGCGCTTCTTCTACTTGGAAAAACAGCATTGCGCGAAGGCAAATTAAAAAAAGCCGAGAAATATTTTTCCGCCGTTGCCCGCAACCGTTCGGTTAAGCCGGAAAAGAAAAACGAAGCGAATTATTACCTCGGTAAAATAAAGTACTACAACGCAAAGTTTACCGAGGCGTTAAAGCGGCTGGCTCTTTCGTCTAATTATCTGAAAGGTGATTTTACAAACGACGCTATCAAACTTAAAAGCTTCATTTCGATATTCAAAAACGATTCGCTCAACTTAGCCGAATTTGCAAAAGGAGAATTTTTAATAGAACAAAATCTTCCCGACAGCGCGGTTAAAGTTTTTAACAAAATTGCCGAAAATAAGCGTGCGATGATATTAAATAATATCGCCGGGCTGAAATCGGCTGAAATTTACATTGCCCTGAAACGGTACAACGACGCGGAACCGATACTAAGGGAATTGGCAAAAAAGGAAAAACCCGAGATTTATCCCGACAAGCCGATGTTCTTGCTCGGCAGATTGCTGCAAAAAGAAGAAAAACATAAGGAATCGCTGAAGGTATATAATAATTTCCTTGAAAAATATCCCAATTCCTTATATCTTTCCGTAATTAGAGAAAATATTAATTTAATAAAAGAAGAGATAAATGGACGAAATAAAAAGCGGTAAAGGAAAAGGCAAAAGCAAAGGTAAAGATACCGGAATAAAATGCTCTTTCTGCGGAAGGGACGCAAGCGAAGTAACAAGTATGGTTGCCGGTCCCGACGTTTATATTTGCGATATTTGTATTAAAACAAGCGTGGATATTTTAAAAAACAATATAGCGGCTTATAATTCACCGAAAGCCGCTAAAGGAATTTTAACTCCCGAAGAAATCAAAGCCCAGTTGGACGAACACATTATCGGACAAGAAAGCGCGAAAAAAGCTCTCTCCGTTGCGGTTTACAATCACTACAAACGAATTAGCGCAAAAGAAAGCTACTTTGAGCTGGACGATGTTGAAATCGAGAAAAGCAACATTATGCTTATCGGTCCGACCGGCGTCGGGAAAACATTGATTGCACAAACTTTGGCAAAAATACTCGATGTTCCGTTCGCAATTGCCGACGCTACAACTTTAACCGAAGCCGGTTATGTGGGCGACGATGTGGAATCGGTTCTTGTGCGTTTGCTGCAAGCCGCCGATTACAATCTTGAGCGCGCCCAGCGGGGAATAATCTACATTGACGAGCTTGACAAAATCGCCCGCAAAAGCGAAAGCGTTTCGATTACGCGCGACGTTTCGGGAGAAGGCGTTCAGCAGGCGCTCCTTAAAATTTTGGAAGGCACCGTCGCCGGAGTTCCGCCGAAAGGAGGAAGAAAACATCCCGAGCAGAGTTTGATTAACGTTAACACTAAAAACATTCTCTTTATCGTAGGCGGAGCGTTTGAAGGAATCGAAAGAATAATTGCCTCGCGCATCAACAAAAATTCAATGGGATTCGGGGCGGAAGTCGAGACGGCAAACGAATTGGAAAAGGATGACTTAATCGCGATGACAGAACCGGACGATTTAATTAAATTCGGATTAATTCCCGAATTGGTCGGGCGTATTCCCGTAATTTCGCCGTTGCACTCGCTAAGCAAAGAAGCGATGATTACAATTTTAACAAAACCCAAGAACGCAATAATCAAGCAATTCCAGAAGCTCTTCAGAATGGAAGGCGTCGAGCTTGAGTTTGACCCGCTGGCTCTTGAATCTATTGTGGAAAAAGCGTTGGAAAGAAAAACCGGCGCGCGCGCGCTGCGTTCGATTGTAGAAACAACCCTTATGAATATTATGTACGAGCTTCCCTCGGTTGACGGAGTGGAGAAGTGCCTTATCACTCAGCAGGTTGTCGAAGAAAACGCCGACCCGATTTACATTAAATCAGATAGAAAAACAGCATAAAATTCTTTAGAAATTTGGAGAACGATTAGTTTCGTTCTCCGGTTTTTAACGGTTTGAATGCTATACTTGCCACTGAGAATTAAATTTTTATCCGGTACGTTTTCTCCCATGAGAAAGGAATCTCATCAAAGGTTTTATGTTTTTTTAACCCCATATTGTCATTAGATTAAAAATTTCTAATGACCGCCATTAGGAAAAAGTTGATTTAAATTATTAAAGTAGAATAAGTTAACTAACCACCAAACTGTTAATTTTAGAAAAAAACACGTAAGAAAATCTTACTTGTTCTATGTGTAGCACAGATTGATTAGCGAGCTTGCAAACGGTCTCCGCCGCGACGGACTGTGGCTGAAATAATTTAGCATTATGCTGTTTTTTCGCAGATTGCAAGCAATCTACATTAAAAAAATAGTTTTTTTAAAATATTTTAGATTAGAAAAAACTCTAATGACAATTCCGGGATAAATTATTTTTTAGGATTTGGTAATACCATAGGTATTCTAAATTTTACGCGAGATGCAGAACTGTTTTTTTCTTGTGTTTTACCTTGTGCTCCCAGTCCAAACCCTCCAACCATTACCCCAACTCCACTTTTATTATCTTTCCCTTGTGAAGCTACTAATGCAACATCAAACTCTATTTGTTCTATTACTCTTAAGTATTTAGATTGTTCTTGTTCCTCTAAATAGCCATATACTTTAGAGTCATTTTGAGGCACTGGCTTTATATTTCTTGGACTAATTTATGCGCTTGAATTTTCTAAATTATTTGAAGCTTTTTCAATCCCTTTTACAATTTGAGTAAGAGTTACTGAAATAAACTCCTCTAAATTCATAAATACATCCAGTTAATTTGTACTGCTAACAGCGTAAAAAACTATCCATCGATGAGAAGAAAATGACAAGCCAATAACAAATCTGCCATGCTTAACTTATATTATTCTTTTCCAACTGAAATTTTTTATTATTCAGTTTTTCTATTGTTTCTCCAAAAAATTTAACATTAATTGCTATTCTATTAATGTCTTTGCTACTTTCTTCTTCAAAGCTGAAACTTTTTTCTTCAACTTAGTTAAATCTGCTTCGGCTTCATGTAATTCATTTAATGCTTTTTCAACATCAGAGTCTTTTAACCAGGCTTTGACTATTTCAACATCTTGAACATTATCACTAACGATACCTTCGTCCGAACCAGCAAGAATTCTAAATCTATGTTTACAATACATTCCATTTTGGCCTGCCAGACAATTGCATAAAGCAATCAGATTATTTCCACTTTTCCGAAAAATTACTAAATATGGCTCTGGAGCAGAACCTTGCACTAAAAATTTAATTTCATTCATACTAAACCTTTAAGCTATTACTAATATAAACCCGACGAAAATCAATTGATAAAAGTAAAATAAACCGGGAAAAGTAGTGAGAAGAAAGGAATCTTTTTTCACCCTCATCAGTGAATTTTGTGTTTCAAAATATTTTAGTAAGGTGTACCCCAATAATTGCCTCTGTTTAATGGGATTAATTTATCGATTTTTTTATTGATTTGCAAATAAAAAGGGGTAATATTTTGGGATGAAGATTGGATTAGATAATAGAATATAGATTTTAGAATTTAGAACTATTTTACACCGGTCATTTTGGACCCGCCTTTTGTGAAAGGATTATGCAATCTACGTTACAAAACTTTTGCATTGTTATGTCGTCACGACCTCGCTGAAGGCGGAACCGCACCGCTTTATTGATGGCAAAACTCTATTTTTTCATCTTAGTCCGAGGCAATGTGGACTTCATAAAAATTCTGTTTTGTTTTCTTTTTTACCCAACAGCAATTTTCTGAGCAATCAAAGCCGCCCCGTATGCGCCCATCAACTGCGGTTGTTCCGGCAAGATAACCGGTTCGCCCGATTCTTCTTCAATCATTTTACGAATAGCCGGATTTTTAACCACACCGCCCGACAGCATCAGAGGCGGAATTAAACCGATGCTGCGCACCATTGCCACTACGCGTATAATCAGCGAGCGGTGCAGGCCTTTTAAAATCGGCTCCACCTTAACGCCATGCGCAATAAGCGAAATAATTTCCGATTCGGCAAACACCGTACAAGTACTTGAAATTGCCACTTCGTCTCGGGCGGCGATTGCAACCTCGCCCATTTGGTCCAAAGGCACGCGCAAACGTCCGGCAGTGTTTTCCAAAAAACGTCCGGTTCCCGCAGCGCATTTGTCGTTCATTGCAAAATCAACTACTTGACCTTCCTCACCGATAATTATCACCTTACTGTCCTGCCCGCCGATGTCAATCAATGTCCCGCCATGTCCCAGCTGTTTAAAAACACCTTTTGCATGGCAGGTAATTTCGGTAACAATTTTCTCTGCCTGCCCCACCAATTTTCGTCCGTATCCGGTCGCCACCAGGGGGACACTGTCAGTCATTCCCGTTTCAGTCCGAAAACGCTGTAAAAAACTGTCCACTTGGTCTTCCACTCTGGGGTCCGAACCTTCAAGGTAATTCCACTCAAAATCCCCGGAAGCATTTACCCCAACCATTTTAACCGTAGTTGAACCGACATCTATTCCCAAAGCAACAATTTTATCCATAATCAATCCTCTAACATTTCCACAAAAGCCGCCAAGCGCGCGGCAACCTGTTCTTCTGCAAAGGCGCGCGGGTCGTCATGATCCGCTTCCAGCAAGAGCGCCTGCACGCCATATTCCTTAATTAATCTGTTTCGTTGATCCACCTGCCCAATCGAGTAAGGTTTGCACGAACGATCCGAGTGCAAAATAGCTCCATCAAGATGAAATTCATCAATCATCCTCCGCATTGTGTCCAATTTATATTGTGTGCCGCGATTCAAAATCGGATAAATGTATGTTTTCGCCATCGATTCCAGCGGCTTGTTCACATCAATCAAAGGCGCTAATTCGCCCCAAGCATTTGTGTAAGTAGAAGCTACAACGGAAATACCCCGTTCGCCGAGATATTCCGCAAAATAGCGCAGCCGATACCAAATCGGCAAATTATCCCATAATAAACGCTTCCGCTCGTTTTTAACCGCGCCTATACCTTTTTCAATTCGCTCATCCAATTCCTTAAGCATGCGAGCATAAAAATCTACCGTAACACGCTCCCCGCGCATTTCAACAATGGGCGCCATGTGAATAAATTGATCAAAAACGGAAATAGGAGATGGACGATGTTTGCCCCGCCCCATTATTTCCAGCCATAGTTCCGTTGCATCCTTACTCAGTTGTAGAGTTTGTTGCAGTTTTTTATATTCAAGCTTCTTGCCTGCAACTTTTTCAGATGTAGGAATTGAATCTTCCAATTGTTTCTGTACATAATCGAGCGCATGCTGAGGAGCTTCTTTGTAAACAAAGGGAGTGTCGATTAATATCAAAGGAACATTAAAATGTTTGGCAAGCACCCGATACCAAGAGAGCACGGTCTGGCAAATATTTGTACAAGCCAAAAGCAAATCGGGTTTAGGTAATTTACCGACCGGGGTTTTCCCTGATAGCATGGATCCGATGTCCGTTCTTGCGTAAGAGCAAATATCCCTCGAATAACCCGCATTTTCCGCTTCGGTAGAAATATCGACTACTGCGCGGCGGGTTCCGCAAAGCGCTCCGTGATTTTCCGGGTAAAGCACATAGTAGCCCAGCGCTTGGAGAATCTCAACCGGTCCGCCGGAAGTAACCCACGCAACGGGACGATGCCCGTTGGCATATCTTCCTTCCAAATAATGTAAGCCGATTAATTCTTTGGTACGCGCGCCGATTCGTAGCGGTTCGGCTAAAATGTCAGTCCGCCACTTTGACGATTTAAAAGGGCGCCGCTCGGCTTGCCATCTTTGAAAAGCCAGTACATTTTTGCCCAAGATATCTACATTCCATAAACTTTCAGCTTTTGCTCGAATACTCATTCCAGAATCTCCAAAAAAGCGCCGATGCGTGTTATCACTTGATTTGACAAAGGATCTTTAATATCTACTTCGATGTGCACGGAATTCAATCCGGCTTGTTTTAAACTGTTTCTTAAATTCGGAAGGTCAAATAATTCCGGTTCGCAAAATTTGAGTTCGTAAAAAATTACGCCCTTCGCTCCGTACGTTTGCGCCAAGTTTATCAAAAATTCCGCCCGTTCATCAATCGAATTTCCACGTGTCGGATCGGGCGGCGCGTTTATTATTCTTTCCGCCATTCGTAAAAAAGGATCCCGTTCGTTTCCTTTGGGATAAAGCCGCCTTCCGCAACAGGCGAAATCATCCGCCACGACGAAACCGCCCAATTCCTCAATTGCTTTCAAAACCTCCATCCGTTCGGGGACAATCCCGGAAAGGAGAATCGGAATGCCGTTCGGATTTCTTGCAGAATGTTTTTCCAAAGCGGTCTGAGCCAATTCAGTGAATTGTTCAGCCGGCAGATATTCCCTCGAACGGATTAAACGATAAAATGATAAATTATCCAAACCCAATCCGGTACGGTTGCGGTACAAATCCGCCAATAACAAATCGGCTTGCTCTTCCCGCTCTATACACTCAAGCAACTTGTCGTCTCCCGGCTCTTTTCCCGTAAGATTTGAAAGTTGACGAGCGAGTGCGCGGAATTCATCGGCAAGGAATTGTTTGTCTTCCGTTCGTTTACCGCGCGGTAAATATAAAGGCGCTACGGTTTGAGTCGGTTTAACAAAATCGAGTAAAATACTGCCCAATCCTTGCAAACTGTCGCATGCATGCGGCACAAGGATAAAATCCGCTATTTCCAATCCTCCTTTTTTTAAGAATGAGAGCGCATTGTGCACAATGGAGCAAACATAGGCTTGCAGATGAACGCCTCCGTAACTTGCTTCTACTTCGGGCGGGCCCCAAACTTCCACGGGAAGAATATCAAAAGCGCGAAAAAGCGCTCGCGAATAATGAATAGGCAGAACAGCCGCTACTTTACCGCCTTGCGCTTTAAATGAATTTATTGTTTCAATACGTTTGGGAATTTCAATACTATCCATAATTTTTATTCCGGGATTCTTTAATCCACTTTTTCTCCGTTTTTCTTTTTGGCAAGTTCTTCTTCCTTTAACTTCCGGGGTAAAATTTTTCCTATTGCGCTTTTGGGCAATTCATTACGAAATTCAATTTCCGAAGGAACTTTGTAAGGCGTTAAATTTTCACGAAAATATTTTTTAAATTCATCCACCGTTGCTGTAACTCCTTCTTTTAGCACAATAAAAACTTTGATGGTTTCCCCTTTGTATTCATGCGGCATGCCTACGGCAATTCCTTCTTTCACCTTCGGATGACGATAAATAACCTCGTCAAGCTCCCGCGGAAAAACATTAAAACCTCCTACTATAATCAATTCCTTTTTTCGGTCGGTTATGTAAAAATATCCATCTTCATCCATGTAACCGACATCCCCCGTATGAAGCCAACCGTTGACAATTGTTTTTGCTGTTTCTTCAGGCTTGTTGTAATACCCCAGCATCAAGGTCGGGGTACGCAAAGCTATTTCGCCGATTTCTCCCGGGGGCAAATCCGTTTGATCTTCTAAACTAACAATCTTAGCTTCCACATCCGGGAAAGGTAAACCTATGCTTCCGACCTTATGCTTCCCTTTATATGGGTTCGCCATTATCGCCGTTACGGCTTCGGTCAATCCGTATCCTTCAATTGCTCTGCCGCCGGTTTTCTTTTCAAAATTATCTTTAATCGCAGATGACAACGGAGCCGCTCCTACCCAAACAGCTTTGAGACTGCTAAAATCGTATTCATTCAAATTTTTAAGATTGGAGATTGCGACCAAAATTGTTGGCACAACGGCTGTTATCGTGGGCTTATGTTTGTGAATGGTTTTCGCCATTTCATCAGCGTTAAATTTGGGCAATAAAATTATCTCCATTCCCGATAAAATCGAGGAGTTCATGCAGACGCTCATTCCGTAACCGTGAAAAAGAGGCAGAACGGCAAGCATGCGCTCTTCATGCGAAAGAGCGCCCCATGTTTTTACCTGATGAGCATTTACCACAACATTATAATGTGAAAGCATGATTCCCTTTGCTGTTCCGGTAGTGCCGCCGGAATAAATGAGAACCGCCATATCAGTAGGATTAATAGACTGCGGTTTAAAATCTGACCGAGTAGCTTTCTTTATTAAATTTTTAAAATCCAGCGATTCAATTTTAACATTTCTGAGATTTTTCTTAATCGTTCGATTCTCGCGTGTCGTCTGAATAATGTTTAACGGAAAAGGAAGGAAATCTCCAATTCTGCTGTAAATAATTCGTTTAAGATTCGTTTTTGGAGCTAACTCCATTACTTTGTTCAAAAACATCGGCAAAACAACAACTGTTTCCGACCCCGAATCCGTGAAGTGATATTCCAGTTCTTTCGCGGTATATAAAGGATTCAAAGGAACAACTACCGCGCCTGCTTTAAGAGCGCCAAAATAGGCAATGAGATAGCCGGGGAAGTTCGGCAGCAGAAACGCAATTTTGTCACCCGGAGTTATACCGGCTTCGAGCAAAGAGTTGGCAAATCTGTCGCTTAATTCATTAAGCTCGGCATATTTAATCTGCTTGCCGAAAAAACGCGTTACGGGACGATCCGGAAACTTAGCGGCGGTGTCGGTTAAAATTTGATAAACGGGAATTTCGGGATAGTCAATATGGCGGGGTACTTCTTCGTCGTAAAATTTGTAATAGGATTTTTCCATTGCTAATTCTTCTTAAAATTTGTTGACAAAATATTTATTGAAACATAGAACAAATCGGCAGTAAAAAAAAATTAAAAAATACTGCTTAAATGTTCCCTATTCCATTCTTGAATACTAATTTTATTTCAATTTTGCAGTTTTTATTTACAATACATGAAGAAATATAAAATCAATAAATTTCCCCCGCCTAACAAAAAATTTACTTTAAAGTTGATTTTGCTTCATCCGGATTAACACAAAAGAACGCTTGAATAAAATTAAAAAAATAAGCAAAGAAAAACAAACCGGATAAAGAAATCAGATATATTGACGAGATCCCACTTTGTAACAAAGGAGAAAATCCAAGTAAGAAAAGGCAATTGCGAAACACTCCGCGATAGTCCCGATTCATCGGGAACGCGGCAATCTGCGCCACTTAATTTTTAACAGCTCCTTACGATTTTTGTTGGAGGCGGAGTGTAAGCCGTCCGAAATATCTCTAATCATGTATTATTACCGGTTTTGAGATTCTTCTCCCGCTCCGCCTTGGCGAAGGATCAGAACGACAAATAAATTGGGTTATGTAAAGCCTGCTAATACCTTATCAGTAAAATTCGTGTAATTTTTGGCAGAACATTTTTAAACGTCCCCTATAGTCCTTTATTGATAAGGGTTTTAGAGATTATTTTTTGTTCAACTTTTTTTCATGTTGTTTCCGACTTGTCCATGTTAGGTTTTGTAAAGTTTGCTAATATTTGTTAATAAAAATTAAATTGAACTGCATTCGCAGTTCGTGTTGTTTGGGAAGACATCCTCTCTATGGGTTTCCCCCATAGTTATTATAAATTTAAGCGCTTCGCGCTTTTGAAGTGAAATATTGAATTGTTGAATCTTACGGTTGACATAAACCGAATCCGGAATTTTTTTAAACAAACTAACTGCGAAGCAGTTAAATTCACAATAGCCCCGAAT
>WGCV01000037.1 GCA_015493615.1 Melioribacteraceae bacterium
ATTAAGAACTGATGAAATGAAAAACCTCCGAACTTGTCCCAAATGCCTTTCGTTGGGAATTACCCCGCCGACATTCATTAGTAAAATCCTTTCAGAGATTATTCTTTTCAGCCTATCTCCCTTTTTGGTTCTGGCTTGTCCAGGTTAGGTTTTGCAAGGGGTTCTTTTAGACTAATCCCAAAAGTTTTTTACTCGGTTTTCAGATAATCAAATAAGTTAAGATTTTCTTCGATTACTTTCTTTCCTTTAAGAATTTCATTTTCCTTAACGCCAAGTGAAAATCTGACGAAACGTTCGCCGTTCGAACCGAAAATTTTACCGGGAGTAAGAACAATTCCGAGTTTGTACAGCATCGTATCTACAAACTCATCTACATCTTGCAGATTATCCGGAACTTTTGCCCAAACGAACATTCCGCTTGTATTTTTATCGGCTTTAAGTTTCAGCATTTCGACAATTTCAAAAACCAAATCTTTTCTTTTTTGATATACCGCGTTCCTTTCGTCATGAAAACTATCCGGAACATTTAATAAAGCTTCAATTGCGCCTTCCTGAATAGGGCGAAACATTCCGGTATTAATGTTGCTCATAAACTTAAGAATCGGTTCAATGTAATTTGGATTTCCCGCGACCATTCCGACTCTCCACCCCGCCATATTATGAGATTTACTTAATGAGTTCAGTTCGATGCAGACATCTTTTCCGCCGTCTAAAGCAAGGATGCTCAAAGGTTTTCTTTTGGGAAGAACAAGAGAATAAGGATTGTCGTTGCAGAGAAGGAGATTATGTCTCGCGGCAAAATCAACGACTTTCTGCAGATCCTCTTTTTCCGCAATCGCTCCCGTAGGCATATTGGGATAATTAACCCACATAATTTTTGCCTTCTCCGCAATTTTTTTGTCGATGTTTTCCAAATCGGGGAGCCAATTATTGTTCTCGTCCAAATCATAGAAGATTGCTTCGCCGCCGGCAAGATGGGTCGCAACTTTATAGGGAGCGTAGCTCGGATTAGGAACGAGAGCGACATCGCCCGGATTTAAGAAAGACATTGAAATATGAAAAATTCCTTCCTTTGAACCGAGAAGTGGAAGAAGTTCGGCGGATGAATCGAGGGAAACATTAAAGACTTTTTTGTACCATTCGGCAAGCGCAGAACGCAATTCGGGCAAACCCGAGTAGGATTGATAACCGTGATTATTGGGATTTTTTGCCGATTCATAAAGTTTTTCCACAACCGAATCGGCGGGGGGCAAATCGGGATTGCCGATTGAAAAATTGATTATCTCTTTTCCCGAAGCGCGGACTTCCGCAATATCTTTTCCTCTTTTTGAAAAATAATATTCTTCAATTGAGCTTACTCTTTCCGAAGGTTTTATCATTTTATTCTCGTACTTTAAACAAATTTACTAACTGCAATCACAATACGTATTCCTTACTTTCATAACTTTACGCCGTGCTTAATTTAAGTTAAACAACTATTTGCGAGCCCGAGCTCCTTTCTCCGCAACAGCTATTTACCATTCACAATTTACCATAAACTATTTAGTATCTATCTTAACTTTTCAAGCAAATAGGAAAGCAATTCCTTTTTATCAATTCTAATCTGCTCCATCGAATCTCTTTCCCTGAGAGTAACGGTACCGTCCTCCAGAGTTTGAGTGTCAATCGTAATGCAGTAAGGAGTTCCGGCTTCGTCCTGGCGTCTGTAACGGCGTCCGACAGCGCCTTTGTCGTCGTAAAAAACTCTTAGATAAGGACGCAAATCAGCCTCGATTTCGCGCGCTATTTCCGGCATGCCGTCTTTATTAACCAGCGGAAATATTGCTGCTTTAATCGGCGCAAGCTTTGGATGAAAACGAAGCACAACTCTCGTTTCGCCGTTTACTTCTTCCTCGTGATACGCATTGACAAGAAACGCCATAAATCCGCGGCTTGCTCCTGCGGAAGTTTCAATGATAAACGGAATAAATTTTTCTTTTGTTTCCGCATCGTAATATTTTTGGGATTTGCCGGAGTATTCTTCGTGCCGCGATAAGTCAAAATCCGTCCTGTTGTGAATTCCTTCGATTTCGCCCCATCCGAACGGGAACTTGAATTCAATGTCGGTCGCTTCTTTTGCATAGTGCGCTAATTTATCCGCGGGGTGATCGTGAAAGCGAAGATTTTCGCGCGACATCCCAAGCGATTCGTACCACGCCATTCTCCGTTCCTTCCATACGTCGTAATATTTTTTATCATCTCCCGGTTTTACAAAATACTGCATCTCCATCTGCTCGAATTCCCGCGTGCGGAACAGAAAGTTTTTAGTGTTTATTTCGTTGCGGAATGCCTTGCCAATCTGCGCAATTCCGAAAGGCAGTTTTTGACGACTTGCATTCTGAACATTGAGGAAGTTCACAAAAATTCCCTGAGCCGTTTCAGGTCGGAGGTAAACGGTATTTTCATCGCTTTCAACCGGACCGACAAATGTTTTGAACATCAGGTTAAAACTTCTCGGTTCGGTAAATTCTCCCTTCGTTCCGCAGTTGGGGCAGTTGACTTCGGTTAAAAGTTCGGCGGAAAGTTCTTTGTTTTCCAGTATCGCTTCAAACCGTTCGTCAAGCTCTTCGTGAATCGAGTAAATTTCATCAACCAAAGATTTCTTTACGGCGTCTCCGGAAATTTTTTCTTCAAATGCCCGCAGAATTTTTTTCTTTTTCTTTTCCGAAATCGCGTCGCCGAGCGTATCAAGACGGAAGCGCGCTTTACACTGTTTGCAGTCTATCATCGGGTCGGTAAAGTTTTCCAAGTGTCCCGAAGCTTCCCACACTTTGGGATGCATTAAAATTGCCGCGTCCAAACCCTCGACATCGTGGCGGTATGTCATTGATTTCCACCACTCCTCTTTTAAGTTTTTCAGCAGTTCAACGCCGAGCGGACCGTAATCCCAGCAGCCGTTTAAACCGCCGTAAATTTCGCTCGACTGAAAAACAAATCCTTTTCTTTTTGAAAGGGAAACAACCTTTTCAATTATACTGTTCTGTTTATTTTTCGCTCCGATGACTAACCTCACAAAAATTATTCATAAAAAATGTAAAGATAATCTATTAAAAGATTTTAGTGAAAGGATTTTTTTCGCGGATAAATAAATGAAGACTTAAAATGAAAAATTAAGAATTGTAAAACTAAAGGCAACGAACCAATCCGCCATATTATAACAGAAGTTTATCCAAAAGTTTCTTATAATTTATTTTAACTACTTTCCCGAAAGTCCAACCGGAAAGTTTTTCAACCATGAGAAAGCTTTGCATAACCTAATTTATTTGTCATTCTGATCCTCCGCCACGGCGGAGCGGGAGAAGAATCTCAAAACCAGTAATAATACAGGATTAGAGATATTTCGGACGGCTTCCACCGTCCTCAATATGACAATTTTAGGTTATGCAAAGGTTTCTATGAGAAATCGTAAAATTAAAAAGCGTAATAAAACCCGATATAATATGTGGCGTTGTTAGGAGTCTTCCCTTTTTTATATCCGAGAGATAAATCAACCGGGATACGGGATTTGACTTTTCCGATTACGGAAAACAGGTCTTCCTTTTTTACTTCGGCTTTTTTTGTTTTATGTTTGCGGAATTTATTTCTGTGCCATTTGATGTAAAAGTAAAGTCCGACCCCGATTGCAACGGCTCCGGCAAGAACATAATAACCAACATTACTATCCTGGTTGTCGGGAAGCTCCGAAACGTCTCCGCCCCCGATTCCGGTTTTTACTCCGTTCATTGACTGAGCGCGTAAAACGGAAGCGCCTATCGTAAATTGGAAAAGGAGTAAAAAGAGCGCAAAAAATGTTACGGTTAATTTTTTCTTCTTCATTTGGAATACTCCTTATTGTAAAAAATATCTTAGATAAAGGTAAACAAACGGCGCGGTGAAAAGAAGCGAATCAAATCTGTCGAAAATTCCCCCGTGTCCGGGAATTAACGAAGATGAGTCTTTTACTCCGGCGTCCCGCTTCAACAAGCTTTCTATTAAATCACCGACCTGCCCTACAATCCCGACCAAGGCGCCGATTATCACAGCGTCGGTCATCGTTAAAAATTCGAGGAAAAGTTCCCTCATTACAATCATAGCCAAAACCGAAAAGATAAAACCCGAAACCGCGCCTTCCCAACTTTTTTTAGGGCTGACGCGCGGAAACAATTTATGTTTCCCGAAAGCCGTACCGAGAAAATAAGCCGCCGAATCGCACATCCAAATTGTAACGAAAAGCGCAATAATTAAAGCTCCGCCTCTGCTGTAAAGAATGCTTTCATGGTAAAACTCGCGAATCCAAATCAGTGAAGATGAAAAAAGTCCGATATAAAGAACGCCGAACAATCCCGCTCCGATATTTCCGATTGCCTCCGGTTTATTTTTGGTCAGTTCGGATAGCGTAAAGAAAATCGGCAGCAGCAAAACGAGAAGAAACGAATCGGTAAAAGCATAATAAGCGTTCGCGATAAACAGAAAGACAAATCCTAATCCCAAAATTGTGGAAACAGTGTACCCCTTTTCTTTGCTCATCGCAGCAAATTCGTAAAAGGAAAGCAAACCGACAGCAAGGGTAAATAATAAGAAAAGCCAATTCCCCCAATATGCCATAAAAAGGAGAAACGGAATCGAGATTAACGCTACTAAAATTCTAAGTGATCTATTGCTTTTGCTCAATATTATTCCGCTCTGTTATTTATATCTTCTATGATTTTTTTTGCGTCTTCGAAATCGTCGGGGCGAACGTTAAGTTTTACCACGGCTGTGTCGCCCGGTCCCGGGAAGTTGCTATCTTTTTCGTTAAGAACAACCGCTTCTATTCCGGCTCCTTTTAAATTGGCTTTCAGCATCTCGGCTTCCACAACGTCGTAGGTTGTATAAACGGTAATCCAGTCTTCAACGGTTTCAACCGGAACCAATTCCACATTGCATTCGGGGCAGATTAATACGTCGTCATTAAATTCTTTGTGACATTTGGGACATGTTTTCATGACTCCTCCAGATTTTTATAATAATTTCTTACATAGATAAAAAATATAATGAAAAGAACCAAAAGAAATCCGAATTCCCCTAAAGTTTCGGGAATTTTAATGTTCGATACATCCGGATTTGAAATAAGTTCGTCTTTACCGTAAATCAAATACATCACAACGGCAAACAAATTGTTCAAAAAGTGAATTGTCATCGAAAGTAAAATTGATTTTCCTCTATAAGCAAACCAACCGAGGAATGTTGCGAGAAAGAACAGAGAAACCAATCCGTACGGATTAAAATGATAAAGCGCAAAGAAAATCGAAGTGATTGCAATTGCCCAAACCGGTTTCAGTTTTAGCTCGAAACTCTTCTGAACAAACCCGCGGAAAAAGATTTCTTCGCAGATCGCGGGAGTAATCGCAACAACGAGAATAACAAGCGATGTTTCAAAAATATTATGCGTTGTCAGGATATCAAGATATGACGACTCGACAAATTTATCCATGTTATCGAGGAAGCGCTTGAAAGAGCTGATAAGCGCGGAATGTTCGGCAAGATGAGTAATAGCATAATTTTGCAGCGTAATAAAGATTTGAAGCAGCGGTGTAAGTATCGCTAATCCGGCAATTGCAAAACCGAATTCCTTTGCGGGGGGAATTCGCCTAACCCGAAGCACAGTTGAAACGTCGCCGTAAACCGCTTTGGCAAGCCAAATTGCCGGAAGAAGAATAAAAAGGAATTGCCCCGCCATCGTCATCAGCCGCATCGCGTTTGTATCCGCGTTTTCAAGTTTAAATCCGAAAATGATAAGCGTTATTAAACTTCCGACGACTTGATATAAAAGAAACACTCCGAACAGAGACAAAAACGCCGCTGTAACCGGATTCATCATCGGAAAGAGATTCCGGTCATATTCGTCTAATTTCTGATAAATGTATTTTATGTTCTTCTTCAAATTTTCAGGCATATTTTGGATTTCTGTTTCTCTCTAATTTCCTTTTTAAGAAATAATTAAACATTTAGACAGATGTTTTACATAGAAAAATAGTTAACGGATTTCTTGAATTTATCACAAAGTGAATATGATATCTATTCGTCTTACGTCTTACGTCTTGCGTCTTGCGTCTCGCGTCTTACGTCTTATGTTTTACGTTCACTTTTAATCGGCTATTTTAATATGAAGTTCCTTGAGCTGCGCTTCGTCAACATTCGATGGGGAATTATCCATCAAAGAGAGAGCGCTTGTTGTTTTCGGGAAAGCAATCATATCGCGAATGGAGGATTTATCGGCAAAAAGCATCGCCATTCTGTCAAAACCGAAAGCTATTCCTCCGTGAGGCGGCGCGCCGAATTTGAATGCGTTCATCAAAAACCCGAATTTCTCTTCCGCTTCATCTTTCGATATTCCAAGCGCGTTGAACATTTTATGCTGAACGTCCGAAGAGTGAATTCTGATGCTGCCGCCTGCAATTTCGTTGCCGTTCAGAACCAAGTCGTAAGCGCGCGCTTTTACTTTTCCCGGATCGCTTTCGAGCAAGTCCAAATCCTCAACGCGGGGCGAGGTAAACGGATGATGCATTGCGTAATAGCGGTTTGTTTCTTCGTCCCATTCGAGAAGAGGAAAATCCGTTACCCAGAGAAGCGAAGGCTTTGTATCCGGCTTAATCAACTCCATTCGCTTCGCCATTTCCAAACGAAGCGCGCCGAGTATGTTCAGTGATTTGTTTTTGTTCCCGGAAACAATCAGAATCAAATCGTCATTTTCTGCGTTCATTGCGGAAAGAATTTTTTCTTTTTCCTCATCCGATAAGAATTTAGCGACAGGAGATTCGAGCGCGCCTTCCTTTACTTTCATCCAAACAAGTCCGCCCGCTCCAAGCTCTTTAACAAACTTAGTCAATCCGTCCAATTTACTGCGGGAATATCCGGCGCACCCTTTCGCAAGGAGTCCTCCGACAATTCCGCTTTCCGACGAATCTTTAAAAACTCTGAATTCCGAGTTTTTAACCGCCTCATTTAAATTCACAATTTCCATTCCGAAACGCAAATCGGGTTTATCGCTTCCGTATTTTTCCATCGCCTCGTTGTAGGGAAGTCTTTTAAGCGGAAGCTCGATATCGTAATCTTTAATCTCCTTAAAGAGAATCTTCATCAGTTCTTCAACGATTTCAAAAACATCTTCGGTATCGACAAACGACATCTCAACGTCAATCTGAGTAAACTCGGGCTGCCTGTCCGCGCGCAAATCTTCATCGCGAAAACATTTTGTAATCTGGAAATACCTGTCCATTCCGGCGACCATCAAAAGCTGCTTGTAAGTCTGCGGAGATTGGGGAAGCGCGTAAAATTTTCCCTTGTGAATTCTGCTCGGCACAAGGTAATCGCGCGCTCCTTCGGGAGTGCTTTTCATCAGCACGGGAGTTTCGACTTCCACAAAGTTTTTGGAATCAAAATATTTTCTTACAATCTGATACATTTTATGCCGCAGAAGAAGATTGTTCTGCATCTCTTTTCTGCGCAAATCGAGATAGCGGTATTTTAACCGGAGTTCTTCGCTCGCTTCGGTTTTATCTGAGATTGGGAACGGAGTTGTTTCCGCTTCATTCAGAATTACAAGTTTCTCGGCGATTACTTCTATTTCTCCGGTTTCCATTGCGGAATTTACCATATCTTCCGGGCGCGTTCTGACTACGCCTTCAACGGAAACAACAAACTCGTTGCGAAGTTTTTTGGCGGCTTCGTAAAGGGACTTATCTCCTTCCGGCTCAAAAACGATTTGAGTTATTCCGTATCTGTCGCGCAGAGTAATAAAAATTAATCCGCCCAAATCTCTTCTTGAATTAACCCAGCCGTTAAGCGTTACGGTTTTACCGGCGTCCTTAAAACGTAATTCCCCGTTTGTATGAGTTCTTCTATTAAATTTCATCTTTCTTTTTTCTCCTTAAAAATAGAAAACAAAAATAATCATTATAAATTCCGCCGCCAAATTTCACTATATTTGAAGATGTTTTTAAGCAATGTTAGTGTTTGCGTAAAAATATTTCGAGTAAGTAAAAATTCGCCCAAAAGAGACGTAAGACGCAAAATGAAAAAATTCATTTTCTTGTGATGCTTTTTTCTTAACTCCGTATGAGTGTTATCTTTGTAAAAAAATGAAAAAATTATTCATTAGCTCCGTAGGTGCGACACTTATTACACAGATTTATTATGATTTTCGAGAAAATAAAAAATTTATCAAAATCCTTAAACTTTTTAAACAAGGAACCAATACTACTTTTGGTTTTTGACTTTACAGCGATATGAAATTAGTCGTAGATGAAAATATTCTTCTCGCCGAACAAGTTTTTTCCCTTTTCGGCGAAGTTAAACTTGTTAACGGAAGAGAAATCTCGCCCGAAATTTTAAGCGATGCGGATATTCTGATTACCAGGTCGGTTACAAAGGTAGATGAGTCGCTGTTAAAAAGCAGTCCGGTAAAATTTGTCGGCTCCGCTACTATCGGGACCGACCATCTCGATTTGGAATATTTAAAATCGCGCAATATTCGCTTTGCAAACGCGCCGGGATGTAATTCCTTTTCCGTTGCCGAATATGTATTTGCCGCCCTTCTTGAACTTGCCGATAAATATAATTTTAAGCTGAAAGATAAATCGCTCGGAGTTGTCGGCGCGGGAAACATAGGCGGAAAAGTAATTCGCTTTGCGGATGCGCTCGGGATGAAAATTCTAAAAAACGATCCTCCGCTGGAGCGCGCCGGAATCGGTTCCGGTTATTCTTCGCTTAATGAAATTTTATCGTGCGATATCATTACGCTACACGTCCCTTTGAATAAAGGGGGAAAAGACAATACGGTACATCTGATAGGGGAAAAAGAGCTTTCGGCGTTAACAGAAAATTCCATACTGATCAACGCTTCTCGCGGACCGGTTGTCGATAACTCGGCGCTCCGTGGCATTTTGCCGAAGAAAAACCTAAAAACCGTCCTTGACGTTTGGGAAAACGAACCGGTCCCCGATAAGGAGCTGGCAAAAAAAGTTAACATTGCAACTCCGCATATCGCCGGTTACTCCTACGACGGCAAATTAAACGGGACAAAAATGGTTTTTGAAGCGCTTAATAATTTCCTAAGCGCAAACTATATTTTTCCGTTTCAAAACAATAGCGAAAAGAAAATATTAAATTGTTCGCGGTATTCCGACGCGGAAGATGTTCTAAGATGCGCGTTCCGGCAAGCGTACAAAATCTTGGACGACGATAAAAACTTCAGGAATATTTTCCGGAATGAAAAAGAAATCGGGAAAAAGTTTGACGAATTGAGAAAAAATTATCACAAAAGGAAAGAGTTTTGTAATTTTGCAGTTATCGTAAATGAAAAATCAAGCGAATTGATTAAAGCTCTTAAAGCATTCAGATTAACAATACCGGAACAATAAATTTTATGAAAAAGTTTTTTTTATTAGCTCTCATTTTTCTTTCCTCGTTCTCCTTCGCTCAGAAGCAGCCGATGCAGAGAAGTAAATACAACGCCGTTAAAGATAGTCTTATTGCCCGCAAACAAGAATTAAACCGCGAGAAAGATTCGCTTAATCAAATTATCGGAGATCTGACAAAGGAATTCACTTATCTGAAAAACAACCGGCGCGATATCTGCCGAAAATATTTCATTAAAAAGTACGGATATAAAATCGGCTCCAGAGTTGCGGACGGGCGCATTTGGAAAGGTATGACAATAAGAATGCTGAAGGACAGCTGGGGCAAGCCGGACAGAGTTACGCGCCAAAAAAGAAAATGGGGAGTTTTTACTCAGCTTTATTACGGAAGAACAACCTTCTTTTTCCGCGACGGAAAACTAACCGATTGGGAAGAAAAAAAGTAATTTACCGATTCAAAAAGCCGAAGAAAACCGCTCAACAACCGGACGGTTTTCCGAAAATAAATCTTATAGCAACAATCCGTTGCTAACCCAAAAGCGGTTGGGATAACACATTATTAAGTTATGCTAAACTATTTTATGTTTTTTTCCATTCGCGCTATTTCGTCGCGCAAAAATGCGGCGCGCTCAAAATCCAAATCTTTTGCGGCATTTTTCATCTCGATTTTCATCTGCTCAATCAACTCCCGCCGCTGTTCTTCCGACATATATTTTATTACCGGATCGGCTACTTTTGAATAAGCCGAGTTTCTTTCCTCTTTGCCGCCGCTTCTCATATCCGCAATTGAAGTTGAGTTCATAATTTCATCTCGGCTCTTAAAAATCGTCTTCGGCGTAATTCCGTGCTTTTTGTTGTAAGCAATCTGAAGTTTTCTTCTCCGGTTAGTTTCGTCAATCGTCTTTTTCATCGAACGCGTAATTTTATCCGCGTACATAATTACAAGTCCGTTTTCGTTTCGCGCGGTTCTCCCCGCCGTTTGCATCAGAGAACGTTCACTTCGGAGAAATCCTTCTTTATCCGCATCGATAATCGCGACGAGAGAGACTTCGGGCAAATCAAGACCTTCGCGGAGCAAATTAACGCCGACCAAAACATCAAACTCTCCCATTCTTAAATTTCTGATAATCTCCACCCTCTCGAGCGAATCAATATCGCTGTGAATATAAGTAACGCGGATTCCTATTCTCTCAAAATAGTCGGATAAATCCTCAGCCATTTTTTTTGTAAGCGTTGTAACAAGCACCCGTTCGTTTCTTTTCGCGCGGGACTTAATCTCTCCGATTAAATCGTCGATCTGAGTCTTTACCGGACGAATTTCAATCTTGGGGTCAAGCAGTCCGGTAGGACGTATAACCTGCTCTACAAAGGCGCCTCCGCTCTTCTCCAGTTCGTAATCGCCGGGCGTAGCCGAAACATAAATAACCTGATTCAGAAGAGCTTCATACTCATCGAATTTCAGCGGACGGTTATCAAGCGCGGAAGGAAGACGGAATCCGTGTTCCACCAAAGTCTCCTTTCTGCTTCTGTCTCCGTTGTACATTCCCCTTATCTGAGGCACGGTTACGTGCGACTCGTCGATAATCAGCAGATAGTCCTCCGGGAAATAATCGAATAAACAGGACGGACGGGAGCCGGGCGGTCTTGCATCCATGTGACGCGAATAATTCTCAATTCCCGAACAGTATCCGATTTCCTTCATCATCTCGATATCGTATCGCGTTCGCTGTTCAAGCCGCTGAGCTTCAACGTACTTTTCAAGGTTTCTCAGCTCTTCCAATCTCTCTTTCAGTTCCGCTTCAATCGTTTTTATCGCTTTCCTTGTCTGTTCTTTTGTGGTTACAAAATATTTTGCGGGATAAATAGGAATCGATTCAACTTCTCGAATCACATCTCCGGTAACGGCGTCGATTACGGAAATTCTTTCAATTTCATCATCCCAGAATTCCAGTCTTACGGCTTCCTCATATTGATAAGCGGGAATAATCTCAACCGTGTCGCCGCGCACCCGGAAAGTTCCGCGGGAAAATTCCAAATCATTCCGCGTGTAATAGATATCTATCAGCTTGCGCAAAAATCTTTTCCTCTCTATTTCCTCTCCCTTTCTAACAAAAATAATCTGCTGCGCATATTGGTCGGGCGCTCCGATACCGTAAATGCAGCTTACGCTCGCGACTATTATCACATCTCTCCGCCCTTCAATCAAAGCCGTAGTCGCTTTCAGGCGGAGTCTGTCTATCTCCTCGTTGACGGAAAAATCCTTTTCGATATAAAGATCTTTCTTAACGATATATGCTTCAGGCTGGTAGTAATCATAATAACTAATAAAAAACTCGACGGCGTTGTTCGGGAAAAAAGATTTCAGCTCGCTGTAAAGCTGCGCCGCCAACGTTTTGTTGTGTGAAATCACAAGCGTGGGACGGTTTGCCTGCGCTATTACATTTGAGATTGTGTATGTTTTTCCGCTTCCCGTAACTCCGAGGAGAACTTGGTGCTGCAAACCTTTTTCCAATCCTTCGGATAATTCCTTAATCGCTTTGGGCTGATCGCCCGAAGGCTTGTATGGAGATACGAGTTCAAATTTATTTGTCATAGATAATTTTCAAAGTTGAGTTTATTCAATAAAGAAAGTTAACATTTTATAGATAGAAAAGTTTCACAGAACCTTAGCGACAGACTTATCGCCGACAGATTATAATCCTTAAAAAGTTAGTTCCTTATTATTCTCTGAAATTCCTTTCTGTTTCTGAAATTTACTTTTAGAGACCTTTGCATAACCTAAATTTGTCATATTGAGTCCGCCAATCCGCCAAGGCGGGATCAGAATGACATATAAATTAGTACCTTATCAGTAAAATTCGTGTTATTTGTGGCAAAATATTTTTCCAAATACTCTAAAATCCCTTATTGATAAGGGTTTCAGAGATTATTTTTTGTTCAACTTTTTCTAATTTTGTTTCCGGCTTGTCCAGGTTGAGTTATGCAAAGCTTTCTGATATTTACATAGACGATATGATTTTGTACTTGCTCCGTAGGAGCAAAACCTCTGTAATAAACAATTAATCTCCAATCAATAGCTCCGTAGGAGCGATACAAATACAATGATTATCTCGTAAGAATCGATGTACCGCTCCTACGGAGCTAATAGA
>WGCV01000038.1 GCA_015493615.1 Melioribacteraceae bacterium
ACTGGAAATATTTAACGACAAAAAACGATGAACAATTACTCCTTTTTGACTGAAAGGGGGGTTCTATTTTTACTTTTGCACTTTTTCTTTGTTTTTATACGGTATATTTAATTATTTTTTATTTTCGTATTTTTATCGGACACCAATGAAACATAGTAGTAAATTGAAAAATTGTAGCGTTGAAATGCCAAACGCACCATATTTAAACCGTTAATAAAAAGATAATGTTAATAGATAAAAAAGCATATCAGAATATTTTAAATGAGATTATTTCAATTGTTGAAAATTCTAAAAATCAATTGATAATCCAAGCAAATAGTGTCTTAACATTGACTTTTTGGAATGTCGGAAACCAAATTAAAAAAGAGATATTAAAAGACAAAAGAGCAGAATATGGAAAACAAATTGTCGTTACGCTGTCACGAGATTTAGTAAAAAAATATGGACACTCATACGATGAAAAAAATTTAAGGCGAATGATACAATTTGCAAAGATATTCTCTGACCCTGAAATTGTCGTTACACTGTCACGACAATTATCGTGGTCTCATTTTTTAGTTCTACTTCCATTAAAAAACGAAAACGAAAGGTTATTTTATGCTAAACTTGTAATGGATAATAAGTTTAGTGTGAGAGATTTAAGAAAACAGATTTCTAAAAAAGTATTTGAAAGAACCATAAATGCAGATATACAAATATATGATAGTAAAACAATAGAAAAAGGAATATTAAAAGATCCGTATTTACTTGACTTTCTTGATCTGAAAACCGGATATTTAGAAAATGATTTAGAAAGTGCCATTCTTAAAGAATTAGAATTATTTTTACTTGAATTAGGAAACGGATTTACATTTGTAGAGCGTCAAAAAAGAATGATTATTGACGGCGACGATTATTATTTAGATTTACTTTTTTATCATCGAAAAATCAAAAGACTTGTCGCTATTGAACTTAAAATTGACAAATTCAAAGCCAAATACAAAGGTCAAATGGAGTTATATTTGAAATGGCTTGAAAAATATGAAAAACAAGAAGGAGAAAAATCACCAATCGGGATAATTTTATGCACCGAAGCAAGTAAAGAACAAATTGAATTGCTTGAAATGCACAAAGACGGAATAATGGTTGCTGAATATTGGACTGAATTTTTACCTAAAAAAGAATTAGAAAAAAAATTACATCAAGTATTAATAGAAGCAAGAGAAAGAATGAAAAGAAAAAAACTAAAAGATTAACAATTACGGTGCACAACAATGTATATACGCCATAGCGGGGTTTGTGCCTGTTTGCACCGCAAAAATTCTGCGAATTTTTTAGCGGTCAAAAATTAAAAAAGTTCGCAGAAATTTTGCTATCTTTGGTTCTAAATTGAAAAATATGAGAATTTAAGCCCGCTACGGCGCATATACTGAACCGTTGTGTGCCACTCAAAAACAGAATGGCACGGAAAAAATTAGCAAAACTTATAAATTTTTGAACTTTTGCCAATTTTTGATGTATCTTTGTACTATGATAGGATTGCTGAAAAAATCGCATAAAAAAAGCCGGGCAAAACCCGGCTTATTTGTCGTGAAATTTAAGTTCTGTTACTTATCGTTCAACCACCTTCCGCTAAATGGGCAGCGCGAAAATAGAGCAAACTCCCGAGATATTCCTCAAACTAAAGATATTACAATACTTTGAGGAATTTTAATTATCTTTGCAATAAATATTAAAAAAAATTATATGCAACAGATATTAAGAAAAAAATTACTTAACAAGCTTCTTGTCCTAAAAGATAAGAACTTCATAAAGGTTGTTACAGGTGTTCGTCGTGCCGGGAAATCGACTTTACTTTTACAATTTCAAGAATTATTAAAGGGAAAAAACCCGGGTGTGTCGCTTATTTACATAAATATGGATTTACCCGAATTCCGTTTTCTTGCTGAAAATAATTGGAAAGAAATTTACGATTATATTCAATCATTGTTACGAGAAAATGAAACAAATTATGTTTTTATAGACGAAGTTCAAAACATTCCTGATTTTGAAAAACTCCTTGAAGGACTATATGTTACTTCATATATAGACTTATATGTTACAGGTTCTAACGCCTACCTTTTATCAAGCGAATTGGCTACCATACTTACAGGTAGAGCATATGAAATTAACGTTTTACCCTTCTCATTTGCCGAATATTTGGAATTTACCGGCAAAACAGAAAATCATGACCGTGCTTTTGCTAATTATATGCGAACAGGTGGTTTTCCTGAGGCTGCCGGATTGGTTGATGCCGGAGAAAGCTATGTTTATGAATACCTGAAAACTGTTTTTCGAAACATTTATGAAAACGATATACAAAAACGGCACAAAGTATATTATGAGACATCTTACAACGAAGTGGTTAAGTTTCTAGTTGATAGTGTCGGTTCAAGAGTTTCAGCAAGAAATATCGCAAAAGTTCTTACCGCAAACGGGAAAAAAATTGATAATAAAACAGTATCTAAATACATTGATACACTTGTGGAATCTTATCTTTTTTATAAAGTAAACAGATACGATATAAAAGGAAAACAGCATTTGTCAACTCAGGAAAAATACTATCTTGTGGATTTAGGTTTACGATATGCATTACTTGGAAAAGAACTTACAACAGATACAGGACATTTATTGGAAAATGTGATTTATCTTGAACTACTACGTAGAAATTATCAAATTTGGATCGGAAAAACAGATAATCTTGAAGTTGATTTTGTAGTTCGGGATAAAAATGGTTATACTCAATATATTCAAGTAGCATACACGGTTAAAGATAGGAATACTCTTGAACGAGAGTTGGCTCCATTTAATAAAATTCCTGACTTTAATGAAAGACTGTTAATTACAATGGATTATGAAACAGGGAACCACAACGGAGTAAAACAGATAAATGCTATTGATTGGCTATTAAATTCTGATTAAAAAAAATAGAGCCTGCCTAATTGTATTTAAGTAATGGCTGGCAAAATATTAGAAATAAACCAAATATGAATAAAATAAAGGGCAGTGCACAAATAAAAGTATGTGCCAAAAATCCTCATTATTCTTATAGTGAACCGTTATCCAAATATAATAATCCCAAAATTGTCATTAGACAAAAAACCATGTAAGAAAATCTTACTCGTTCTATTTGTAGCGCAGATTGATTAGTGAGCTTGCGAACGGTCTCCGCCACGGCGGACTGTGGGTGCAATTTAGCATTAAGCTGTTTTTTCGCAGATTGCAAGCAATCTACGTTACAAAGAATAGTATTTTTCTTAAAAATTTTAGATTAGAAAAAATTCTAATGACAATTTTGGGATAATTTTCAGTTGCAACCCCGTATGCAATCCCACGAAAAAATCGCATAAAAAAAGCCGGGCAAAACCCGGCTTATCTATAAAGTATATTTAACTTTTCTTACTTATTGGTAAATGTACCGAAATATTTCATGAACTGAACTCTTTGGAGCAGCGAAGGATTATCCACTTTGCCATAGCTTAATTTTCCGCGGAAATCGTCAAGGGAATTGTACCCTTTTTTGTTCATCCACTCCTCAAGTTCTTTCAGCATAACGCCGATTTGCTCCGGTCCGTTTTTATAAAGCGTTGAAGCAACCTGCACGGCTTTTGCTCCGGCAAGTAATTGTTTAATAACGCCCGCTCCGTCGTGAACGCCTGTTGACGCAGCCAAATCACAATCGACTCTGTCGGACATCATTGCAATCCATCTGAGGGACATGTAAATATCTCTCGGACCGCTTAAAACATAAGTCGGAGTAACTTTTTCAGAATTAATATCAAAGTCGGGCGCAAAGAATTTGTTAAAAAGCACCAAACCGCTCAAACCGGTTTCCGATAACTTTTTAATCATCATTCCGAGGTTGGAGAAGTAGTGACTCATCTTCAGCGTAACCGGAACATCAACCTCTTTAAGAAGTTTGTTGACAACATCGAAGTAAAGTTTTTCATTCTCATCGCATGTTCTTGTCATATCGGAAGGAAGAAGAAACATGTTCAGCTCAATTGCGTCAACGCCTACTTCAACCATCTTCTTGGCAAAGTAAACCCATTCGTGGTTGGACATCGCGTTAATGCTTCCGATAACCGGAATTTGAGTTTGACGCTTGCACTCGAGAATTAAATCGAGGTAATCATCAACATTCTGCTGTTTTACTCTGGAATCGAAGTAATCGAACAAACCTTCGTCGTATCCTTCTTTAACCGCCTGACTAACCACATGCTCGGCTTCCATTGTAATTTCTTCTTCAAAAATAGAGCGCAGTACCACGGCTGCAGCGCCGTTGTTCTCTAAGTTTTTTATGCTTTCGATATTATCCGTTAAAGTTGAACTCGAAGCAATAACCGGGTTCTTTAACGAAAGACCTAAATATTTAGTTGTTAGATCAGCCATCTTAATTTTCCTTATTTAATATAAACTTTTCGATTCCTTTGGTCGCGCGGAAACCATCGGCAATTGCGCTGATAGCGTCTGCGCGGTTGTTGGCAATGTCGCCGCCGGCAAATAACCACTCAACGCCTGTTTGCTGAGATTCGTTAACTACAATTCTTCCGCGTTTTATCTCAATCTGAGACTTAATTTTTTCAGATATAAACGAGTAGTCGGCTTCCTGTCCGATAGCTCCGATTACCGCCGTTGTTTCAATGATATGCTCGTCCCCTTCGATTATCTTAGGTCTCGGGCGTCCGCCTTTAGGATCGGGCACCATCTCGGCGTTTGCATATTTAATCGCAACAACTCTGCCGTTTTCGTTTGTGATAAGCTCAAGCGGAATTGCCTGCGGTTTAATATGAACGCCTTCATCTTCTGCGCCTTCAATTTCTTCCCAGTCGGCGGGCATATCCTGAACTCTTCTTCTGTAAAGAATCGTTACGTCTGCTCCGAGACGGCGGGAAACTCTCGCAGCGTCAATCGCCACATTACCGCCGCCGATAACAACAACCTTATCGCCGATTTCAACATGCTTGTCGCTGTTGATTGCGCGGAGGAAATTTACAGCCTGAATTGAACCTTCGGCTTCTTCGTTTGTCAAACCTATTGAATACGGTTTTTCAAAACCAATTCCGACAAATACCGCTTCATGTTTCTGATGGAGTTCTTCAAGCGTTACGTCTTTGCCTACCATTGTGTTGTAATGTATCTTAACTCCGATGCTTTCCATATATTCGATTTGTTTATCGATGCTGTCGAGCGGGAGACGATATTTAGGAATGCCGTACATAATCATACCGCCGGCGTGCGCTTTCGATTCGTAAATTTCAACATTAAATCCGCGCATCGCCAAATAATACGCCGCCGTCAATCCCGAAGGACCGGCGCCGATAATTCCCACGCTGTGTCCGTTAGGCGGAAGAATGGTAGGATTAACAATTTCCTTAACCATTTCTTCGTTTGCGGCTCTTTCCGTAGCATAGCGTTTCAGCCAGCGGATTGCAACAGGCTCGCCTCGTTTGCTGATTGCGCAAATCTCCTCGCAGCGGCGCGTACAAACTTTACCGCAAGTTTCGCCGAGCGGGTTGTTATCGTAAATGATTCGGATTGCATCTTCGTCATTGCCGTGAGCAATGGCGTTAATATATTCCGGAATATGCATATGAACTGGGCAGTTGTCGGTACAAATACCGCAACCGATACAACGTTCGGCTTCTTTTCTTGCTTCTTCTTCGGAGTAACCGAGAACAACTTCGGCGAAAGATTTTACTCTTTCGGAACCTTCCAATTCGCGCATCGGAACGCGGGCATATTCCAGTAGCGAATGTTCGGAATCGGAGACAAAAGATTTTTTCTCCTTTCCCTCAGGATTATCAACGCCCGGAGTCCACAAAAACGAATCCGCGTCTTCCGTAACATAAATATAATCGGTAGTTAAACTTAACGAGCCGGTAGGACAAACCTCGACGCAGAGAGCGCACCAGCAGCAGCGTCCGTTATCTACACGCGGTCTTAAGCCGGTATCGCCCGAACTCGGGTCGATTCCTTCAATATTTATCATATCGATTGCTTTGTTCTGACAAATAGTAGAACAAGTTCCGCAGCCGATACATTCTTCCAAATCGTTAAAGTGAAGTCCTCTGTAGCGAGGAGCCGTAACTTTTTCTTCGTAAGGAAATTTAACCGTGTGAGGATGTTTCCCCATCTGATTTAGAGCTTTAAACGGTGACAATATTCCTTTTATATCAAATGCCATTTAAATTACCTCAACGTTCAATTTCTGGTGGACAAGTACCTAAACTGTTCATTATAAAAGATACATCGGCTATGTTTGCTCCCTGCAAGATTCTTTCGAGCAGCGAAACGCCGTGTACATACGCCGGGCCGCGGGCGTGAACTCTTCTCGGTTTCAACGAGCCGTCGCTAACCGCGTAGTAACCGAACTCGCCGCGAGCCGATTCCGTTTTAACGTAAGCGTCTCCCGGGGGAACTCTCCAATTGAGCGGGTTAGGAATTTTGTTGTAAAAATCTCCGCCCGGCATATTTTCAATCACTTGTCTTACAATCGAAATAGATTGTTCAAATTCCTGACGTCTTACCATTGCGCGCGCCCATACGTCTCCGCCTTCATAGGTCGGAACGATAAAGTTAAGTTTATCGTAAACTTCGTAAGGTTCGTCAATTCTAACGTCATGTTTAATTCCGCAGCCTCTTAACGGAGCGCCTACTACGCCCCATTCCTGCGCTTTAGCTTTATCGATTACGCCGACGCCTTTTGCTCTTTTGTAGAATAAAGCATTGTTAAAGAGCAAATCGTCGTAATCTTTTAATCTCTTTTCAAGATAGTCCATAACTTTCAGAACTTTATCTCCGAAACCTTCCGGAAGATCCCTGCGAACTCCGCCGGGCCAGATGTACATATGATAAACTCTGCCGCCGGTGAGCTGCTCGAACAAATCGAGAATATAATCACGATCTCCGACCGTCCACTGGGGCATTGTGTAAAGTCCCATGGAGCCGGACTGTCCGCCCATCCACAAAAGATAAGTTGCAAGGCGCGAAAGTTCGAGGACAAGCACGCGGATATATTTTGCTCTTTCCGGCACTTCCCTTCCTTCGATTTCCTCAATCACACGCGACAGATTTTCTTCGTTCGGATCAGGTTCGGGAACGCAGATTCTGCAAACGATAGGGAAGCACTGCAGCCATGTTCTCGCTTCCATTAATTTTTCAAACGCTCTGTGAAGGTAACCTACGTGAGTTTCGGCGCTAACAATCGTATCGCCGGTAACTTTAAGTTTTACCATCATGTTTCCGGTAATACCCGGGTGCTGCGGACCTAAATATATTGTAGTTTCTTTTTCTCTCATTCTAAATGCCGTACTGAATAAACTTTTGCCAATTCAGGGATTTCTTCCCCGCTTTTTTTAGTAATTGTAGTTCTAACATCTTGTGCATCTTCTCTTCCGGGACGGTTAAAATATGTTTCTTTCGCATATTTAACCGTATCGAAATCTCTTCTCATCGGCGGAATCCCTTCCCAATCTTCCAAAATGAAATCGGTCAGGTTTCCATGCCCGAGGAAATTAACACCGTACATTTCGTGGATTTCCCGCTCGTAGGTTTCAATCTGCGGCCAGAATTCCCGCAATGTAGGAATTTCGGGTTTCTCTCTGTCCAAACGGATTTTCGCAATTACTTCAACCAGGTTGTCGTAGTTCATAACGATATAAACCAACTCGATTTCGTTTTCTTCAAGCCAGTCAACGGTTGAAATATGGGAAAGGTGTTTAAATCCGAGAGTATCCTTTAAGTAAGCAAGAAAAGGGTGAATCAAATCGTTTCTCAGCTTAACTTCAACACGCTGTTTTCTCGGGATACTTACTTCAGCCGAATGAAAAGTGTGCTTTATTTTATCTAATATTTCGTTTTCTACTTGTAGTTTAACTTCCATTATCTCACCAATTATAGTCAGGCATGTTCCAATTATGAATTATCTTCTGCTGGTTTGCTCTGTACCAATCCAAATTCTCTTTATATTTCCTTGCGCCTTCGGCTTTACCTTCGGCTATTACTTTCTGAAGCTCGATAAAACCGCTGATAACGGCTTCGGGACGCGGCATACAGCCGTTAATGTAAACGTCAACCGGAATGTACATATCGAGGAGTTTTATCGTATTGTAAGAATCCCAATACATTCCGCCGTTAATCGTGCAAGAACCGAACCCGATAACATACTTGGGGTCCTGCATCTGTTCGTAAGTTCTGATTACTCTTTTTAATGTTTTTACCGAAAGATAGCCCGTAATCAAAAGTACGTCCGCTTGTCTCGGAGTTGCGGCTCCGCGGATACCGAAACGCTCGGCGTCGTACCGGGAAGTCATTGTCGGCGGAACTTCAATCGCTCCGCAGCCTGTTCCGTAAGCCAATACCCACAACGAGTGTTTACGGGCGAATCGTTCTATCGCTTGAACTATTTTCCTTGATTCTTTATCGTATGATACTTCCATATTCTCGTTTCCTACAAAACAACTATTAATATTGCAATAATTCCGAAAACTGTCGGCCATTTCCAGAAGAACGTAATAGCCTGTTCGGTTCTATATCTTGGATTTACAATGCCCGTCAGAACGGGAATCATATAAAGTAAAAATGTTTTAACAATCAAAGTTACAAGGTCGCCTGCGCCTCCGAGGAAAATATCTGTAAAGAGGACTAATTTAGCGAAAGTAAAAATTGAGCCGCTTGTCTGCATCAGGGCTAAGTATTTTCCTCCAAACTCCGAAGCGGGACCGGAAGCGATTTCAGCCGGAGCAAAAGTAACATCGAAAGGAGCATAATGCATCATACCGAGAAACGCAAGTATTGCGGCAATAAATGCAAAAGGCGATTGAAAAATAAGCCAGTTGGAAAAACCATCCTGAACTGCCATTAACTCGGCGATTGATGTGGTTTTAAACTGAATCATAATTGCGACAAGCGCCAGTACAAACGGAACTTCGTAGCCGACCATCAACGCCAAACCTCTCGCTACGCCGATTGCAGAGTTAGGGTTTCCGGTTTGACCTGCGCCGAGAGCCATGCCCAATGAGCCGAACACCATCATATAAAGCAGAAAGATTATGTCGCCGTTAAAACTGTTGTTCAGCCAAAGAGGCGAATCTTTAAGCACCGGGATGAAAAACAGCGATGTTACTGATGCGGTGATTGCAAAAACCGGGCCCCAGTGCTGCATTAATCCGTGATGTACCGCAGTTTTCTTACTGTAAAGTTTTATTATATCCCAAAAGTTCTGGGTAATCGGCGGTCCGAAACGGTTCTGGACTCTTGCAGTAATTACTCTTACGATACCGCCGTAAGTTACGCCGACCACAAAAGCCGTAATCGGAGTAATTATATATCCCAAAATTTTTAGCCAAGTTGATGAATCCATTTTTCTTCCTTTTTATTCCAGCATTTACTATAAATGAATACCAAATATTGAACCGGAAAATAGAATCAGAATCACTACCATCAGGATTACATACATTGCGTAAGTCTGACCGTTTCCCGTATAAACATATCTCAAATACTCAAATGTCGATTCGAGGTTTTCGCCTAATAAGTTAAACAATTTATCCACGCTCCATTTAAGAATCGGGGCAATTGCTCTTTCAAACGGCTGATTAAAATTAACCGCATAAGTCAAATTTTCATTTTCAGTCGGAATTTCACCGGCAGTGTGAATATCTTTAGTTGAAACGACTCTGGTTGCTTTTCTATTCTTAAAGCCGATGAACAAAGCACCGAGAATAAATATCGTGCCTATTGTTCCGGCAATTACCTGCATATTGATTTTTTCACCCCAAGCGCTGAAGACAACCTGCGGTTCCCATGACGCTTTGAAGTTTCCGAGATATCCCATTGCCTTTCCAATCGGATCCAATACAAGTCCCGGAAATACGCCGGCAACCAAAACAAACAGAGTCAGAAGCATCATCGGGACAAGCATTGACCAGGGAACTTCCTTAACATGTTCAAACTCTTTTTCCCTCTGCCCCAAGAACAATGAGAAAATAAATCTGTAGAGATAGAGGAATGCCGCCGTACTTGCGATAAATATCACAATAATCAAAAAGTAATGATTTGTTTCGAGCAGAGCTTGATAAAGCATCCATTTTGAAATAAATCCTCCGAGCGGCGGGATTCCCGCAACGCTTATAATACCGAATAGCGCGGTTAAGAACGTCAGAGGCATTTTTGTAATCAGTCCCGAAACGTCATCCAAGCTTGTGGTGCCGGTTCTCATATAAACAGCTCCGGCGGACATAAATAACATTGCCTTAAATGCGCCATGCATAATTGTGAGGAACAATGCCGCCATAATTCCGAGCGGAGTTCCGAGCGCCAATCCGACGATAATATATCCCAACTGTCCGATTGAGGAGTAAGCCAAAAGTTTTTTTGCGTCGCTCTGGATAACTGCGTAAAATGTTGCAAGCATTGCGGTTAAGCCGCCAAGCCAAGCTAATGTTTCTCTTACATAGACAAAAAATTCTGTATTTGCCGCAAACTTAAAGACTACCAAGCCCAGTCCGAAAATACCCATTTTTGATAACGCGCCGGAAAATACCGCGGTAAATCCGGAGGGCGATTCCTTGTAAGCTTCGGGCGCCCAAACATGCAGAGGCATCATCGCGCTTTTAACTCCAAATCCGAGAGCGAGAAACGAAATTACCATAATTTGAGTTCCGAGACTCATACCGGAAAACATCTTAACGTTTTCACTAAGCAAAAATGAATTGGACTGCGCGTAAAGAATAACAATCGCGGATAAAATTAAGTACGCCCCGATTGCGCTGTAAGCAAAATATTTAATGCCCGCTTTGTGTGATTTTTCTTCGCCGGAATAAATAACCAGCATAAAGGAAGACCAAGTCATAACTTCCCAGAAGAAGAAGAGGGAAACTAAATCCTGACTGTAAACAATTCCCAGCATTGCTCCGAGCGCAAAGAGGAAATTCATATAGTAATAGCCTAAATTCTTTTTCCCTGCCATAAAGTCCATGGAATAAAGAATCCCGAGAAATCCGAGAACCGCAACCAGCATGGCAAATAGCGCTGAATAGTTAGTGCTTTTCCAAACAAGCGTAATGGAACCGAGCGCCAATGTATATTCGCCGCCGCACGAAGGAAGAGCAAAGACTAAATATCCTGCAAACGCAGCAATTATTGCTGCCGTCCACGAAGCTCCTTTGGGAACAAAACGGTTTGCAAGCCAAGCCAGCACTCCGCCTAAAAACATAACCGATAATATTACTGGAACCGAAATCATATTCAAATCCGTTAACTCTCTTTAATATTAAAACAATCCTGCCTTTATGTAATCGGCAGCATTTAGTAAATTATTAGCAGCGGGCGCCAACCACTTTTCAATAACGCCCGGATATAAACCAACATATAAAATTATTGCGGCAAGAATTCCCATGGCAACCAATCCTGAAATAGGCGTGCGGCGCACATTATCGGGAACTTCTTTCCTTGTATAAAGCTTAACAACAGCTCTTAAATAATAAATTGCTTCTATTACGCTTCCGGTTAAAATCAGAAGCAGTATTGCAATATCGCCCGCTTTTGCTACAGATACCAAAATCAGCAGCTTGCTCCAAAATCCCGAGAAAGGAGGAAGACCGATAATAGCCAGCGCTCCTACTGCAAAGAAGAAACTTGTTACCGGCTTGTCGTAGCCCAAACCTTCCAAATCCTCAATTTGCTTTGATCCGGAATGAAACACCAGATAACCGGCGGCGAAGAATAAAAGCGACTTAATCAAAGCGTGATTAAACATTTGGAACAACGCCGCGCTTGTGCTTCCCATAGTCCCGATTCCGAGCGCGATAATTACCAAGCCCATTTGTCCGATACTGGAAAACGCAAGCATTCTTTTAATCTGATGCTGACGCATTGCAGCCATTTCCGCAATCAACAATGTTAAAATTCCCATGAAGATGAGGAACTGCATAACTTCCGGAGTTTTGAAGAATAAGAAAACAATTCTTATCATCGCGTAAAGTCCGGCTTTTACAACTATTCCGCCGAAAACAGCGCCAACGGGACTCGGAGCCTGTGAATAAGCGTCCGGCGCCCAGCCGTTAAGGGGAAACATTTCCGCTTCGATTCCCATTCCGACTAAAACCAGAACGAGAACAAAACCTTTTGCCATCGGGGGAATTAAATCTATTTTTCCGGCGATATCGGCAAAATTAAGCGTTCCCGTATAACTGTAGATAATCATTACGGAAAGAAGATAAAATGTGGATGAAAACGAACCGATAAGCAGATATTTAAATGCAGCTTCGGCGCCATCCTTGTCGCGGAGAAATGCCGTTAACGAATATGCCGCAATCGAAGTAATTTCGAGAAATACGAACATATTGAACATATCGCCCGTGAGCAAAATTCCCGTCGAACCGGTTATCAGCATCATAAAAAGCATGTAGTACTTTTCAATCGGTTCGCGGATAATAAATTTATAGCTGTATAACCAAATTACAAATCCGACTATTGTAACCATTGTGATCAAAAAAGCCGCCGTCGCTCCGTAATAGAGGGAAATTCCAAACGGAGGTTTAAAACCGGCAACTACCTGAACAATAGGTTTTTCCATTGCTTTCGGGAAAAGAAGAATCGAACCGTATGACAAATAGAGAAATACGATTCCGGGAGTTAACTTTACTAAAGTTTTAGAAACTTTTCCCAACAATGGAATTAAAAAAGCTGCAAAAAGAGGGATTGCTATATAGAGTACAGGAGAAAATTCCATCAAATCCTTCCTACCATTTCAATTGTCTGATCTTGTTAATATTTAATGTTTTATGATGGTCGTAAAGTCTGATGACCAAACCGAGCGCTACCGCCGTAGTCGCAAGTCCGATTACGATAGCCGTAAGTACCAAAGCTTGCGGAACAGGGTCAACCATCTTATCGGCAGTGAGCGAAGGCATCGAAAAAATAGGCGCCGTCGCATCCTTTACGTATCCTACCGAGATGAATAAAAGATTAACACCACTATCTACAATGGAAAGTCCGACAACGATTTTCAGAAGATTTTTCTTCGTAAGAACCGCGTACATTCCGATTAATATTAGTGATATTGCTCCGATATAATATAGCATTCTATATTTCCTACCTAATAGTTTTTAACATGTTATCCAAAACGCCGGTTAATTCCGCGCCTACCTTAAATCCGACGGCGATATAAATAATCGGTATAATTCCCGCGCTTACCAAGTCGTTGGGGGTTCCGAGCGGCAAAAAGTTCTGCAAGAATGTCGTGCCGAGAGCAAGCCCGATTAACCCGACCGTTGCAAATGTTAATCCGGCTAACGATTCAATCCAAGTTAAAGCATTATGACTGACATTGAAATGCCTGTAGGACATAAACATCAGCAAAACGCCAGTGGCGATAATTGCGCCTCCCTGGAAACCTCCGCCCGGAGTCAGATGCCCGTGAACAAATACATAAGCGCCGAGAAGAACGACCATCGGGTAAAGCATCATCGAAGTTGTTTTCACGATAACGCTTGCGCCCTGCAGACGGCGTTTTTCGCCGCGTTTGCCGAACAAAATGGCTCCGAGACCCGTTGCCGCAAGAAACAGCACGGTTACCTCGCCGAGCGTATCAAAACCTCTGTAACTTACGACAATAGCCGTAACTACGTTAGCCGCGCCGGTTTCTTTAACGGTGTTTTCCAAATAATATTTCCCAACGCCTTCGCGTTTTTCGCCGAAAGGCATGTGGATAAAAACATTTATAAAATAATACCCTACTATTGCGAGCAGAAGTATCGCGATTGCTTTTCTCATTCTTCGTACCTATCGGTTTTCTTAATTGCAATTACAAAAATGATTGTTGAAAGCGCCACCCCGATTGCGGCTTCGGTTAACGCCACGTCGGGAGCCTGGAGCAAATAAAACAAAACTGATAAAACAACACTGATTGCCGATGTTCCAAGCGCTGCAAGGAGCAAATCTTTCTGCCAAACAGAAAACAGAGCGGCAATAATCTGAACAACAACCAATACCAAAACTAAAACTGCCAACCAACTCATTCTTCTTCATCCTCCGATTTATCAACAACCGGCTCCAGATCGTCCATATTTTCTTCTTTCGTGAAAGGTCTGATTCCCATTTTATAGCTTCCCCGCGCCAAAGCATGGGAGCTGATAGGGTTGGATATTGCGATAAAAACAGCAATAATCAAAGTTTTCCAAAACCATTCGGGATGCACCAAGCCGACGCCGAAAATTGTTCCCATCGTTCCGAAAGTAACGGATTTTGTTGCCGTCTGCATTCTGGAATAAACATCCGGCATTCTAAAAAGTCCGAGCGCGCCGAGAAAAAGGAAAGCCACTCCGATAACAATAATTACCCAGCCGATAATTTCAACAACGCCCATTATAAACCTCCCTCCAAATATCTTGCGAGAGTAAGAACGCCGATAAAGGATAAAACGCCGTAAATAAGCGCAACATCGATATAAATATAACGGTCGAAGTACAAACCGAGTAAAACCAGACCGGCTGTAGTAATCGTTGTAATATTATCGAGCGCTACAATTCTATCCGACGGGGTTGGTCCTTTTAATCCGCGATGTACAACAAAAAAGGTTGCTAATCCCAATACAATCAAGATGTATAATATCATTTAAAAAATTCCTTTAAAATCTTTTCAAAATCTTCTCCGATTTCTCGGACAATTCCTTCAGGATCCTTTGTGGTTACGTCAATCCAATGAATAAAAAGACTATTATCGATAACGTCCACGGTTAACGTTCCGGGAGTCAGCGTAATAGAATTGGCAAGAATGGTAACTGCCGTTGGATTGGTCAGCTGAGTTTTATACTCAACTATTCCGGGGTTGATTGGTAACTTAGGCGAGATTACACGCTTGGCGACGTCAATGTTCGCCTTAATCAGAGCTATCATAAATACAAATAAATACTTGATAATAAGAACCACGCGGCGGGGCGAGAAAAATCCCAGCCCTTCTACAGTAAAAGTTTTGTATGAAAATGACGCTATGATTAAACTGAGGACTGCACCCGTAATAAGTTCCGCAGTTGCGAGAGATGTTGTGAAGCCTAACCAAATCAGAAACAAGACAATAAAAGTAAATAAGAATCGGCTCATATTTTTTTATTCTACAATTAATTCTACAAATAAATAATAATACAATACCAAAATATCTTATATTCTAAAATAAGATACAATACTATTTTTATATTTTTTTTTGTTTTTACGAAAAAACCTTGTCGTGAGCGAAAAAGGAAGACGATAAACGCGAGACGAGAGACTCGAAACGAAAAAGACCGAAACAGATGCCAATCACAAATGTGTCACTCTAAAACCCTCAATATGCTGATCAAAACGACCAAGTATGTTTAGCAGAAGCGTTTCCGTAGCGTAGATTGCTGAATTCTTCCGCGGGGAGCGGGAAAATGGGCAATCTGCGTTGGTTATTTTTCTTACACTTACACTCGCAGATTGAACGCTCATCCCTCATGTTCCGGGATGCGCTAATCAATCCGCGCCAGAATTCACCCGCTTTTCATCTCAAATCTTGTATAAATTATAGGAAAGAGATTCTTATTTTCGTCTAACTACTCAATTCAGAAAAAAAAGCAATGATATTGGATAAATCATCTTCCGTCTCACATCTTAAAACGAAACCACTAAATTTACGCCGTAAACAGGTTTGTTTCGGTAAAAGGAAAGATTCGGTTTTACTTTAGCTTTAATTTTTAATCCGTATTTGTAATAGATTTGATTTCTCTCGTTCTCAATAATCCAATCGCTGTGAGTCCAGTCGATTGCAAACCCGATAAAATTCACAATTGTACCGCCGAGAAAAAGCAGAAAGTTTCGCTCCGATCTTGTCTGGACAGTGTCAAAATCGGAGACAACCGAAAAAAGATTGAGTGAATTAGTGTAATTAAGCTGGTCAACGGCGGCAAAAACCATTACTCCGCCTGCAATTAAACGGGCTGCAAGAATGTAATAGCCTTCCTTATTATGGTCTGCATAAAAATGGAGATATCCGGGAATAAACGCCGCCGCCGCAATTCTCTGCCATGTAATTTCCCTCTGAACCTTTAAAAATTCATTGTAAGTCATTCCGTCGGGAATTTCCGTAATCTCCTTAACCCCGTTATAGCGTTGTGAATCATCAATATTCTGAGCAAATGAAGAAACGGAAAAAATCATTATGAAGAGCGCTAATAAAACACTTTGCATCTTAATACATCTTTTAATTTTTATATTCTATTAATTAATTTTGTTGCGAAAGTAAAATCCGTTCGAAAAATCTCTAAATTCAGTGTAATTATCGGTTCTGAGATTCTTCTCCCGCCAAGGCGGGATCAGAATGACATATTGCTGGGTTATGCAAAACCTTCTATTATTCATTCTTACCAACCGCCGCTTGCGCCGCCGCCTCCGAAACTTCCGCCGCCGCCGGAAAAACCTCCGAATCCGCCCGAACCGCCAAATCCTCCGCCGCGACTTCCGCCGCCTCCAAGCATTCCCGCTCCGAGCCACAACAATCCTATCCCGCTTCCCCTTCCGCCGAAGAGAGAAATAATCATAATTATAAGAAAGATAATCGTACCTATCGGAAGTCCTTCTTTCTCGTCATTTTTCTTGTTGTTCTTATATTCTCCGACAGTGGCTTTCATAATTGCGGTAAGCCCTGCTGCAATTCCCGAAAAATAATCTCCGCGCCTGAAATAAGGGCGGACTTCGTTGCGCAAAATCGAACTTGCCAAAGCGTCGGGAAGCGCGCCTTCAAGTCCGTAGCCGACCTCGATGCGCATCTTCTTATCCTTTTTTGCAACAACGAACAAAATTCCGTTATCGTGCTTCTTCGTTCCGATTTTATTTTTTTCGGCGACATTATTAGCAAAATATTCTATCGGCATTCCGTCGAGAGAATTAACCATCAGAAAAACTATTTGGTTCGATGTTTTTTTCTCAAAATCGGAAAGAGCTTTATTAATTTGCCTAATTTGAGCCGGAGTTAAAGTTCCCGTAAAATCATTACAATAGGAATTGAGTTTCGGCGTTTCGACTTCCCCGGCAAAAACAGCGCTCCCGAAAAAAAAGAGGAGCAGCAGAACGATATTTAACGCTTTCGATTTCACGATTAAAACTGAACTTTCGGAGCTTTTTCGGCGCCTTGAACTGCTTTAAAATATTGTTTTTCTCTAAAACCCGCAAAGCTGGCGATTATGTTTCCCGGAAAACGGCGGATCTTCATATTGTACTGCTGAACGATTTGATTAAAGCGTCTTCTTTCCACCGAAATACGATTTTCCGTTCCTTCCAACTGAGCCTGCAACTGCAGAAAGTTTTCGTTTGCCTTTAACTGCGGATAACGCTCGACAGTAACAAGCAAACGGGAAAGCGCGCTTCCGAGGTTATCCTGAGCCGCCTGAAACCGCTTCAATGCGTTCGGGTCGGAAAGCATATCCGGGGTGAGCTTAATGTTATTAACTTTTGAACGGGCTTCGGCAACCGCAGTGTAAGTTTCCTTTTCAAAATTAGCCACGCCTTTTACGGTGTTAACCAAATTCGGAATTAAATCCGCGCGCCGCTGATATTGGTTCTCAACTTGACTCCAAGCCTGAGCAACGCCTTCGTCAAGCGAGACTAAGTCGTTGTAAACGCCTACGCCCCAGCCGATAATCAAAAATAAAAATATGACTATCGCGCCGCCGATAATTAATCCTTTGTTTTTCATAATTTATTGCTTCCTTTTTTTATTTCACTTTTAGAGACCTTTGCATAACCTAAATTTGTCATATTGAGTCCGCCAAGCTTGCCCCAACTCCTTTTGTTTGGGTGCGAAGGTAAAAGCCGAACTAAATATCTCGTATTTTAGTTTAATTTCCGGTCATGAGATTCTTCTCCCGCCAAGGCGGGATCAGAATGACAAATTATATAATTAAGCAAAACCAACTATTATTTCTTTTAACAATTTACTATTTACAGTTGACAATTCACAAACAAAACTTGTGAAACTCAACATATATTTAGATTCGATTAATAAAATAAAAACGGGGTCTTTCGCCCGATTTTTATCAATTTGTCAAACTTCGAGTCGGAGCGGGAATACGCCCGCCGCGGTTTACAAAATTTGCGCTGCTAATTTCCCGCACGCTCATTACAGGCGCCAAACCGAGCAGTCCGCCGTAATCGACAACGTCGCCGACCTTCTTTCCGTATGCCGGAATAACCCGCACGGCGGTTGTTTTATCGTTAATCAGACCTATCGCGGATTCGTCGGCGATAATTCCGGCAAGCGTGGAAGCGGGCGTATCGCCGGGAACGGCAATCATATCAAGTCCCACCGAACAAACGGCGGTCATCGCTTCCAATTTTTCAATGCTTAAGTTGCCGCGTCTGACCGCGTCTATCATTCCCTGATCTTCGCTGACGGGAATAAAAGCGCCGCTTAGTCCACCCACGGAGGAGCTTGCCATAAGTCCCGCTTTTTTTACCGCATCGTTCAACATTGCCAGCGCGGCTGTTGTTCCGTGCGCGCCAACATCTTCTACTCCCATTGCTTTAAGAATATCACCGATGCTGTCTCCTTCGGCTGGAGTCGGCGCCAATGAAACATCGACTATTCCAAACGGAACTCCGTGCTTCTGCGCAACCTCGCGCCCGATCAGTTCTCCCGCGCGGGTTATCTTAAAAATTGTCTTTTTTATCACTTCGGAGATTGTCTGCAAATCGACTTTACCGGCGGCTTTTATAGCGTCAAGCACAACTCCGGGACCGCTGATACCTACATTCAAAACGACTTCCGGCTCGGTTACTCCGTGAAAAGCTCCGGCTACAAAAGGATTATCTTCAGGAACGTTCGTAAAAACAACAAACTTTGCGCATCCGATTGAATCCTGATCTTTTGTAAGCTCGGCTGTTTTTTTAATTAAATCGGCTACCTTTAAAATCGCATCCATATTGATTCCCGCCTTCGTCGAGCCGACATTCACGCTGGAGCAAATTCGTTTTGTTTCCGCAAGCGCAAAAGGAATCGCTTCGAGCAGCTCGCGCTCCCCTCTGGTAAATCCTTTCTGAACAAGCGCGGAAAATCCGGCAAGATAATCAACGCCGACATCTTCGGCTGCTTTATCAAGCGTTTTAGCCATCTCGATAAATTCATACCTGTTCAATCCGTCAAAAGGAATCGAAATAGGCGTAATCGAGATTCTTTTGTTTGCGATTGAAATTCCGTATCGCGCCTCAACTTCTTCGGCAAACTTAACGTGATTTTTTCCATACTTAATTATTTTATCGTAAACTTTCTGTTTGCTCACTTCCAAATTTCTGTCTGCGCAATCCCGCAAACTGATTCCCAGCGTTACGGTACGGATATCGAAATGCTCGATTTCCGTCATTTTTATGGTATCTAATATTTCATCGAATTCGTAATTCATTTATCTTCTTATCCTTTTAAAATTAAATTCTGTGCATTTGTCTGAAAAGATTTTCGTGCTGTAAAAATATTTTAACATTAAGTTCCGCTTCAATTTTCGATAACTTCTCTATCAGTTCTTTCATCTGATATTTCGAGGAAGAAAGATCGACAATCATAATGAGCGTATAAAAATCGTCCATTATTTTCTGTGAAACGTCGCGCAGATCGCAGCCCGATTCGGCAAGGAGCGCGGTGATTTTTGCAATTACTCCGGGTCGGTTCAACCCGAACGAAGTAAGAATTGCTCTGTCCAAAACCGGCGCGGCTGAAGTTTCGGCTTGCGGTAATTCCGCTTCGGCTCCGAGCTTATCAACGGCGGATGAAACAATGTTGCGCACTAATTCCGGGGAAGCTTTATCCCCGAGTTCGTTAATTGCGGTCAAAGTTATTTTTCGTAATTCTTCTTCTGAAATTTTCACGGTTTTTTACCTTTATAATTGTTTTGCAAATTTTCGATTAATTGATTAACTAATTTAATATTTTTTTCTTTAGCAAACCTTTCCGCATTTTGAATATTCCCTTTATAAAATCTCAGCCACAGCAAATCGCCGATTAGCAGACCTTCCACGATTCTTCTGTCCTGAAATGCCTTTACTGTCATATATCCGAAGAGGGCGTTCCACGCAAAAGAAACAGCTCCCGAAAAATAATGTCCGGTGTAAATCTGCCCGCTTCCCGGCAAAATATATGACATCAATTTAATATTAAAAAGAGGATATTCATCACTAATAATTTTATTTAATCTCTCCGAAATTTCTTTTCCGGCAAGAGATTCGTTAAAATAGAAAGACGCAAGCTCCGGCTGATTGTTCAGTAAGTAAGTCCAACCCCGCCAATAATCGGCGATTAATGAATCTCCGAATTTATTTTCAAAAGTATCCAGCTCGTTTAACGCGCAGTTTGTTTTCCTGCTCAATATCATCGTGCGAATCAAGTCAACTTCCGTAGTTTTTTGGGCATTGATGCTTTTTTCAAACTTCATTGCTTCACGAAAATTATTCTCGGCTTTCTCATAAAATCCGCCCGCCTTGTACGATTCGGCTATTTGCGAAAAACAATACCCCGCCGCGGAACTATCCTCATCGAAAAAGAGGTAGCGCTTATATTCCGTAATCGCTTGGTAGTAATTTCCCGATTTAAATAAAGAATCGGCAAAAGCAAGCTGAGATTTCAACGGCTGCCCGGCAAATAAATTTCCGTGCCCGATTATAAAGAGAAAAACAAAAATCGATATTTCGGCAAACAACGATTTATTCATAGAAACCTTTGCAGAACCTATAATTGTCATATTGAGTTCACCACTGCGAAGGTGGTAGCCGTCCGAAATATCCTAAAATCCGAACAATTACCGGTTTTGAGATTCTTCATTCCGCTTCGCTCCATTCAGAATGACATATTACTAGGTTATGCAAAGCCTTTTCATACATAATTTTTCTTAACACTTTCAATGACTTACTCTTTAATTAATTATTTAATAAACAGCTTTTCCGTATCGGGCAAAAAGTATTTTTCCTTTTCGGCATATTCAATCAGCTTACTTTCGAACTCGAATCGCTTTTGCGCGTTGTAAATCTGCGCCGAAGTCGCCGAGCCGTAAACGCTTCCCGCGTGAAAGAATAATCCGATTCCCGCAAAGAGCGCGCCTTTGGCGTTTTTTGCGACGGCAAAATTATGCGCCGCCAATCCGTAAAATAATCCACTGAAAATAAAAGCCACAATTCCGTCCGAGTAATCCTCCGTGTAAATTTTCCCCGCTCCAGGAATCACAGCCGATAAAACCGCTGCAAGAAGCTCGTCTTTCCTCTCGGGTCGCTTCTTAACGCTGTAAAATTTTGAGATAACCCGCCGCTGACTTTCGGCAAAACCGGAAACAAACTCCGCGGAATCTGTAATTTCCGTTTCCTGAAGAATCAAATATGTAAAATATTTCAGGCGTTTTATACCGACGGAAAAAGTATCGGGACTGTAAAAACTCTCGCCGCTTAAATTAACAAATCCGGAATAGTTTCCTCTGATAAATTCGGTTTTTAAAAATTCAGTTTTGGCGTAATCTTTTAAACGGGAAAAGAAAAAGAGTCCTTGTAAATAATCTTCGGCTTCATCAAACCTTCCGAGATTGCGCAAAGCCAATCCGGCGGCAAGTCTTAACGTGTCGTCGGGCGTTCCTGTAAGGAGAGCGCGGTATTCGTCAAAAGCGCGAATGTAATCTCCCGTTTTATAAAGATGAGAAGCAAACTTAACTCTGTTTGGGACTGAAAACAAAGGGTTAACGGCTTTGCTCTGACCTCGTACTACGGCGGCAAGAATAAGCAGCAAAAAGAAGAAACGATAAAATCTCATTTTTTCTCCTTATCGATATGCTTAGGAAGAATAACAATCCCCCTTTCTTTTAATTCATAATTTTGGGGTAAATCAATCAGCCGTCCGTCTTGAGACCGCGGATATTTATCCCTCTCGATAAAATTCAGATCGCGCGTAAATCTGTCGGCAAACATCAGCGCGCCCTGAAAAATGTTAGTCCTCTTAACCGATTGCACAAAAAAGTTGGAGCAGGTTGGAGTAAACGGACAGTTGTCCCCGTCGTAATCCGAAATCAGAAAATAGTAAGCGTATTGAAATCCGCTGACAAGCGACATCATTACGGACGAGTCGTCAATCAAATAATTCCGTTCACTGACTTCCGGAATTTTGTAGTCGGCTTTTTTTTCGCCCCACCGGTGTGTTTCCGTCTGAGCAAAAACGGCGAAAGTTAAGAATATCAGTATTGTCAGAGTTCTACTAATCAATTTTTCCAAATCACTTTATGATTGCTGAAGTAACAAAAATAATCTTTTGAAAATTCAAAACCAAAGCCCGCAATAAAATTCAACTCCAGTGGAGCAGATTATTCTTCCCTCGCTATGACGTGATGGTGTAGAACAAACTATCCACCCATGGCTAATTGCGAAAACCGGAGAAACAGAAAAAACAAGCGTCATTACGAGACAATCCGTGTGAGCAGATTGTCGTGGCAATCTCACTAATATTTAACCTTAGCTGTTAAAACGTTGTTGAATATTCGGCAATAGCGTGTTTTCCGGTGAGATTGCTTCCCCCGTATTCTGCGGTGTCGCAATGACGAGACGCTTCAGTCGTCGCAATGACGCTTACGATGACAAGAATGCGCCGACAACATTTAATTGAAAATGATAAGAACCGCCCACCGGCGTGATTTCTTTGTTTGTTCAACCTAACCCGGACAAGTCTGAAACAAAACGAGAAAAAGTTAAACAAAAAAACAATCTCTGAAAACCCTACAAATAAAGGACTTTAGAGCATCATGCAAAATATTCTACCAAAAACAACACGAATATTACTGATAAGCGACTAAAATTGTCAATAGGGATAAATTTATGATGACAACTCCGGAATAAAAAATAAGCGGACAAAAATTGTCCGCTTATAATTTGTATTCAAATAGAAAAACTCCTATCTCATCAGAATCATTTTTCTTGTTGCGGTAAAATTCCCCGCGCTTAATCTGTAGAAATAGATTCCTGAACTTAATTTGCTTGCGTCGAATTGTACTTTATAGTTTCCGGCTTCAACATTTTTATTAACCAATGTTGCCACCTCTTCCCCGAGAGCATTAAAGATTTTTAATAAAGCGTGTTCGGCTTTCGGAACTGCAAATTCAATAACAGTAGTCGGATTAAACGGGTTCGGGTAGTTTTGAGCAAGACTGAACTTTGCCGGAACCTCGCCGCCCGCGTCCCTGACGCCTACCGGATAAGTGGTAAACCGCATTACCGCTCCGTCGTGGTCGGACGTTCCGATGGGAGTTGAATCGTCGTTTTCAAAATACTCCGGAAAATCGGAATTTGCATGAACGAACTTAAAATATCTTACATAATTAAACATCGCCGGTGAAACGACAATATGATCCAGCGCCTGCGCGTCTCCGTTATACACATAGGAATATCTGTTCGACTGCACATCCTGCTTTGTAAGATTAACAAAATCGGGGTTAACTACATCCGTCGCGGGTTCGAGAGATTGAAGCGTATCCAAATCGCCTGTAATTTGTCCGAGTACATCAAAATAACCGTCGGTAAATTCAAAAGAATTATAATCGCCGAGAACGACAATTTTTGCGTTTGCGTCGTTTGTTTGTCTGCTCTGCAGATAATCGGCAAGCCATTCCGCCTGAGCCTGTCTTTTTGCTCTTACAAAATCGCCGTCGTTCGGATCGTCAATATTATTTCGCGAACGAAGATGAACGTCAACGAACGTTACAGGGAAGTTGCCTCCGGCGTTTCCTTCCAATACGAGAGGAGGTCTGTCAAACGTATATTTTGTTTCGCCTCCGATTTGGAACGTGGCGTTTTCGCCGACTGCGTCAACATTTGCGACGGTGATTCTGTCGTTAACCAGGTAACCTACGTTTATATCAAATGCGTAGTTGGAATAAATTAAGTGCGCCGTATAATTTAAAGTCGGATCGTCAGAATGAATCTGATTAGCCAAATCGGTCAACACGCTTTGGTTCTCAACTTCCTGAAATGCTATAATATCAGGGGCTTTCATTACTTCACGAACATATTTTGAAAATTTCTTCAGCCGCGTCGGATAAACGGAAGGATCGTCGTTATTGAAAACATGACAGTTTAGCGTGCCAACCGAGTATAAATTCGGATTGTCGTCGGGGTCGGTAGCGGCATCGGGAGTAATATCGGTATCGACATTAAGTTCAAGCGGGAAAATTCCGTAATCGCCGAAACTGTACCGGACAACGCCTTTGCAGTAAGTTATTGCGTTTCCCCCTTTCACCATAACCGGGTCCGTGCTGTATGTGTCAATTTCAAATTTCTCGGGATTTCCATCAAACACAGGAAGTCCGTTTAGACCGGGATAATCAATTCCCGGTTCGCGAAAAATTCTGGTCGGTTTGGCGACGGCGTAAAAGTCGCCGTGAATATTCGTTCCCGAACACGCCACGCCGTTATAAAACTCGACAAGCATTCCCTCGAATCTCTCCATCTCGTTTTCAGGCTGAGGACGGTTCGGAGAAGGAGTATTAGCGTCCCAGAGAACCGGAGTTGGGAGGGGATTATTGCTAGAAACAACCGTTACGCTCGGGCTTCCGATTTCCGTTAAGCCGTAATATTCCGAAACATCGCCGGTAACGTTTACATAATCGCCTACCTGCACGTTAGGGGTTTCGCCGACGTAAACGTCAATGCCGTTGGATGTTTCCGGATTGTTGTCGTCGCGGCTGTCGGGCGTCTGCATATAAAATCCGTTGGAAAGAACAAACGTTACAACGTTATTCTGCGTAGTTACGGTTTGCCCTACGTATGGGGATTCCATTCCCGTTCCTTGAATCTGATATATTTCAAGAACGTCTTTTCGCTGTCCGAAAATAACGGACGCGAAAATCATAATTACAATTACAGGTAATAATTTTTTCATGAATAACCTCTTATTTTAATGTGATTTCTTTTTCAACTTCGCGTAAAATTTCGCCCGATTCCACCAGCTCAATCGCTTTATCCAGTTGAGTGTAAAGGATTCTGTCCCTCTTAATCGGTTTAATTTTTTTTCTGATAATGCTGTATGCTACGGACGTTCCTTTTCCACACTTCAGCGGTTTTAGGAACTCCGCGCCCTGCGCCGCCGTAAGAAGCTCAATCGCAATAACTTTCTGCGCATTTTTTAATATCTGATAACAATGGCGGGCGGCAATCGAACCCATGGAGTTGTGATCCTCCTGATTAGCCGAAGTCGGGATTGAATCGACGCTTGCCGGATGAGCGAGTGTTTTATTCTCCGAGACCAGCGCCGCCGCCGTATATTGGGCAATCATCAAGCCGGAATTTAATCCTCCTTTTTCCGTAAGAAAACGGGGAAGCATACTCAACGAACCGTTTACAAGCCGCTCGGTTCGCCGTTCGGAAACATTCGCCAATTCGGCGAGAGCGATTTTCATAAAATCCAGAGGAAGAGCGACCGGCTGTCCGTGAAAGTTTCCCCCTTCGAGATGATCCCCGTCGTCGGGAAAAATCAGCGGATTATCGTTTGCCGAATTCAGCTCGATCTCAACCTGCGAACAGATGAAATTTACTGCGTCCTTTGACGCTCCGTGAATCTGCGGAACGCAGCGGAGAGAGTAAGAATCCTGAACGCGGTTGTCGTTTTTCAGATGCGACTTTCTTATTTCGCTTCCTTTAATCATATTAAGCATATTTTGCGCCGTGTTTATTTGTCCTTTGTAGGGACGAAGTTTATGAAGACGCAAATCGTAGGCTTTGTCGGTGCCTCGCAGAGCTTCGTGCGAAAGCGCGGCGGCAATATCGGAAATTTTAGCAAGCTCGCGGGATTTAATGCAAACGTATGAAGCGAAGGCGGTCATCATCTGCGTTCCGTTGTTAAGGGAAAGCCCTTCCTTTGCAGTCAGTTTTGCCGGCGTTAATCCGAATTTCTTTAAAACGCTTTTTGCGCCTTGTACCTTTGCATCAGCCGCTTCCGGGGAATTGATATCGGGAATAATTTGAACTTTCCCTTCCCCGATCATTGCAAGCACGAGATGAGATAAAGGCGCCAAATCGCCGCTTGAGCCGACGGACCCTTGAGATGGAATTACGGGAATAATATTATTGTTCATCATGTCAATCAGCAGCTGAAGAGTCGAAAGACGAATGCCGGAAAAACCCTTGGCAAGCGCGTTAGCGCGTAACAGCATCATTATTTTAACTATGTGCGGCGGAAGCGGTTCGCCTACTCCGGCTGCGTGACTTCTGATAAGGTTAACTTGTAATTCCTCGATATGCTCTTTTGAAATTTTAACGTTGGCAAATTCGCCAAATCCGGTTGTAACTCCGTAAATGACCTCGTCAGATTCAACCCATTTTTCAATTTGTTTACGGGCTTTTATAACATTTGCTTTTGATTCTTTCGATAAAACAACAGTAGAGTTTTCTTTAAGGAAGAAATCTATTTTTTCCAGAGTCAAAGAATTTCCGTCAATAATCAATTTTTTCATTTTGCATCAAATTTTATTTACGTTCAAACAAAGATATTCCAATTTTGAAATATTAGAAAGTGAATTTACGAGAAAAATCAAACTCTGTTTTTATTTTACTTCTTCCACAGTTCTCTGTCCAGACTTCTGTACTGAATCGCCTCCCCGACATGTTGAGCAAGAATGTTTTCGGAATTCTCCACATCGGCGATTGTCCGGCTTACTTTCAAAATTCTGTCGTAAGCGCGGGCGGAGAGACCAAGTTTGGTTATAGCCATTTTCAGCAAATCTTTTCCCGCGCTGTCGAGCTTGCAGTACTTTCTGATTTCATGCGTTCCCATATCGGCGTTTTTATGGACGTTAGGCAAATCCTTATATCTTTCGGTTTGAATTCGGCGCGCGGCGATAACGCGTTTTCTTATTTCAGCGGATGTTTCTCCCGTCGTATCGCTCGCAAGCTCTTTGTATTTAATTGCGGGAACTTCAATCTGAATGTCAATTCTATCGACAAGCGGTCCGGAAATTTTGCCCATATATCGCTGTATGGCGTTAACGCTGCATGTGCATTCATGGTCAGGGTCGGTCAGATAACCGCACGGGCAGGGATTCATCGCGGCGGCAAGCATAAAATTTGCGGGGAACTCAACCGACATCTTGGAGCGGCTTATCGTTACCCGCCTGTCTTCCATCGGCTGGCGCAATACTTCAAGAACGTTTTTTTTGAATTCGGGAAATTCGTCAAGGAACAAAACTCCGTGGTGCGCAAAGGAAACTTCGCCAGGACGGGGATAAGAACCGCCGCCGATTAACGCCGCGTCGGAAACGGTGTGATGCGGACTGCGAAACTGTCTTTCAGTAATTAAAGAACTTGAGGCGTCGAGAACTCCGGCGACGGAATAAATTTTAGTGGCTTCAAGAGCTTCGTCAAATGTAAGAGGCGGAAGGATAGAGGGAAGACGCTTTGCCAGCATTGTTTTTCCCGAACCGGGAGGTCCGATCATCAAAATATTATGCCCGCCGGCGGCGGCTACTTCAAGCGCGCGTTTTACGTTTTCCTGTCCTTTAACGTCGGCAAAATCCAACACATAATTATTAATCTGTCTGAAAAGGTCATCCTTGCTTACAACGGTTAGATTAAAACCTTCTTCTCCGTTCAGAAACCTTACTACTTCGGCAAGCGAATTAAATCCGTAAACCTCAATACCGTCAACGATTGCGGCTTCCTCGGCGGATTCTTTCGGCAGGAGCAGATGTTTAATTCCCAGTTTTTTTGCTTCAACCGCGATAGGAAGCGCGCCGCGGATTTTTCGCAGTTCGCCGTTTAACGAAAGCTCGCCGAGCATCATTGAATTCCTTAAATAGTAAGGACTGATTTCTCCGGTGGCTGCAATTATCCCCACAGCGATCGGCAAATCGAACGCGCTTCCTTCCTTGCGCATATCGGCGGGCGCAAGATTAACGGTTATTTTCTTAATGGGAAATTTGAAGCCGGAATTTTTAATCGCCGCGTTAACTCGTTCGCGGCTTTCTTTTACGGCATTATCGGGAAGCCCGACAACAGTAAAAGAAGGCATTTGTTTTTCGTAATGAGTTTCAACGTCAACGGCGTAAGCGTCAATGCCGAATGTGGCTGCAGAAATAACTTTTGAAAACATAAACCCCCGCTATCTATATTATTCAATAAACAAATTTACAATATTTTGTTTTTATTCCCTTCTCGGAGTTAAAAATCTTCTGCGGAATGAAATAAACCGTTAAATCTCTTTTCCTCCGAGTTGCTCTATTATCGCTTTGATTAAAGGAGTTTCTTCCTTTTTCTGATTATTAATTTTTTTCTTTTTGTTATCGACCACCTCAACTTTTAATTGGGCGCTGAAATAATCGTTAAGCATCATTGTGCATTTCTCGGTTCGCCCCTTCAAAATTTTTGCATCGACTTCGGGAGAAAGTTCAATAAAAAGCGTATTTTCTTTTAAGGCAATCGGAGTTGATTCAACAAGATTTGTCGCTACTCTAAAATTAATTTCCTGCAGTTTTATTAAAAATTGCCGCCATTCCCGTTTTACCTTCAAAAAAAGTTCATTCTCCGAAGGATTATCCCGGACAACTTTCTCTATCGATTGTTCCTCAATAAAATCGGTCTCTTTTTCGGGACGGGAATAAACGCTTTTCTCTTTAACTACTTTTTTTTTTACAGGATTAATTCCGGAATCAGGCAAAGAAGAAGTTCCCCCTTCGTTTATCAGCTTAATCAAATTTGAAATTGTTTCCGATTTCTCAAAACCAATCAGCTGACTTAGCGCAATCTCAATTGTCAGTTTTTGATTTTGAGAAGTTTTCATTTCATTTCTGAGTTGTCCGAGAAAATTAAGAACGCGCAGTAAATCTCCTTCGCTGAATTTATCGGCGTACTCCAAATAACGAGTTTTGAACATCTCGGAAGTTTCGAGAAGGTCGGATTTTTTTGTGATTACAACAGTCAAAATATTTCTGAAATGTTCCAGCAATCCGTTTGCCAAATCAACAAAGTTCCATCCGTTTTCATAAACTTTTCGTGTAACGGAAAACGCAGTGTGAAAATCTTTTGACAGCATAGCGTCCGAGATTTCAAAAAAGACTTCGTCGTTGATAAGATTAAACATTGAAGAAACGTCTTCGACTTTTATCTCTTTCCCCGAAAACGAAACAACCTGATCAAAAAAACTCTCGGCGTCTCTCAAAGCGCCGTCGCTTTTGCGCGCAATCAGTGTTAAGCTCTCGTCGTCAATGTTTATACCCTCGTCGTCGGCTATCTTTTTTAATTGCGCTTTAATTATGTCAAGCTCTATTCTTCTGAAATCAAACCGCTGGCAGCGGGAAAGAATTGTTAACGGCACTTTGTGAACGTCCGTCGTAGCAAAAATAAAAACGGTATGATCGGGAGGCTCCTCCAACGTTTTAAGAAAAGCGTTAAACGATTCCGTTGTAAGCATGTGGACTTCATCGATGATGTAAACTTTATATTTGCCGACTGCCGGAGCGTACTTTACAGATTCGCGCAAAGTCCGGATTTCATCAATTCTTCTGTTGGAAGCGCCGTCTATCTCAATGATATCAACGGTTTGCTGGTTTTCAAAAGCTTTGCACATTTTGCATTCGCCGCAGGGTTCCCCATCCTGCGGGTTTTCACAATTCAACGCTTTGGCAAAAATTCTCGCGGTTGTTGTTTTACCGATTCCCCTAGGTCCCGCAAAAATAAAGGCATGCGCAATTCTATTGTTGATAATTGCGTTTTTCAACGTTTTCGTTATATGCTCTTGACCGACAACTTCGCTGAACAGTTTGGGTCGCCATTTTAATGCGGTAACTCTAAAACCCATCTTCATCTCACGTTAAATTAAACTTCTCTAATGTAACATTCTTTTTCAAAATTTCAACAATCTTTTCAAGATAATATTTGTCCGTTTCTCTAAAAGCCGCGTAATCGTAACTATCCAGATCCAAGACCGCAAAAACTTTTCCGTTAACAACTATCGGGACGACAATCTCGGAGTTTGTATTTGCGTCGCACGCAATATGTCCGCTGAATTCATGAACATTTTCGACGACAACCGTTTCTTCCTTTTTCGCCGAAACTCCGCATACGCCGCTTCCGAAATCAATCGTCTCGCATGCGACATCGCCCTGAAAAGGTCCTAAAAAAAGTTTTTCTCCTTTTGCAATATAAAAGCCCACCCAGCTGATTTTTGAAAAGGAGCGTTTTAACAACGCCGCTAAATTTGAAAGATTAGTCAGAACAGGATTGCCGTCGCTAAGCAGGTAAACCGCTTGAGATAAAACTTCTTTATATTTCTCTGTCGGGTCGATTATTTTTGAATTAATATTCATTAATATTACTCCGCGTAAAATCCGGCTGAGAAAAATCCGCACCAATGCTCGTAGGAAAAAGGAGCCGTCGTTCCGAGGTTTGTGTTTTTTATCGGAAGAACCCACTCCGAACGGGAATCCGAATACTTAAACAATTTCCCTTTTAACTTTTTGCCTAATCCGTTAACCGTTTTGGTAATTGTAAGCAAACCGAAAACAATCGGATATCTTCCGCACCAGAGAGGAATTATTTTTTCTTTATTCGGCCAAATTGCTTTTGTTAAATTTTTCAGATCTGTCTTGTTAATTTCCGCGCCAATATATTTCTCCGCAATTTCTCTATCCATTGAAACAGCTTTATCATGAGCCTTTTTATTGACGCCGAAAGGGGCGTTGTTAAAATCTTTTCCGTAATGGTCGGCGTCGTTAGAAATCAGAAAGAAAATGTCTTTCCCGAGTTTAAGATTATTCTTTTTTATGTAAGAAAGGAAAATCATGGAAAGCTGCGAACTGATTTTATCCATCCGCTCAAACGGAATATCGGTAACCATTATCGGGGTAATCTTCACATCTCGGTTGTAGTATTGAAGAAATGGAATCAGCGCTTCAATTGAATGCTCTATTGTGTGCGCTTCGTCGCTTGTCTTAAAAAAATCCGGATTTAATTTTTCCTTTATCGCTTCTCTCAAGGAAGACGTTTTAACGTTTCCGTAAGGTCCCCGCCAGTAGTCAAAGTTATCCAGAAGAAGAACATTCTTCGGGTCGTGAAGAGCGCGCCGGACAGCGCCGTGGGTAACGCCAAAGATTACAACTTCTTTAGCTTTTATCAATCTGTAGAGAGGAAAATAAACTCTTCCCGCATAAAGATAATCGTCATGCGGCGAAATACCGGCGACAAGATTTTTCCCGCTTAAATTTTTGTATTTACTCGAATCGTTATCGAGATAAGTCATCACTTTTTCAACTTCGGATTTAGTCCAACAAAATCCGACATGATCGCGAATCGGGCGAACGGACTGAGCCGTCAAATTAACCGAAAAAAGTATTATAAATATCAGACCCAACTTTTTCATTTTTTCTTTGCGGTCCTTCTCTTTCTTCCGAAAACATAGGGAAAAGCATCCTTTATCTCTTCAATCGGAACAATCTTTAATCCCTCCTTAACCGGAGCTTTAATTTCTTTAAGATCGCGCTCGTTTTCCTTCGGGATTAAAACGGTTTTAATTCCGTAACGCCTTGCGGCAAGCAGTTTTTCGTTTAATCCGCCAATCGGGAGAACGTCTCCGCGGAGCGTTATTTCGCCGGTCATTGCAACATTGCTTTTCACCGGTTTCTGCGTCAACACGGAATACATAGCCATTGTCATTGTAATGCCCGCCGAAGGTCCGTCTTTGGGAATTGCGCCTTCCGGAAGGTGGATGTGAATTTCTTTATCTTTAAAAGCCGTCTGCGGAATTTTAAGTTCTCTTGCGTTCGAGCGAAGATAACTGAGAGCCGCCATTGCCGATTCTTTCATCACGTCGCCGAGCTGTCCCGTAAGCGTAAGTTTCTCGCGCCCTTTCATAATAGTGGCTTCCACGTTTAATATTTCGCCGCCCACGCTTGTCCAAGCCAATCCGGTAACCGAACCGATTTTTTCTTTCTTGTCCATTTTATGGCGGCGGAATTTCGGCGTTCCGAGAAATTCTTCAACCCTGTTGACGTCGATAACTTCTTTATGTTTTCGTCTCGGTGAACTTTTAACTTTTTTCCTTACAAGTTCTTTAGCGGTTTTTCTCAGTACCGAGGCAATTTCGCGCTCAAGATTTCTGACGCCCGCTTCCCGCGTATATTCCGATATGATTTTTTTAATCGCTTCATCGTCAAATAAAATATCGAATTTATTTAGACCGTGCGCCTTTATCTGACGGGGAATAATATGCCGTTTGGCAATTTCCATCTTTTCAAATTCCAGATATCCGGGCAGCTCGATAATTTCCATTCTGTCCTGCAGCGGAACGGGAATATTGTATCTTACGTTCGCCGTAGTGATAAACATAACCTGAGATAAATCGTAATCGACTTCGAGATAGTGGTCCTGAAACGTGTTATTCTGTTCGGGATCTAAAACTTCAAGCATCGCCGAAGTCGGGTCGCCGCGGAAGTCCGCGCTCATTTTATCAATTTCATCCAATAAAATAACAGGGTTAATCGTTCCCGCTCTTTTCATCGACTGAATTATCTTTCCGGGCATCGAGCCGATGTAAGTTTTTCTGTGTCCGCGGATTTCCGCTTCGTCCTTTACTCCGCCGAGACTGATGCGAACGAACTTTCTGTTCAACGCGCGCGCAATGGATTTACCGAGCGATGTTTTTCCAACTCCTGGAGGTCCCACCAGACAAAGGATTTGTCCGCGCATCGATTTAACAAGATTAAGAACGGCGATATGTTCAACGATTCTTTCTTTCGGTTTTTCCAATCCGAAATGATCTTCGTCCAGCATCTTTTCAACGCTTTCAATTTCCAGATTGTCCTTTGTTTTCTTCTTCCAAGGAATATCAAGAAGCCAATCAAGATAGTTGTGAACAACTGTCGCTTCGGGCGAGCTTGGCGGAATTCGTTTTAATTTATTAAGCTCCTCAAATGCCTTATCCTCAACGTCTCTCGGCATTTTTGCTCTTTTTATCTTTTCCGTTATCTCTTCAATCTCGCCGGACTCTTCCGATTCATCTCCAAGCTCCTCGCGCAGTAATCTGATTTGCTCTTGAATTATAAAACGCCGCTGAGATTTCGAAATATTTTCATGAACCTTTTCTTCAATTTCCCTGTCCATTTTTAATATTTCGATTTCCATTTTCAGAATTCGAATTACTTCGTAATATTGATTCTCCAAATCGAACTTTTCCAGCACCGCATGCTTGATATTCACCGGCTGCTGAATATTTGCGGCAACGTAGTAAAGGCGTCTGTCCAACTCCTTTAAATTTTCAAACGCTACAAATATTTCCGGCGGAAGATTTTTATTTATGTCGGTATATTCCCTGAACAAATCCGTCATTGCCCTGTCGAGAGTAAGCGCTTTTTTTTCGTCAACTACAATAGGCGGAACAACCTCAATCTTTCCTTCGAAATAATTTTTCTTCCCGGTAAAAGATTTTATCTTTCCATGTATTGCGCCTTCGACAAGAATTTTAAGCAGTCCGTTTGGTAATTTTAATATTTGAACAATTTTCGCAACCGTTCCTTCCCTGTAAAAATCCTCTTTTTTCGGATTTTCGACCGAAGCGTCTTTCTGCGAAGAAACAAAAATAAACTGAGAGCGCTCCATTGCCTCGTTTGCGGCTTTAACGGAACTATCCCGTCCGACAAGAATAGGGAAAATCACATATGGAAAAATTACATTATCCCGTAAAGGAAGTATCGGCATTACTTCCGGAATATCTTTTAAAATTTTATAATCTAAAGCGGAAACTTTAGTTTCTTGCATAGTTTGTCCTTAATAAATTTTTTTGTGAGCAACAAATATAAGAAAAGCGGATGTATTATTACATCTTTGAATTTTCCGGAAAGGGTTAGTTTTCTTTAAAAATCCTTTTCTTTTTCTCCCTCGAAACTTTAATATTTAAGTATGCGCCGGTCAGAATTAGAACAAATGAAAGCAGGGAAACCGGCAGACCGTAATGAACATAATTTTCAACAGTGAACCATGAATTTTCTCCGAGCGTAAATACATGAAGCAACAAAAAGAGGTAGCCCAGCGAAATCAGAAAAGGAACGTTCCTCCTTTTGGAATTGTAGTTTTTAGCGGTTACGCCGATAATGGCAATCGCCATAAAAATCGAAAGAGCGGAAATTCCCCACAGCAGAGTCATATCGCCTGTTTCGTTCAGATAACCGCTTGTGAAAAATTTGGGAAGATGAACTTCGTCAAAAACTATTACGGAAAGAAATGCGTGTAGAAACATTAATGCGGTGGAAGTTGTTCCGTAAAACTTAAAATGATATTTTTTTTCCGTTCCGCTCTCTTTTGATTTTATCTGATTAACCTTATCAAAGGCAATCCGGAAAAGAAGAAAAACCGCCGTGAACGCGAGAGCTTTATTCAGAAGAACAACTGCGTTGCCATATATCGGTATTCGTTTCAGAAGCGCGTATCTGAACAACACGTACAAAAGAGAAACGGTAAAATATATTAACGTTATGAAAATAGGTTCTTTATTTTTTGTCATGTTTCGAGTATTGTTCCGAAAATTTTTCTCTTAGCTTTTGTTCGACAATCGGAGGAACAAATTTACTTACGTCTCCGCCAAACATAGCCAGATTTCTGATAATAGTTGAGTTTAAGTAAGTATATTTTTCGTGCGGCATAACAAAAATTGTTTTAATGCCGGAGGAAAGTTTTCTGTTCATCAACGCCATTTGAAATTCATATTCAAAGTCGGTAATAGCCCGCAATCCCCTTATTATTCCGATAGCTCCGAGACTTTCGGCGTGTTCCACCGTCAGTCCGTCAAATGAGTCAACGCGCACATTTTCAAAATCTTGAATGCTTTCTTCAATCATCATTACCCGCTCCTCAACCGAAAACATTCCGGTTTTTGCGGGATTGCGCGCCACCGTAACCACTACTTCGTCAAACAACTCCATGGCTCTTTTTATTACATCGATATGCCCGTTTGTTACCGGGTCAAACATTCCGGGATAAATAACGCGTTTCATTTATTTTCATCCTTCATTTTAAAAAGATAAATCAAGCTGTCGCCCAAACGTCTGACCGGTTCGGCGCCGAAAGCTTCGGTGTCTTTATCTTTAGTTTGAATTGAACGTTCAATAATTAATAATCCGTTTTCCGAAAGCAAGTTACGGAAAAAAATATTTTGAAAAACTTTGTAAATGTCGTCGCGGAAAAAGGGAGGATCGGCTATAATAAGGTCAAATTCTTTTTCCGTTTGTCCGCTGAATTTTACCGCATCGCTTTTATGAACCTTGCACGACTCGGCAACATCTAACGAATTTACGTTATCTTGAATATTCTTAAAAATCTTAAAATTTTGTTCTACAAAATCCACAAACTCCGCGCCGCGGCTTAAAGCTTCAAAACCGAGCGCTCCCGAGCCGGCGTATAAATCGCAGACTCTTGCATCGCTAAAGTCAAAAACATTGTTTAGAAAATTAAAAATTGCTTCGCGGTTTTTATCTGTCGTAGGGCGGACTTGCTTTGAGTTAGGGACTTTTATCGTTCTGCCACGCAAAAAACCGGCAATTACACGCATTTAACTGACTCTCAAAAATAGCCCTAAAATCGGAGCGTAAGCGGCGCTCTCGGCGTCCGAAAGCCCTTCGCTGCTTAGCTTTGCCAAGTAGTTAATTTCGACAGGTTGGAGCGCGCTGTTTATTTTTTTCCCGATTTCATCGCCGGAAATAGATCCCGCAACCGCGACCGGAAGCTCCGAACCGGAAGCGATAAGCTCCGTAAAAATCTTCTTTTCCCTTTCAACCGAGTCCGTAAGATTTTCCGGATTAAAGTTTATCGACTTTATCCGTTTAATTTGATTATCCGAAATCAATAAAACCGCAAACTCATTCTCCTCAAAATAAAAAAACAAAACAGATTCAGGCAAATCTTTCTTAACCGCCTTAAAAGCGTTTACGGCGGAAATTGCCGGATGATCAATAAACTTCAGTTTTAAGTTTTTCCTTAAAACAAATTTTTGAAGAATTTCAATATTCCTTTTTTTCAGCGTAAAGGCATTTACATATCTTCTGTCATTAAGCTCGGATGTAAAAAAGGAAACCGCATATTGTTCGCTTTCCGCTTCGGGAAGCAGCTGAGAAAACTCCCAAAGAATTTGAGATTGAATTTCTTCATTGGTTAATTTTTCTTCAAGCGGGAAAAAGAAAGATGTGTAAAAATTCAAAGGAAAAGTAAAGGAGATTTCGTCAAAATTTTCTTCCGATTTCTCCAGAGCGTCTTCAAGCAATGAAATTAAGGCGATTTCGGAAATATCTTCGGTGATTCTTTCTTCGGAATCAATTGAGAATGCGTCGGAAATAATCAGACGCTTTTCTTCAAAAACTTTTTTGGCGAAAAATATTTTGGAGCCGGTAATTGTTACTCCGGCTCCATTATTAAAAAATGACATTCTTAAAAATTATTCCCAAGATGCGGTGTTTAACGAAGCGTTGTTGTACAAATCTCCAATAGAACCGTAACCGTCTTTATCTTCAAGATAGTAACGGTGTCCGAAAGTTCTTACCGTATCAATTTTAATAATTTTTCCTCTTCTGTTTACGGTTGTGTCGTATTCAACGGAGGAATCGACCTGCAGCAGATAAGGACGCAGCGACTTAGGCGAATGCGCCAACGATTCCGGAACAAACGCTCCGACGGAAACAAGCGGCTTAAACGGATTCGTCGGTTTTTTCGTAATTGTGTCGATACCGGTCATTACCTTTTTAACGGTGGAATCGGTTTTGATAAACTCAATCAAACTGTCGAGGTTATCCGTGTAATATCCTTTTTCCTTTTGCCAAAGAATTTCAGCTTGGCGTATGTCGTCCATTCTGATTCTTGATTCTTTCTTAAAATATCTTTCCTTACGCATAATTTCTCTCGGTTGAATAATAGCTACTTCAATCAAAACATAAGATAACACTACTATTACAACCCACAGAGCCGCATGAATGTACCATGGCTCCTGCTTTTTCTGAATCATATTTTCCTCCGAGAGTACTCTTTTTTATTTAACAATAATAAACTTCTTAATTTCGGCAAATTTTTTATTTCCGATTCCTTTAACGAGAAGCAAATCTTCTTTATGTTTGAACGATTTTAACTCCTCCCGTTTTTCGATAATTCGCTCGGCGGTTTTCATGCCGATGCCGGGCAAATCGCTTAATTCCGCTGCCGAAGCTGAATTTATATTAACAAATCTGCTCTTTCGAGAAAGAGTATTTTTTATTTTTGATTTATTTTTACTAAAATCTAAAAGTTCTTGTTTAGAATCAACTTTTTTTTCTTTAATTATTCCTTCTTTTACTTTTTTTACCGAATCGTAAGCGGCAAAAAGGGAATCTTGCCGAGAATAATCAAATTCGGTCGGCGAACTATTTTTTTCAAAATCAAAATATCTCAGGATCAATCCCGCCAATAAAGCAAAACCGAGTATCAATATAACTTTCAGCTCGGTCGGCGTAAAACCGAATTTTCTTGCAACCTTTTTAAAATCCACTTTTTTTAATAACGTTTTTTATATAGAATTTTAGAATGTTATTTCTTCTCAATCCTTTCACATTACATCCGTAATTCAAAATTTGCCGCTGAAAGTTATTGCGGAACTTTAATATTCGGCTGATTCTGAAGTTCCTTCAGCAATTCTTTTTCTTTCGACGTAATTTTTTTCGGAACGTAAATATTAATTCTTACAAGCTGGTCTCCCGCGCCGTGACGGTTAAGATGCTGAATTCCTTTGTGTCTCATCTTCAACAACTTTCCGGGCTGAATTCCCGCTTCGATTTTTAATTTCGCTCTTCCCGTCAATGTCGGAATTTGCACTTCGGTGCCGAGAACCGCTTCGGGGAAACTGATAGTCAAATCGTATATTACGTCGTCTCCGTTGCGCGTAAAATATTCGTGAGGCAGCTCTTTAAATATTACGACAATATCTCCTGCGGGACCTCCGTTTTTACCGGCGTTTCCCTGACCCCGCAGCGTCATATAATTGCCGTCGCTTACGCCGGCGGGAACATTTATCTTAATTGTTTCCTCTACTCTTACTCTTCCTTCACCGTTGCAAACATTGCAGGGATCGGTAATTATTTTTCCGGTTCCGCCGCATCTCGAACATGTTGTAATATTTACAAACTGTCCGAACATCGATTTTGAAACCTGCCTTACTTCTCCGCTTCCGTGGCAGACAGGGCAAGTCTGGAAAGCGTTTGCGTTCTTTGCGCCCGTTCCGCCGCAAGCCGAACACGTTTTATATTTTTTCAGCTTAATTTTTTTTGTAGTTCCGTTGGCGATTTCTTCCAAAGTCAGTTTCAGCGTTACTTTCAAATCGGAACCTGGCGTTCCCGTTGCGGCTCTTCTGCCGGAAGACGCGTGTCCGCCGCCGCCGAATATATCGTCGAAAATTGAACCGCCTCGTCCGCCGCCGCCGCCACCGAAAATATCGGAGAAGTGACTGAAAATATCATTAATGTCGCTGAAACCCTGAAAATCTTGTCCGCCGCCCGGAGCGTTAAAACCGAAGCGATCGTATTTTTCGCGCTTTTCATCGTTGCTTAAAACTTCGTAGGCTTCAGCCGCTTCTTTGAATTTTTCTTCCGCGGCTTTATCTCCCGGATTTTTATCGGGATGATATTTCATTGCCAGTTTTCTGTACGCTTTTTTTATTTCATCTTTCGAAGCGTCTTTTGAAACGCCTAAAACTTCGTAATAATCTCGTTTATTTCCCATATTTTATTATCCTTCATCCTTTGCTTGTTCTTCTTTTTCCTGACTTACAACAACCTTAGTGTGCTTGATAACCTTATCCTTGTAAGTATATCCCGGCTCCACTTCGTGAAGAACAGTGTTGGGTTCAACTTCGTCCGATTCCTGACGCATCAGCGCTTCGTGCAGATTGAAATCGAACTCTTTTCCCAACGCCTCTATTTTCTTTACTCCTTCTTCTTCCAGTAATTTTTTAAAATTGGAGTAAACCATTTTTATTCCTTCGGCGAAAGATTTTATGTCGCTCTTTTCGTCCGCGTGATCAATAGAACGCCCCAAATCATCATAAATCGATAAGATTTTTTTAATAAACGGTTCGGCGGCGTATTTGAAAATATTATTTTTTTCCTCGTCCGTTCTTCTTTTGTAATTTTCGAACTCCGCAACTTTCCGCTGAAGTAAATCGCTTAAACGTTTGTTGTCCTCTTCAAGTTCTTTAATTCTTTCTTCAAGATTTATATTTTCGTTAGTTTCCTTATTTTTCCGCTGTTCCTCAGCATTGTTTTCTTTGTTAACTTTTTGATTTTTTTCGTTATTCATCTTTTCCTTTTTTTCTTCTTTCTTGCTCTTTGATTTATTCTTACTCATCTCTTTAATCCCCTAAAATTTTTATGATTTCAACTTCTTCATTTCTTTTGATAGCATCTCCGCGATATATTCTATTGCGGCGACTGTTTTTGAATACTCCATTCGCTTCGGACCGATAATGCCCAAAGCTCCGCTTATTTCGCCAACTTTATATTTTTTTGTAACCAAACTGTATTCCTGAAACTTTTCATTATCGGCTTCTTTCCCGATTGAAATTGCAAACATATCCTGATCGCCGAAACGTTCATCAATAAAATGAATGATAACATCTTTGTTCTCAATCAGTTCGATTACGCTTTCAAACTTTTCGTGATCCTTAAATTCCGGCTGACTCAAAACGTTCCGCGCTCCCGAAATATAAGATTTATCCTCTATCGTCATATCGGAAAAAATCTTATCCGAAGAATCGAGAAAAAGCCGGATAATCGGTTCAAGTTCCGATTTTACCGTGTCGCGCAAGCGTTCCTGCATACTCCTTTTAATATCGACAAATTTCAACCCGGAAAGGCGTTCGTTTAATAATCTCTGAACGGCTTCCAACTTTTCCGGACTAAGCTTTGTATTTACTTCCATCGTTATTGTGCGAATAAGTCCTGACTTAACGCTGATTACAATCAGCAGCCGCGACGTTGAAATCTTCACAAGCTGAATTTTTTCCAAAATCGCGTCCTTAAATCGCGGATAAGTTACGCATGCCAGCTGGTTTGTAATCAAACTTAAAACCGACGAAGCTTGTTTTAAAATTTCGTCGGGGGAATCACTCTGAGAATCAAGTTTTTTCTTAATCAGCTTTTTCTCTTCCGGCATCAGCTTCGGCTTCGGCATTAAGGAATCCACGTAATACCGGTAGCCTTTATCGGTCGGAACTCTTCCCGCCGACGTATGAGGATGATCCAATAAGCCCGCCTCCTCGAGATCCGCCATGATATTTCTCACCGTCGCGGGAGAAATCCCGAGATCGTATTTCTTTGAGATATTCCGCGATCCGACCGGCGTCGCCGTCAGAATGTACTGATGAATCACATATCTCAAAATCGATTTTTCTCTATCCGAGAGCTTAGTTACGTTCATCACTCATTTTTTAGAAATTTTTGCAAAACCTATAATTGTCATATTGAGGACGGTGTAAGCCGTCCGAAATATCTCTAAATTCGGTATAATTTTCACTTTCGAGATTCTTCTCCCGCCAAGGCGGAATCAGAATGACAAATTATTAAATTATGCAAAGCATTCTTTTAGTTTAAATATGTAAATGTATGAAAAATTAACTATTTTTTCACTCCGAATGAGATGCTTTAAACGGAAATGCGGTTCTTTTTTCCACGTGGTTTTCTCTCCGTTTGCAAAGCGAATCTTATACATTTTTGATTTTTATTTGTTTCTTAATTAATTATCGGGAAAACCCCCATGAACAACTCCTACAAAAAAGCCGGAGTAGATATTTCAGCCGGCGAAGAATTGGTGAACAGAATAAAGAAAACAGTAAAACCCACATTCAACGAAAACGTTTTAACCGGACTCGGACATTTCGGGGCTTTTTTCAACGCCGATTTTCACGGCTACGAAAATCCCGTCCTCGTTTCAAGCGTTGACGGAGTAGGGACAAAATTAAAAATTGCCATTATGGCGGATAAGCACGACACCGTAGGGCAAGACCTTGTGAACCACTGTGTTAACGATATCGCAGTCGGCGGTGCGAATCCTTTGTTTTTCATGGATTACTTGGCTTTCGGAAAACTCGACATTGATAAAGCCGAAAAGATAATTTCCGGATTTGCAAAAGCCTGCCGGGAGAACGGAGTTGCGTTAATCGGCGGAGAAACAGCCGAGATGCCCGGCTTATATAACGAAAAAGATTACGACATTTCCGGAACCATTGTCGGCGTTGTCGAAAAATCAAAAATTTTAGATTCGGATTCCGTTTCCTCCGGAGACGTTTTAATCGGGGTCGAATCTAACGGACTTCACACAAACGGTTATTCGCTCGCAAGAGAAGTCCTTTTTCCGAAATACACGCTTGAATATCGTTCGGACGATTTGGAGCTGCCTCTCGGCGAAGAACTGCTGCGCGTTCATCGTTCATACCTCGACTTAATCGGAAAGCTTACCGGAAAAAATTCGGTAAAAGTTTTTTCGCATATTACAGGCGGCGGAATTATCGGCAATACGAAACGGGTTGTACCGAAAAACCGAACAATTTACATTAATTGGACCGCGTGGGAAGTTCCCCCCATTTTCCAATTAATTCAACAAACCGGGGAAATTACCGATGATGAAATGCGGAGAGTTTTTAATATCGGGATAGGATTAATTGCCGTTGTTTCGCCTGAAAAAGTCAGTTCCGTACTTGAAATATCAAGAAAAATGAATTATAATTGTTTTACAATAGGAGAAATAAAATAAGCTATGAGGTATTTTTGAAACGGATTGCCGACATATTTTTGTCCGGAGTTTTTATAATAATTTCCCTTCCGGTTCAATTGTTGATTTTTACTATTCTTTATTTTGATTTAAAGGAGTTCCCGATTTTCATTCAGCCACGCGGATTAACGCTGGAAAAATCAAGGTTTCGCTTAATTAAGTTCAAAACAATTAAAACTCTTCCCACAAAAGTTTCCGAACACAACGCTTTCCTAAAACCGCGACTTTCCAAGTATATTTCAGGATTTTGTAAATTTCTCCGCATAACGGGATTGGACGAAATTCCGCAGCTCTACAATGTGTTTTCAGGTAAAATGAGTTTAGTCGGACCGAGACCTTTGATGCTGGCGGATTTGAAACTGATAAAAAAAGATTTTCCGGCTGAGTACGCGGAAAGAAATTCGCTGAAATCAAAGCCGGGCTTAACGGGTCTTTGGCAGCTTTTCGGAAACAGAGAGGAAGGAATTTCAAATCTCGTTGAACTCGACAAACTTTATGAAATCAATAAATCGTTTTTACTTGATGTAAGATTACTCGGCTTTACTTTTGCGGCAATTATTTTCCGTAAAAACTCTGACGCAATTTTTTTCAACGAAGAAAGAAAAGCGGAATTAGCAAGAAAACGGATTGCCGTTATTGCCGACACTACAATTAAGGTAAAAGTTAACCGAGATAAAGACCTCTATTTTCTCAGCCGCTTAAAAAGAAAAAACGATTCATATTCAATTGAAATTCCCGAAGGGTACTGGACAAAAGACACAACAATTTCCTCCTCAGAAAAAAAGGAAAACTTTCCTAAGATCGTTGATATTAAAGATAAATCGAAACCGGCTTAAGCAAAGGTTCCTTTTTTACAACGGTCATCGGTCAATTAGTCATTAGTTTGTTTTGACTCGCCACTTAGCCATTCGAATCGCGAATCCATAATAAAAACAAACTGACCGCCCTGGCGGCTTGTGAGCAAACGGCGCTTCGGCAAACTCAGCAGACTAAAGGCAAAAGTAAAAAACAAGCGTCATTGCGAGCGAACGGAGTGAGCGCGGCTCCGCCTTGGCGGACTCACCAATATTCAGCCTCAGTCGTTAAAGCGCTTTTGAATATTCAGCATCTGTAAGTTTTCCTGTGAGATTGCCACGTCGCTATGCTCCTCGCAATGACGAGACGGTGTTGATAACAACAAAGATCAAACTGTCATTTCGCACCCGTTTTCGAAAAGCACATCGTCATTGCTAATAAATTGTGCAAACAATTTATGCGGCAATCTCACCAATATTCAACCTAAGCCGTTAAACCGCTTTTGAATATTTAGTAATTGCGAATTTGTTAATAAGATTATCGAAAATACAAGTTAGGGGATTCTTCATTTCATTGGCTATTATTTGTGATATTCAGACGGCGACCTTCAGAATGACAATTTTGGGATTTGTGTAATGTTGTCATTCTGATTCCGCCGTTTTTGGCGGAAGAAGAATCTCGAAATTAGAATATACATAAATACAAGAAAGGAGAATTTCATTTTTTCGGCTAATATTTGCGAGCTTCAGATGGCGACCGTTAGAATGACAAGTGTGGAGTTTGAGTAAAATTAGTTTTTTGAACTGCTATTCAAAAAAATAACCCTCCGAGCAATTCCGAAGCGCCGCCCGAAGGGTTAATACCGCGAATGAAAACCGCTATATGAAATGTTACTTCATCAAAATCATTTTTTTGATTGCGGTAAAGCCGTTACTCTGCATCTTGTAAAAATATATTCCCGACGACAAATTACTTCCGTCAAATTTTACTCGGTGCGTTCCGGCTGAAAGTTTTTCGTTCAGTAAGTCGGCTACTTTCTGTCCGAGAGCGTTATATACGCTTAATCTTACTCTGCTCTCTTTCGGAACGTCAAAACTGATTTCCGTTGTCGGATTAAAGGGATTAGGGTAATTCTGTTTAAGCGCAAATTTTGTTACCGAGCCGAGGTCAACCGTTACAGCGTCCGAATACTTAAACGCTCCGTCCAAATCGATTTGTTTCAGTCTGTATGAATAGCTTCCTTTTTCAAAAGGATTATCGATATAGGAATAATATTTTGTCGAGTTGCTGACGCCGTGTCCCTGTACAAACCCAATCGTCTCAAATTCTGAACGCTGACCGCGGATAGCTGAACGCTGGATTTCGAAACCGTAGTTGTTTACTTCGGTTGCCGTAGCCCAGTTAAGTTCAACTTTTTTCCCTTTAACCGTTGCAGTGAAGGATTTTAACTCAACTGGGTAAGGGATTTCGGAAACGTCGGTTTCCCATGCTACCCCATTATTAAGAGTTGCGTTTGTTTCGGAAGGTACATTCTTTGTGCTAGTACCACTTCCCTCGTCAAAATGGAATAAACCGGCTGTATTAGCGTCGGACATATATGCGTTATCCGTTTTTGAACTATGCAAATCGGAAGGACTTACCGCTTTATTGAGTAATCTCACTTCATCAATATAACCACCAAAAGAGTTATTGGGCGTAGATGCTTTTTTTGAACCAATGTATAAATGGTCATTACTACTTGAAGATGGCATATTTCTGTTTGAATATCCCCCAGATGTTGTTACATCAGAACCATTAACATAGAGTTTCAAACTATTATCGGATGAATTATTAATAACGGCAATATGATTCCAATCGTCGAGCGTTAGAGTAGCGTCGCCTTCCGTATTATAATATTTCCAACTAGATGAACTCTTATCATAAATTTGAAAATACCAATCTCTAACTTTATCGTCATTATTCCCATCATACATCACGATTGCAAAAGAATAATATCTCTGTAAAACTCTGTCATATTCAGCAACGGTTCCGTCAACCGGGTAAATCCACGCTTCAATAGTATAATCAGTTGCTCCGTCCATTCTTCCCAAGGTAGCATCATCAGAATATTTTACATAATCATTATCGCCGTCAAAAGAGAGATACGCGTAATTTTTCCGCATTACGTAATCTTGAGAGTTTCCATCGTTCGGATTGTAGCCGGTTTCTAACGTAAAACCTTTGTAATGGGTTATAGACTGACTTGCAGCTCTATTAGCATCCGTCCAATCTTCGCTTGGGAAAGCAAAATATCTCCAATTATCTCCCCATTGTTGTTCGGTAAAAGAGCAAAACTTGATTGCAGAGGGAGAACCAATTGTTGAACGCGCAATCCCAACTTCACGATAATCTGTGCCGATTGCCCATTTAACCTTGTAATCCCCATCGTCCAAAGATGAAGAACTTGCAGAAGAAACTTTATCCCAAGACGAACCATTCCAGTGCATAACTTCAATATAATCATCGCCGGATTTATTTTTCCAGACAACAACATAGTCCGCATTAAACGGAGTTGTAATATTTTCACCCCAAGCGTAGGCGTCTGTAGTTCCGTTTGTTCCTTCAGGGTCTGTGTCAAAATACATAAATGTCGCCATATTATCGTAATCGGCTTCTCCATCGTAAATACCGAAAAATATTGAGTCTGCGCTCCAAGTAAAATAAGCTCTTTGCGAAGTGTTAGAACCATGTGAGATATCTGTAAATTCTTCATAAGTAGTATTAAAATGATTTGTTCCGTCAATCTTCATAGAGTGATTACTCTGCGCAAACGCAAATCCGGAAATGATAAAAACCATCGCCATTAATTTTGTAAATATTTTCATAACTCCTCCTCTCAGGTAATTATATGTTTGATAAAACAAAAGAAATAAAGTAAATCACAGCGGAAGCGATAACAACCGCAGGATAAACCGAATATTTAATTAATTTTAATTTAAGGTCGCGATAATAAACATAATCTTTTCTGTAAGGTTCGCGTACGCGGTAATCTCCGTTTGCCGAAGTCCATTTTTTGTGTGTCGCTTTCAAATCGCCGAACGGGGTAAATTTTTGAATCGGGAAAAGTCTCGCGGGCTTTTTCTGTCGGCTTCGAACCGGAGATATTGAAAAATCGGCGCTCCACCAATTGTGAGGCAGGGAGATTGTTACATCCTTATTCTCTTTTCCGTGTTTGGGAAAACTTTCCGATGAAATGGGAATAATATTCATACGACCTCTCAGCAATCCTTTAATTAAAAAATTATGGTTTCGCTATAATTATTTATGTGAATGAATAAAAGATAGGTTTTTTCAATAAGATATGCAAACAAAAAATTATTATTATTCGAATTTTTAAACTCTTAAAACGCCGCCGTAAAATAATTAAGAATGAAGAGTTAGAAATGAAGAATGAAAAAAAAACAAGCTGTCCGCCATTGGCGGATTGCGAGCGAACGGAGTGAGCGCGGCTCCGCCTTGGCGGACTCACTAATATTCAACCTCAGCCGTTAAAGCGCATTTGAATATTCAGCATTTGTAAGTTAACCGGTGAGATTGCCACGTCGCTACGCTCCTCGCAATGACGAGACGGTGTTTGTACGCCGTGGCGGATAACTCATTACTCATAACTGTTTACTGATTACTGTTAACTGTTAACTAATCACAATCCCGCGTTCAATCTTTCCGTTCTATCGGCAAGTTTTAATTTTTCAATTATCTCAAATAAATCGCCGTCCATAATATTCGTCAGGTTGTATAATGTCAATCCTATTCTGTGGTCGGTAACTCTGTTTTGAGGATAGTTGTAAGTCCGGATTTTTTCGCTTCTGTCGCCGCTCCGCACCATAGATTTGCGCTGTTCCGCCTGCTCCTTATTGTGTTCCTGCAGTTTCATGTCGTAAAGTCTGGCTTTCAAAACTTTCATTGCCTTCTGGCGGTTTTTAAGCTGCGACCGTTCGTCCTGGCACTGGACCACAATTCCGGAAGGAAGGTGAGTAATTCTGACGGCAGTTTCAACTTTATTTACGTTTTGTCCTCCGGCGCCGCCGCTCCGGTAAATATCGATTTTCAAATCATTCGGGTCAACTTCCACGTGAACGTCCTCGACTTCGGGCATAACGGCAACAGATGCGGCGGACGTGTGCAGCCTTCCGCTCGCCTCGGTTGCGGGCACTCGCTGAACGCGGTGAACGCCGCTTTCAAACTTCAGCTCGCCGTAAACTCCTTTTCCGTTAACCGAAAAAACCGCCTCCTTCAACCCGCCCATTCCGCCGGATTCGTTCATGTCTATAATTTCATATTTCCAGCCGACGCGCTCTGCAAAACGGGTGTACATCCGGAATAAGTCGGCGACAAACAATCCCGCTTCCTCGCCTCCGGTTCCGGCGCGGATTTCCACAATCACGTTTTTATCGTCGTCCGGGTCTTTGGGAATAAGCAAGAATTTAATCTGTTCTTCAATCCGGTTTTTCTTTTCTTCAAGCTCTTCGAGTTCGGCTCTCGCTAAATCCTTAAAATCTTCATCTTCGTCCGATTTTACAATCTCGCGGTTATCCTCAATATCGGAAAGAGTTTGCTGATAATCGTTGTAAGCGTTTACAATATTTTCCAGCTCGCTTCTTTTTTTGCTTAGTTCAATCAGTTTTTTCTGATCCGACATAAAAGCCGGGTCCGCAAGCTGATTGTTTATTTCGTCATATTTTTCTTTAATAGATTTTAATTTTTCTATAAAGTCCATTTTTTCCTCAAATTTAGATTGTGAATATAATGAAATTTTATGCAAATTTAATTTTTGAAACAACGGAAGTTTACAAACAGATATATGAAAAAATTCGATATTCCCAATTACTTTAAAAGCGGCGCCATCTCGAAAGTTAAAAATTTCAGGAAAATTAACGATAAATATAAGAATGATTTTTCTCCGACTTTACTTGATTTCGGGAAAATCCGGTTTTATATCTCACGGCATTTCGGCTTCTGCTACGGAGTGCAGAATGCGATTGAAATTGCATATTCGGCTCTGAATGAAAATCCGGGGAAACGGATTTTTATGCTTAGCGAGATGATTCACAACCCCGACGTCAATCAGGATTTAAAAGAGCAGGGAATTAATTTCATTCAGGATTCACAGGGAAATCCCCTTATGGATTGGGACGAAATCACTTCCGATGATATTGTTATTATCCCCGCTTTCGGCGCGCCGATTGAGACCGAGAAAAAATTAAAAGAGATGGGAATTAATCCCGAGCGGTACAACACCACTTGTCCCTTTGTCGAAAAAGTTTGGAATCGCTCTGCGCAAATCGGGAAAAACGGATACACTGTTATTATTCACGGAAAACATAATCACGAGGAAACGCGGGCTACTTTTTCACATTCCAAATCGGCAACGCCTTCGCTGGTTATCCTCAATCTTGAGGAAGCCGAGTTTCTTTCCAAGGTTATTCTCGGTGAAATTCCGGAGCGCATGTTTTACGAACAGTTCAAAGGAAAATTTTCCGCCGGTTTTAATCCGGAAAAAGACCTTCAAAAAATAGGCGTGGTAAATCAAACCACGATGCTCGCCGAAGAAACGGAAACCATCGCCGATTTGCTGCGCGAAACCATGATTAAAAAGTACGGCGGGAAAAATCTTACCGAACATTTTGCGGATAACCGCGATACGCTCTGCTACGCGACAAACGACAATCAGACGGCGACCAAAGCGCTTGCCGAATATAATGCCGACTTTGCAATTGTCGTAGGAGGCTACAACAGTTCGAATACTTCTCACCTTGTCGAATTGCTAGAAAAGAATCTCAAGACATACTTTATCTCCAACGTTCGGGAAATAATTTCCCGAGATGAAATTTTTCATTTTTCTCTTAAAAATAAAACGAGAGTTAAATCGGAAAACTTTTTGCCGGATAAGGAAATTGTTTCCATAGCGATAACTTCCGGGGCGTCGTGCCCCGATTCCGAAGTAGAAAAAGTGCTTGCAAAAATTCTCGGTTTTTACGGACTTGAAAATAATCTTCCCGAAGCGACTCCGGAGAAAGTGAATAAATAAATCAGAGAATTCAGATTGATATTTTTAAAATCTTTCACGGACAAAATATTAGAAGGCTTTGCGTAACTCCTAAATTTGTCATATTGAGTCTGCCAATCCGCCAATCCGCCAAGGCGGAGGAGGAGTGTAAGCCGTCCGAAATATCTCTAATCATGTATTATTACCGGTTTTGAGATTCTTCTCCCGCCAAGGCGGGATCAGAATGACAAATTTAGGTTATGCAAAATCTTCTAATAATTTAAAGAGATTATCTGCAAACTCAAATCATAATTTGAAATAGAATTCTTACAGCGTTACATTTTCCCCTACGTTATTGTGCTGATTAACTCTCCGTGCTTTTCTCTCATCTTTTTCGGCATACTTTGAATAATAATTTCCGTTAAACCCTCTATCAGATTTTTCTTGAGAAAAGTTTTTTCTACAACGAGACTTACTTCCCGCACCGGATGATAGCCCAAAAACTTTTTCACTTTATTTTTTCCCGAAACGGGAATATCCTCCAGCGCCAGTTCCGGAATAACCGTTATTCCTTTGCTGCTGTTAACTATCTTTAAAAGCGAATCAATGGATAAACTTTCATAGTCGAATTTCCATTTGCTTTTGTAATCCTTTTCCCTCCGGCAAATATTTATTACCTGATTTCTGAAGCAGTTCCCTTCTTCAAGCAGCCATAAATCCTGTAAATTAAGTTCGGACACTCGAATGTTTTTTCTTTTTATCAACGGATGTTTATCGGAAACGTAAAGGAAAAACTCTTCATAATACAAGGGAAAAACCGTCATGTTTTTCATCGGGTAAGGGGTTACGATAATTCCGGCGTCAAGCGTTCCATCTTCAAGATGCGACAAAATATCATCCGTTATCAATTCCGTAAACTGAAGATTAACTTCCGGAAAATTCCCGATAAATTCATTGACGAACTTAGGCACAAGGTAAGGAGAAACAGTCGGAATGATTCCGATTCTCAAATTGCCCGACAACTCCCGCTTAAACTCGGAAACAATATCGGAAAGCTTCTCAATATTCTTTTGCAGAAACCGGGCTTGCTCGATTATTCTCTCGCCGATTTCGGTCGGTGCAAGAGGTTTTTTATTTCGGTCGAAAAGCTCAACGCCCAATTCATCTTCCAATCTCCTGATTTGAATTGTAAGCGCCGGCTGCGTTACAAAAATGTTTTCGGCGGCTTTACTGAAGCTCCTGTATTTATTTACCGCGAGCAGGTATTCGATTTGCTGAATGTTCATTTGCTATAAATTTTATTAATGGATATATAAATATTATAAATTTGTTTTATATATGCAACGGCTGTAAATTGTATTCAGAAAATAAAAACATAATAACAAACTTAAAGGAGTTAAAAATGGAAAACTTAAATCAAATCGGACTAAGAACGAAAGACAGCGAAAAAATTTCGGAATTGCTTAACGGATTACTCTCCGATTATCAAATCTATTATCAGAATTTACGCGGACTGCACTGGCTCGTAAAAGGGGAACGTTTTTTCAGTCTGCACGAACTTTACGAAAAGCTCTATGATGAAGCCGCCGACACGATTGATGAAATCGCGGAAAGAATATTAATGCTCGGCAATACGCCGCTGCATAAATATCAAGACTATCTGAACAGTTCTACAATTCAGCCTGTGGAAAATATAACGGACGGAAAAAAAGGATTGAACATTGTAATAAAGGAAATTTCGATTCTTCTCGGGGAAGCGAGAAACATTCTATCCGAAGCGGCAAGCGTAAAAGACGAAGGAACCGTAGCGCTTGTCAGCGAGTTAATTCCGGGCTTTGAAAAACATTTGTGGATGCTAAACGCCTGTGCGGCAGAATAAACTTAAAAAAAACTTTGCTGAACCAAAAGTTGTCATATTGAGTTCGCCACGGCGAAGATGGAAACCGTCCGAAATATCTAAAAATTCGGTTTAATCTCCGGTTCTGAGATTCTTTCCGCCAAGGCGGATTCGCTTCGCTTCATTCAGAATGACAATTGGCGTTAAACGTTTAATTAAACAGCCGCGAAAGAATTTGCAACTCCTTCGCGGCTGATTTTTTTAACTCTGCAGAATAATAAAATCGGCTAATACATGTCCGGTTTCTTCAAGAAACGGATCGTCTGTTTTCAAATCTTTTTTCTTCTTATCATCGGGGTGCAGTTTTTCCCTTTCCTTCTTTCTTTCCTTTTTGATTTTATCTCTTTTTGCCCGCTCTTCTTTTCTGATTTTTAAATTCAGCGAGAATTTTGTTTTGCTTTTATTCGCATAATATTCTTTAATATCCTCTTCGATATACTTGAATTCGGAATTGTTCTTTATTCTCGCATCGTGTTCTTTTTCGAGCTTCGGAATAAATCCCTTGAGGTTGGAAAAAGGAACGAATTGCGCCGGAGCAATCGTATCCCACGGCAGCGCGGAAGGATTTGCAACTTCGCCGAATACTTTCGGGTCGTGAATCGCCGGATATTTGATGTCGGGAATGACGCCTTTTTCCTGAGTGCTGCTTCCGGTTACGCGGTAAAATTTGGCAATCGTTAATTTTAAAGAACCGATTTTCTGGTCGGGAGTTTCGGGAATAATTCTCCGAAGATCAATCATATTCTGTACGGTTCCCTTTCCGTAAGTTTGACCTCCGACAATAACGCCTCTTCCATAATCCTGGATTGCTCCGGAAAAAATTTCAGACGCCGAAGCGCTGTATTTATTGACCATAACCATCATCGGTCCATCGTAAACAATTGCCGGGTCGGGATCGTCCTCAACGTCAACTTTTCCCGTTACGCTTCTTATCTGAACAACCGGACCGTTCTTAATGAACAATCCCGTCAACTGAATCGCTTCCTGCAGCGAACCTCCGCCGTCGTTCCGCAAATCAATTATCAGACCCTGTATCTTTTCGGTTTTTAAAGAATCGAGCAATTTCCTTACATCCTTTGAAGTGCTGGAAATATCTTTTCCCTTATTGCTTCCGCCGAAGTTTGTGTAAAATTCGGGAATCGTAATAACGCCGAGCTTAAACTCCTTTCCGCTTTCTTTAATATTAATTGTTTTGGCTTTAGCCGCCTGGTCTTCGAGTTTAATTTTATCCCGAACCAAATCAATTTCAACAGGGGGCGAATCGGGATCGGCGTCGGCATGAATTATCTGCAGGCGAACAAGCGTTCCTTTCTTGCCGCGAATCAGCTGAACAACATCGTCTATTCTCCAGCCGATTACATCAACCCACTCGCCCGACTTGCCTTGAGCAACCGCCACGATTTTATCGTCAACTTTTATTTTTCCGCTTCTTGCGGCGGGACCGCCGGGAATAATCCTGACAATAGTTGTGTAATCATCTTTAACCGTAAGGGAAGCCCCGATTCCTTCGAGCGAGAGCGACATTCCGATTTTGAAATTCTCGGAGTCCTTGGGAGAAAAGTATGTTGTGTGCGGATCGTATGTGTAGCAAACAGAATTCATAAAGAGCTGAAACACATCTTCGGCGTCATACTGTAAAATCAGCTTGTGAAATCTGTGGTATCTTTTTCGCAGCGTCTCTATTGCCTTATCTTCTTTCTTGCCGTTTAAAATTAAACCGAGCGCTTCGTACTTTAATTTTTTCCGCCAAAGTTCGTTTAACTCCGGTTCCGTTGTCGCATAGGAACTCTCCTCTCTGTCGGGTGAGAAATATTCGTCTTTGGTAAAATCAAAACCTTTGTCGAGCTGTTTATCTATCAGTTTAACTCGTTGAGTAAGAATTTTTTTGAACCGGTTGAAAATTTTATAAGCGGGCATAACATTGCCGGAATACAAATCGTCGTCCAACTCATCTTTATATTTGTTAAAATCGTCAATGTCTTTCTGCATAAAATACATTCTTTGGTTGTCTAACCGTTTAAGATAAGTATTGTAAATAACTTCCGAGAGGGAGTCGTTTAAGGACTCGCGGCGATATTCGTAACGAGTTAAAAGCCGCGCAATTGTCTCGGCTATCTGCGGATGTTTTGCCCAAGGCAGAATAACTTTATTTGTATCAATTTCAGAATTCCGTTTGATTAAGTCCGCCGTGGTTTGCGCATTAAGAATTGACAAAAGCGAAAAGAACACTACAAACAAAAGAGATGAAGCTTTTTTCATTTTTTCCTCGAATAATCCTATATTGAAGCCGGGAAGATCATGTTACAGTTATCAGCAAACAGTGAACAGTTGTCAGTCAGATAAAATACAAATGAATTTATCTAAAACATGAAAACCCAAAAAGAGCCTACTCATCACTCATAACTCATTACTCATTACTGCTTTTCCCGAGCAAAACTTTTTACTAAACATTTTGTTGAAATAATAGTTCCTCAAGATAAAGTATTTTTTTAATTTTAGAAACGAGTTATCCCTAAAAAGAGACGTTTGTATAAAATTTTTATTCTTCTTCTCTATAAGGAGTTTTTTTCTCAACTGTAAAAATTGAACTTGGAATTATTATGACTGTTAAAAAAGATAATGTGTTTTCAGAACCGCTTTCACAAATTGTGGGTTTTAAGTTTGACGAGAAAGTAGCCGATATTTTTGAAGATATGTTAGCCCGCTCCATTCCCGGCTATTCGCTGACGATTTCAATGATAGGCGTAATTGCCGATAGGTTTTTCATTCCCGGAACAAACTGCTACGACTTAGGGTCTTCTCTCGGAGCCGCTACAATCACAATCAGGCGAAAGCTGGCAGGCAAGGATGGTAAAATTTTCGCCGTGGATAACTCTCCGCAAATGATTTCACGAAGTAAAAATTTTATTTCCTCAGACAAATCCGATTTTCCCGTAGAGCTGATTTGCGCCGATGTGCGGGATATTAAAATCAAAAACGCGTCAATTGTGATACTCAATTTTACTCTGCAGTTTATTCCGCCCGAAGGACGAAAAGAACTTCTTCAGAACATCTTTAACGGATTGAAGGAAGGGGGAATAGTTTTAATCTCGGAAAAAATAAAGTTTGAAAATCCGGAAGAAGAAAATCTGATGGTAGATCTTTATTACGATTTCAAAAGATTAAACGGCTACAGCGAATTGGAAATCAGTCAGAAACGCGACGCGCTGGAAAATGTAATGATTATTGATTCTCTTGCCGAACATCAACAGCGAGCGGAAGAAATCGGGTTTTCCAAATTCTTTCTTTGGTTCCGGACTTTCAACTTTGTTTCCTATTTACTGATTAAATAGGCGCGACTGTTTTGGATATCTTGGAAAATATAAAAAGCGGATTAATCTCCTCCGGTTTTGAGGATTTAATCGAGATTGCAACAGCCGGATTTGCACAAATTTCCGCCTCTGCCGATTTTCCCCGTTTTCTTTCCCGCTTAAAAGCTTTACCCGACGTTGCGCCAACTCAAATCGATTTCAACCGAAACGAAGTAACGGTAGGAGATATTTCCGATTTAACGGAAAGTGAAAAACTTGAATTTCAAGCAAACCTAAAAAAAATGCTTCCCTGGCGAAAGGGACCTTTTAATTTGTTTGGAATAAATATCGATGCGGAGTGGCGGTCCGACTTAAAATTTTCCCGCCTCGAAAATTCCGGGATCGATTTCACCGGCAAATCTATTCTCGACATCGGCAGCGGAAACGGATATTATATGTTTCGTCTGCTCGGCAAGGGAGCGGAATCTGTTGTGGGAATTGAGCCGTACTTACTTAATTTTATGCAGTTTAACGCCATTCGAAAATTTGTGCCGCAATCAAATATCGTAACGCTTCCGGTTGGAATCGAAGCTCTTCCTGATAATTACGGAAAGTTCGATGCCGTACTTTCAATGGGCGTATTTTATCATCGTAAATCTCCTTTTGACCATTTGGCAAAACTCCGGAGTTTACTCCGTCCGGGAGGTGATATCGTACTTGAAACTTTAGTAATTGAGGGGAAGGAAGGGGAAGTTCTCGTGCCGGAAAACCGTTACGCAAAGATGAGAAATGTATGGTTTATTCCTTCCGTTCCGACTTTAACGGCTTGGCTGAAACGGGCTAAATTCCGTAATATTTCGGTAATCGACGTAAGCAAAACCACATCATCGGAACAGAGAAAAACCGACTGGATGCCGTGGGAATCGCTATCCGATTTCCTTGATAAAGGAAACCCTGAAAAAACAGTAGAAGGTTATCCCGCCCCGCAAAGAGCGATGATTACGGCGGCAATTTAAACATGTTTGAATAAAATTTATTTGTAAAGGCAAATTCTTAAAATGCACGACGCGAATCTGTTTTGAGTTGATTTGCAAGTTAAGATCAATTTTTCAGTTATTCAAATCTTAGTTTTTTTAATCTTAACCCGGACAAGCCGGAGCCAAAAAGGGAGAAAAGCTAAAAAAATAATCTCCTAAAGCCCTACCAACAAATTACTGTAGAGTATTTAGGAAAAATATTCCGCCAAAAATAATACGAACTTTTACTCAAAATGCACTAAGGATTTAAACCATAGAGAAGATAATACTGTACACTCGAATAAAATGAAATAGAAAAGAGTGTTCCCGTTGATTCAACTGCTTTGCAGTTGGCATTTTTTCTCCCTTTCATAACCCCGAATTAAATTCGGGGCTATTGTGAATTTAACTGCTTCGCAGTTACTTTGTTAAAATAAATAATTTTCCGGCTTCGGTTTTTGTAAACCGTGATAGTCAACAATTTAATATTTCACTTCAAAAGCGCGAAGCGCTTAAATTTCTAATAACTATGGGTGAAACCCATAGAGGAGATATCTTCCCAAATCACAAGAACTGCGAATGCAGTTCAATATAATTTTTATTAACAAATATTAGAAAGCTTTACAAAACCTAACCTGGACAAGCCAGAACCAAAAAGGGAGATAGGCTGAAAAGAATAATCTCTGAAAGGATTTTACTAATGAATGTCGGCGGGGTAATTCCCAACGAAAGGCAGTCGGGACAAGTTCGG
>WGCV01000039.1 GCA_015493615.1 Melioribacteraceae bacterium
ATTAAGAACTGATGAAATGAAAAACCTCCGAACTTGTCCCAAATGCCTTTCGTTGGGAATTACCCCGCCGACATTCATTAGTAAAATCCTTTCAGAGATTATTCTTTTCAGCCTATCTCCCTTTTTGGTTCTGGCTTGTCCAGGTTAGGTTATGCAAAGCCTTCTTTTACTTAACTTTATATTTTTCGGCTTTTTAAGCAATACGTTTAGAGCAATATTTTTGTATTTTTCGATAAACAGTTCAGGTGCAATATGTCAAACTTAAAAAAATCGCTATTCTTATTTTCTACTTTTATTTTCGCATATTTTTTAATTTCGCAATCAATCCGTTTTAACAGAAGCCAATCCGTAAAGGCGAATGAAACTCAGGACGCACTCGAAGCTCTTAACTTCTGGGCAAAAGCGCGCGCTTATCCGGATAATAAATTTCCGGAAGTTGGTTTTGCAAAAGAATTCATGAAAACAAAACTTTTAAAATCGGTTAACGACACTACTCACTGGGAGGCAATCGGTCCGAAAAATTTCGGCGGAAGAACAATCTCGCTTGCGGTTAATCCGCAGAATGCCAACACAATTTACGCCGGTTCGGCAAGCGGCGGTTTGTGGAGAAGCTTCAGCGCGGGAGAAGGAGCAAACGCTTGGAGCTATATCCCGACAGGCTTTCCCGTACTCGGCGTAAGTTCGATAGCAATTTCTCCGGCGGACACTAATGTAATGTTTATCGGAACGGGAGAAGTTTACGCCTATCAAAATTCTACCGGCGGCATTGTTGACAGACTTACGCGCGGCAGTTACGGAATCGGGATTCTTAAAACTACCGACGGCGGAAACAGCTGGACAAAATCTCTCGATTGGTCGATGAACCAGGAGCGGGGAGTTTGGGCGGTTAGATTTAATCCTCTGAACGTCAACACAATTTTTGCCGCAACAACCGAAGGCGTTTATGTTTCGTACGACTCCGGAGAAAACTGGACGCAAAAAAGTTCCGTTCCAATGGCGACCGACTTAATCATAAATCCGGCGGATACTAATAAAATTTTGCTGGCTTGCGGTAATTTCGCTTCGCCTCATTACGGAATTTACCGTTCCACGGACGGAGGAAACTATTGGACGAAAATTTCAAACGGCTTACCCGAGGTATATCAGGGGAAAGCTCTTTTTTCGATGTACAAGGAAAATCCCGATATTGTTTACGCCAGCATCGGCGGCGGGTTATCAGGGACATGGCTGTGCAAATCGGATGATTTCGGCGAAACATGGCAAACCGTTTCTACATTTGATTATGCAAAATATCAGGGCTGGTATTCGCACATTGTAATTGTAAATCAAAATAATCCCGACAAACTTCTTGCCGCCGGAGTTGACATTTACAAGTCAACGAACGGAGGCGTTAATCTTACTCAAAAGTCTTACTGGTCGGAATGGTACTTCGGAAGAACGATTGCCGGCGGAGAGGAAGGTCCGCCCGATTACTCCCACGCCGATAATCACTGCTTTGCTTATTCTCCCGACAACCCGAATGTTGTCTATTTCGGGACGGACGGCGGAGTTTTCAAAACGACTGATTTCGGCGAAACTTTTCACGGGAAGAACGGAAGTTATCAAACACAGCAATTCTACAACGGATTCTCTTCCGTAGCGCACAACGGCTATTTATCAATCGGCGGCTTGCAGGATAACGCTTCGGCAATCTACGACGGTCAGACAAACTGGATCAGAACATTATTTGCCGACGGCTGCTGGACGGCAATCAACCGGGATAATCCAAATACTCTTTACGGTTCTTACTACTACTTGAATATTTACCGTTCCGATAACGGCGGGAATAATTGGAACAATCTCTATATCCCGGATGCGGGAAACACAGCGTTTGTTTCTCCCTTTATTATTTCTCCGGCAAATCAAAATGTAATGTATGCCGCAGGTTCAAAGATTTTAAGATCTTCAAACGGCGGTAATTCGTGGACCGTCAAAAGTTCGCCGACAAACAATCCCGCAATTTCAATGGCGGGTTCATGGCAGAATTCAGACTTAATTTATGTCGGCTTTGCGCCGGAAAACGGCACGCTTAAAATTATTAGAAGCGACGACGGAGGCATAACGTTTACCGATATTTCCGGCGGCTTGCCCAATCGTTATCCTATGGATATTGCGGTTAACCCGACAGACGACAACAACATTTATATTGTTTTCTCCGGTTTCGGTTCATCGCATGTTTTTGCTTCCGTTAACGGAGGAAATAACTGGGAGGATATTTCGGGGGATTTACCTGACGTTCCGACCAATGCAGTTACTGTCGATCCCAATAATCCGCAATGCGTTTACGTGGGAAACGACATCGGCGTATTTTTTACTTCGGACAACGGAGCGACTTGGCGAAGACTTTCAGCGGGATTGCCCGACGCCGCGCTTGTAATGGATTTATCGATTGTTTACGGCAGTTCTAAAATTATTGCCGCCACTTACGGTAACGGAGCGTTCATGACCGGTTTAATTTCTCCAAATAGTGTCGAAGATGAAAATAAACCTCCAACCGGTTTTGTCCTGCATCAGAACTATCCGAATCCGTTCAATCCTACGACAACAATAAATTATTCAATCCCTACCGTAGAGACAAGGCATGCCTTGTCTCTACAATTGATTGTTTACGACGCGCTCGGACGCAAGGTTGCCACGCTGGTAAACAAAAAACAAGCGCCGGGAAATTATTCGGTTCAATTCAACGCAAGCTCCGTCTCCGGCGGACTGCCGAGCGGAGTTTATTTCTACACATTGCGCGCGGGTAATTTTTCCTCAACAAAGAAGATGATTTTGATGAAGTAAAAACTGACATCTACAGCTTTAACTTGTAAGGCAGAATTGTTTTTAAGAATTTATCCAATCTCGCTCTTAAAAAGGCGTTCTGACAGAATGCCTTTTTTATATATGAGCCTACTTAAAAAAGGTGATTATTTGTAAATTCAATAATTTATAAACCGCTGAAGCGGTTACTGATTTCTCTATGTTATTGCTAACCCACGACTTAAGCCGTGGGCTAATAGAATGCTTATTATACATTGCAACCGTTTCAACGGTTTTTAGACCTTTCTTTAGTAAACTCTTATATAACAACAACATTCCGGAAAGAGTGAAATACAACGAACACCGAAATTCAACTCAAGACGAGAATAGAGCCGCAAATAATATTTTAAAATTCACAAACACTTTTTTATTTACTTCTTATTACATTTGTTTTTAAGCAATTATGAATTGTTAAAGGTCTCAATTCAGAAATGTCCGATTGCGTTTAAATTAATTTGTAATAAGGATGAAGAGAATTAGTAAATACTTTTTTGCTTTGTTGTTCTGTTTGCTTTTTGGCGGACAATCGTATTCTCAAAACAAAAATCAAAGATTTGAGAATATTACTCTCGAAGATGGTCTTTCTCAGAGCGTCGTTTTGGATATCGTTCAAGATTCCACGGGATTCCTTTGGATTGCAACGCAAGACGGCTTGAACAGATACGACGGGAAAGAGTTTAAAATTTTTAAATATATACCCTACGATTCCACGACTATCCCCGATAATTGGATAAATGCGCTTGCCGTCGGAAACGATACAACGCTCTGGATTGGAACGTTCAGAAACGGCTTAAGCAAATTAAGCTTAAACTCGTACCGATTCTCAAGAATAAAATTAATGTCGGGCGGAAGAAAAATTTCCTCTCCCGTAACGGCTCTAATACCTTACAAAAATTATTTATTCGTTACAACTTTAGGCTCGGGTTTATTTAGAATCAATTTGAAAACAAATCGCTCCAAACAGTATAGCAATGATGAAAAAAACACCAACCCGAATATTCGCAATTATATTCGTTCGGCTCTTTTGTACGACAATAATTTATGGCTCGGCACAGGAGACGGATTAATCAAATACAATGTTGAGACCGAAACATTCACGGGGAAATTAACCGGAAAACTTTCCGACAGTTTTATTCTTTCGCTGATGAAGGATTCAAAAGGAAACATCTGGTTCGGCGTCAGGAACGGTTTCTATATCTACAATACGGTAAATGAAAAACTGCGCGCTTACACAAATTCCCGCGCCAAGAAAAGCCGCTTAAGCGATAAAACCGTAGTTAATATTTTCGAAGACAGCTACGGTTACGTTTGGCTTGGAACTTGGAAAGGCGGAGTTAACAAAACAAAATTAAGTCTTACATCAGGCGATTTTGATTATTCAAGAATAAAATTCGATGTTTATAAACACGCTAATAAAAGAAGATTTTCAATTCCCGGGAATTACGTAAGAAAAATATTTGAAGACAGAAGCAAACTACTTTGGATCGGCACTTGGGGCAATTCCCTTGCAAAAACCGACTTAAAACCGCCGAAGTTTAAAACCGTAACAAGCGACAAAAACAATAGAATCCATACGAGCCACAGCTTCGTTAGAGCATTTACCATGGACAATAAAGGAAGATTATGGGTAGGCACCGCCGGCGGAGGATTGGATATTTTCAACAAAAAGTTGAATAAATTTGACAACCACACTTTTGAAAACGAACGTCCCAACTCAATCGGAGCAAACAGAGTTTACTCGCTCGAAACCGGTTCCGACGGAAATATCTGGGTAGGGCTTGGAGACGGTTTTGTCGAATGGAATTCGGAGAAAAATCGTTTCCGTTTTTTGGACGTTCACCAAGATATTCCCGGGGTTGATGAACATATTCTAGTGAACGGAATCGCCCTTTATAAAAGACACATAATTTTTTCATCAAACGAAGGACTTTTTCTTTATGATAAAATGAAAAGAAAATTCTCCAAATTAAGGTTTGCCGATTCTTTGCAGAATATAAATTTTAATAAAGAATTTACCTGCATGAAAAAAGGGGATACGAATAATTTGTGGATTGGGACTTACAAATCCTTTCTCTACAGGCTTACGCTTTCCGACGAGAAAAACGGCTCACCGGTTGTAACGACTCTTAAAAGTTATTCGGAAAAAATTGACGACCGATTTTCCGGAAGGAAAAGAGTAAACGATATTTATGCCGGTAGCGATAATTTCATCTGGGTATCTACAAGTCTCGGTCTGGTTAGATTAAATACCAAAACGGATTCTATGAAGGTTATTACCGAGCGGGAGGGAATGCCGAATAATATCTGCTACGCCGCGTTGGAAGACGGCGCAAATAACATTTGGGTAAGCACAAACCGGGGTTTGGCAAAATTATCTTTCAAGAAAACTAAAGTTAGGATAAAACGTTTTGACGCCTCCGATGGGCTGCAGGGAAACGAGTTTAACCAATCAAGCAACTTCAAAGCGCCCGACGGTACTCTTTATTTCGGCGGAATCAACGGCTACAGTTATTTTAACCCCGAAAAACTTAAGGATAATACTGTCGTTCCCAGAACCGTAATCACGGGAATTAAAATCTTTAACAAAGAAATTCCCAACCTTTACCAAGTCTTATCAAAAAAACAACTTACGGTAGATTACTCCGAAAAAATGCTGACTTTCGATTTCGCTTCGCTCGAATTTTCAAATCCGGGCAAAAACCGGTTTGCATACAAACTCGAAGGATTTGACAATTCATGGATAAATATCGGGAACAAAAACAGCGCAATCTATACCAATCTTTATCCGGGCAGATACCGGCTTAAGATAAAAAGTTCTAACAACGACAATATTTGGGGAAAAGAAAACATGGCGCTTGCCATTGTGGTTAATCCCCCGTTCTGGATGACGTGGTGGTTTATTCTACTTACGATTTTATTAACCGCTTCCGTAATTGTTGCGATTTACAATTACAGAGTAAACAGACTTTTGGAAATGGAGCGGCTAAGAACTAAAATTGCAAGCGACTTACACGACGAAGTCGGCTCCCTTTTGACGCAAATTTCGATAAATTCCGATTTGATTAAATATGACTCCGACATCAATAAAATTAAAGGGCGAGGAAGTTTAATCAGGAATAAAAGCCGTGAAATAATGAGCGCCATGAGCGATGTAATTTGGTCTATCGACGCGCGGAACGATAAGCTGGAAAACCTTATAGACAGAATGCAGGACTTTGCTTCCTCCTTAACAAGCGATAAAGATATATTGTTGAGTTTTATTAAAAACATCGCCGATTATAACAAAATCCTTAAAGTTGATTTTCGCCAGAATGTTTTTCTAATCTTTAAGGAAGCGATAAATAATGCGGTTAAATATTCCGAGTGCGATAAAATCTCCGTACGGATAACGTATTCTTCCAAGGAGTTTACAATGGAAATATCCGATAACGGAATCGGACTGGACTTAAACGCGCCCGGGAAAGGCAACGGATTAAAAAATATGAAAATGAGAGCTGAAAAAATCGAAGCCGAGCTGGAATTAATCAATAAAAAGGGACTGACAATTTTACTGAAATCCGTTAAAATTTAAGGTCACCTTTTTGTGGTATTGAATATCTTAAGGAAAAACAATAGGTTAATATATGATTTCAATTGCGATAGTTGAAGATATTGAAGAAATACGGGAACCGATTTTCGAGTTTCTGCAAACGCAGAAGGAATTCGTTGTTCTTTTTGCGTCCGGTTCTGTTGAGGAATTTTTCGATACTTTTGACCCCGAGCTTCCACCCGATATTATTCTGCTGGATATAGGGTTGCCGGGAATTTCCGGTCTTGGAGCGATAAAACTGATTAAAGAGAAGCTTCCCAAAACAGAAATTATTATGCTTACAGTTTACGACGATGCCAATAAAATTTTTCAGGCAATCTCTTCGGGCGCGAGCGGATATTTACTGAAAAATACTCCTCTTGAAAAAATAAAGGAGTCTGTAATTGAAGTCGCAAACGGAGGCGCCCAGATGTCTTCTTCAATAGCGAGAAAAGTTTTCAATTATTTTAACAACAATGTTTCAACCGATTCCGAATACTCTTTGACAAAGAAGGAAAAAGAAATTGTCGCCCAAATTGTTGACGGATTAAGCTACAAAATGATTGCCGCAAATTTGGGGAACTCAATCGAAACGATTAAAACCCACGCAAAAAATATTTACAAAAAGCTTCACGTAAACTCAAAAGCGGAAGTTGTCGCAAAATCAATGAGAGGCGAAATTTAATTTTTTCGGATATTTTTGCCTTCAGCCGTGTGGCGAAAAAAACACCACTCTCTTCCCCAACCAATATTGTCAACTTAGGAAAATTAACATTCTCATTTACCGACCGATTCATCAGTGGTAAAAAGGAAAACCACAATTGCTGTAACTGGTTCACCTGTTTATTTGCCGTAGTGTTAAGGAAACCGGTAAACCGGTTGAACGTCATTCCTTTAACATCCAAACCGCATTGCTTAAGCATTGGGTGAATGATAAAAAGCTCTCAAGTTGACGGCATTGCCGCTCCAATATCTACCACAAACGTGGTATTGTTTACCAAACCTTCAAAAGATAGCTTTTGTACTATAAAAAAAGACTTTGATTTAGTTCTATTCAAATATGTGTTTGGAGGTTTCATGAAACGCTTTTTTACTCTGCTTGCGGTTTTTCTTTTTTCGATACAATTATTTTCTCAGTCCACGGGGGATGTGGCAATCATCGGCGCCAATTACGACGACCCTGACGAGATACTTTTTGTTACATTCGTTGATATTCCCGCCTCAACGGATATTTACATCACCGACGCTCCTTGGAACGGCTCGGCTTGGGCGCCCGCAGGTGCGGCAGATGGCTGGATTAAATACACAACTCCCGCCGAAGGCTTAGCCGCAGGCGACGTAATAAAAGTTACGTATTATTCAACGCGAATAACCGCCACAGCAGGTACGGCTGTTTCGGACGGAGGAACTTTTAACCTGATTAAATCCGGCTCTGCCGGCGATGAACTTTATCTTTATCTCGGAACGGATAAAGACACTCCCACAACATTTCTTTTTGCCGTTACCAACAACAGCGCGTGGGGTACCGACGAATTGACCAACACCGGATTAACCGAAGGCGACAATGCGCTTCTTCTCTGCAGTGCATGCGATAATTTGGTTTATAACGGCGCAAGAACGGGAACAACATCCGAGTTAAAAACCGCAATTGCGGACGTCGCAGCCAATTGGGGAGGCTCAAACAGCAGAATTACTTTCAGTACTTCCCGATTTAATATTACAGGTTTTGTCCAGAAACCGACTTCGTTAAAAATAGAGAATGTAACTTCGACAAAAATAAGAATCAGCTGGGCAAAACCTTTGGGGACTTACGGAACAGACTGGAATGGAGTAACGATTTTTGTTAGGGGAAACAGCGGCAACAACGGAAACGTGGCGTCAACTGACGGCGACAGTTACGCCGGTAATTTATCATACGGAAGCGGAACGGCATTCGGAAACGGTTTTACGGTTGTCAATCAAACCACGGACTCCGACGGCGATATCACGATTACCAATTTAACGCCCGGGACAACATATTATATTGTAGCTTATGCTTATCAAACAATCTCGGGCGCGGACAATGACGAGTGGTCGAACGCGACTATCGAGCTTTACGACGAAGCCGAAGTTCAGGGCGTTTCAAATTTGGATGCATATCCGGCTACCGAACTTGTGGATTTATCTTGGACTAACAATCCTGAGACATTGAACGTTTGGTGGAACGAAGTTATGATTCTTGCAAAAGCAAATTCCGAAGTTGACGTAACGCCCTCCGGAGACGGAAGCGCCTACACTGCGGACGCCGCTTTCGGAAACGGAACGGAAATCGGGAACGGGAATTTTGTCGTCTATAAAGGAACGGGAACTTCTCAGAGAGTTACATCCTTAACAAACGGTACGACATACTACTTCAGAGTTTTTGTTCGATACGGCTCCGATTGGACGGACGCCGACCAATACAAAAGTATAAGTTCAACTCCGGTTCAGACAATCGAAGATCCTTCCTCGGGCGACTTAATCATAACGGAAGTAAACGATGTGCTCGCCTCGAACGCCGCTTATATGGAATTATACAACAACACATCTTCTGCGATAAAACTTGACTCGGTGAAAATCGAGTATTATATGCTGGGACATTCGTCTCCCGATTACGTCAAAGAATTAGGAAAAGTAATCCTCTCCTCCGGCGAATACTACACAATTGCTCAGACTGTCGAATCATTCAACGCAAAATACGGGAAAGATCCCGATATGGAATTCACGCATCTTTACGCGAACTCGGATAGAGATGGAATTTCAATCAGATCGCGGACAAACGGGATCATCGATAAATTTAACAGTGTGCCGGGGACATCCGATTCAAGAAACGTAAATCACTTGTATGAACGCGTAAATTATCCGAACAACGGCTCCGATTTAACCGGACACTGGAATGACGCCGGCTACAATAAAAACGGAACGCCGGGGGCTGACAACGATAGTCCGCTTCCAGTTGAACTGACAACATTTACGGCTTCGTACGACGACGAAAGCGTTGTTTTAAACTGGCAAACCGCTACGGAAATAAACAACTACGGATTTCAAGTGGAAAGGCAAACGGAAAAAGGAGAAAGTAAATGGGCAAATATTGGTTTCGTTGAAGGACACGGCAACAGCAATTCACCCAAAAATTACAGTTTTATTGATGCAGATAACAAACTGACCGGAATTGTAAAATACAGATTAAAACAAATCGATATTGACGGACATTTTGAATTTTCCGTGATATTAGAAGTAAACATTGATTCAAACTTACCGAAGATATTTACACTGCAACAAAACTATCCGAATCCTTTCAACCCCGCCTCGACAATAAAATACTCATTACCATCTGTAGGGACAGGACAATCTGCTATCGGCGGATTGTCCCTACACAAAGTAACTTTAACTGTTTATGACATTACGGGACGGAAAGTTGCGGAGCTTGTAAACAAAGCGCAGTCTCCCGGAAATTACTCGGTAAAGTTCAACGCCGTAAATCTGCCGAGCGGAGTTTATTTCTACACATTGCGCGCGGGTAATTTCAGCGCAACAAAGAAGATGATTTTGATGAAGTAAAAGCCATGCTTAAATCCAAAATTGTCATTAGAAAAATTTTTCCGCTCTAAAACTCAAAAACAAAACATTTTTTTGTAGCGTAGATCGCTTGCAATCTGCGAAAAAACAGCATAAAGCTAAATTACTTCAGCCTCAATCCCCCTAAGGCGAACTGTGCTACAAATAGAACGAGTAAGATTTTCCGACGCTGTTTTTTGTCTATAATTAACAATGTGGCGATTAGCTAACTTTTTGTCATTTAATAATTTAACTCAACTTTCCTCTAATGGCGGTCAATAGAAATTTTTAGTCTAATGACAATTTCGGGTTAAAAAATACTTTTGACGATGTGATTTGGAATATTTGATTTTTGAAATGTATATGTTATTTTTCAACATAAGATATTATTTTCAAAAGGAGCGCATATGAAAGGTATTTTACTTGCCGTATTTTTATTTTTTGGAACAATTATCTACGGACAAACGCCGTCAAAAACATACTGGATTGCCGACGATGCAATTTATAGTTTGGAAACAGACGGAAGTAATCTGTATATTGGAGGAGATTTTACTTATGTTGGACCGAACACCGGACACATGGCTCAAATTACAAAAACTTCAACCGAGCCGAATTTATCATTCCCGACAATAAACGGAACGGTTTATTGTATTGTTTCCGATAATAGCGGCGGCTGGTATGTCGGAGGACATTTTGACAAAGTAGCGGATTCAGTAAGAAATAATTTAGTACATATTACATCATCTAATCTTGTTGATTCTTGGAATCCGAATGTAAATGAAACTGTTAGCGCTATGGTTCTTGACGGCAGCTATCTTTACATCGGGGGATATTTTTCATCCGTTAACGGACACGCAATAAGCAATACCGCAAAGATTGATGTTTCAACCGGTTCGCCCGATTTAACTTGGGCGCCTAATCCGAATAATTCGGTTGATGCAATCTTAATTTCAGGAAGTGATATTTACCTTGGAGGCGATTTCACTACTTTAAACGGGAATTCAATTCCCCATTTGGGAAAAGTTAATAAAACAGATGGTACCGCCGACAATACTTGGAAACCTTCGCCCGACGGAAAAGTATTGACGCTCTGTACGGATGACGCTAATATATTTCTCGGAGGTTCGTTTCAAAATGTAGATAGTCAAACTCGGAATTATCTTGCAAAAGTCGCTTTATCCGACGGTTCCCTTGATACAACTTGGGACCCTGATGCGAATAACTCTGTAAATACTCTCGTTTACAGTAATCCGTATGTTTACGCCGGCGGAATATTTACGAGCATTGGAGGCGGCGCGCATTACCGCGTTGGAAAAATAAACGCCAATACGGGTGCAGTCAGCTCCTCTTGGACGCCGATAATAAATAATGATGTGGGAGCTATTCTAATTGACGGAAGCGATATATATATCGGAGGACAATTTAATTCGGTAAATAACACAAGCTGGTACGGCTTGGTTCGCGTAAATGATTCGGACGGAACTATTGATGCAACTTGGAACCCGAATGTCCATGATTTAAATGGAAATGCCGGGTATGTTTACTCTATTGCGATTAATTCTGATGATGTTTTTTTCGGAGGAAGATTTATTAGCGCAAACGGAGAATCCCATAGCCGAATCGCAAAAATAAAAAGTACCGGAGAAGTTGATAATTCATGGAATCCTTCAGTAGATAACAGTCGTGTCTATGATATAGCTCTTGATGGAAGCGATGTTTATATTGCCGGAAGCTTTACGAGCGTAAACTCTACGACAAGAAATCGAGCCGCAAAACTAAGCGCTGCCGATGGTTCTTTGGACGCTACATGGAATCCAAATTCGGATTATGACATTCGCTCCTTGGCGGTAACTTCTACGAATGTTTATTGCGGCGGAGTTTTTTGGAATATCGGCGGACAAGCGAGAAATAGTATCGCTAAACTTAATAAAACAAATGGAAACGCCGATGCGTCTTGGAACCCCGGGGCATCGTCCGGTTCTACAGTTTATTCAGTAGCTGTGGATGGAAGCTATATTTACGCAGGCGGTTCGTTTACAACTATTGGCGGATTATCAAGAAATTATATTGCCAAATTAGACGATAGTAACGGAAATGCAGTCAGCGGTTGGGACGCTAATGCAAGCAGTTCAGTATATAAGATAAAAATAATTGGTTCGGATATTTATACCGGCGGAGCATTTACAACTATCGGCGGATTATCAAGAAATTATGCCGCAAAGTTGAATAGTTCTACAGGAGCCGCCGATAATTCGTGGAATCCTAATCTCAACAATTCGGTGGAAGCAATTTCTGAAGTTGGCTCTAATATTTTAATCGGCGGACATTTTACCAACGTAGGCGGAAGCGCTCGCGATTATGTTGCAATAGTAAATAATTCGGATGGAGCCGTGTATTCACCGTTTGCTCCCGTAGTGGAATATTTTATTAATGACTTGGACGGCTCGACCGGAGACGTATATCTCGGAGGTTCATTTACTAAAATAAACAATAATTCTCAGCCATGTTTGGCGTTCTTTTTTGAGCGGGATTTGCCCGTTGAACTAACCTCTTTGACGGCTTCGGCAGAAAAAAATAGAGTTAATCTGTATTGGCAAACCGCAACGGAAGTAAATAACTACGGATTTCAAATAGAAAGGCAAAAGGCAAAAGGAGAAAGCAAGTGGGAAAATATCGGTTTTGTTGAAGGACACGGCAACAGCAATTCGGCGAAAAATTACAGTTTTATTGATACCGACATCAAACTGACCGGAAAGATAAAATACAGATTAAAACAAATTGATATTGACGGTCATTTTAAATATTCCGACATAGTTGAAGTAAATATTTCAACCACGGAAAAATTTGAATTAATTCAAAATTATCCCAACCCGTTTAATCCGACAACGACAATAAATTATTCAATCCCTGCCGTAGAGACAAGGCATGCCTTGTCTCTACAATTGATTGTTTACGACGCACTCGGGCGCAAGGTTGCAACGCTCGTAAATAAAAAACAATCTCCGGGAAATTATTCCGTTAAATTTGATGCAAGTAAGTTAAGTACCGGAATTTACTTCTACACATTGCGCGCGGGTAATTTCAGCGCAACAAAGAAGATGATTTTGATGAAGTAATATGTAAGAAAATAATTCGGTTAAATACAAAAAGCCCGGCAATCATGTCAGGCTTTTTGTTTAGAATGCTTTCCCTTTGCCGTTGAGGCGCTGAAAAATTCAAGCAAGAATAAGTCATTGCGAGGAGTGACAAAGCAGCGGATAGTTTTTTGTAAAACAGATTGCCTTTTCTCCCACCTTTCGCTCTATCAATTTTTAAAAGATATCTTGCCTTTTTTTATTCATTTTCGATAAATATATTTGTATATGAATTTTAAGAAAATTAATATCGGAATAGAAAAAGCGCGACTTATATCGCAGCTAACATTCGTTTTCTTTTCGGTTTGGATTGGGATTGAGTTTTACATGTTTGTAAAATTTCTACAGAGTAACGGAGCCGCTGCTTTTTATGTAAAACCGGGCGGAGCGGAAGCGTTTTTGCCAATCAGTTCATTTATGAGTTTGTACTATTTTATCCTAACGGGAATAATTAACACGGTGCATCCGGCTGGATTTTTCATTTTTATTACCGTGCTGATTATCTCATTCGTTTACGGAAAGTCCTTCTGCAGCTGGGTTTGCCCGATCGGTTTTATCTCGGAGCATGTTGGGGATTTCGGCGACAAATTGCAGAAGAAGATTTTCGGCAAAGTTTACCGTTTGCCTAAAATTATCGATTTTCCCCTGCGAAGCATAAAATATTTAATAATGGGATTTTTCGTATGGTCTATCCTAAGCATGTCCGCCGACCAGCTGAAGGGATTTCTTGACAGTCCTTACAACAAGGTCGCCGATTTGAAGCTCTGGTTTTTCTTTGTCGATATCACCCGTTATTCGTTAACCGTAATTGCAATTCTTTTTATTCTTTCGATTCCGATAAAAAACTTTTGGTGCAGATATTTATGCCCGTACGGAGCTTTGCTCGGAATTTTTTCACTCTTAAGTCTGAATAAAATAAAGCGTAATAAAACAAGTTGTATCGATTGTAATCTTTGTACTAAGGCGTGTCCTCATTCGATAAAAGTACATAAGGTTAATTATGTTGTTTCGGACGAATGCACAACCTGTTTAGACTGCGTAGAGGTTTGTCCCGTTGAGGATACGCTTTATCTTGAAAATATTATTACAAAGAAAAAAAGTTCGAAATATTCAGTCCCGATTTTTGTGCTCGGCGCTTTCCTTTTGGTTAATGTTACGGCTCGATTAACCGATCACTGGTATTCCAAAATTACTCCCGATGAATATATTTCTCTCTATCAAAATATGAACTCGTTCGATCACCTTGCCGGAAAAGAAAAGTTTAAGAATAAAGATAAAACAAAGCAAAGTGAAAAGAAGAAGAAACTTCCGGAAAGCGAATTAAAAAAAGAGGGTAATCTGAAATAAAGAGATTACCCTGCCGTGAACCAAAGTCCGAATTAAAATTCCACGCCAAGGCAAGAGCAGAAAGAAATATTACGGGGTTATGCAAAGTCTTCTATTAGAACTTTTTTTAAGTTGGCAATATTGGGACAAATATGTAAATCAAAATATTAGCCTAACTTGTTCCAAATAAAGCCTAAAAAAGATTTTTCAGAACTTAAAAATATCTTAAATAAGATAAAGCGTAGGAAGGATTCTGTAACCGAAGAATATAAAAAAGAGACACGGAATAAACCGTGTCTCTTCAAAAAGGGTTATTTGATTAATATCATTTTTTTAATAGCGGTAAAAGGCCCCGCATTCAACCGGTAAAAATAAATTCCGGAAGCTAAGTTTGAAGCGTTGAATTTCACGGAATATCTGCCCGCTTTTTTATGTCCGTTTACTAATGTAGCGACCTCGGCTCCGAGTATATCGTAAATTTTCAAAGTTACATTTGATTCTTTTTTCAGCTCAAAGTTAATTTTTGTGCTCGGATTAAACGGATTGGGATAATTCTGCAATAACTTGTATTTGAACAATATCTTTGAAAATATCTCAACCTGTTTGCCGTATTTGAATGTTCCGTCCAAATCAACAATCTTTAATCTGTACTCGTAGTGTCCGGAATGCTCCAATTCATCCTTGAACGCATAGTTTCTCGGCGCATTTGAATTACCGGCGGCTGCAACGGAAGCAATTGTTTTCCATTCCGGTTCGTCGTTACTTTCGGGTTTTGCCGCGCGTTGCAGTTCAAACATAGCCGTGTTAACTTCCGTTTGAGTAGTCCATTTAACCGACACATAACCGTCGCTGTTAGGAACGGCGGTAAAGGAAGAGAGTTCAACGGGAGTAGCTCCTTCGGTCTTTGAATACTCTACAGCCAAATCGCTAGCTTTGGAATTATCGAATATCGGGCCTCCGTCGCCATTATTGCGATATTGGTGTCCGTCGCTGCCATCGGAGTTTTCGATACCTATTAAAGCGTCGCCGTTAATTGTTGAACCTGAAACCTCCGCGTCAAGTGAACTTTCCGCTTGATTATATTGAAGTTTAATATTCCCGTTAGGTTTAAGTATTGCCTGGCAAGTAATCCACTCATTGTCGTCTGAGTAATCGTGATAATGATACCATGTTACTACAAAATTCCCTCCGTTAGTTCCGTAAAATATTTTCCCGTCTGCTCTGTCGTCAAGATCCATTAATGAAACGGCAATCATATTATTCGGAGTATTCGTGGAAGGAATAGACGCCGAACTTCCGGTCCCGGAATAACCTGTCCCGAAAGCAATTACTCCGTTTGATCCGATATATAATGAATCATAATTATTACCGAAGAAGTTAAATGTAAACGAAATAGGAACTTTTTTATAACCGTCATCTGCGCTACCACTTGTCCATTCGGTAATTCGAGTCTGTCCGACCGTATCAATCCAAGAGAAAGTAGGACGATTTGAACCGCCGCTTGGCGTTGAGTTCGCGAAATAATATCCTCCATAGAGAGTGCCATTTCCCCCGTGATAATAATTATGTATAGTTCTGCTTCCGTCAGGATTATCATCAGCGGAGTTATATGTACTTCCGCTAATTGTCATTCCGTTTGCCGGGATCAATGCGTCAACCGTGTTCCCGTCAGTTGCGGAAGAAGAAATATCATAAGCAACCCAGTAATACATATCGGAAGTTAAGCTTTCGGAAAGGTTAAAAGTTAATTGCCCTTTGCCTAAGGTTCCGGTTGCTACCAGATTATCCGTATTAAATGAGTAACTTGAAGTTCTATAAATTTTAACGGATGAAACATCGTTATCATCAGTATTCGCGCCGGTTACTGTTAACGAAGTAAAATCTACCGTTGGTCCTCCGCTTGTAGTGGATTCCGATACATCAAGTTTAATTTTCAATATTTCTTTACCATTGCTTCCCACGCCTACATCCGATGTGGAAGCTTGAGTAACGGTAACAGTATTCAAAGCTATTCCGTACAACTTTCTACTACCTGTAGGATCATCGTCCGAACTATTATAAGTTGTTCCGTTAACGTCAATTCCGTTGGCAAGAATTTTTGCGTCAATCGTATCCCCGACTGTCGCCGCTGATGTAATATCATAAGTTACCCAGAAGTAAGTGTAACCGGAAGGTAAATCATAATTAATACCGCTAAATGTAACAGATCCTTTTGCAAAAGAACCAGTAGCAACTAAGTTGTCGGTTGAGAACGTAGAAGTTGTTGTTCTATATAATTTAATGCCGTTGTTGGCAATATCAGCATCATTTTCATTAGCGCCGGTAACTGTTATTGAATTAAGCGGTAACGACCCTGAGCCAGCTTCTACGTCAAATGTCAATTTTAATATTTCATTATTTGTCGAGCCTACTAAAATGTTAGATGTTGACGCCTGTGCAACGGTTATTGAATTTAACGACTTATTAAGTTTTTCTCCAACGTAAAAATCGTCAATTGCCATATCGCCTGTATAATCAGCCCCGCGCGTTGCTTTAAATCTGAATTTAACCGTTTTACCCGCATATGCGGAAAGTTCGGTATAAGAAGGTCTCCAAGCTTCGCTACTACTTGTTTGTTGTTGTCCTGAAATCGTAACAAGGGTCGTCCAACTTGAACCTCCGTCGTCGGAAATTTGCAATTCCAATGTTCCCATATCCGCGCCGTACATATGATAATAAAATTTGACGGCCGGATTTGACAACGAACTTAGATCAAACGGTGGAGTATAAGCGTATGCAAAGTCACCCTCGTTTCCACTGGAAGCTTCTGTAAAAATATACATCCCATTGGCATCTTCGGATGTGTGATCTACCGATGGTCCGGTTGATGATGAAGGCGTTCCTCCTTTATCGGGATTCCAACGGAATGAGCTCGAAGTATTCGAAGGATCCGTAGTCCAATCGTCAGAAAAGCCAGTGGCATCAGTTGACTCCGTAAAGCTTGTAAAAGGTTCATTATACGGATAACTTGTCACCGTCGCATTATGTCCCGTCCCGCTTAACGCAACGTCGTGGTCGGTTTTTGCGTTAGCGGTAAAACGTAATGTTGCAGTTCGCGCTCCTTCCGCAGAGGGATTAAAATGCGCCTGAACCGTCATTGTTTGACCGTTAGTTAAATCAACGGGGTAAGTGTTGTTATCGGTTAATGTAAAATCAGCGGAGTTGGCGCCGGTAAGGGACACAGCCGTTATCTCCAAAGTACCTTGTCCGGTGTTAGTAACAGTAAACGTTTGGTCGGAAGACGATTCTCCCAGATTTACCGTGCCATAATCCTTGCTTTCGGGATTTACGGAAAATTGAGGACCGGCGGGAATATCCTCAAACTGAAATCTTATGTTCGGATAATAGGCGGAAGTCGTTCCCGCAGGCGGCGAAGCCGGATCAGGATTTGTACTGTCATTATAATAAACAATACTTACATTAGCTTTTGTTGTATTTTGGTCGCAATAAAAATCGTCGGAACTGGAGGTATAACTACTTGTGTTTTCGTCCACGGCTACAATCAAGTTTCCATCAGAACTTGGGTCGTAATTAAATGGCGTATCTAGCGTAATTTCCATCCAGCCGTTTCCGGCGGCAATATCGCCGTAACCTGAGTTCCCGTCGAAGACTTTAGTTAAAGAACCGACCGCCGTCCAATCGCTTACCGAAGTGGCGGAAGTTGTTCCGATGTAAACGACCCAATCGTCGGCATCGTGGTCATTTGTGGACGATTTTGTGTAGTTATAATAAATTTTTGAAATTCGTTTATTTGAACCAACCGAACCGAAATCGGAACTGAAATAAAGGGATTGGGAATAAGTATATCCGTAGTAAGGTTCAATCGGCAAATGTTCTCCAGTGTTAGTTCCGCTTCCTATCTGGAATTGCCCCGCTGGCAAAGCGGTTGTAAAACTCCAAACTGCTCCGTTAGTAGTTTCTCCTGTACCGGAGTTCTTTGCTATTACTTGCCATTGGTAATCGGCACCGCCGTTCAGATTGGAATATGAGTAACTTCCTCCTTTGGAAGCCGTTCCGTCGGTTACCACTTTGCTCATATTACCCGAAGGTCCGAACCATAAATCATAAGTGTCTGTATTCGAACCGAAATCCCAAGTTAACGTTCCTGACGCATAAGCAACATTTGTAGCACCGTCAGCCGGACTTGGATTTGAAGGGTCGCCAGGTTGTGTGGAGGAAGTGTAAAGCGCGGGGCCGGTAACGTCATCGACATACAAATAATATTGATAATCACTATAGTAATGAATAGCAATATATTTCGTACCTACTGGAACATCAGTTTTTGTATATTGTTGCCACGTCGTAGAAGCATCCGAGACTTCTGGACCCCAAGTAAAATCGCTTGGGTCGGTCCCGGTTGATGACCAACCAACTTTAAAGACCTCCGAGCCTGAAGAATATCTTCTATACCAAAAAGAGAAAGTTTGGTCACCGCTCGTAACATTTAATTTCGGTGTTATTAAATATTCATCATATCCGCTAGCATTCGAATAAGATGAAAATCTCGCAGAATATGTGCCGCTATGAGCTTGAGAACTACTTTGAGTAATATCATTAGTGGGAGAATCCGGCCCTTGCACAATTGTCCAATCTGCCGGTGCCCAGCTCTCAAACCCCTCGCTCAAAGCCCCTTTTGGCGCCGAGGGCGGATTTTGATATTTGACGGATTTAACAGGATCTACAATATTTTTAATTAAATTAAACTCGTTTTCGTTAAGTTTAACGCCGCTCTTGTATTTTTCAACAAGGTTTTCAATCGTCGATTTATCCTGCGCATATGTGTAAGAAAAAATCGACAGCGTAAACAAAACTACCAGAAATGCAGTAACCGTTTGCCTCATAGCAAGCTCCTTTTTTTGTGTGAATAAATAATTCTATTACAAATTATTTGTTATTTCCCACAACCGGAGAAATGAAATAACAAAAACTATTTTTTACTCCTGAGACCTAAAACCAACCTAATGTACATTTTTTTTTTAAAAAAGTCAAAAAATATTCATCGACGCGGTTTTCCCCAGAGTTATTGTTTGGAATAACAGACTTTAACAATTTGTATGGCATATATTTATCCGGAGGCTTTGCTGAACTTAACAATGCGTAAGACTGAGTGGAGCAAAAAGAAATTCTCAGTCAAGTGCGGAGCGCCGGAAAGATACGTACGCCGAAAATGAAACTGCATTTAGAAATATTTCGGACGGCTTCCACTCCTCCTCCGCCTTGGCGGATTGGCGGATTGGCGGACTCAATATGACAACTTTAGGTTTTGCAAAGGTCTCTTTTAGGTTAAAATTCCAGCTCCACAGAAAAACTGCTCCACCTTTCCCTTCCGTACCAAACCAAAGCGCTGTTTGCGTCATGCGTAATTCCATCGTTTGCGCTTATGATATTTTTTGCATTAAGAAGATTGAATAAGTGAAAATTAAAATTAATTCTGCTTATAAAAGCTCTGTTTGTCAATATCGAAAGCATTGCATGAATGTCAATCCGCCCAAAATCGGGAACCCGCCATGACTGAATGTTTTTTTCATTTTCAAATGAACGGGCAGCCGGATCAAACATTGCGTAGTATCTTCCAAAAAACAAGTAATCCGGCGAAAAACTGAATTTTACTCTTTCATTTATTTCTCTTGATACAGTAACTCCGAGAGCTATTTTTGTCATTGGAGAATTCCCTTCGTAAAGTCCTTTTATTTTTGAGTTAAACTTAACGATCGAGTTCGGGTTGCCTTCGGGACGAAGATAAGCCGTAACATCGTTGAGCCATTTATAGCTTCCGAAAGTAAACGAACCGTCTAACGAAAAAGTTTTTCCTAATCTGATTTTGCTTTCTCCTTCAATTCCGGTATGAAGAGATTTTGCCCCGTAAACGTTGGCGTAAAAAAATGAATAAGTGTCCGGCTGGTATATATTAAAATTTAAAACTTTATCATTCCACAAAGTGTAGAACGCATTCAGTTTCACTTCCGCTAAATCCGAAGAATATCCGTAGCCTGCTTCAAAAGAAAAAACTTTCTCATTCTTTACTTCGGGATAAAGCTTATTGGAATAGGTGTAAACATTCATTGATAAAGGCGCCTTTGAAAAATTTCCCGCATTGAAATAAACATTCTGATGTTCGGTAAAGTTAAAATTAGCGCCTCCCTTTATTCGGTAAGTGATAAAATTTTTCCAACCGGTTTCCCGTTCGGGGTCGTTTGTTTTGTAGTTAAAATAGTCAATTCTGTCGTACGATGTCGAGCCTGCCGCTCCGTTCAAGTAGATATTAAAACGGGGAGAATTATATTCAATCTGCGCAAATCCTCCGATTGTTCGTGCGAAACTGTCAGCATCGTAATCAACCTTATCCCCGACGAAAAGTTTTTTGTCAGCGGGTAAATTTACATTGTAGCTGCCGATGTAGTAATCACCGCCGAGAAGGTTATCGAGCGCGCTGTAATTTTCCGCCTGATAGAGCGAGCCGTCAACTCCGGCGCTGTAGGTAATTTTCTGATGTTTCAAAGTAAAGGTTGATTTATACGCGCCCCAATAATGTTTGTGATATGTAAATCTCAGCGCGGAAATAGAACGATGCAGAGATGCGGAGTAAGCGCTGTCGATGTTTGACGAGTTTGCCGCCCAAACGGAATTGAAATCGACGTGTCCCGATTCGTCTCTCGGGAAACCGCCCCAAGGAGGAACATGACCGCCTCCGGTTCCGTATGACAAATAGAGTGTATTAGTTAGGAAGGCGGTTTTGGAAATTTCCCAATTATGGTTAATTGTTAAAGATGGTTTATGAAATCTGTTATCATGAACCGAAACAGGTTTTCCGAATAGATAGCCCCAGTCGGAATTGTATCGTAATCCGCGTTCCGCCCACGTATTTATGGATTGCGGGGAAGTTCTCTGCCCGTGTTCCTGAGGCGATCCCATGATTTCAAACTCAAGCGTCTGACTGCCGAAATCCATCGCAAGCGCAAAATAATATGTAATCATATTAAGCCAAGTCTGCTCTGCGTAACCGTCAGAAGTTGTTTTGCTTATTAAGCCGGTAAAGCGAATATTTGTTGAAAGAGGAACGGTAAAAGCGGCGGAGAGTTTTTTGTAGTTAAAATCTCCGAAGCCGGACTTAATTTTCAATGCGGGACCTGAGTTAAAACCGCCTGTCGTAACAATATTGATGTTTCCGCCGACAGGAGAAACCGAATAAGGCGATGCGCCCAAACCACGCTGCACTTGAATAGAACTTACCACGTCGCTTAAATCCGCCCAGTTGGACCAATAGACTTCGCCGTTTTCCGGATTGTTAATCGGAATGCCGTTTATCATAACCGAGATTGCCGTTTGGTCGTAACCCCGAATTTTAATACGCGAATCCGCAAAGCCGCCGCCTTGTGAAGAAATGTAAATGCCGGGAAGATTATCCAATCCGGAAGTTATGTAGCGCGCTCCCAAGTCTTTCTCCAAAGCGGCGGAGGAAACTTCCGAAAAGGCAACAGGGGTTTCGCGTACCCGCGCCTTTTTTCCCTTAACGGTAGTTTCAGTCAGAAAGATTTCCGCGGGAGACATCTTTATTTTCAAATCTAAATTTTTTGAAACATCGAGCATGATTTCGACGGACTTATAACCGACATAGGAAAATTTCACCTTGTGCTTTCCTTCCGGAATATCGGCTATTTTAAAAAATCCTTCATTATCCGTGGACGCGCCTATGTTCAGTTTGGGGATTGTAACATTAACGCCCCAAAGAACTTTGTTTGTTGTGGAATCTGTAACTTTTCCTTTTACGGAAAATGTTTGCGCTGAAATTGCGCTGAAAAATGCAAAATAGAGAAGAAGAAACGAACGCATTTTTTCCCTTTCTTTTGTTTTGTTAAATAAATTAGTTTGAAGTTTGGTAATAATTTTACCGAGTGATGATTAGGTAATTCCTTTCTCTCCGAATTTTGAAGTTTGTTCCAATCAAACTGATTTCAATTTTCTTTTTCAGCGCGGAGAAACTCTTTGAATAATCTGCGAGGTTACCGTTTTTGAAAAGAAACTTTAATCCGTTTTTGAAAGGAATTTTGGTAAAAAGCGGAGCGATTTTTGTTATATGATATTTGTTGTTGAGAGTTTTAATAAGGGTTGACATTTTTTTATTATAACTTTCTATCTCAGTTTCAATATTGTTAATTTTTTTTTTACTTAATGCTTTGGGCGCTTTTTTTTCTTTCAATAAAGATTTTAATTCCCGCTTAGAAAAATAAATGAATCCGTATTCATTATTTTTTTTAAGCTTCACAAGATATTTATTTTTTTTGAAAAAGAGAAGCTGAATCGCATCTCCTTTTTTAAGTTTAACGGTTTTGTTATCGGGGGTAACAAAATCATGCCGCTTGTTCATCGGAATCAATTTTAAGATGTTGAGCTTTTTCCACCCGTGTAAAATCAGCTTTTTTCCTGCTTTATCGTAACCGATAATTTGCTTCCCGCTTGTAATTCCAAGGTAATACGGTTTGTCGTTAATGATAACTTTTCTCATCGGATTCAGCGGTTGTGTTTTATCGATTTCCCCGATAAGAATTGGAGTAAATGCGGGAAACTCGGATTTACGGCTGCCGTTTAATTCCTGTTTGTAGGTATCGTAAATCGTAAGTTCCTGCGGTTTTTCAACAAGAAGCAAATCGCTCTTCATCTGCGGATAAAGAGTGGAGTGTAGAAAAATGAGCAGGAATAAAACCGTGAATTTCTCGCCGATTTTATTCCTTGAACTTAGTTTCATTTTTTTGCTTCTTTCCATTTTTCGATTGTCGATAACTGCGAAGCCACACCGTAAAGATTTATGCTTGTGCTGTCGAATTGCGATGAAAAATATGAAAGTGTAGGAAGCGAAAAGAGCCACTTGCCAAGCGCGAGTTTATGCTCAAGTTTGTCAACTCTTTCGGCGTAAGCCTGTTTGTCTCCTATTTCGTGCGTGCTCATAAACCCGTAAACGTATTGGAAAAGTTTCCCGATGTCGCTTTTCTTACCGGCTTTGCTTGCGTCAAGCGCAAAGAAGTTCTTATCGCTCGTAATCGACGCGGGAACGAGGTTCCCGTTCTTATCGGTAGTCAGATTAATTTTTCTCGCAGATAAATCAGGCTCGCGCATAAATACATCGTAAAGGTCAAACAGGAAGTTGCTGCGATAACCTGTAAAAGCAATCAGAAGAGCGTCGTAATTTTGCTTCTTGATTTCCTCGTTGCTGATTGCTTTGGCGTGAATTTTACCCTGCGAAATTTCGGGGGAATTCAAAATACCGATTAATGCGTTATACTCTTCGCGGAAACCGAAGTTTAAGCAAACGCCTATCTTTATCGAGTCAGGCAAGTATTGTAAGTCGGCGTTCACATTATCCGGTTCGGGTTGGACAATTTTTTCCTCGACATAATAAGACGAGGATGGAAATACGCTTCGGTTTTCGAGAGCGTTAAATTTATTCCGGTTCCCTTTGTAATCAATAATATCGCGCTGCTGCGGAGTTCCGATTTTATAGAAACGAGCTAAGATTTTATCCCTGTTCAAAAATGCGCGCAGGGCTTCTCTTTGTTTAAGGTCTAATCTTTTAGCGTTGAAAAGTATTCCAAAAAATGTAGTACTGATTCCCGGTTTTGCAAAAAAATCCTTGTTTTTATCCAACACCGGAGATACAGCGCCGAAAGGCGATTCCAGCAAAACATTGATATTATTGTTCTTCAGCTCGGTGATAAAAGTGCTGTTATCAATAAATGGTTTTAACTTAACATAAGGAATAAAAGCGTTCTTTTCAGGATTCTTGTAGTAATTTGCAACTCCGGATTTTTGCGGTACCGCAAAATAGGGACCTGTTCCGTCATAATAATTAAGCGAGTTTATGTCTGCAGTTTTAGGCAATATCTTAAAGGAAAGAACTTCTTTTATGTCGGATTCTTTCCAAATCCGATCGTGCTTAAACTGAAATTTAATTATCCCGTTTTTATCCGGTCCCTGAAAGCCGATAGTTTTAAGGGCTTGAGCGATTAAGATATAATCCGGCGAGAGCGAGCCGAGAGATTGAATTCTATTCAAAGTGAAAGATAAATCCTCGGCGGTAAAGTAATCCGGCTTTTTAGGAAGAATTTTAACCTTGTCATCTTCGGATGAAATTTTGTAACTGTCCGCCCACTTGACGTTTTTCTTCAGTTTAATCGAGACCACATCGTTGGCGTCAATTCCAACCAACGAACCTAAACCATCTTCGTAAACAATTCCGCTCGGATTGGAGGAAACGTTGAAAAGTCCGTCAAACTCAACCTCGTCCAACTTATCCGAAAGCGGGTTTGCATCCGGAAGGTGAGGATCAACAACAGGCTTCTGATGCCCGATGTAAGGAAAAACGATTGCATTCTTTAATTTATTTCCGCTGAATATTAAATATAAAACCACGGCAGCCGCAACAAGCGCGATCAAGCCGATTGAGAGTTCTTTTTTCTTCATTTCCAAATCCTTAATTTTTTCTGATGATTGGTTTTTGAGCCATCACGCTTACCTCGTAAAGTTTATACGAAGGGAATGAGAAAGTAACGGTTAATACATTTTGCTCTTCCGCGTCCATTTGTACCGGTGTAATTTTACACTCGTAGTTATTATCTTTTGTCGGAGCTATTATCTTAATTCTTCCTTCGTTTTTCAGTTCGGTATTGTTCAACATAATTTTATCGTACCATTTTTCGGAAGACGCTTTTTCGGCGACTTCGTCCGGCAGCTTAATGTTAATTTCGTAAACGGGGAATTTCGCTTTTGTCGGAATTTTCAAACTGACCTTGAACATATATTTATTTACCCCTTTTTTGTTATCGGTTACCGGCGCTACGTAAAGTTTGCGGTAATCGGTAGGGGAAGTAATCAGCTTGGCAATGTTCATATTAAACTCGTCGATAATATTCCTGACCTTTCTTTTCTTTCCTTTGTAATATTTTGCGTGAAACTCAATCGCCCTGACTTTTGCGACGGCATTGTTTTTACTGTTGTGAAGTATCGATTTATATTGAGCTACAATCGCGGTTTCGGGAAAGGTGAAATATTTCGTCTTTTCAAGGTAGTTCTCAATCTCGGCGTTTTCTTTTTCAACGTTTTGTTTTCCGTAGTAGCTGAAAGTGATTTTATAAACGGGAGAGAAAACGGAATTCGCATAAAGCCGAGATAAATTTTCGGTATCGAGTTTATGGGCATTAACAAAAGAATCTATTCTTGACATCGAAATATATTTTACTCTTGAGTAAAGTTCTTTTTCGTATGTGAGAATTAGCTTGGCTTTTTCGCTTTTGATGGTTTTGGGCGAGAGGAAAGAATTAAAATTAAACAGTCTTTTCAGCTCCCTTTCCGAATCGGCAAAATTGTTTGACGAAACATAAATTCCGAGAATATTTTTCTCGCTCTCAAGATATTTTTTATCTAAAAATTTGTAATGACTGACGAGAAAGGATAAATCTTTGTTAGAGTTTAACAAGGAAAGCATTTCCCCGTATGCGCCTCGTTTGCGCAAATTATTTATCCGTGAAACTATCAGTCCGGCTTCGCGATAATCGCGGCTTAACTTTCTGGTATAGCGGCGCGCGCTTCTAAGCTCTTTCTGCAAAGTTTTAACGCAGTAGTAATTTTCAAATCCTCTGAAATCCGCCATAAAAATATTCGGAAGTACGTCCGTCATCTTTCTCAATATTTCCGACGCGCCCGCGTAGTAATTATCGGGCAGCCACTTGGGAGATTTGGATAAATAGTCTTTAAGTTCTTTTTTGTATTTCTTGTACTTTTCATATTTGGTCGCTTTGTCGTCAAAGGTCTTAAAGAACTCGGCAAGACTGTTGAAGTTTTCCGGCACAAATCCGTTTGCGTCTTTGTATAATTTGTAAACGGTTTCAACCGGAGGATAAATATCAAATGGCTTTGCGTCCCGCTTTGATTTTATTTTATTTCTGTATTCCGAAGCGACATTTGCAATTCTTTCGGCGATTATATCCCGGACTTTCTTCTTTACCGATTCGTCAATCGATAATTTTGAATTCAGAAAACCGAGAAATATCGGCGCGGCTTTAATAAACGCTTCGCGGTTGTTTTCGGTTTCTCGTAAAGTTACAAACGTCTGAAGAAGATATAAGTTTTTCTTATCAAAAATATACTCTTCCTCAACATCGTTTCCGAATATCAGATAATCTTTGTACTCCTTTTCTTTAGCGGTTTTCAAAGAGTCGGGGAAGTATTTTTCCATTTGAGGAATAATTTTTCTTAAATATCCGACCGAATCGATTGAAATTTTAACCGTCGCAAGTTTTTTCTTCAGGGAGCCGATAGGTTCGTCGTACTTACTGTTTTTGAATGCGCTCCGTTTTAAAGCAAACTTATTGAATGTTTTTTTTGCTTTATTGAACTCCCGTTCAAAATTAAACCGCCACATCGGGACGTAACGATATTCCGCTTTGAGAAGAGTATCCTTCTTTATTTTTTCAATTATCCAGTAATATTTTTTATGTCGAGAATCAACGGGAAAAGCGCTAAGGGTTTTATCTGAGAAAACAACGTCCGGAATCTTATGATAACCTTTGTCGCCGCCGTCAAAATTATCCGAGAAATAATATTCCGAAATCGGCTTGACGTTATTTTTCAGAACAAAATAGAAATTATCTTTCAGCGGGGGAGTAATTTCCATGTAATATTTTGTGTCGTGTTCAAGCTCAAAATTGTTTTTTCCGTCCTTAAGTTTTATGTATCCGTCTTCCTTAGGAATTAATTCGGGATTCGGCGAGAGTTCTTTATATGCGGAGCAGCCGCTTAAAAAGGATATGATCAAAATAAACGCGAAAAACTTCTTTTTCATCTTTTCTCCGTTTGTAGGAAATTGAAAATTAATATACAAAAATACATTACTTGTTTGTTAATTAAAAAACAATATGCTACTTTTGTTTCTTTTTTTGCGGATTAACATGAAAAAACTTACTCACGATCAAATATCGGAAAACAGAGCGACTTTAGAAACGATTGACTCTGTAAAAAAAATGCCGGTTTATGTTATTTTAAATAGCATCCGGAGCAGTTATAATGTGGGGTCAATTTTTCGCTCTTCCGACGGTGCAATGGTGGAAAAACTGTTCCTTTGCGGATATACGCCGACTCCTCCCAAAAAAGAAGTTTTGAAAACGGCGCTCGGTTCAACCGAAAGCGTGAGTTGGGAATATTATGAAGATCCGAAAGAAATAGTAAAAAAGCTGAAAGCAAAGGGAGTTAAAATCTGCGCGCTCGAACAAACCGATTCGAGCGTTCCTTACTACGAAATAAAAGAGAGTGATTTTCCGATTGCCGTTATTCTCGGAAATGAAATAACCGGAGTCGATCAGGAACTGATTGACATGTGCGACTTTTCCGTGGAAATTCCCCAATACGGAATTAAGCAATCTCTAAATGTAGCCGTCGCTACGGGAATTACACTTTTTGAGTTGAGAAAAATTTTTGATAAAGACGGAGATTAAATTTCATCATTAAGTTAAGCGGAAAACGATTTCCGAAGAGAAGTGTCTTGTCGCAATCAGAGTTCCCGAATAAAGAGAAATTCTATTTATTCAATCCCGCCAGAGCAAGTTTAATGATTTCTTCAAGCTGCAATCCGGGCGATTTACTTAAAATATGCGATACAGCCAATTCCGCTTTTTTGCTGTTGTAGCCCAAGCTCATTAAAGCGGCGATTGCATCTCCTTTTACCGCGTAAGCTTCCGCCGGAACTCCGGTTGTTTCCACTCCGGTAACCGAGCCGATTTTATCTTTGAGCTCGATAATCAACCGTTCCGCAGTTTTCTTACCGATTCCGGGAATACTTACTATGCGCGGAACATCATTGGCTTGAATCGCTTCGACAAGTTCGCGGCTTTGAATGCCGGAAAGAATTCCGAGAGCCAGTTTCGGACCTATTCCGCTTATTCCGATTAGCAATTCAAAAATTGCTTTTTCCTCTCCGGTGAAAAAGCCGTACAAATTCATAGCGTCTTCACGAACGCTTAAATGTGCGAATAATTCCGCAGTTTTGCCTTCGGCGGGGAGTTTGTCAAAAGTGGAAAGTGAAACATTTACTATGTAACCTACACCGTTAACATCCAATAAAACGGAAGTCGGCTTTTTGTTTAATATTTTTCCTCTTAAAAATCCAATCATAATTTATCTCACAATTAAATCGGGATTGTTATCAACGAATGTTTTCCAGCTTTGTCCGGCGGACTTGCTTTCGTTGGCTTTAAATGCATGGCAAACGGCTACGGCAAGAGCGTCGGTTTCGTCAAAAGTTTTATCGCCGTTTCCCAAAGCAAGCAGGCGGGTTATCATAAACTGCACTTGTTTTTTTGAAGCGGCGCCTTTTCCCACAACAGCCTGCTTTATCGAGCGGGGGGAATATTCCGCAGTATTTATATTATTTTGAACCGCGGCAAGAATCGAAATTCCGCGAGCATATCCTATCTTCATCGTCGATTGAATATTTTTCCCGTAAAATGCAGTTTCAATTGCAAATTCATCAGGCTCAAATGTTTTTATCAGGGAAAAAAGATCGTCGTAAATTATTTTTAAGCGGATTCCCATGGAAGTTCTTGGCGGGGGTTTAATAATGCCGGAAGTGATGTAAGTAAGTTTATTCTTTTCGTATTGAATAATCCCGAAACCTGTAATTAAGGTTCCGGGATCAACTCCGAGAATTTTCATTATTCTTCATCGTCTAAAAAATTAGCGTTGGAGTAAACGTTTTGAACGTCGTCGTTATCTTCAAGCATGTCGATAAGTTTCAAAACCTTTTCCTGCGCTTCGCCGGAAATATCAACCGTGTTTTTTGCAATCCACTGCAGCGAAGCATTTTCTATTTCAATACCCGCTTCCGCAAGGGCTTTGCGAACGTCTTCAAATGTCTCTACTTCGGTTGTAACTTCAAAGTAGCCGTCGTCGAGCTGAATATCCTCGGCGCCGGCGTCAAGCACGATTTCCATAATGTCGTCTTCCGTTTTTCCCTGCGCGGGAAATGTGATTACGCCTTTTCTGTCAAACATCCAAAGCACTGAACCTGATTCGCCCATTGAGCCGCCGTACTTGCTGAAAAGATGTCTTACTTCGGCAACGGTTCTGTTTTTGTTGTCTGTAACGCTTTCAACCAAAATTGCAACTCCGCTCGGTCCGTAACCTTCGTACGTAAGCTCGGTATATTGAACGCCTTCAAGTTCGCCCGTGGCTTTTTTAATTGCGCGTTCGATGTTATCCATCGGCATGTTGGCGGATTTTGCGTTATCTATGGCAAGACGCAATCTCGGATTGGCTCCGGGATCGCCGCCGCCCTGACGAGCGGCAATAGTAATTTCTTTAATTAGCTTTGTAAAAAGTTTTCCGCGTTTTGCATCAATTACGGCTTTCTTTCTTTTAATGGTTGACCATTTTGAATGTCCGGACATTTTTACCTCAATCTTCTTTAATTCTTATATCTTTCAATTTTAATTGCGGGAAAGCTTTATCCCATTTATAAAATTTATCAATCGTAAATACAATATCCATTAAAATTTTATTTTTATCAACAATCTCGTTCATGATTCCGCCGAGATTAAAACCGATGGCGTCAAAAACCTTATCCGAGTTTTCCTGTTTTAACATTCCGATAATATGATTCTTCCCCACAATTCTGGGATTATTCGCCCATCTTACATTCCGAGCAAGAAAAACGGGACGATGATTTCCCGGACCGAAAGGCGCGAATTGGTCCAGAATTCTAATGAACTTTGCCGTTATTTCGGAAAAATTAATTTCTGCGTCTATTTCTATTTCGGGAATTATGTCATTTTCGGAAAGCTGTGTGTTGAGAACTTCATTAAATCTGCGGCGGAATTCATCTATTTTATCGACCTCGATTTCAAGTCCGGCTGCCGCTTTATGCCCGCCGAATTGGACAAGCAAATCTTTGCATTGCTCCAAAGCCTGATAAATATCAAATCCCTGAATGCTTCGCGCCGAGCCTTTTGCCACTCCGTCAATTGTCGTAAGCATTATAGAAGGAAGATGATATTTTTCAACGAGGCGTGAAGCCACAATGCCGATAACGCCCGGATGCCAGTCGTCGCCGTGAAGAATTATCGCTTTGTCGCGTTCGAAATCTACTTTGTCCTTTATCATATCGAGGGCGTAGGAAAAAGTAACTTCGTCGATTTTTCTTCTTTCCAGATTTTCACTTTCGAGAACGGAAGCTATTTCGCGCGCCTCGTCGTGATCTTCGCTTGTAAATAAAGCGACAGCGCGCATCGCATCGCCCAATCGACCGACGGCGTTTATCCGGGGCGCAATCGTAAAAACAATCTGCCCTGAGGATAGATTACCGTGCGTCATCCGCGCAATCTGCAGAAGCGCCGCAATTCCGGGACGCGGATTATCGTTAATCATATCCAATCCGGCGCGAACTAAAATTCTGTTTTCATCCGTTAGGGGAACAATATCCGCCGCGCTGGCAAGCGCCACCAAATCAACGTAGTTCATCGCCAACTCTTTTTTCCCTACTCTGTCGCCGATTGCGCGCGCAAGTTTAAACGCTACTCCGGCTCCGGCTAAATACTTAAAGGGGTAAGTGTCGCCCGGTTTAAGCGGGTCCAATATTGCATAAGCCTCGGGGAGTTTTTCTTTCGGCTGGTGATGATCGCAGATTATTGTGTCAATCCCAAGCGAGTTGGCATAATCAACTTCGTCAACCGCCGTGATGCCGCAATCGACTGAAATTATCAGCTGAGTGTTATGCTCTTTTGCAAAGTCGATTCCGTCCCGGGAAATCCCGTAACCTTCGGATAGTCTGTTCGGGATATAAATCTCAACATCGGCGCCGAGATTTTTAAGAAACATGTACATCAATGACGATGCGCATGTTCCGTCAACATCATAATCTCCGTAAACAACTATTTTTTGATTGCAGGTGATTGCCTCGATTGTACGAATAGAAGCTTCTTCCATTCCGTCCATTAAAAACGGGTCGTGCAGGTCTTCCAGCGTAGGTCTGAAAAAATTCTTTGATTCCAAAAAATTAGTAACGCCCCGCTGAATTAGAAGTTCCGCAAGAACTACCGAAATATTCAAACTGTCTGCTAAAGCGAGCGCATCTTCATGCGGGACGCGCTCTCCGAATTTCCAACGTGTTTTTTGCATTTTCTCAATACGGAAGAACACTTCTGATGCAAGTCTGTAAGCCGAATTCTGTAATCCCATAACAATGGGACGGCAATTATTTATCTAGGCCTGCCGTTACCGACAAGCTCAAGCGACCTACCCTGGGAACAAACGAAGCGGACAACTTCGATCCAAAATGGAAGTTCCCTTTACTTGGTCTTGCTCCGAGTGGGGTTTGCCATGATTCCGCAAAAGCGGAACTCCTTTCGGACCTTCGATATTACTATCGAAGCGGTAGGCTCTTACCCTGCCTTTTCACCCTTATCACGGAGAAATCCGTGACGGTATATTTTCTGTGGCACTTTCCGTAACCGCGGACTTTCGCCCGCGGCTCCCGGGAGTTACCCGGCGCTCTGTCCTTTGGAGTTCGGACTTTCCTCTATTCGATTTTTCTACCGAATAGCAATTGCCCAACTTGCATCATACGTGTTTCTTCCACTCTCTTATCTTATTTATTAATCAATTATCGAAATATACGAATTTTCTCATTTTTTTTCTCGGAAAAGAGAGAATGAAAATTGAGCGGGATACTATAATCCCAAAATTGTCATTAGAAAAATTTTCCAGCTCTAAAAACTTAAATAACAAAACGTTTTTTTGTAGCGTAGATTGCTTGCAATCTGCGAAAAAACAGCTTGACGCTAAATTATTTCAGCCACAGATTGACCGTTCGCAAGCTCACTAAT
>WGCV01000040.1 GCA_015493615.1 Melioribacteraceae bacterium
ATTAGTGAGCTTGCGAACGGTCAATCTGTGGCTGAAATAATTTAGCGTCAAGCTGTTTTTTCGCAGATTGCAAGCAATCTACGCTACAAAAAAACGTTTTGTTATTTAAGTTTTTAGAGCTGGAAAATTTTTCTAATGACAATTTTGGGATAATTACTCCATTGCTTCGGCAATGGGATCAGAACGCAAAAGAAATGACGTTCAATCGGTTTACCGGTTTCGTTAACTCATTGGCAAATAAACCGGTGAACCGGTTACTGCAATTATGGTTTTCCTTTTGCCCACTGATGAATCAGTGGGTTAATCGGAATGATTATTTTTTTTCAACTTTTTCTCATGTTGTTCCCGGCTTGTTCTGGTTAGGGAATAAATTTCTAATGACATTTTCCGGAATAAAAAAACCTCCGCTGAAAAACGGAGGTTTTTTCGTTTAACTTTTCTGCGCTGATATTTACTTCAATAAAACCATCTTTCTCGTGGAACTGAAAATTTGGTTTCCTTTGTTATCCTTCGCAGATAATTTGTAAATATAAACTCCGGAAGCAAAAACTCCGGCGTCCCATTTAACCGAATGGTAACCCGCGGTTAATTTACCGTTAACCAACTGTGAAACTCTCTGTCCGAGAACATTGTAAACGTCAAGAGTTACATTTGAATTTACCGGCAGAGCAAATTTAATCGTACTTGTAGGATTAAACGGGTTGGGATAGTTCTGCGCCAAAATAAATTTATCCGGAACGGGATTTAATCCGTTATCGTCATTTACGGAAACGGGGGTTAGCAAATCGAGATATTTACAAATATTCTTAAGAAGTTTCCCTTTAATCGTTCCGTCGGAAATATTTGCATAATTAAAGGAAAGATAAACAACCTGCCCGTTATAAGCGATAATAGAGGATTTGTCGCCATAATTAGTCCAAACCGCTATAACTTCGTTGCTGTCCGCCGGTTCCATTGCGTCTTCGTCTCCCCAATCGGAATAGGTGTGATTGATTGTAAGAGGAAGTTGATACGGCGAATGCCAGAGCATCGAACGAACATCTTTATTTTTAATATTGCCGCTGTTATCGGAAGACCAACCGGTTACATGCAGAACCGCCGAAGCTATCGGCTCGGATCTGTTTGCATATCCGAGTTCGCCGCCTTCAATAAGCATTTTGCCGTCGTTATTTACATAATCGATGATTTTAGTCTGTAAATTATTATCAATTGACGATGATGAAGAACCCTGCAGATAAAAGATTGCGGAATAATTAGTCCACGTTGTCGGATCTGTCGAGCCTGGAGTCTCAACGGTGCAGCTCATATTCCATGAGTTAAGCGTATCTGCTATTTCCGTGGAAGTTAGTTTTATTCCATCTAAGTTCTTAATCGGAATGGTTTTTTCCTTATCTGCGAAATACCCTTTTGAATCGGCTGCAAGAATTAATATTCCGCTCGGAAGTTCGAGAGAAAAGTTCCAAGTTTCATTTCCCGAAACCGTAATTAACGTATCGAGCATTTTGTACCCGCTCGATTTAACTTTTACCTCATAATCAAAGTTAACAATCGTATCTCCGAAAACTCCCGGTTCGCTTGACGAAGTGTAAAGCGTCTTATAAAGTTCGCCCGTGTCGAATCTGTAAAGCTTTACGGTTGCTTCCAAACTTTCGCCTTGTTCGTTTGTTACCGTACCCTGAATATAGCTTGACGGCGCGCTCTGAAGCGTATCTTCAACCATGTTGGAGGGATAGTTAACAAAATAATCAAACGACGACGATTCATATCCGAAAGCTCTTACAAGGAACGTTGCATTCCCGAGGTTAACGGGTTTCGGCGCAATAAAGTGTCCGGACGACGACGTGTTGACGGAAAAAATATCTTCGTGATTCTGCTGGCAGGAAACCACGGCGTTCAAAATTCCATTGCCTTGCGCGTCTCTGATATAGCCTTCAACGCTTCCCGTCCCTTTTATTACAGGGAAAATTCGTTCGTACGTATTATATCCGGGCTGAACTAAAAATGCAATTACAGGATCGGTTGTTGCAGGCGTTACCGACATTGTGTCGGCTAAATCGGAATTAAAAACTCCATCTTCGCCGGCTGTGTAAACTACAACTCCGTCTTTGGTTCCGCTTCCTTTAATTGTTCCGGTTAATCCGACCGAGAATGTATCGACCAAACCGTAAGTAGTTTCAACGGTTAATTGCGGATTTGCAAAATCAGCTCCGCCCGTAATAGCAAGCGTATCGGAGAAAAGCAGATAACTGTCCGCCGCGCGTTTTCCCATTACCATAATGAAAGGACCGACCGGAGATTCAATTGTCAGATTAGCCGTTCCGTTGTTATCGGTTAAAACGGTATCGACAAAATAACCGGGAGCCGAAGCCCAAACCTTTACGCCGGAAATTGGAGCGTTGGCGGTGTCGGTTACGTTAACGGCAATCTGCGTAGCTGTTTGAATAGCCGCTGAATTCGGGGTAAGCGTAACGTTTGCCGGAACGATTGCCTGAATTTCTTCAACGTAAGGAATTTTATTCAAAGCCGTAATCGTAAGCGTGTAAGCGCCCGCCTCGGAAATAGGTTGGCTGAAATTAAATGTTGCATGTCCGTTTTCATCGGTCATTGCGGAAGCTACAAGCGCGCCATCTTTTGTTAAACCGAGAAGCGCCATTGGAACTCCCGGGACGTCAACGTCATAAGAAGACGAGCCTAAAATAATAACGGGTAAATGATTCACGGTCATCTGATCGGGCGTTCCCCAATAAACCATAAGAGAAGGATCTCCGAAGAGCTGGTAAATTTCCCAGTAATAATGGCTTCTTGAGGAATTGGCTGTAGTAACCGCAAAGTTGCCGACATAAACCATTGCCGACTGCGTGGTCAAGTCGTCGGTGATATTTGCGGCGTCATAAGCTCCCATTGACGTTTCTTCAAAAGTCGGAGTTACGCCGTCGCCGACATGATCAAAATAACCTGTTGACCACCAAACATCTTCGTCCCAATAAGTCGAGTTGGTTCCGCCTATATAGCCGATTGCTCCCGCATTGGCTTTTCGCAGCCACGCTTCGCCGAAACATTCGCCGGTATCAAACGCGCCGGTTAAACACGCGTTTCCGATCGCCAATGTGTATTTGCCGTCGTTGGTAAAGTTATGAACATCCGAAACGGTAAAATTAGGATCAGCCCAGCTCGTCTGACTTCCGTGAGCCGTGTAATTAATAAAGGCAACGCCGTTGTTAATATCGTTGGTGATTTCAGTTTCAAATTGACCGCTTCCGGTTGTTTCGTACATATTGGTGTTGAAACCGTTTGCGGCGTTGTAATAGTAAACTTGTCCGTAGCGAATTGTAGGATAGCCGTGTGACGAAGCGTGCGAAGGGTCCCAGCCGGCAATTAAAGTAATATTATCAAGATAAGAAGGATCCGCAATCTGATATTTTTCGTAATACAAAGTTTTATCAACCTGCGGCTGAAGTTCGTCAACCGTGCGCGCTGAAAATCTTGCCGGATACATATCAGGCAAAAAGTCTCCGGTTACGTCAACAAAAGGCAAATCGGTTACATGTCCGCCTGTCGTTCCGCTGAAAGGAGGAATCTGCTGCGTGTCGCCTACAAATAAAACATAAGTCGGCGCAGGATCATCTTCCGTCGCGTTATTATATAAATCATGCAGATAATTTTTCAGTTCGCTGTTTCCTATCGAACCGTCGAACGTTTTAAGAATTACGTTAAATCCCTGTTGAGTTTTCCAATCGATAAAGGGCTGCATCGTAGAAATAAAATTGTTCGGAACAACTATCACATACTTTTGGGGAAATCTGATTAACGACTGTGGGTCGTCCTTCGTATCCAACTTTAATATATTATCGAAGTCGGTTTCAAAAAAGGGAGAATAATATTTTTCTCTAAGATTCTCCGTAGCCGCCAAGTCGGCGTTTTTAAAATTAACGTTTACCACAATGTTATATTTAACGCGCAACAGATTTTTAACCGGGTTATATTCAACCGGCGCGATTTGAACAAGCGCCAATCTTCTGTAGCGCATTATGCCGAGAATCTTTGTCTCCGCCGTTTTTAACGAATAAAACTTATCTTCCGAATAAACCTCTCTGTTAAATTCAAAAGGAACCGCGTCTGCGTTTTCGCTCTTTGAAAGCGAGGGCTGCGTCGGCATTAAGGGATTTACAATTCCCTTTTGATTCAAATCAATAATTTTTTCATCATAACTGATTATCCGAGCTTCAACTTTGGCGCCGACCGGAATCTCAATGATTTTGTTCATTGTGGGAAGATTCGGTTCGCCGATGTTATGCGAATGATAATTGCCCGGTATTGTTACTTCGGTAAACTCGCCGGCTTTAGTTTCGACATTAAAATATTTAATCTTTCCGATTGAATATTTCAATTGATAACCGTTGTCGTCTTGAGACAGCAAATTGATATTACTTTTGCCGCCGGAAACTTTTAACGACTGCGCATTTAAAGAAAATACAATCGCCAAAACCATAATAGAAAGTGTTTTTAAAAAACTCACTGTAAAACTCCATTTGATAATTTGTAAATGAGTTCAATAATATTACATTTATTTTTAAAATGCAATGAGACGCGACGAACCAAAAGAGAATTCATGTTGACAATTAAAGAATTAGTAAAAAAATATTTCTACTTTTGTTACTTTTGTTAATGCACTTTAAAAATGGAATTTAATACGGAAAACTTTATGCCGGACAATAAGATTAATATCGCGCGGGAATTTCCAAAGCAGAATTTTGAAATTTGGAAGGAAAAAGTAATACGGGACTTAAAGGGAAAACCGTTCGATTCTTTAACAACAGAAACCTACGAAGGAATAACGCTTTCGCCGCTATACGATTTTGACGGCGCAAAAAAACTGATAGAGAAAATTCCTTACCCGTCTCAAATAAATTTTCGTCGCGGCTTTAAGGCTTCCGGCTATTCGTTAAAGAATTGGGAAATCGCCCAAGATATTTACCGGACAAGCCCGAAAGCTTTTAACGAAACCGCCCTTCACGATTTACGGGAAAGAGAGAATTCCGTTTCGGTAAAGATTAACGGATTGAACGGCAAGTTGATCGGAGATAAATTTTCTCTGCCGGTAAAAAGTTACGATGATTTTAAAACGGCGTTTCGTGGAATCGATTTTTCACGGACTCCCGTTCACTTAGCTTTCTCGTCGGATTATCTTAAATTTTACGATTACTTAAAACGCTTTTCCGACGAAGAGAAAATAACAGGCGAAAATTTCAGAGGCAGTTTTACAGCCGATCCGGTTTCCACATTTATTACGGCGGGAAAACTTCCGCAGTCTGAATTGAATGACGATTCATTAAAGTTTTTAGATTATGTAAAAATTATGTCCGAGAGTTTCCCTCCGGCAAGAACAATCGGCGTTGACGCTTCAATATACGGAGACGCCGGCGCAAACGCAGTACAGGAGCTTGCCTTTGCTATAGCGACCGGAGTTGAATATTTTAACTTTCTGAATGATAAATTATCTAATGAAACAATTGCCAAAAAGATAAAATTTTCTTTCAGCGTCGGAACAAACTTTTTTATGGAGATTGCAAAACTTCGAGCATTTAGAATTCTGTGGGATTCCGTTCTTGCGGGTTTCGGAGTTAAAGAAAAAATTCAAAGAGTTCTGGTGGAAGTACGAAGCTCGCAGTTTACACAAACTTTTACCGAACCATATTCAAATATGCTTCGCATTACAACGGAAGCTTTGGCGGGCGTTATCGGCGGAGCGGATTTAATCCGGGTCGCTCCCTTTAATGCTGGATTTGAAACGCCGGATGAGTTTTCCCGCAGAATCGCCGCAAACGTACAGATAATAATTCGCGAAGAGACAAGCGTAAGAGAAGTGATTGACGCTGCCGGCGGCTCCTACTTTGTTGAAACTTTGACGGACGAATTGGTTGCCAAAGCCTGGACTTTGTTCCAATCGATTGAAGAAAACGGCGGTATGATTGAATCGTTAAAAAAAGGTCTTCCTCAAAAATTAATCGCCGAAGTTCGGGAAAGAAAAATAAAGGATTTGAAAAGAAGAAAACTTTCCTTAATCGGAACAAATGTTTATGTGAAAAATTCCGGAGAAATCCCGAAAGATGTTCAACGGGAAAAAACGGCTGAAAACGCTTTCACAAGTTCTTGGGACGAAATAGAGCCGTTTGATTTTAACAGGGCGTCTGAAATTTTTGAAAAGCTCCTTAACTCGGTTAACAGCTATGCCGAAACAACCGGCGGTTATCCTAAAATCGAAGGCGTCGCTATCGGAAGCGTTTCCAATTACAAGCCGCGCGCCGACTTCAGCCGCTCCCTTTTTGAAACGGCGGCTTTCGAGCTGAACATAACGCCGGCGGATAATCTAAACGACGCCGAAGGAACCGTAAAAAAATCTCCGGAGGAAATAATACTGCTCGCTTCCTCGGATAAAATTTACCTCGAATCAATTTCACAAATAAAAAAAATTATCGCAAGCAATAAAACCAAGACATTCCTTATCGCCGGCAGACATCCCGATGTTGTTTCCGAGTTAAAAGAATTTGAAAATACAGATTTTATTTTTGCCGGAATGAATGTTTATGATTTTCTGAAAGAACTTTTTGAAACTAAATTTTTAAGTAAAAAAAATGTCTAAACCCGATTTTACAAAAATTGACATAGTCGGCGCCGAAAACCCCGATAAAGAAAAATGGGCGCAATCTTTCTTTTCCGAAACGGGAAAACCTCCGGACAGTATAAAATTTGCCACAATGGAAAAAATCAAAATCAAACCTCTTTATGATTTTAACGATTTATCCGGCTTGCGCCATCTCCATTATTATTCGGGCATTCCTCCATATTTGCGCGGTCCGTATTCCACAATGTACGTTGTGCGTCCGTGGACAATCCGTCAGTACGCGGGCTTTTCCACCGCCGAAGAGAGCAACGCTTTTTATCGTAGGAATTTGGCTCAAGGACAAAAAGGGCTTTCCGTTGCGTTTGATTTAGCCACGCACCGCGGTTACGATTCCGACCATCCGCGCGTTGTGGGCGACGTTGGAAAAGCCGGCGTTGCCATTGATTCCATTGAGGATGTGAAAATTTTGTTCGACGGAATTCCTCTTGATAAAATGTCGGTTTCGATGACGATGAACGGCGCCGTTCTGCCGGTTCTCGCTTTCTTTATCGCAGCCGCTGAAGAAAGCGGAGTTCCTCGCGAAAAGCTTTCCGGAACAATACAAAACGACATACTGAAAGAATATATGGTGCGCAACACATATATTTATCCTCCCGAAACCTCAATGCGGATAATAGCCGATATATTTAAGTTTACGGCGAAATATATGCCGAAGTTCAACAGCATCAGTATCTCGGGCTATCACATGCAGGAAGCGGGCGCTTCGGCGGACTTGGAGCTTGCTTACACACTCGCCGACGGTTTGGAATATATTCGCACGGGATTATCCGCCGGACTCGATATAGATTCCTTCGCTCCCCGCCTCTCTTTTTTCTGGGCGATTGGAATGAACTTCTTTATGGAGATTGCCAAGATGCGCGCGGCAAGAATGCTTTGGGCAAAAATTGTTAAAGATTTCAATCCTAAAAATCCTAAATCGATGTCGCTGAGAACTCACTCGCAGACTTCCGGCTGGAGCTTAACAGAGCAGGACCCGTTTAACAATGTGGCGCGTACCTGCATTGAAGCAATGGCGGCGGCAATGGGGCACACGCAGTCCCTTCACACAAATTCGCTTGACGAAGCAATTGCGCTTCCTACTGATTTTTCAGCTCGGATTGCGAGAAACACACAACTTTATCTCCAGGAAGAAACTATGATTACAAAAGTAATCGATCCTTGGGGCGGTTCGTTTTATGTGGAAAAACTGACTGATGAATTGATGCAGCGCGCTTGGGAACATATTCTCGAAGTCGAAAAATTAGGCGGAATGACGAAAGCAATCGAAAAGGGAATTCCGAAATTACGAATTGAAGAAAGCGCCGCCCGCAGACAAGCGCGTATTGATTCGGGTGAGGAAATAATAGTGGGCGTTAATCATTATCGCGCGGAAGAGGAAACGCCGATAGAAATTCTTGAAGTGGATAATTCGGTTGTGCGCGAATCCCAGATTAAGCGTTTAGAAAAAATAAAGAGCGAGCGGGATAACGGGGAAGTTGAAAAATTGCTTAATAAAATTTCATCGGCGGTAAAAGATTCCTCCCAAAACCTTTTGGAATTGGCTGTTGAAGCGGCAAAAGCCAGAGCGACTTTGGGAGAAATTTCCGATGCGATTGAAAAAGTTAGCGGGAGATATAAAGCAATGACAAAAACCGTTTCGGGAGTTTACAACAGCGAGTATCACGGCAGCGAGGATAACAGATTGGAAAAAGCAAGAAAATTAACCGACGATTTTGCGAGAAAAGAAGGACGCCGTCCGAGAATTTTAATTGCGAAGATGGGACAGGACGGACACGACCGCGGAGCAAAAGTTGTGGCAACTGCCTACGCGGATATGGGATTCGATGTTGACATCGGTCCTCTTTTCCAAACGCCTGAAGAAACCGCCCGCGAAGCCGTTGAAAACGACGTGCATGTTATCGGGATGAGCTCGCTTGCAGGCGGACATAAAACTCTGCTCCCTCAGCTTGTTGAAGCCCTTAAAAAATACGGACGAGAAGATATTATTGTTATCGTAGGCGGAGTTATCCCGCGCCAGGATTATGATTATCTTATTGAAAAAGGAGCTTATGCAATTTTTGGACCCGGCACCCCGATTCCTGAAGCAGCAATAAAAATCATGGAAGAAGTTGAACGGCGATTCGGATAAATATCGGATAATGGAAAAGTTGGGAAAAAAATGATAAATATTGTCGGCATTAAAAAACGATTTGAGCAAAATGCAGTTTTAAACGGAATTGATTTAACTATCAACGACGGCGAATCGCATGTAATAATCGGAAAAAGCGGATGCGGCAAAAGCGTTCTTCTTAAGATAATTATAGCGTTGATAAAACCTGACGCCGGCAAGGTTTTAATTGAGAATGAAAACATATTTGAAGTCCCGGAAAATCGCCTTTACGAAATAAGGAGAAAATTCGGTTTCCTTTTTCAGAACGCCGCGCTTTTTGATTCGATGACTGTTGAAGAAAACATTAAACTTCCGCTTGTTGAAAACGGATTTAATTTTACGGAAAAAGAAATTAAACAAAAAGTAGCCGAAATGCTTGAGCTTGTGGGTCTTCCGGATACGGAACAGCTTAAACCCTCCGAACTTTCCGGCGGAATGCAGAAACGCGTGGGACTTGCTCGCGCGCTGATTACGCGCCCTAAATATATTCTTTACGACGAACCCACTACCGGACTTGACCCGATTATGTCCGATTCCATTGACGCGCTTATCAAAGACTTAAACGACAGACTTGACGTAACATCCGTAGTAGTAACGCACGACATGTTCAGCGTAAAAAATGTTGCCGAAAAAATCTCGATGATTCACGAAGGAAAAATTTACTTTACCGGAACTTTTAACGAAATAATATCATCCCAAGACCCGGTTATTCAGAAGTTTATTAATCGTACAACTTGATAGAAAACAAGCAGTTGTGGAATGTTCAACAAGAGTAAGTTTTCTAGTGAGATTACTTCCCCCGCATTCTGCGGGGTCGTAATGACGAGACAACGCTAAAAAACGAACCGTCATTGCGAAGAAATTGCGCAAGCAATTTCTGTGGCAATCTCCTGAATATTCAGCATTAGCGGTTAAATCGGTTTTAAATATTTAAATTTTAGGGTTAATTAGTTAGCTTGCTTCGCAATCCGCTTAAACGCTCTTTTCGCTTCGGAAACAAACCGTTCGATTTTTTCAGCGTCTTTATTACCGTAAACATCTTCGACGCCCGTGTGGGAATCAACTCCCGCAGGACGAACGTGCATTATCGCGTCAAAAACATTCTCGGGAGTTAAGCCCCCCGCAAGAATAACCGGCTTACCGCTTAGTTCCACAAGCTTTTTGCTTAAATCCCAATCGTGCGTTTTCCCGGTTGCTCCTTCCGCTCCGGTTTCCGGATCGAATGTGTCGGTAATAAAAGCGTCTGCAAGAGGATTAAGAGTTTGCACTGTTTTGACAAGTGTAGAAAAGTTATTCTCTCTAATCACTAAGCTCTTGATGATTTGCAATTCGGGATTTACCCTTTTTAACTTTTCTAATTCCGCTAATTCAATTTCTCCGTGAAGCTGCACAACAGAAACGTCAAGAAATTTACAAAACTCGTCAATCTCACTTGCGCGGGAAAGATACGTAATCAAAACCGGAACCGACCTCGATTTAATTGTTTCGATAATGCTTTTTGCCTCTTCCTCGGTTGTGTCTTCGGCGTTAACCGTAAGTCGCAGCGGAAACCCGATAAACTTTACCCCTTTTGAAATAAGCGTCTCCGCTTCTTCAAGATTTTTAACGCCGGCAATCTGAATTAAATTTTTCCACATATTTATTTCTTTTTTTCTTATTAAATTACTTATTTTCAATTAATATTTTAGATAAAATGATGGGATTCAAAATGAAAAAAATCTTCTTGGTATTGGTTTTGTTTAGCTTCGCAACTTTATCCGCACAGCAGAAATATGTAATCGGAACGATTAACACTTCAATGACGCTGGCGCATTTTAACAGTTTTATCTCAAACGTAAGTCCGATCGGTTTTTCGGTGGAATACAGAAAATTTATTGACAGAGATATCTCTATCGGTTTTGCATCCGGAGTAAACTACTTTTCGGAAAGCAGCGCCGACAGCTACAATTTTGACGGAACAGTAGTTTCCGGCAATAACGACCGCTCGGCTCTTGCTATTCCGCTCCTTTTGCAAACGCATTACTTTTTCGGATATAGAAACAAACCGAGCTTTAACTTCGGATTTGCATTCGGCGCAATGTATGTTTCCAAATCCATCTCCTCCGCCTCGAAAAATATCACGCAAAACCGTTTTCACGTAACGATTATTCCCGACGCCGCGTTTACTTATCCGATAAATGAAAAAATGCAATTTATCTCACAGATTAAATTTAACTACGCCATGGCTACAACCAAAAAGAAAACCGGACAAACGTGGGATGTTGACGACTTCGGCTTTCTTTCACTCAATTTAGGAGTAATGTGGAAACTGTAGCGACAAAAAATATTGCCGTAATCGGTGCGGGACTTGTAGGAAGCGCAATCGCAAAGGATTTAGCCGCCGACAAGAATTTTAATGTAACTTCTTTTGATAAAGATTTTTCATCAAATACAAAGCTGGATAATTTCCCGCAAATTACAAAAAAAGAAATTGACGCGTTAAACTCTACCGAGCTTATTTCCGCTCTGCAACCTTTCGATTTTGTCGTTAATGCGGTTCCCGGCGCAATCGGTTTCAGAACTCTTCGCTCAATTATTGAAGCGGGGAAAAATGTAATCGACATTGCGTTCTATCCTGAAAATCCTTTTGATTTGGCTGATCTGGCAATAGAAAAAGGCGTTACCGCGATTGTCGATTGCGGAGTTGCGCCCGGAATGAGCAATTACCTGAGCGGTTACGCATACGGGAAATTGGACAAAACGGAATCAATTGAAATATATGTCGGCGGATTGCCGAAAGTCAGGGAATATCCTTTTGAATACAAAGCCGTATTTTCTCCCGCAGACGTTATCGAAGAATACACTCGTCCAGCGCGCCTTGTGGAAAACGGAAATGTTGTGGTAAAACCGCCTCTTACAGATCCTGAGATATTGGATTTCCCTCAACTCGGTTCGCTCGAAGCGTTTAACAGCGACGGATTAAGAACGCTGATTGAAACGCTCGATGTTCCCGAGATGAAAGAAAAGACTTTACGCTACGTTGGTCATAGGGAAAAAATCATGCTTCTCCGCGATATGGGATTTTTCTCGGAAAAGAAACTCGACTTTGGCGACTACGGCATTTCTCCGATTGAATTTACAAGTAAAATTCTCTTTCCTCAGTGGGAACTTAAGGAAGGCGAAGTTGATATTACAGTTATGAAAATCAGAGTAAAAGGGAAATCGGGGAACGGGAAAAATACATACGAATACAACCTGTACGATGAATACTCTCCCGAATCGGGAATACATTCTATGGCGCGAACAACCGGATATACGGCTACCGCTTTTCTTCGATTGCTTTCGGAAAACAAGTTTAACGAAAAAGGAATTTTCCCGCCCGAACTCCTTGGAAAAGAGGGAAGCTCCTTTAATTTCATAATGGAGGAACTTAACGCGAGAAATATCGTCTATAATGAGAGTATAACTAAAGAATTAAACGCCTAATAAATTAGGGTACAAAAATGAAAACTATGATTAAATCAATATTGTTACTTTCCGCGTTGATAGGTTTCAACGCATGCTCAACAACGCCGATGAATGATTTTTTCGGAATCGAAATGAATCCGGCGGCGGCAAATCGTTTTAAGATTGTCTCCTATTCCGATGAGAACGGAGCGCAGTATGCCAGCACTTTTGAAATGAATCCTCTGGTTTTTGCTTACGCGGAAATAAAACCGGATTATCTGCTGCTTAAAATTATCAACAGAAGCCAAAAACCGATACGTACAAATTACAATGAAGATCTTTTTGAAGTTATGACCGTGGACAGCGCCAAGTACGTTTTACTTAAAGGCGAGCGGGACGATTTTCCCGATATTAACGTCATCAATCCGGGGGAAACAGTACAGTATAAACTCTTTTTCCCCAACGACTTCACAAAAACCGAAGGAATGAACGGTTCGCCGTTTCACAATTCTTTCGGAAAATTTGAAGTCTGGAAAGGGGAAGGAAATCTTCTGAATTTTGCCAAAGATAGAATAAGCGAAATAATTGTCAGTCTCGGAAAATCCACTACATTGGTGCTAAAGCCGATTCCGCAGCCCGCGAAAAGCAAAAACAACAGTTAGAAAATATATCTAACGCGGTTTTTTAAGACCTTGACGATATTTTAATCGTCAAGGTCTTTTTCCTGTTTTGTGCACGAAAAACGAGTAAAAAAGTTAAGTTATTCTATTTAAATAAGTTATAAGAAAAACAAATTAAAAATGGGTGTCCCAGATGTCTGAATTTGTTATTTTTCATCTATGTTTGTAAGAAAAAAGAAAAATAAAAGCGGCAAAATCAGCATCCAAGTTATTGACAAAAG
>WGCV01000041.1 GCA_015493615.1 Melioribacteraceae bacterium
CGAACGGTCAATCTGTGGCTGCAATTTAGCATTATGCTGTTTTTTCGCAGATTGCAAGCAATCTACGTTACAAAAAATAGTATTTTTCTTAAAAATTTTAGATTAGAAAAAATTCTAATGACAATTTTGGGATAAATTAGGTTATGCGAAGCTTTCTAAAAATTATAAGAATAATTAAAGTTTAAGAAATAGCACAAAAAAACCGATAACTGAAATTAATCCGCTATCGGTTAAAAATTGAGGGGAAAGAGACTTAATCCAATTTGATTAAAAATTCCCAAGATTTGTTTTCAGTTAAGATTTTGGCTTCGCCGTTTTCAACGAGATTTTTCATTAGTTCCAGAGCCAAGTTTTCGGTCTCGGTGTAGGAGAGTTTATCGTTCTTCTGGTCGAAGTAATTTTTAATTGCAAACTGAACGTCTCTTAAAAAGAGATTCGATTTATAATACACGGGGAAGAAATTTGCCATGTATTTGAAAAATGTTTCTTTATTATTTACCAATTCTTGTATATGATTCATTAATATCTCCGAAAATCGAAATAAATTTTATAATCCCAATAAATGAACCGACTGCTGAGCGAGATGCACGATTGTCTGGAAGAAAATACCGAACAGCAATGTCGGAACCGCAAGAATAATCAGCATTGTTTTATCCAAAACGGGAGCTTCAATAGAAGGCGTCATTTCATTGGGTTTATTGAAATACATGTGCTTCATTATTCGCATATAGTAGTAAACCGATAATGTGGCGTTTAGCAAGCCGATAACGGCGAGCGCAATCAATTTTGCGTCCACAAGAGCGACAAAGATGTAAAGTTTTCCGATGAATCCCGCAAACGGGGGAACGCCGGCAAGTGAGAATAGGAAAATTCCAAAAACAACTCCGAGTAATGGACTTGTGCGTCCCAAGCCGTCGTAATCGTTAATATCTTCGCTTCCGATTTTGTTACGGACAACCATTACTGTGTAGAAAGCGCCGAGGTTCATTAGCATGTAGAAAACAAAGTAAACTAAAATGGCAAGGATGCTCTCGTTTGAAAATGCGGCAAGAGCGGCGATTAAATAACCGGCGTGAGCGATACTCGAATAGGCAAGTAGTCGTTTTAAGTTGTCCTGCCACAAAGCCACCAAGTTACCGACGCTCATGGTTAAAATTGCTATCAAAATAATGAAAGTTCTCCAATCAACTCCGCTGATCATTTCCCAGAAGCCGTGGGAATCGCTTCCGGTTGCAAATCCTAACTGGATAACGCGAACCAAAAATGCAAAGCCTGCCGCTTTACTCGCAACCGAAAGGTAAGCGGTAATTGGAAGCGGAGCGCCTTCGTAAACATCGGGCGTCCAAAAATGGAATGGGACCGCCGAAATTTTATATCCGATACCGACAAAAACAAGTATCGACGCGACTGTCATAGTTATGTAATTAAATCCTTGAATATTTCCCGCAGAGGCAATTGCCGCAAGGTTTGTTGTTCCGTAAAGTCCGTATATCAAAGAGATACCGAAAAGCATTATTCCGGATGAGACAGAGCCGTAAATTACATACTTTAATGAGGATTCGGCAGGGCGTTTCTGTTGCTTCAGAAAGCCGGCGAGAACGTATGAGGAAAGCGACATTAACTCGACCGAAACGTAAATCAGCAGAAAATCGGTAGCGGATGTTAAGAACATCATTCCGAGAATCATTCCGAACATCAGGGTGTAATATTCGCCGGATCTTTGCGTTACCGACTTAATTTCATCGGAGGAAATTGACATAATAATAACAATAATCGAAGTAATTACTATTATTAATTTTAAGAATGTGCTGAACGGGTCAAGAGCGAACATCCCGATTTTAGCGCCGGGGGAAGTGAAGAATCCGGCGTGTGTCTGTCCGAATTGAGCAATTAAAAGGAAGAATGTTACTACTAATCCCGCAATACCGATATAGGGAATGATAGTTTTTTTCTCCTTAAAAATAAGGTCGAAAATCAGCACCACAACAAGTGAAATCGCTATTGCAATTTCCGGCTTAATTATGCTAAGTGAACCAATAAAATTTGATAAATTGTTCATAATTTATGTCAATATCCTAATTTCGTTCTAAAATGCTGCAGTGTTAAGAAAATGAACAAAAGTCTTAACTGATGTATTCATAAAGTCGATTGCGAGTCCCGGTTGAACTCCGAGATAAATAACTACGATTGCCAGAGGGACAAACATTAAATATTCACGCGGAGTAAGGTCTTCCATGAAACTCCATTTTTCGTTGAACTTACCGAAGTAAATTCTCTGAAGCGTCCACAACATATAAGCTGCGCCGAGTAAAATTCCGAGTAAACCGACGATAGTAAGCGTACGAGTAACGGTTGAACCGAAACCGCCAATAAATACGAGAGATTCGGAAATAAAACCGCTGAGTCCCGGCAAACCGATTGCCGCGAAGAAAGCTATTGTTACTATTCCGGTATAGACCGGCATTTTGTTTGCCAAACCGCCGAACTCGTAAATACCGCGAGTGTGCGCTCTGTCGTAAATAACGCCGACGATAAGGAATAACATTGCCGTAATCGTACCGTGGTTAAACATCTGGAAAATTGCTCCGGTGATACCGGTTACAGAAAGAGTCGCCATTCCGAGAAGCACATAACCCATGTGAGAAATGGAGGAGTAGGCGATAAGTTTTTTGAAATCTTTTTGTGCCAGAGCAACCAAAGCTCCGTAAATAATATTAATCACGCCGAACAATCCGATGTACCAGGCAAGTTCTCTTGTAATCTCGGGGAAAATCGGGTAACTGATTCTTAAAATTCCGTAGGTGCCCATTTTCAAGAGTACGCCGGCAAGAATAACGCTTATCGGTGTCGGAGCTTCAACGTGGGCGTCAGGCAGCCAAGTGTGGAACGGAAACATTGGGATTTTTATTGCAAATCCGATGAAAAGGAAGATGTAGGCAATCATTCTCCAGTTATTCGGATTTTGCGGCGATAAAATTCCGGTTGCAGAATAAGCCGACGCTTTGGTCAACTCGATTAAATTAAACGTATGAAGCTGAATTCCGTTTACCGTTTCCGTCGCGCTGAAATAGAGCGCAATCATTGTAAGAAGAATAAAGATACTTCCGAACAATGTGTAAATAAAGAACTTAATAGCTGCATATTCCTTGCGGGGACCGCCCCAGATACCGATTAAGAAGTACATCGGGAGAAGCATAATTTCCCAGAAAACATAGAATAAGAAGAAATCGAGAGAAACGAAAACTCCCATCATTGCGGCGTCGAGCAAAAGGAACAGCATAAAGTAACCTTTTACCATTTTCTTGATATTCCATGAGGAGAGTGTGGCGATAAAGGAAACGAACGCCGAAAGGAATACCATAAGAATACTTAAGCCGTCAACGCCTACAAAATAGTCGATTTTGATAGTCCCTATCCAGGAAACGTTGGGAATTGTAATCCAACGCGCTTTTTCAACAAATTGGAAAGTAGAGGCGTCCAAAATGCCGGCTTTTGTAAAGTCAAAAGCGAAGAGCATAATAATTGCCAGTACCAACTGGATGGCTGTTGCGGTTAAAGCCGTATATCTGACGGCATTGTCTTGCCCTTTTTTCAAAAAAAGAATTGCAACCATTCCCACAACCGGAACAAATGTAATCAGTGTTAAAATCGGAAAACTCATTCTATATAAGTCCTATTTTTATTATTTCAAACAATTAAAAAAACGGTAAAAACATTACGAATAAAAGTATTAACGATAAAACTACGACAAGCACATAGCTTTGCACTTTACCATTTTGTATTTTCTTTAATCCGAAGCCGAGCACGCCGCTGAAGAACGCCGTGAAGTTTACAAGTCCGTCAACAACATAAGTGTCGAACCAGCCGCTTACGGCTGAAACTCCGCGCGTTAAAGTAGCCGCTCCGTTAACGATTCCGTCAACGACTTTGTTGTCGAAAATGGAGAGCCAGCGGCTGAATTCCAGCGTGCCTCCGATAAAAGTTTTATCGTAAAACTCATCAACGTACCATTTATTAAGTGAAAACTTGTAGAGCCAAGGCCATTTTTTTGCAAGCTCGTCGGCTGAAATCTTTTTCCACTGGTAAATGATGTAAGCGAACAATATTCCGAGTCCGGCAAGGAGGATCGACCAAATCATTGTCGGAAGATGAGCTTCGTGCATAGCGTGTTCGTACATCTCCGAGTGCATTACGCGCGTCGTACCTTCAACTTGTTCGCTTTCAACGGTTTCATGAGTTTCGGCGGTCGTTTTTTCCGCTTCTGCTGTTTCATGTTCCGGAGCTTCGGTTTTCATAAAGTTGAAGCGCATATCCTGCGGAACTACCGTGGTTTTTACTTCCATCTTATTGTAGAACCAGCCCGCTTCGGGATTAAAAGGATTGGGAGTGTACCAAATCCAGATTGAAAGCACTGCGAGAGTAATAAGGGGAATTGTCATTGCTTTCGGTGTTTCATGTGCGTGATCATATTTTTCCTTGTTGCGCGGTTCTCCGTGGAAAGTCATAATCACCAAGCGGAACATGTAGAATGCCGTCATAAAAGCTACAACGAAACCGAAAATCGCGACCGTCCAATGTCCTGTTAAAAGTCCGAAAGCGTAAGTCCCGGCTAACAAACCATCCTTACTCAGAAATCCCGAAAAGAGGGGAATACCGGAAATTGCGAGCGTTGCAGTTAAAAAAGTGTAATATGTAATCGGCATCTTTTTCCTCAAACCGCCCATTTGACGCATATCCTGTTCGTGGTGCATTGCGTGAATAACAGAACCTGAGCCAAGGAATAAAAGAGCTTTGAAGAAAGCGTGAGTTACCAAGTGGAAGAAAGCGAACGTGTAAGCTCCAACGCCTACAGCCATTACCATATAGCCAAGTTGACTTACGGTTGAATAGGCAAGAACTTTTTTAATATCGTTTTGAGTAATTGCAATACTTGCGGCTAAGAATGAAGTGAATGCGCCGACAAGAGCGATTACCGTTAAAGCATCCGCAGAAAGAATTACAAAAATTTTCGTAAGCATATAAACGCCGGCTGCAACCATAGTGGCGGCGTGAATTAACGCGCTGACGGGAGTAGGACCTTCCATTGCATCGGGAAGCCAAACATGGAGAGGGAACTGAGCCGATTTACCGACCGCTCCCATAAACAGGAGTATTCCCGCGGCAGTAAGCCAAGCTTCGCTGCCGAACGGAATATTGCCCAATCCTATCTGAGCAAAAATTGTATCGAACTTGAATGTATGGTAATTAGTGAAGAGAATTAAAATCCCGAGCCACATTCCCATATCGCCGACTCTGTTTACAAGAAATGCTTTTTTCCCGGCGTTAGCGGCTGAATCTTTTTCGTACCAGAAGCCGATTAAGAGATAAGAGGATAGTCCCACTAATTCCCAGAAAATATAAAGCATCAAAAAGTTATCGGTTAAAACGATTCCCAGCATTGAGAATGTGAAAATTCCCAAATAGGAATAGTAGCGTGAAAAACGTGAATCGCCTTTCATATATTCAGTGGAATAAATATGAACCAAAAAACTTATCAGATTAACGACAAAGAGCATCATAACCGTAATATTTGTAAGCTCAATTCCCAAATCGATATTCAACTGACCGATTCCCGGAATATTGCCGAAACTGAACCAAGTAGCGTCCATCGCTATTTTCTGATTGGCGAAAACAAAGAGTTTTTCGTAAGCTACGTAAAGAGTCAGAAGCAAATTGGCGGATAAAATACCAATTTCAAAATTATATAACTTTGAGAACCTTTTTCCGAACAATAATACCGTTATAAAACCTATTAACGGCAGAAACAGTATTATCAGAGACAATGTAATTAAATTAGAACCAGGCATAATTTCCTATTCTTTAAGTTTATTAACTTCATCAACATTAATATGAGAATACGTTTTGAATAAATTAAGCACAATTGCAAGAGCAACCGCAGCTTCGGCCGCAGCCAAAATAATTACAACAAGTGAAACTATTTGTCCGCTTATGCCGTAATTGCCAAAGTGCGAAAAAGCAATAAAATTGATATTTGCGGAATTGAGAACAAGCTCTATTCCCATCATAACCATGATTGCGTTTTTTCTAACTACAATGGCGTAAATTCCGAGCGAAAATAAAATTGCGCTCAAAATAAGAAAATGTGTTAATCCGACATGAGCCAATGTTTACCTCTCTTTATTATCATTTCTCGCCAAAGTTGCGGCTCCGATAAGAGCAATTAAAAGAACAATGGCAAGTATTTCAAATATTATTGAATAATGAACAAGCAGCGTCTTTCCCAATTCAAAAACGGTTGTGTTCGGGAAAGTCGGGTCGGCGGTAACCCAATTGGTTTCCGTCATTACAAATATTAAAAATGCGGCGAAAATACCCACTATTACTATCGATGGAATTATGTAAGCGTTTTCTCTCCGGATGTCAACGCTGTAAACTTTATTAGTAAGCATTATACCGAAGAGGAGTAGAATCAAAATTCCGCCTACGTAAACCATAAGCTGAGTTACACCGATAAAATCAGCTCCGAGAAGAATATAAATTCCCGCTACTCCGAGAAAAGTAAAAAGGAGCGAATATGCCGCGCGCACAATGTTTTTGGAGCCGACGACTATTGCCGCCGAAACTACAACCATTAGCGCAACTAAATAAAATATTATATCGTAGAGTTCCATTTCTTAACTGTCTTTTTCTTCTGAAGAGGGTTTATTATCGTTATCTTTTTTTTCAGCTTCTTGTTTTGCCTTGGCTTCAGCCGCAGCTTTAGCTTTTGCGGCAGCGGCGGCGGCTTTTTCAGCCGCTTTCTTTTCCATAAATTTTGCGTAATTTTCTTCTTTTTCTTTCACTTCCGATAGAGTAAGATTAGAGAAATTGTAAAGAAGTTTTTCCCTTTCATATTCCGAAAATTCGAAAACCTTTGTCATCGTAATACATTCTGTAGGGCAGGGAAAAACGCATAACTGACAATACATACATTTTGCAAAATCAATATTAAACTGAGTAACCCAAAGCGCTTTTTTTGTCCCTTTTGAAGTTAAACCCAATTCGTCGGTCGGAAGCGCCTTAACCGTTTTAATATCGATACAGTCAACCGGACACGCTCTTTGGCACTGCATACAGCCGATACAATCGTCGATATTTACATAAAGGCGGTTTCTCGCTCTGTCGGGGATCGGTCTGTGTTCGTCCGGATACTGAATAGTTACGGAAGGTATGAAAAGGTGTTTCCATGTAACTTTCATTCCGATGAAAATCGTCCAGAGAGCATCCCATGTATTTTTTAAGTATTTTTTCATTTTTCTTTATTCAACTATAATAATGTAATAATTCCAACAATAATTAAATTTACTACCGCGTAAGGGATTAAATATTTCCAGCAGATAACCATAAGCTGATCGACGCGCACTCTGGGTAGCGTCCATCTTAACCACATTTGTACGAATACCAGAGCCGTTCCTTTAAACGTAAACCAGAAAAATTGTTCAACGGGAACCAGCCAATCGATACCGAGAGAATGTCCGAGATAGCCGATCGGAGAATGGAAACCGCCGAGAAACAGAGTAACTGCAATAGCGGAAACAGCGAACATATTTGCGTATTCTGCGAGGAAAAAGAAAGCAAACTTCATTCCCGAATATTCCGTGTGATAACCGGAAACCAATTCCGATTCCGCTTCCGGTAAGTCAAAAGGCGTTCTGTTGACTTCGGCAAGCGAACTGATGTAATAAATCAAGAAAGTGATAATCATAAAGGGAATCAAAAGGAATTTAACTATTCCCGTTTCAGGTCCCCCGAGAATCCACCAATTCCAAAAGTGAGCTGTTTGCATATCGCTTATTTTCATCAAACTTAATGTGCCGGAAACCATAACCATAGTAAGAATGGCAATCGCGGTCGGAATTTCGTAGCTGACAATCTGAGCGGCTGTACGCATTGCTCCGTAAAGGGAATATTTATTGTCCGAAGCCCAACCGGCAAGAAGCAGACCCGCAACAACCAATCCGGAAACAGCGGTTACATAGTAAATTCCGATAGCGGTGGAACTGCCGACGTATATTCCGGCAAAAGGAATCGCAGCAAAAGCGGCGTAAGTACCAAGAAATGTAAGAAGAGGAGCAAGATTGAATAACGTTTTGTCGGCTCCTTCAGGTACTATATCCTCTTTCTGTAAAAGTTTTAGCATATCTGCCAAAGTTTGAATAATTCCGTGCCAGCCGACTCGCATTGGTCCGAGACGATCCTGCATGTGAGCGGAAACTTTTCGTTCAGCTAAAACCGCAAATAGTACGAATGTTAAGACGAATATCAAAGGCAATGATGCCGCAATAACATAAGCTACTATTTGATTACCGAGTAAATTAGTTAATAAATCGTACATTATCTGTCTATTTCTCCAAGAACGATGTCTAAACTTCCTAAAATTGCAATTAAGTCCGCTACAAGGTATCCTTTGCTCAATTCGCCGAGAACCGACAAGTTAACAAAGGAAGGGGGACGAACCTTAACCCTGAACGGATTGTTTTTGCCGTCGCTGAGAATAAAGAATCCCAATTCTCCTTTCGGATTTTCAGCGCGTACATATACATTGCCTTTCGGAGCTTTAATTCTTTTCGGAACCATTTCGTGAACGTCTCCGTCCGGAATATTATCAATTGCCTGTTCGATGATTCTTAAACTCTGCTCCATTTCCAGCATTCTTACCCAATATCTGTCCCACGAATCGCCCACGGTCCCGACTTTTCCTTCGCCGACGGGAATATCGAATTCGAATCGGTCATAAATCGAATAAGGATCGTTTTTACGAAGATCCCATTTAATTCCTGAACCTCTTAAACTCGGACCTGTAATTCCGTAGTTGATTGCGGTATCGGGAGGCAAAACGCCGATATTGGCAGTTCTTTCAATAAAAATTTTGTTGAATGAAAGTAGCTCGTTAACTTCTTCAATAGTCGGGCGAAATTCCTTAATAAACTTTTTAACCATCGGCACAAACTCATCAGGAATATCGTGCGACAAACCGCCGACCCAGATGTAGTTGTAAAGTAAGCGCGCGCCGCAAGTCGCTTCGAAAATATCAAGGATTTTTTCGCGGTCACGGAATAAAAACAAGAAAGGAGTGAACGCGCCGATATCAAGTCCGTAAGTTCCGAGCGCAACGGTGTGGGAAGCGATTCGCTGTAATTCCGCCATAATTACGCGGATATATTCAACTCTTTCCGGAACCTGAATTCCCATTAATTTTTCAACGCCCATTACGTAAGAAAGATTATTCGACATTGAAGCCAGATAATCCAGTCTGTCCGTATAAGGTACGATTTGGTTGTACGACAACGCTTCGCAATGTTTTTCAAAACATCTGTGAAGATAACCGATAATAGGTTTAACGTTTACAACCAGCTCTCCGTCAAGTTCAACTAATAATCTCAGCACGCCGTGAGTAGAAGGGTGCTGAGGTCCCATATTTAATACTAATTCTTCAGTCTTTAATGCCACATCAATACCTTTATTAATAAGGAACTTTCATGCCGTTGTAATATTCGGGATCTTCATAATCTTTTCTCAAAGGATAACGTTCTCCCCAATCGTCCGGCATTAATATTCTTCTTAAATCATGATGGTTTAAGAAAATAATTCCATACATGTCGTATGCTTCTCTTTCGTGCCAATCTGCGGTTCTCCAAACGTGTTCAACAGATTCAACTTTCGGATCCTCAATCGGCGTAGATACTTTAACTAAAACTTTATGATTCAGCTTCATGCTGTGAAGATTGTAATAAACCGAAAGAGTTCGTCCTTCCTCCTTCATATTACCTTCTTCATCTTTTACTTTTTTCCCGTTAAAATCATCCACTCCCGATAAAACCATAAGCGAGTCGAAAAGGAGATTTTCATCGTCGCGTAAAAATTTTCCGACTTCGTGGATTTTAAGCGGATCAACCGAAATGACCGGTTCAACGGGCTGTGAATCATCGTAGGAAAGAATTACATCTTCCCCGAATTTTTCTTTTAAGATATTATATACTTCTTCTGGTGTTTTCATGCTGTTTGCTTCGTTAATTTTTCATGTCTGATTTTTTCCTGAAGTTTAAGAAGTCCTTCAAGTAAAGCTTCCGGACGAGGCGGGCAGCCGGGAACATAAACGTCAACCGGAATAATTCTGTCCACTCCCTTTAATACATGGTAGCCGTATTGCCAGTAAGGTCCGCCGCTGTTGGAGCAGCTTCCCATTGAAATAACATATTTCGGATCGGGCATTTGCTCGTATAATCTTTTAATTCTGCTTGCCATTTTAAGCGTTACCGTACCCGAGACAATTATTACGTCGGCTTGCCTCGGGGAAGGTCGCGGTATAACGCCGAAACGGTCAAAATCGTAATGGGAAGCGGAAGTAGCCATCATTTCGATAGCGCAGCAGGCTAACCCGAAAGTAAGCTGCCATAGGGAAGAAAGTCTTGCCCAGTTTAATAAATCTTCCGATTTTGTTATGATAATGTTGCTGTCTGTGAATTCTTTATCTAATAATCCCATAAGTCTTTCTAATTAATCAATAATATAATTTTCTGTTATGTTAATTCTTTTCTTCAAAGCCGGCGCTATCGTTAGTTAATGTTGGTATTTGCGGTTTAGGTCTGTCCCAATCTAAATCTCCCTTACGCCATTCGTAAGCCATACCAAGGACTAAGATAATCAAGAAAACAATGCCGACAAGAAAACCGGGAACGCCGAAGTTTTTGTATGCCAGCGCCCAGGGGAAAAGCAATACAACTTCAACGTCGAAAATGAGGAAGATTAAAGCAACTACATAAAAACGAATATTAAATTTGACCCAAGGCGAACCGATAGTTTCTTCGCCGCATTCATAGATCATATTTTTTTCTTTTGTGGGTCTGGAAGGTCTGATGAGTTTTGCCGTGATTAGTCCGATAGGAACAAACGCCGCGGCAATAATCATAAACAATAAAATTTTTCCGAATTCTGTAAGCATGCCTAAGTCTTATTTTTAGAAAAACGAAACTTAACACATTACCAATCTTTTGTCAATAAAAGAAATTTAAATAATCTAATAAAATGAATAATACGTTTTGTGTTTTCAATAATAAATCCTAAAAATTATGAAAAAAAAGATATTAGGCAGGATGGCAAAAACTATGATTTATTATAGAAGGCTTTGCAAAACCTAATTTATATGTCATTCTGATCCCGCCTTGGCGGGAGAAGAATCTCAGAACCGGTTATTATACCTAATTTTGAGATATTTCGGACGGCTTCCACCTTCGTCGTGGCGAACTCAATATGACAATTTTAGGTTATGCAAAGGTTTCTTATAATCAATGAGTTTACTAAAGAAAGGTCTAAAAACCGTTGAAACGGTTGCAATGTATAATAAGCATTCTATTAGCCCACGACTTAAGTCGTGGGTTAGCAATAACATAGAGTAATCAGTAACCGCTTCAGCGGTTTATAAATTATTGAATTTGCAAATAATCACCTTTTTTAAGTAGGCTCATCAGTAACAGATTTTTTCCTGCTTCCTTCGTAAATTTCAAATTTAAGGAGGCGGCTTTCGATAGGACCGTTGTAAAGGGGGATTTTTCTCGAAGGTTTTAACCCGATTGCTTTTCGCGCAATATTGTTGCCGGTAAAAATCCAGGCTGTAGTATCAACATACGTGTTTTTCAGCGTATTGCCTATCATCTTGTAAAATTCGATAATATCTTCCTTTTTTATTCGTTCGTCGTAAGGCGGATTGATAATAAGATGTTTTTTCCCGTCCGGAGGAGAAAATTCCTCAAACGGAGCGACATAAAACTCTACGTAGTCGTCAACGTTTGCTCTTTCCGCATTTGAGATTGAAATTGTTACGGCTTCGCGGTCAACGTCCGAGCCTATTACTCGCGTATTCGAATCGCTGATATTTCGTTTTAATGTGTTGCGGACTTTATTATAAAGAAAAATATCAAAATTTTTCCACTGCTTGAACGCAAAATTTTTTCGTCTTAAATTCGGCGGAATATTCTTTGCAATCATGGCGGCTTCAATAGGCAAAGTGCCTGAGCCGCACATCGAATCGATAAATGTTGTTTTGCCGTCCCATTCCGATAGCAGAATTATTCCCGCGGCAAGAACTTCATTTAACGGCGCAAGATTTTTCTCCAATCTGTAACCGCGCCTATGAAGCGAATCGCCGGAAGCGTCGATTGAAATTACCGCCTGTTTCTGATTAACATAAACGTCTATTACAATGTCGGGATTTCTTTTTTCCACATCGGGACGCGAGCCGAGCTTTTTTGTAAACGTATCGGAAATTGCGTCCTTTACCAAAAGGGCGGCGTAGTTGCTGTTCCGGAAAAACGGTTCGGTCGCATAGGAATTAACCGAAATAGTTTTGTCAAAGTTGAAAATTTTAGTCCAATCGATTTTCATCGCCGCTTTGTATAAATCTTTAGCGTCGCTAAGATTAACTTTTGCAAGAGGAACTAAAATCCTGAGCGCCGTTCTCAGGGAAAGATTTGCGCCGTAGAGCAACTTTTTATCGCACGTAAAACCGACCGCCCGATTTAAGATTTTCACATTCGTTCCGCCGAGAAGTTCTATCTCGTCGGCGAGCACATTTTCCAAACCGAAAAATGTTTTCGCAAGGCATTCGAATTTGTCGTTTAAGAAATCCAAATTAATTCCAGTCCACTTCTTTTCTGAGAACAGGCATCGTCATACATCTTCCTCCGCCTCCGCCGCGGGCAAGTTCCGCTCCGTCGATTGTTACTACGGCTTTTTTGTAATCGGATAATGACTTTTCTTTGTTCAAAATTTCCTTTGCCGTTACAATTTCAAAACCGCTTTTGCTTAATTCGTCGATTGTGTATTGATTCCTTCCGTAGCCGATTATTTTTCCCGGCTCAAGCGTAAAAAAGTTTGCTCCGCTGTGCCACTGTTCCCGTTCCTGCATCCATATATCTTCCGTACCGCCGCAGGCTACCCCGGTCAGCTCAATTTTTAATTTTCTTAGCGCCGAAAAAATATTCGGAGCTTCTTTTATCGATTCTATTTTTCCGTTATCGACAGCAATCAGAACCGTTCTGAAATTGTGGCGGTTCAAAATTACCGGTTCGTAAATCAGCGCTTTGTCTTTGTCGAGCACTGTGAAAACCATATCCAAGTGGATAAATGATTCGGGCGAATGAGGAAGTTCCTGAACTATTATGTTCTTGCGTCCCGGAACGCTTTTCTTTAGAAAATTAATAAACGCGTCAATCGCATGTGTCGAAGTTCGCTGTCCGTTCCCGATAAGATAAGTATCCTTATTGATTACGAGAAAATCGCCTCCTTCAATAAAGAATTTCTCGGTTAGACCGGAATTAAAATTTTCCAGATTTACCGTGGGCGCTTTAACCTTTTCGTTGTATGTAAAAATAATGTCCATGATAATCGCTTCGCGCGCCCGCACGGAACTGAACATCGAGCCGATAAGCACATTTTCGTTAAAGCTCATGGAAGCGTCGCGCGTAAAAAAGAAATTGTGAAGCGGATGAAGTTCAAACCGTTCTTCGCTTAAAAATTTAGTCAGGTTATTTCTTTTCAGCGGAACGCCTTCTATTAATTGTCGCGCAAGTTCTTTATTCGAAAGCTGCCCGAAATAATCAATAAGTTGCGACTTCTTCTCTTTTTCGCAAACTTGTTTAATCAATTCTGATTTAGCTTCGGAGTTGTTCAAAGTTTCTTCGAGAAGTTTCATCACTTCAAAAGTTTCCGCAACCAAATCCAATACGCCGTTGAACTCGGAATATTCACGGGAAGCGACTACCGGATTAAGTATATCGCTGTAAAGCGCGCGTTCGGCGTTTTCGGGAGTCATATTTTCAACTTCTTCTCCCGGTTTATGAATAATAACTTTTTCGATTTTTCCTATTTCAGAATTAACGCGTACCATAAATTTCCTTTTTTTGTTTTTAAATTAACTACACTGCAGGCAAAATAAAAACAGTCTTTAAAGTAATTCCTTAATTTCATTAAGATATTTTCCGGCTAAATTTTCCGCTTCCGTTTCATCTATGGCTTCAACAATGCAACGGATAATCGGCTCGGTATTCGATTTACGCAAATGAACCCAGTGGGAAGGGAAGTCAATTCTTACTCCATCCTCATCATTAATTTTTTCGCCGGAATATTTTGTTTTAATTAAATTCAATACTTCATCGGGATTTGCCCTCCCGATTAAAACCTTTTTCTTAACAATAAAATATTGCGGGAGCGATTCCTTAAGTTGTGTCATTGTGCCACGGAAATCAAGCAGATGCATTAAAGTGATTGCCGTTCCCACTAAAGCGTCTCTTCCGTAGTGGACTTCCGGAAAGATAACTCCTCCGCTTCCTTCTCCTCCAATAACGGCGCCGACTTCCTTCATCAGCTTAACAACATTAGCTTCGCCAACAGGCGAGCGGAAAACTTTTCCGCCGAATTCTTCGGTTACGTTGTCAACGCCGCGGGTTGTTGAAAGATTTACAACAACATTGCTTCCGGGATTTTTAGAAAGGATATATTTTACCGCTTGAGTAATTGTGTTTTCTTCGATAAACGGTTCACCCTTATCCGTAAGGAGAACAAGCCGGTCAACATCGGGATCTAGAACAATACCAAGGTCAACATTGTTTGCTTTAATCGCTTCCATTGTCCCGGTAAGGTTCTGAGGAATCGGTTCCGGCAGTCTTGGAAAAACTCCCGATTTTTCACAATCATGCTCGATAACTTCGCATCCTAATTTTTCAAGGAAATCTTTCATCACCCAGCTTCCCGCTCCGTTAACGCAATCGAGAAGAACGCGGAATTTTCTTTCTTTTAATTTTGCAATATTTAACAGCTTCATTTTAAGAACATCGTTTACATGATTTAGCAAACCTTCCTTGTAATCAAAAGTTTTCCCGACTTCGTCCCATTTAACATAGTTATTTTCCGCATCGTCGAGTAACGACAAAAATTCGTCGCTTTCTTCGGGAGTTAAAAATTCGCCTTCGGAGTTTAGGAGTTTAAGAGCGTTCCATTCGTTGGGATTGTGGCTCGCGGAAATAGAAATTCCACCAACTGCGCCAACTTTTTTAACATTGAGGAGAACTGTCGGAGTAGGGCAGACGCCAATGTCGTAAACGTCGTTGCCGCATGCAGTCAATGTTCCTGAAACAAGATTACGAACCATGTCGCCCGTTATTCTTCCGTCCGAGCCGATTACTACTTTTCCTTTCCCGATAAATTTTGAATAAGCAGTTATATATTTAACAATAGTTCCGGGATATAAACCGTCGCCCACGATTCCCCGAATTCCCGAAACGCTTACCATTAATGTTCCCATTGTTTTCTCCTAAAAATAAAAATTTTTGAAAGTCAATTTAACACTCTGCGGTTAATGATGCTTGAAACAATACCCAACAAAAAATAAAATGAGTAAAGATTGTAAACTGTTTAAAGCCCGTTTGATGGAAACCTATCTCTTTTTTAAGTAAGCGAATTTAACCATAAAAAAAATTGCCAAAATAGTCAATGTAAACCAAATTATTCCCCACACTATTGCAGGCGCCGATGTAATTATTGCAAGCTGCTGCGCGTCGTTCTTTTTATATGCGAGAGTAAGCAAATCTTCCTTAATATCAAAAAGTACATACATTGGGCTTAAAAGTCCAAGCGTTCTCATAATCCAATAATTAATTTTTTGCGGTATGTAGCGGGGAGCGGTATAAAAAAGAGCCGAGTAAAGAATCGTAAAAATTATGACAACCGGATTCGTGAAAAAATTTGCGGCAAAAAGAAGCAGGAGTACGGCAATTATTGTTGATGACCAAATGTTGAGTTTTTTATTATCGGCGGAGAAGAAAATCAGAATTCCGAAAATCAGACTGCCGAGATACCCCGCCGAAGCGATTAAAAACTCGTTGCCTCCTTCGGATGTTACTCCTCCCGCAAGATTAGCGGAAACATTCATCGCAATTACCGAGCCGCCCGTAAAAATCGTAACCAGCGCGTGACTTATTTCGTGCAGTATAACGACAAGAAGTTTGACCGGATAAATCAGAAGCGTGTTCCAAATAAAAATTGCAACTATCGCAATCGCAAGAAGTATAAGCAGCTCCTTATGCGAAGATGAAATTACGCTTTTCGGTTTAGATTTTTTTCTTAATTTCTTTTTCGGCATCTGATTAATAAATTTTAACAAACATATATCTGAACTGTTTTATGATGATAGAACACGGACAACACGGAAGTAAAAGATTTCACAGATGAAAATCTTACACAAAACGAAAAGCAAGGGGAATGGTTTAGAACGAAAACTTAGATGAAAATTTAATAATCAACATCAAGAATAATATTCTAAACCATTTCCTTAATTCTAATTAATCTTAATCGTTCAGTAAGTCGTATTCCTCAATAATTTCAAGCGTGTCCGGGTTTTTTACGACAACGTGAATTTTCTTTCCGTTCACGTAGAATAAAACGAGCGCGTTTTGCGTCGTGAATTTTTTAACCCAATTTGTCCAGGGAACTTTTTCCTGCGCGTAGTAAGGCGCGCCTGCCGCTCCGTTATTTATCTGATAAATTTTGCGCGTTATCTTCAGCTTTTTCTTGTTCCAATCTTTAGGATAAAGATCTATTCCCGGCTCAATCAAGGTCCTGTGATAGTTGTGTTCATCGCCGGTAAGTATGGCTCTGACTTTTTTGGACTGATTTACGACAATATTCAGATAATCGTCCCGTCTTTCAATTATTCCTTCGTCAACAGGTTTTCCGGCAACATAAGGACGGCGGGAATTATTCCCGTAATACCACATTGCGTTTATTACATGTCCGCCGTTGGGCAGAGCGGGAGTATGCTGAGTAACAAATATGTGATCAATCCGGTTATCCGCGTCTAACTTTTTCAACGTTTTCTTCAGCCACTTAAGCTGGTTATCCATAATGTAGCCGTGCAGTCCGCCTCCGGGACCGGGAATTCCGTTTTTAACGGTTGGTGAATACCAATAATCCGAATTGAGAACAACCACGGCGACGTTGCCGTAAACGTAATAGAAAACGCTTTCATCGTATGAGGGAAAGTCTGTTTTATTCGGATCGGGATCATACTTTGAATCGTCTTCCGATTTAATGTCCGAGGCGACGGGATTTACAAATTCGTCCTGAAATATGGATTCGGATGAGTTATCCGCGAAGGGAAATTTATCGAAATAATATCTTTCTCCATCTTTGGATTTAAGTTCGAAACGATAGTTTTCATGATTGCCCATTGCTGCGTAGAATGGGAAATAATGAGCGAAAGGCGCCACGCAATATTTCCAGTTAAAAAGCTCCAATCTCATATCGCTTTTGCTCGGAGTGTTGCCGTCCATTAAATCGCCGGTGAACTGAATAAAGCGAGTGTCGTTTGCTCTTGCGAGAGCAAATATCTTTTTGAGAATATAGGCGTTCGTCCCGAAAATATCTCTTTCGCCGCCTCCTACCGCGGTACGGGAATCGCTGGCATAAGCAAAAACAAAGGGTTTGCGGCTTCCCGATTTATTTGCCGTTCTGAAAGAATATGATTCTTCCCAACCGCCGTATTTCACTGTGTAACCGTAGTTTGTCGCCGGTTTTAATCCGTTAATTTTTATTTCGTGATGCCTTGCAAATTTATTATCGGAATAAGTTTTATTTTTAACGACAACCGACGCGGAAACTTTTTTATCGGTGTTGAACCAAATAACGCAGGAGTTGTCTGTTAACTTAGCTACAAAAGGACCGTCAATAATTGTCGGGTCGGTCTTGAAGGGACCTTTTCCCGTAACGTTTACTTTTGAATCAAGAACAATTTCTCCGTGCGAATTCAACACCCGGTAGCCCAAAGTAAACCGTCCCGATTTTTCCCACGAAACCATATCAAATATACCTGAAAGACGTTTGATTATATTTACTTCGGCTTTCCCGTTTTTTATTTTTACAGGTCTCGATAAAAATACCGGAATCGGGTATTTGGAATCGTTTTCGGGCACAAGTCCGTATATTAAAGTTCCGCTCTTAAGCCTGTCGAAATTAAATGCGATTCCTTTTTTCGTACCGACAGGGTTGCCGAAAATTGTTTCGTAATCATAAGTGTCGCTGTAAGGCGCTTCATAAACTTTTTCTCCGTTTTCATTAAGAAAATAAAGTTTAGCATCGGAATCGTAATACAAATTATGATAAACGGAAGGTATATCATTTGTTTGTGTAAATACATATCCGCTAATGGAAATAAGAGCCAAAAATATGGCAATAGTTTTTTTTATCATGATAAATCCTATAATATATTATAAATCGTATCTTTTTTTTAGCCACTGGTAGGCTATGTTAATTTCTTTGGTTTTACTTTCGGCAAGTTCGCGAAGTTCTTTTCCAAGCCCCGCTACTTTATCGGGATGATAAAGCGAGATCATCTTCAGATATTTTTTACGAATTTCATTTTTACTGATTTTACCTTTTAATCCTAATACTTGTCCGTAGTAAATCGCTTTATATTCTTCATTCATCAGTTCCGGATTATCTCTGGTTTCCTTCTCCGAAGTGCCGGAGTAATAATACTCTTCTTCTTTTTCGTACCTTTCATACTTTTCCTTTTTGCGATAACCGTATTTTCCCCGCGATTCGCTCCCGCTTTCCCTTGAATAGAATTTGTGATACTTAAAGGAATATCCGGAAACGCTTTCCTTAACGCTGCGGAATAATTTTGTTTTTTCCTGCTTAGTTATCACAAGATAATCGAGGAGGAGAGTATTTACGATGTTCCATTCAAGTCCCGAAATATCTCTGCTGAAACCGGCGATTATCTTTTTAGCGTCATGCTCTTTTATCATCGGGAGCAAAGTTTTCAATTTTCCTTTGGAGACCATGGGATTGTATGTTTTAAGAAGCAGCTTAACCCAGTTTTCTTCACCGGCTTTTAATATTAAACTGTAGAGAATAAGGAACTCTGTAATAACAGATCGGGCGTCAATTTTGTGCAGAATTTCTTCGGAATATACAATGCTTTGAAGTCGCCCGAAACTCATAAATATATATTCGTTTAACGCCTGTTCAATGTCCATTTCAAACTCGACAATAAAAGTGGAGTTAAGCGCGCTCGGGTAAAAATCTTTTTTAAAATCGAGCGAAGCTCTCACAGTCGAGCTTAAATAGTTTCGCGAGAATTCGTTCATTGCATAATTAATATTTGCAATAACATGCCAAAATTTGTCGTAAATATCGGAATAGACATAAAATGCCTTCTCGTATTCTTTCTTCTCGATTAAGAAATCGCCTAATTCACGTAATTTGTTCAAATTTTGCATATGCAAATATCTCAAATTTTATTCATAAAAAAATGAAAAATAATTAATTTTTTTATTGTTTTTCAAAACCGATATATGTATCTTTTTATGCACTAATTAATAAATATGAGAGGTACAAAATGAAGCAAAAAGCAAAATTATCCTCCCTAATATTTGCGCTTCTGTTATTTTTCAGTTTCAATTCAATTTACAGTCAGGCTAAAGTAGATTACGACTTAAAAGCCGAGCCTCACGTTCACAAAACGGGAGCCGACCATTCAAAGTTCGAACAATTAAAGAAGGAGTTCAAAAGTCCCGAGGAAGTTACCGCCGCTTGTTTATCATGCCATAATAAACGCGGAGATGAATTTATTAAAACTCCTCACTGGCGGTGGGAACAGCCGAACAAGGACGACAAGCATCAGGGAACTTACATGCTCGGCAAAGCGAATGTTATTAACAACTTCTGTATTGCCCTGCAGAGTAACGAACCGAGATGTACAAGCTGTCATGCCGGCTACGGATGGAAGAACAAGGATTTTGATTTTGCCGATCAAAATAAAATTGATTGCTTGGTTTGTCATGATAATACCGGCACGTACAAAAAGTTCCCGACTATGGCGGGATATCCAGTGACTAAACCGACGGTTTTTAAAGGCAACGGAAAAACATTTTATCCTCCCGATTACAACAAAATTGCCCAGAATGTCGGCTTGCCTAAAAGGCAGAATTGCGGTACATGCCATTACAAGGGCGGGGGCGGAAATAATGTGAAACATGGCGATTTGGAACTCGCGCTTAATAAAACCACTAAGAAAGTTGATGTTCACATGGGTATTGACGGGCAGAATATGCAATGCATCGAATGTCATCAAACCGAGCATCACAATATTCCCGGAAAACTTTACACAATTGCATCGGATAACAGTAACAGAGTTACTTGCGAGCAATGCCACAAGGGAGAAGTTCACGCCGATTCCAAAATTAACGACCACATGGCAAAAGTTGCATGCGAAACCTGCCACATTCCGGTTTATGCAAAAGTTAATCCGGTTAAGCTCTCGTGGGATTGGTCAACCGCGGGTAAATTCAAAAACGGAAAACCTTTTAAGGTTGAAGGACCGTTTGGGAAAGACACTTACTTCACTCTGAAAGGAAATTTTGTTTGGGGTAAAAACGTTAAACCTGATTATCAATTTTTTAACGGAACAGCTTCCCACACTTTAGTTACCGATAAAATTGACCCGACTAAAACTGTTGAGCTGAATCACCTTAACGGTTCATATATCGACACCGCTTCCAAGTTGATTCCGGTAAGAATTTTTCACGGGAAGCAAATCTATGACGCTAAATACAATACAATGGTTTATCCCAAGCTTTTCGGCAAAAAAGGCACAGGCGCATATTGGGCTGAGTTCGATTGGAACAAAGCGGCTGCAGCCGGAATGAAATATGCCGGTCTTCCTTACAGCGGAAAATACGGTTTTGTAAATACGGTTACTTATTGGCAATTGGAGCACATGGTTTCGCCTAAAGAAGACGCTTTGAAATGCGCTGATTGTCATGTTCCGGAAGGGGGACGATTAGCCGATGTTAAAGACCCGAATCTTTACGTACCCGGACGAGATAATAACGCAACTCTTGATGCGATTGGTGTAATATTGTTGCTGCTTACGCTTGCCGGCGTATTGGTTCACGGATTCGGAAGATATTATTTTAACAATAAAAGCAAAGGGGAATAAATTATGAAAAACTTAATATATTCCAGATATGAAAGATTGTGGCATTGGCTCCAGGCATTTTTTATACTTCTTTTGGCGTTAACCGGATTTGAAATTCACGGCAGTTATAAATTATTCGGTTTTCAGCAAGCGGTTTCAATTCATGAGTTTTCAGGATGGTTTATCTTTGTACTCACGGTATTCACTTATTTTTGGGATTTTACAACCGGCGAGTGGAGGCAATATAAACCTACGAAAGAAAAATTAGCCGCTCAGATTAAGTATTACACGTACGGCATTTTTCATGGTGAGCCGCACCCGACTAAGAAAACGAAGCTGTCAAAATTAAATCCGCTTCAGAGATTGGCTTATCTCGGATTGGTTGGGATTCTGATTCCCGCTCAGATAATCACCGGTTTTTTCTACATGTACTACAATAATCAAGCTACGGTTTTCGGCTGGCATGTCGGAATATTAAAATCGATAGCTTTCTGGCATGTACTCGGCGCTTTTCTGATTCTTGCTTTTGTCATCGGTCATATTTATTTAACCACAACGGGAACAACCGTATTTTCGAATATTAAAGCAATGATAACCGGCTGGGAAGAAATAGAAGAATAATAAATCTGAATAAATGTGTATCATTGAAAAGGCTGTCTATTGGCAGCCTTTTGTTTAATAAAAATTCTAATTTTCAGGCTATTGTTTCTTTTGTAGTAATACCACATCATTGGTTAATTCTACATCCGGATATAATGTAGTATAAATTATTTTCGAATAATAACCCTCTTTTTCAAATAGCAAGTAAACTTTATTTGTTAAAATTATTGTATCAGAATAGTTTTCTGTTTCTTTTACAACAATAGAATCACCTACAAAGGCGTTAGCATAAAAAAACTCATAATAGCCTTTATGACCGGTTCTTGAATTAGGTTCTCCTTTATTGCTTATAATAAAAAGTTCTTTACTATCTGAGTATGATGTGCCGTCGTCGGTTAGTGCGTTTAAGGTATAATAATATGGGCCGTTTTTAAGATTGAGACTATCTACTATATTTTTTAAATATAGTTGATAATATCCGCTCTCTAATTCTTTGGAAAATCGATAAACTATATTATTACTGACGGAATCTGTTATTTCCAAATTTACATTTGAACGATTTGGTAAAGAAAATCGTAAAAATGTGGAATTTGAAAATGGATTGGGAAAATTTTGTTCAAGATTAAAATTAAAATCATTATTCTTTAATGTTTTCAGAAAAGAAATGTCCTTAGTCGGCTCTTCCGGTATAAACGATGAGTTATAAAGACAAAAAACTTTTACTCCTTTTAATGAGTGTCCTAATGAGTCGGTAACAATTCCGTTAATTCCGGATATAAAAATATCATCGGGGCATGTAATCACCGTGCAAGAGTATAATGATAATAACAAAAGGGGGAATAAATATTTAAGAATCGAATTTCTTATTTTCATTTTATTTATCCTTTTAATTTGATGTAATAACCAAAGCCATTAAAAAAATCCGCATTTCCGATTTGCCGTGACAGTCGGGAAGGGAACCCGGTTATATGTATTCACAAATCTTTTGTACAATTTTTATTAATTCATATGTTTTCAAAAATAGACTTGGATTTTTTCATTATTCTTTTGGAATCCATTTGCCACCAACTTTTATCATCTTTTTTGTTTTATATAAACTCCATTTATAAAATGGAATTATTATTTGTACTGAGAGTTTTCTGCCTCTTATGTTTGACGGGATAAATTTCAGTTTAGTCACATAACTCAGCGCTATAGAATCTGTAATGTTGCTATTTCCTTTTATAACTTCTGGGCATAATACAGTTCCACTTGTATCGACAATTACTTTGATATAAATTGTTTGTTTTAAAAGATTTGTATCTACCATCGATATAAATTCATTCTGAATTTCTGCCAAAGATTTTAACGGAGTGGGCGGTTCAACCGATATTAAGCAATTATAATTCATTGTTTCCAGTAAACTGTCACAGTTAACGGAATTATTATTAACATGTTCTTGTGCGGAAAGATTGAGAAAGCTAAAGAATACGATCGTAAATAATATTTTTAGTGTTTTGAGTTTCATATATCAAATATAAAATGATGTAATAATTTCTGTTCCAAAATGAAAAGACGTTCTTCTCGTCCAACGTTCTTGATTTAATAGAACTACTAATAACTTTGTTGTTTTTAAGAGTTCTTCTTTCCAAAAGAATAAGTCATAAATCATAAGAAACACTGTTCTTTAGCTTGTTCTAAATTCCCACACACATTTTGAACATACACATTAAATGTTTCTAATTTGGTGTTGTTGTAATAATCTTCAGACCCCATTGAATAAATGTCTTTGTGAGAAATAATGTCACCGATTTCAATTTCATTACTTCCTATTAATTCTAAAATTACATATTCGCCATCTTCAGAACGAGCGGCAACCATTCCACGGTTAGGGTTAATTATAACTACTTCTGCTTTCATTTTGATATCCTATGTTTATTATGTATAACAGCGTGGCTTTTCACCCTTCCGCTGAATATTAAAACATCAAGTTAAAAAAACTCCAAATTCGCTTTACCTTATAATGCCAAAAAACTGCGCTAAGTTTCGCGGACGGGTGGGAAAGCGAGTCGTGTTGTTACTTTTATTTTTTGTTAATAACTTTATTTTAAAAAACATAACTTAACCCAAGTCCGATTTCTGTTGAAATACCAACGGCAATTAAAACATGGTTAAATAATTTATACTTAAATCCGATTTTGAAGTTGGGTATAAATACTTTGTAAGTTGAGGACTTGTCAGTTGACGGTAAAAAGAATAAAAAATGATCTGCAAATTTAGAAGTAATAGTAGCGTACGAAATACCTAATCCTCCGTAAAAATAAATATTGCGAAACAATTCTCTTTGAAGATAAGCCTGTAAATAGATTGATTCCATCCTTTTAATTTTTCCTATAAGAATTGGTATTTCCAGGTCGTATTGCCTAGAATATCCCGCAGAAACGCCCCAATTTTCAGAAAACATATAGGTCCCGTTAATATTTAATTCGGTTCCGCCTATCGCTATTGGAAAGCCGTAAAAACCGTCTATGACAAACCTTTTTCTGAAGTTGTTTAAGTACTTATTAAAAATAATAACCGTATCTTTTTCGTAAGCCGTGGTATCGGCAAAAACCACATGAATATTTTCTTTATCTAATTCCCACCAACTCTTGGAAATCCAATCAACTGCAAAAGAGTATGGGACCCAGACCAGATCTCCAATAAGATATCTTGCGGCAAAAGAACTTTTTAATGAAGTTTGATAACTTTTATTCGTATCAAGTTCCAGTTTAATTGAATAATCATTAGCCGACCTTAAATTTAACTTAAGCGGAGTTTTGCCTCTTAAACTATCCTCGATAATAACTTTTGCCCCTGTTGGTTCTGAGGTAATAGCAACTTGTTCCGTTGGACCTTTTATAATTGTAGCGCAATTTGTAAAAATCAAAACCGAAAAAAGAAACAAAATCGTGTTTCGAGTATTATTTCTATTAAAGAAGAACTTTCTAAGAAAATCTCGAAAAAGAATAAGTAATATGTTAAAAATCTTTAGGATTGTCATAATCTTTAATTAAATAATTAGTAGAATGTTAAAAATGATTTATTGCGATCATTAACAAATCGTAGTAACATTGCTATCAAAAGACCTCCTGTGTAATATTTATATTGTTTAATAAATAATTACTTCATTCCATTTAACAAACTAAAAATATTTCTCTTTAGTAATTTTTTCAATGTGTATATGTTATTATCATATAGTTCCAAATTGACAAAAGTGAAATAAACCGGAAAGAGAAGTTAGAAGAGATAAAATTTTTTTCACCCTCATCAGTGAGAATTTTGTTTCAGAATGTTTTAATATAGTGGCGGCCAATTAACCGCCTTTGTTTTATAAAAACAAATTATTGATTTTCTCGGTTATTTGCAAGTGGAGAGTAGAAATAATTGTTGTTGAAGATAGTCAGCCAAAGGGGGATTAGAATGAAGTAATTTTTTAGTGTGAAAGGAAGAATCTCAATTCTAGTATTGGCGCAGGCTTGGTGTGGAGATTGCCACACTCCGATAAAAAATATCGGAGTTCGCAATGACAAAATGAAGTTATGCAAAGCTTTCTAAAATAAGAATAAGGATTTAAGAGAATAATGATTTCTATTCTGTAAATATTTATATCGAATTCGGATGCAAATAAAAAAGGCTGTCTTTGGGACAGCCTTTTCAATATCATCAAATGAATTTGGTTCTATGCTAATTCGGGATAAAGAGGGAATTTGTCGCAGAGCGTTCTAACTTCATTTCTTATTGAAGCTAATTTCTCATCGTCTTTGTAGTTGTTAACCACGTCGTTGATGAACTCGGCGATTCTGTCCATTTCCTCTTCTTTCATTCCGCGTGTTGTGGCGGCGGCGGTACCGATTCTGATTCCGCTTGTAATAAAAGGACTTTTTGTATCGAAGGGAATCATGTTTTTGTTGACCGTTATACCGGCTTTTTCAAGTGCTTTTTCGGTTTTCTTGCCGCTGATTCCTTTGTTTGTTAAATCAATTAACATCAAGTGGTTATCGGTTCCGCCGGAGATTATATCGAAATCTTTTTCCATTAATCTTTCCGATAATCTTTTGGCGTTTTTAATAACCTGCTCGATGTAATCCTTAAAGGAATCTTGAAGCGCTTCGCCGAACGCGACCGCCTTAGCCATAATAATGTGCATCAAAGGTCCGCCTTGAATTCCCGGCATCACAGTGCTGTCAAAAAGTTCTGACATTAATTTCAGTCTGTCGCCTTTTAGTGTTTTAATTCCAAGGGGATTTTCTCCGTCTTTTCCAATCATTATTACGCCGCCACGCGGACCGCGCAATGTTTTATGAGTTGTTGTGGTAACGACATCGCAGTAGGGAAGAGGATTGTTCAGAAATCCTTTTGCTATTAATCCTGCGGGATGAGCAATATCCGCCATGAGGAAAGCGCCGACTTTATCGGCAATCTCGCGGAACTTGGCAAAATCCCAATCGCGGGAGTAAGCGCTGGCGCCGGCAACAATAATCTTCGGCTTCTCCTTAACTGCTAAATCCTCAATAATGTTGTAATCCAGCATCTTGGTTTCTTTGTTAAGAGGATAACCCACGGCGCGGTAAATTTTTCCGGAAAAGTTAACCGGCGAGCCGTGCGTTAAATGTCCGCCGTGATCAAGACTTAAACCGAGAATCGTGTCTCCCGGTTTGAGCAAAGTCATATAAACTGCCATATTTGCCTGTGAACCGCTATGCGGCTGCACATTCACATATTCGGCGCCGAAAAGTTGTTTTAATCTTTGGCGGGCTAAATCTTCCGCCATGTCAACAAATTCGCATCCGCCGTAATACCGTTTACCCGGATAACCTTCGGCGTATTTGTTTGTTAGCACGGAGCCTGCCGCGGCTAATACGGGAAGACTGACGAAGTTTTCGGAAGCAATCAGTTCAAGATAATGTTCTTGTCTGTCGAGTTCCTGATTGGCAATCTTAAAAATTTCAGGGTCGTTCTTTAAATAATTTAACATTTTAATTTCCTTTCTTTTTAAGGTACGATTACGCTTCTTTTAATCCAGCCGAAACATTGACCGGCAACTTTAACTTTATCGCCGGATTTAAGTTTGCGGAAGAAATAATCTTCTTTCTGAGGAACCGAATCTTTAAGCGCTGCAACTCTTTCCGCTGCGACGGATGCGTAAGTTCCTTTTAAGCTCACGGCTTTTCTGTATTCATTTCTCGCCAGCAGATAAACCAACTTGGCGTTAAAATCAAACTTGCAGGCGCGCGCGGCTTGTTCATAAATCGTTCCGAGTACATAATGGGGATAATCCCATTTCGGGTCAACTTTCATGGCTTTTTCAAGATATGAACGCGCTACAGAAAGCTGATCCATATCTTTGTAGATAATCGCCGTGTTTACATAGTAATCACGGTTTTTAGGATCAAGTTTAATCAACTCTTTGTATTCTTTAAGCGCGTCGTGAAACTTTTCAAGTTTAGTATATGCGCGGGCAAGTTCAACTCTGTAGTTTACAACTTCCGGAGATTTTTTTATAAGGAATTGAAGAGGTTCAACCGCTTTTTCATACTCTTCGGCTTTAATACAAAGGGAAGCGTATTTCCAAGCTTTTTCCGTGTTGTTTTTATCCAAATCCCACGCTTTTTTTGTAATATCAACCAGCTCGTCAATGTTATCCGCCAACCCTTCAATACGTTTAATCCATGTAGGATTCGAAGGTTCTTTTTCCGACATTGCCGAATATAATTGAAGCGCTTTCATTTTATAGCTGTCGTCGTTTTCAGAAAGTTTAATATAAAGCAATCCCAATCTGTCTTTATAGTAATCTTCAAGATTCGGATTAAGCGCCAACGCAATTTCGTAGTGGTGAATTGCCGAATCAACTTTTGAAGGCGTGTACCACGTTTCGTAAACAACGCCTTCTATTTTGTGAAAATCGGAAAGTTTAACCGAATCCTTGACATACTTCATCCCTTGATTCAGGGCATAGATTAATGTATCGGCGTAAGCTAATTTTTCTTGAGGACTGGTAGCAACCGAATCATGCATAAACCAGCACATATCAGCCATTTTGGAAAAAGGGTGATAGCGCAAAAACGGCTTAGGATTTCTCTTTATTATATCTAATGCGTAGGGCAGAGCGCTTTTATAATCCTTGTTTTTGTAGTATTCGTAGAACAGACTGAATTCAGCCATTAAGTTCATACTGTCGCTTGCCGCAATTTCATTTTTCAGCAAATAATTTTCAGCTTTCAACTCTTTAACGGGAGCAACAAAAAGCAGCGTTAAAGCGAAGCTCAGCAAAACAATCGTCTTTTTCATCGTAGGTGTCTCCTAAATTAATTATCTTCTTCTAAAAAACCATTTTTCCCCGAATGACAGGGAGATACCAAAACTAACAAACTTTTCCGAAACCAAACCGAAATCGGTAGTTCCTCTTTGCCCGAAACGAAGCGACAGGTCAAGAATATCATCAAAATTAATCGGAACTCCTAATCCTACGCTCGCGGCGTATTCATTTATTTGATTATTGTTAACTAAATATTTCATCTTTTTATATGAGAATCCGGCTCTGTAAGATAATCTTTCCCAAAATGTTTTTGTCTTTTTTCTCATATCTTTATATTCCAAGCCGAGCGTGAATCTCGTTCTGTCCGTAAAATGTGTTCCTAAAATATCAGCCATTTTAAATTTTGACCATGGCGAAAACTCAAAATCAGAAAGTATTGTAGTTGATTTATGAAGAACCAATTTCATGCCAAAAGATAAGTCATACGGAATTTTGGAATCGACAACATCATGCGCGGTCGTAACTTCTTCAACGCTCGATTTAACGACAAGAAATGTATCGATAGCGACTTTCGGTATGTATCTGTATGTCGCCCCGAATCTCAAATCCGTAATTGCATCGGACTTGAGAATTCCGGCAAAGTTGTTTGAAATTGCTCCTACGGTAAAGCCGATTCCATGCTGATCGAACTTTTTTGTAAGGGTTGAATTTTTATATCCGGAAAATTCATTGAAAATAACTTCGGATTTGTAGTTGGTTGAGCCGGTGTAATAATCAAAAGTTGCTCCGAGTGAAACGCCTGCCGGAAGCCGGTAAGTTAAACCGAAGCCGAATTTTGATAATCCTCCTTCGCCGGAATATTTTAAGTCGTAGTTGCCGAAATCGGCATCAGTGTAGTTTTTTTGTACAGAATAATCGACAAAAGTTAACGGTTCAAGGAAAAACGCTATGACGATTCCGTAATCGTGCTGAACAGGAATTCCGAATCTTACGCCTTGGAAACGAGTGGTAAAAACGTTTCTGCTCCCGTTGTCGTCTGTTTGTTGCATCTGTGTTAACGAAAGTCCGCCTTCGAATCTCACTAATTTTAACGTACTCCAACCGGCGGGGTTTGACGTACCGAGATGATCGGTTTCGGAAAGCGCGGTTGTGGAACCGCCGAGGGCTTCAGTTCTCGCTGAAACGCCGTTGCTCGCAATCCCGAGTCCGTATCTCGAATAAATCGAACTTTGTCCGAAAAGTGTAACCGAAGTTATTAAAAGCAATACCGTTATAAATTTATTTGCATTTTTCATTTTATCTCATCTTCGTGTAAAGGATTTCTAATTGAGGTCTTTTGGTCGAATCGGGATAATCCGCTCCGAAAAGGAGAAGCTGATTGGCGGTTGTTTCTTCGTCCGATAATTTAAGCTGCATTCCTTGATTTACTGCGGAACTGTCCACCCATTTTTGAACAAACGTTGTCAGTTCGCCGCTGAATTTTGTAGAATCGCCGAATAAGTATTCTGTTCCCATTGAGCCGAGGAGCGTGTGCGCCGAGGAATCGGCAAACATATTCAGGATTAGAGTATCGGACTTATTAGTGCCGAATTCCGCTTCGGTAATATCATAATAAATTTTTAATGTCGCTTTATTGATAATCGTACTTTTCGGGAAGGATGAAAAATCAAAATATAAACCGCTGCGCACTCCCGTTCCCGCCTGGAGAATCATTCTGTTTGCTACGGTTGGAATAGGTCGCTCTATTACATGAACATCTGCGCTTGTGTAAAATCCGAGCGTATCCAATTTTGACGAACCTACTATCTGGGTAACGCAAGTCAGTTTTAATCTTCCGTTGGAAAGCGCCGAAGTCAGCGCGGGAAATCCGAGAATCAAATTTCCGCCGGCGTTCGGTTCGAGATATATTCCGTAGTTATGCGCCGAATCGGGATTTACCTGCGAGTAAAGCCATTCCTTTGGCGCGTCCGGCTGAATGTGAAACTTGAATGTCGAATCGGTTAATTCCTGATTCAGATAAACGTCCTGCGGGTCAAACTCAAGAGCGGAGAGACTATCAAGCGTAAATTTTCCGGCGTTCCAGTTGGAATATATGTTATGGGCGGTAAAATCAAGACTTGCGCCGTCGCCGAGCTTATATTTAATATTTGAACTCAGCCAAGATTCGACAAAAGTTAAGCTGTCCGCAGACAGAGCGTCTTTAATTGAATCGGGAAGAGAAATCAAAAATTTAACAAGCAGATAACTTTTTGCCTGATTGTAAGAGCCGAGCAAAACCGTGTTTGAGTAACTTAACGAAAGAGTATCTTTAAAGGTAAACGATCTTTCGGATAATGGATTATCCACTGTGTTCCAAGTTTGAAGATTAATCTCATCCGAGGGGGGAAGAAGATTAGAACCTACGCTGTTCGGCGCGTCATTGCATCCCGCAAAAAAGAGAAGGGGAATAACGGTTAATAAAAAAATGAATCTATGTTTATACACTAATTACCTCCGTTTGCTTCGCCGATAATAAAGTCGGCTGCTTCTAAAAAATTATTGGCAATATAATCGGGAGCGGCATTTTTTTTATTTAAGATTTCAGCTTCATCCGGATATATTTCCGATTTCAATAAAATTGTTTTTGTCCCGGCGTTTAGTCCGCTTTCAATATCGGTGTGTCTGTCGCCGATAAAGTAAGTCTTCTCCAAATTCAAATTAAAATCACCGGCAGCTTCAAAGAGCATTTCGGGAGAAGGTTTTCTGCATTTTGAGTCTTCTTCCGAACTGAACTCGGGATGAAAAGGGCAGTGGTAAAATTTTGAAACAGTAATTCCTTTTTCACTTAGAAGCCGCTCTATTCTACTGTTTACATTGCGGACTTGTTCCATTGTAATTAAGCCGCGCGCAATTCCCGCCTGGTTTGAAATAACGATAAAGATAATTCCGGGAAATTTTTCCTTAAGTTTCAGCATCCCGTCAATCACGCCGTCAAGAATTTCCACTTTAGAAGCGTCTCCCAAATAGCCGTAGTCAAAATTAATCGTTCCGTCACGATCGAGAAAAATAGCTTGGGGAATCATCCTACTCCTGAACAATTTTATTGTAAAGCTCGATGTAATTTTTTGCGGAATTCAGCCATGAGAAATCGCGCTTCATTCCGTTTTTCATAATTTTCGTCCAAGTTTCAGGCTGCTCGACAAATATTGAAACGGCGCGTTTAAGTTCGCCGATTAAGGAAGTTACATTATATTTTTCAAAAACAAATCCCGTCCCTTCGCCTGTTTTTTCATCAAAATTCTGAACCGTGTCAATCAAACCGCCAGTAGCGTGAACAACGGGAACGGTTCCGTAAACCATGCTGTACATCTGGTTCAAGCCGCAAGGTTCGGTTTTTGAAGGCATGAGATAGATGTCCGCGCCTGCTTCAATTAAGTGCGCTAACTTATCGTCAAATCCAGGATAGAAGATAAATTTATCTTTATGGTCAAAAGCCATCTCCTCAAGGAATTGGTGGAATTTTTTATCGCCGGTGCCGAGAATTACGAGGCGGATGTTCATCGCCATTAATTTGGGAAACGCCTTCTGAAGAAGGTCGAAACCTTTTGTGCTGTACAACCGGGAGATGTTTCCGATTATCGGAGTTTTGTCGTCAATTTCCCCGTTAAATTTTTCAGCAAGCGCGGCGCGATTTTCTTTTTTCTTATCAAGTTTTTTAACGCTGTATTTATGCGGAATCAGCTTATCTTTTTCGGGATTCCAGATGTTCATATCAATTCCGTTTACTATTCCGTGCAAATCTGATTTCCGCTTTTTAAGCACATCCATCAGTCCGAAACTTAATTTCGGGTCGCTTGCGATTTCTTTCGCGTAAGTTTGACTTACAGTGTTAATTGTATCGGCGTAAACAATTCCGGCTTTAAGGAAATTAAACTTCCCCTTATGCAGTACTTTTGTTTCGGTGCAGACGCTTTCCGGCAGTCCCGTCTTTTTGCAAGTCGATTTCCCGAATGCGCCTTGGTAAGCGATATTATGAATAGTGAAAAGAGTTTTAATATTCTGAATATCTTCGTCGTCTTTATAAACGGTTTTAAGATACGCGGGAATTAATCCGCTCTGCCAATCGTTGCAGTGAATTATATCGGGATACCAGCCGAGCTGTTTTATTAACTCAAACACAGACTTTGCAAGAAGAATAAACCGTTCGTCGTTATCGGAAAAATCTTTGCCCGAAAGAGGGTCGGTGTAGAGCGAATGACGGGAAGCAAAATAATTCGGCTCATCGAGAAAATAAACCTGCACGCGGTGTTTTTGCCCCGGTAAAAATGAAGAGCGAATTGAAAAAGTCACTTCTTTTTTACCGATTTGCGTCGTTAAGTCCTGAAGCCGTACAACCTCGTGGATTTTATGTTTTCGCTCATCTATTGCTCCGTATTTGGGAGCTAAAATTCTAACTTGGTGGCCATGTTGCAAAAGTCTTTGAGGCAATGCGGCTGAAACATCCGCCAAACCGCCTGTTTTCATGAAGGGAATTACTTCAGAGGTTACGAACAAAATTTTAAGACTTTTCTTTCCTGCCATATCATTTCCTCAAACAATTATTTTTTATCTTACAAAATTACGAAAATATTGGTACAGTGACAAAAATTTAGCATATTAAAGATTGTGTGATTTTAATTTTAAGAGTTGGGAACATTTTGAGATATATGAACCGAGATGATACGATAAAGTTTAAAACAGATAAATCGCATTTTCTTCTTTAATTCTCCCACTCTTGCCACCGTCTTAAAATAATTTGAATTACACAAGGCAAATTATTTATGATTAACCGTCATTACTTAGGATAAAGAATGAAACGATTATTTTATAATCCGGAACAAATTGTTACGGTAAATACAATGGAAAAGAATGTTAAAAGAGGCGCCGATATGAATTACCCGGGCGTCCTCGAATATTTTTCGATTGTTGTCGAAGACGATATTATCACTGAATTTGTCCCGAATCACGTAATAAAGCGCACGGAGTTTGACGAAGTTTTTGATTTAACGGGGAAAATTGTTTTGCCCGGACTTGTGGAAAGCCACACTCACGCTGTTTTTGCAGGTTCGCGCGCGGACGAATTCCGCATGAGGTTATCCGGAGCGACATACGAAGAGATTGCAAAAAAGGGCGGAGGAATTCTGAACACGGTAAATGCGGTTCGCAATTCTTCGGTTGACGAACTGATTGAGATTTCCAAAGGGAGAGTCGAAAGTTTTATCCGGCAGGGAGTAACTACGCTGGAGATAAAAAGCGGTTACGGATTAAGCTTTTACGACGAAATAAAACTTCTACAGGTTATTAAGGAACTCGACACGATATTCCCGATTGATATTCTCCCGACATTCCTTGGCGCGCATACTTTCCCTCCGGAATATCAGAACGACAAAGAGAAGTATGTAGCGGTAATTATAGAAGAGATGCTTCCCTATATCAAGGAGAACAATTTAGCTGTTTTTACGGATGCCTTTTGCGAATCAACTGCTTTTACCGCAAAGCAGGTTGAAAGGATTTTTGCGGCTGCTAAAGAACTCGGTTTTAAACTTAAATTGCATACCGAACAGTTTAACCGTATCGGCGGACTTGAAACGGCGCTCGGTTTAAACGCATTAAGCGTTGATCACCTTGAAGTGCTTGAAGATGATGAAATACAGATGTTGGCTGATTCGGATACTACGGCTACACTGCTACCGGGAGTTTCGTTTTTCTTGGACTACGGTTACGCTCCCGCACGGAAGTTGATAGATAGCGGAGCGATAGTAGCGCTCGCAACAGATTATAATCCCGGCTCCTCACACATATTAAATCCTTTTTTGATTATGCTCCTTGCGTCGCTGAAGATGGGAATGACAATTGAAGAAACCATTTCCGCTTATACAATTAATGCGGCTAAATCGCTTGACTTAAATGAGGAAATTGGCAGCTTGGAAATCGGGAAAAAAGCGGACTTTGCAATATTTGGCACAAACACTTATTCCGATATTATATACAGCGCCGGACAAAATCTTATTTACGCCACGGTTAAAAACGGGGAAGTCGTCTATAAGGTTGAATCTCGTTGAGTCCGCCAATCCGCCGTAACGAACGGTGTGTTTTTAGTTTTAAACGTCCGCCTTGGGCAGACAATGTGCTATTTAAATTTATAACGTCATTGCGAGGAGCGAAGCGACGTGGCAATCTCACGGGGAAACACGCTATTGCCAAATAATCAGCAACGTTTTAACTGCTAAAGTTGAGCATTTAGGAGATTGCCACACTCACTCCGTTCCGCTCGCAATGACGGTTGTTTTTTTAGCGCCGTCTCGTCATTGCGAACTGCGACGTAAGGAGCAGTGAAGCAATCTCACCGGTAAACTTACCGTTGCCGAATGTTCAAAACCGGTTTAACTGCTGAGGTTAAAAATTCAGGAGATTGCCACGCTCCACTGCGTTCCGCTCGCAATGACGGTTGTTTTTTTTAGCGCCGTCTCGTCCGCCTTAGGCGGATTACGAGGAGCGGAGCGACACTGCAATACGTAAGCGTTAGCCGTTGAAGTTGTTTTTGTATTGCTCCGACAGAGCAGAACTCGAAGATTGGCGCGCAATGGTTTGTCGGAACGGCTTTGGCTTTCTTTAAATCGAGGGCATTTTGTTCGACGTCACAAAAGGAAATTAATTTGTTTTCAAAAGTTGCAATTTTAACGTAAATCGAATATATTTAATGTTATGAAAAAGATTGGAATTACAATATTCGCATTTGCGCTAATATTTACAACGCTGCAAAGTTTTGGGGACGCCTTTCTCGCAATGTTTAACGGGCGAAGCGAAGGAGACAACATAGTTTTAACTTGGCAGACAGGGGAAGAAAACGGGATCAAGCAATTTGTCGTTGAGAGAAAAACAATAAACAGCTCTTTCTTTGATTTGGGAACCGTAATAGCCAAAGGGAGTAATTCCGTTTACACATACGTCGATCAGGACGCTTTCAGCAAGGGAGGGGATTTACTTTTTGTTTACAGATTAAAAATGGTTTCGATTAATCCCAACGTTCCTCCCACTTATTCTAAAGAGGTAACGGTTTCGCATAATGTTTCCAGCGTTAAACGAACTTGGGGAAGCATTAAAGCCCTCTTCAGATAAACCTCGATGATACAGACCGATATTCCCATTTTTCTTGCTTCAAAATCTCCGAGAAGAAAAAAACTGCTTCGTCAAATCGGACTTAATTTTAAAGTTAAAGCATTTGATGTTGAAGAAAACTTTTCAGTAAATGATAATCCAGTAAAGCTTGTTAAAAAATTAGCTGCAGATAAACTGGAAGCCGCGAAGAATAAAATCGTTAATTCTATAATTATTACTGCAGATACAATAGTTGTTCGGGATAAGAAAATAATCGGAAAACCTAAGGATGAAAAGGAAGCCATTAAAATGCTGGGACTTTTAAGCGGCAACAAACATTATGTTTACACGGGTTTTGCAGTTTTCAACGGAGTTTCAGGTAAGACGATTATCGATTACGAAAAAACATGCGTTAAGTTCCGTGAGCTTTCAGACGACGAGATTACCGAATATGTTGAAACCGGACAGCCCTTGGATAAAGCGGGCGCTTATGGAATTCAAGAAGATTACGGCGCCGTTTTCGTTGAACGGATTTCCGGCGATTACTACAATGTTGTCGGGCTTCCCCTTGCCAAACTTTATTTGAGATTAAAACAAGTTCTGTAATTGGGGAAGTATAAAAAGTATATTATTCCCACAATAATTTTTACGGCGGTTTTTTATATCGCGCTTTCATTTTACGGCAGTATTGATAATCTCAAAACCATTTTTGAAAATTACAATTGGGCTGTTTTACCTCTGCTGCTTGCAATATCGCTTGTCAATTTTTTCGTCAGATATATTAAATGGCATTACTATCTTGTTAAAATATCCTCCGAAGTTAATCCCTTTGAATCGTATCTCGTTTTTAATTCAGCGATGGCGCTGAGCTTTACGCCTGGGAAAGTCGGGGATTTAATCAAATCTTATTTTCTTAAGGAATCGCGCAATCTCGAAGTGAGCCGTACGGCGACAATCGTACTTGCCGAGCGGATTACCGATATTACATCGCTTCTGTTAATTACGATTCTCGGAGCGTATTTTTACGGATACGGATTAAACGTGATTTTTTCGTTAACCGTAATTTTTGTCGCCGTAATTATTTTGCTCGGTATTCCTAAAGCCGGCGAATATTTTACAAGGCTGTTCGGAAAAATCAAGTTTCTTGAAAATATAACCGGTCCGTTCTTAACCGCGTACAAAACTTCGGGAGAATTATTAAAACCGCGCAAACTTATTTTAATGACGCTCCTGACGTTGGTCGCATGGGGAATCGAATGTTTGGGATTTTACATAATTCTCTTTAATTTTAATGTTCAAGTTTCTTATTATAATGTTTTGTTTATTTATTCATTTTCAATTCTTGTCGGCTCTGTCTCAATGTCTCCGGCAGGTTTGGGATTTACCGAAGGTTCGTTAACTTATTTGCTGATAAAGAACAATGTGGAGAAGGACATCGCGGTGGCGTCAACTATTTTGATACGAGTTGTAACTTTATGGTTTTCCGTTCTTGTCGGATTGATAAGTTTATTTTTCTATAAAAAATATGAAACAAAAGCCGCAAATAGTTGATATAATTGGTAAATTAATAAGATAAATTTTTTCTGTTTTTTGAAAAATTCAATATTAGAAATAAAGGAGGTTGAAATGGCAACTGAAAACGAAGGTTTAGGAAAAGGAATGCTTATCGGTTTCTTGACCGGCGGAATAGTAGGCGCGGTAGTAGGATTGCTTTATGCTCCGAAATCGGGGAAGGAATTAAGAGGCGATCTGAGAGAAAAATCGGAAGATTTACTTGAAGAAGCCCAAAACGTTCTCACCGACGCTAAAGTAAAAGCCGATGAAATTATGAACGAAGGAAAAAAGAAATCGGAAGAGATGGTCGCTGATACTAAAGAAAAAGTTAACGAACTTTTATCCGAAGCTGAAGATATTTTGGATGAAGCAAAAAAAAAAACAGATAACGCAATCGAAGTAGGAAAAGAGAAGTTGTCTGAAAAGAGCGACAAGTTGAAAACAGCGGTAAAAGCCGGAATCGACACTTTTAAAAAAGAAAAAGAATCGGCGGAAACTGCCGAAGAAGCAAAGGACGAAAGTAATGAGCCTGCTTGATATACTTCTTGCGGCGCTGATAATTGCGGCAATCGTTCTGATTGTTTTTGTTATCAAATTTTTAAAGGACTTGACGGAATCGCTGAAAACTACGGTTGATTCCGTTAAAAGTCTTGAACATGATATTGAAGAAATTAAAAATGAATTAACTCCCGCCTTAAAAAACATCAATGAAATTACCGAAAAAGGAGCGGAACTTACCGCCCGTATTGAAACGGATTACAGTTTTGTCGGTTCTCTTATTGCAAATCTGAAAGAGGTTTTTGCAAAGGATAAAAATAATCCGAAGAGCGTTGAGGTTTCGGAAGAACGCATCAATGAAACAATCAAAAATTTGAAAGCAATTTCCAAAGGGGCAAGAACATTTTTAAATACTTTGAGGAATAGAAAATCGTAGATTAATTCAGGAGGAAAATTGAAAGAGTACAAAGCTGACGCGATAAAAAATATCGCATTTATCGGACACGGCGGCAGTGGAAAAACTTCACTGGCTGAACTTATGCTTTTTACTGCCGGAATAACAAACAGAATAGGCAAAGTGGAAGAAGGAAATACAATTTCCGATTTTAATGCAAACGAAATTGAACGACAAATTTCAATTGCTGCGACACCGATGCATTTGGAATGGGACAATAAAAAAATTAACTTTATCGACACCCCCGGATACACCGATTTTATCGGTCAAATTTATGCGGCTCTGCACGTTGCCGATGTCGCGATTCCCGTCGTAAAATCGGTTGAAGGCGTTGAAGTCGGAACCGAAGCCGTTTGGGAAATTGTTAAGAAAAACAATATCGGGGGCGCGGTTGTTATTAATAAGGTTGACAACGAACACTCAAACTTCGACAACGCTTTTGCAATGGTTAAGGACAGATTAAGCGGCGACGCCACAATCATCACTTTCCCGGTTAACGAAGGTCATTCCTTTGATTCGGTAATTGACATTGTTAAGATGAAGCAATATACATACGGCGAAGCCGGATCAAAGAAAGTTACAGAATCCGATATTCCGGCGGACTTAAAGGAAAAAGCCGAAGCTCTGCACGAAGAATTAATTGAGAAGATTGCGGAATCGGACGAAGAACTGATGAATAAATTTTTCGAAGAAGGCTCGTTAAGCGATGAAGATTTAAGCAAAGGAATTAAAGCGGCAATGTTAAATGAATCCTTTGTTCCCGTTTTTGCGACTGCAGCCACTAACGGAGTAGGCGTAAATAACTTTTTGGATTTCATCTCAAATTTCTTCCCGTCTCCTTCGGATCAAAAACCTTTGATTGCCAAATTAAACGACGACGATGTTGAAATTAAAGTTGATGAAAACGGAGAACCTGTACTGCAAGTTTTTAAAACCATGTCCGAACAACACGTCGGCGAACTTTCAATCTTCAAAGTTTATTCAGGCGTTTTGGAAGCCGGAATGGATTTGCTGAACACTACGAGAGACAAGGTTGAGAGACTAGGACAGATGTTCCTGATTAACGGTAAAGAAAGAACGGAAATAACAAAAGTTTCCGCCGGAGATATTGCGGCTGTGGTAAAATTGAAGGACACTCACACAGGCGATACGCTAGCATCGAAAAACTTTCCCGTTAAATTACCCGAAATCGTTTTCCCCGAATCGGTTATCAGAGCGGCTCTTAAACCGAAATCAAAAGGGGACGAAGATAAGATTTCATCGGGACTTCATACGGTTCACGAAGAAGATCCTACATTGTCCGTTCATTTTGACCCGGAACTTAAGCAGACAATTATTTCCGGTCAGGGCGAATTGCAGCTTGCTCTTGCCGTAAAGATGCTGAAGGACAGGTACGGCGTTGAAGTTGATTTGGTTGAGCCGAAAATTCCTTACCGCGAAACAATTAAAGGCGTAGCCGAAGATGCGGAATACAAACATAAAAAACAATCCGGCGGACGCGGACAGTACGGACACGTTCATCTTAAGTTGGAGCCGGTTCCGAGAGGAACGGGGTTTGAGTTTGTTGACGCAATCGTAGGCGGCGTTGTTCCCGGAAGATTTATTCCGGCGGTTGAAAAAGGTATTCGCGAAATTATGGATAAAGGTATTTTAACCGGTTCAAAAGTAATCGATATTAAGGTAACCTTATTCGACGGTACTTTCCACAATGTGGATTCCGACGAAATGTCGTTCAAAATCGCTTCTTCGCAGGCGTTTAAAAAAGGATTCTTAAGCGCAAAGCCTGTAATCCTGGAACCGATTTACGACATAACCGTAAAAGTTCCCGAAGAATTTATGGGCGACGTTATGGGAGATATTTCCTCCAGGCGCGGAAAGATTTCGGGAATGGACTCCGAAGGACCTTTCCAGATTATTAAAGCTAAAGTTCCTCTTGCGGAGCTTTACAAATATTCGACGCATCTTCGCAGTTTAACTTCCGGACGCGGAATTCACATGAGAAGTTTTTCTCATTATGAAGAAGTTCCGAAAGAAATCGAAAAGAAAATCATAGAAGCTTACAACAGCGAAGAAGAATAGTTTTTCGGAAAGAGGAATAATGATTCTTCTAATTTTAAGACTCTTTTACTTAGAGATTTTTGCATAACCTAAATTTGTCATATTGAGGACGGTGTAAGCCGTCCGAAATATCTCTAATCCTGTATTATTACCGCTTTTGAGATTCTGATCCCGCTCCGCCTTGGCGGAGGATCAGAATGACAAATAAATTGGATTATTCAAAGCCGTCACTTAATCAATATTTTGTAAAAGAGTCTTTTTGTAGTTATTAAAAGAGGTAAATTATGGATAAAATGTGGTCGCCTTGGCGCTCTCAATATATTGATTCATTTAAAGATCAGACAGGGGACGAACAGTGCGTTTTCTGCTCCGCTCAAAATGAAAATATTGATGATGATAAAAGTCTGAAAGTATATGAAGGGAAAGAAGCTTTTGTAATCATGAATCTCTATCCTTACAACAACGGGCATACCATGGTAGTGCCTCGGCGTCATCTTTCCGATTACGGGGAACTTACCGGAAGCGAGAGAGCTGAAATAGCCGAGCTTATTGATAAAACAATTCAGGCGTTAAAAATTGTTTCTTCCCCGCAGGGTTTTAATGTCGGAGCTAATATCGGCAAAGCTGCCGGAGCAGGAATAGATCAGCATCTGCATTTTCATATTGTGCCGCGCTGGATGGGCGACACTAATTTTATGCCCGTGCTCGGAGAGGTAAAAGTGATTTCGGAAGAACTTTCAAAAACTAAGAAAGCATTGATTGAAGCGTTCAAAAAAATCGGATAAATTGGAACATAAAATTTTAATAGCGCCCAACAGTTTTAAGGAAAATTTATCTTCGGTAAAGATAGCCGAGATACTTAAAACGGAAATGAAAAAAATACTACCGGAAAATTTTTCTTTTACCTCGTTCCCTCTGTCCGACGGAGGCGACGGTTTTCTTGAGGTTGTCAAAGTTGGATTTGCCACAGAGAGCTTAAAGTTTGAGATCGATTATCCTTATCAATCGGAAAAGAAACTGAACGTTTGCGTTGAGTTTGACAAAGAAGGGAAGAGGATTTTTATCGAATCGGCTAAAGCTATCGGACTTGAAATCGTCGCTCCGGAAAAGAGAAATCCGTTGGAGCTGACATCTCGCGGTTTGGGGCAATTGTTAAAGCAAATCAGAACGGTTGCGCTTTCAGGCGAAGTTGAAGTTAAGGAAGTCGTGATTGGTCTTGGCGGTTCGGCGACGCAAGATTTAGGTTTGGGAGCGTTGTCCGAGTTCGGCGTTCGTATTTTCCATTTTGCGAAATACATTCCGGTAGAGCCGAAGTTTTTTTCCCGCGCGGACAGAATTTCATACAACAAGCGTGACTTGAAATTTCCGTTTAAAATAACTTTTGCAGTAGATGTTGACAATCCGCTTCTCGGTGAAAAAGGAAGCGTCCGAACTTTTGCGAAGCAGAAAGGCGCCGGCGATTCCGCTATCGAAATATTGGAGAAAGGATTTAAAAACATCTTGCGGTTGCTGCATGTAAAATCCGCGGAAGGTTTATCGGGCGCAGCCGGAGGAATTGCGGCGGGCTTTAAACTTCTTGCAGACGATGTTGAAGTTATCGGGTCGAAGAAGTTTATTGAAGAAGTTCTCGGGTTAAATTCCATTCCGCGTCCGGATATTTTGATAACCGGAGAAGGTAAGCTGGACGCGACGACGCTATATGGGAAAGCGCCTTCGGTTGTGATTGGGAAATTTTCCGAAAGCGTTAAGCAAATCTTTTTTATCGCCGGTAAATCGGAAATTGATTTGAAAAATAATAAAGCGGTTGTGATTTCCTTAACGGAGCTTTTCGGTTCGGAAAAGAAAGCCAAAGCAAATTCCGTTGAAGGATTAAAAATAGCGGCGCGCAAAATATCGAATATGATTTTGGAGAATTAAATGGCAGAAGAGTTTGAAAGGTTGGAGTCAATCCGCGTTTCCGCATTAGACGAGATTCTCGGGAAAAAATTTAAAGTTTTAGACGACGGATTTATCCGCGTTATCGATTACATGGGTTCTGACGAAGCCGTTGTACAAGCGGCGAGAGTTTCCTACGGAAAGGGGACTAAGAAGGTCAGGCAGGACAGAGGTTTGATTCGTTATCTGATGCGTCATAAACATACGACGCCGTTTGAAATGTGCGAAATAAAATTGCATGTGCGAATCCCGATGGACGCGTGGCGGCAATGGATTCGCCACAGAACGGCAAATGTTAACGAGTATTCAACGCGTTATTCGGTCGCTATTGATTCGGCGCAGGAAACCCTGCCCGGCGAGTGGAGATTCCAGGCAAAGGATAACAAGCAGGGGAGTTCGGGATTTGTTGATGAGAAATTAGGCGTTGAATTAAGCAAGCAGGAGAAACAGCTTCATCAAACTCTGCGTGAAATTTACGAAAAGCGAGTTGAGCTTGGAGTCGCCCGCGAGCAGGCTCGGAAGGATTTGCCGTTATCAACATACACCGAAGCGTACTGGAAAGTTGATCTTCACAACCTTCTTCACTTTTTGAAATTGCGTATGGAAAAACACGCTCAGTTGGAAATCCGGAAATATGCCCAAATAATCGGCGAAGAGATTGTAAGCAAATGGGTCCCGTTGACTTGGGAGGCGTTTATGGATTTTACATTCGGGGCGACAGATTTCTCTGCAAGCGAGATGAAGATTTTAAAAGAGCTTGTCGCTAAGAATAACAATGCCGCAACTGAACTTGCGGAAGAATTCGGATGGCTGCGTAAGAATGAATCGGGCGCGCTTGTTAAAAGTCTTGAACGAATTGAATTTGAAGAAAAATTGGGAAAACTTAATCTTACTCCGCCTTGGATAAGCCGGTAAATTTGTTCTTTGGATAATTTAAAAAAAATAGTAATAGCGTCGATCGGGAAAAACGGAGTAATCGGAAGTCAAGGCAAAATGCCGTGGAACATTCCCGAAGAGCTTGCTCACTTTAAGCGAACGACAATCGGTTCCCCCCTAATAATGGGAAGACGAACTTTTGAATCGTTAAAACGTCCTTTGGAAGGAAGAACAAATATTGTGTTGACCGGGGAAAAAAGGACAGATTTCGAAAACGTTAAATTTGCCGATTCGATTAAAATGGCGCTGAATATTGCTTCCGGCGAATCGGATAAAGTTTTTATAATCGGAGGCGGGGAAGTTTTTGATAGTACGATCCGGGAGGCGGATGAATTGATTTTATCCTTTGTGGAAGGGGACTTCCAAGGGGACGCCTTTTTCCCCTTGAAATGTATTGATGACTTTACCGAGACGGACGAAGAAAAAAAGAACGGATTTATTGTGAAATATTACAGCAGAACGAATGAATGAAAATAAAAATAAAATAAATTTGCTTCCGTCGGAAGTTTATAATAAAATTGCAGCCGGAGAGGTTGTTCAGCGTCCGGAGTCCGTCATAAAAGAGCTTGTCGAAAATTCCATTGACGCGGGAGCGCAAAATATTACCATTGCCGTAAAAGACGCCGGGAAGAAGTTACTCAGCGTTACTGACGACGGCGAAGGGATGAACGAAGCAGATTTGAAGCTCTCGGTCGTTAGGCACGCTACAAGTAAGATTAAGTCGGCGGCTGATTTGGAGAAAATAGGTTCTTTCGGATTTCGTGGAGAAGCGTTAAGTTCAATAGCCGCAGTCAGTCAGGTCGAAATAAAATCCCGTACGGCGGACGAAGATGTTGCTACGAGACTTTATTTTACGAGTGAGACTGAGTTTGAAACCGAGAAAGTAGCCGCAGCAAAAGGAACAACCGTAACGGTTAAAAATCTTTTTTATAATGTTCCCGCTCGCAAAAACTTTCTTAAGACAAACGCTACAGAGTTGAAAAGAATTTCCAATATCGTTAAATACTTCGCTTTGGCTTATCCCGAAATAAATTTTAAATACTATGTTGACGATAAACTTCAGATGAATTTTTTAAAGAGTAATTTATCTTCGAGGATGAAAGAAATTTACGGAGAAAACTTTTTGGAAATGCTCGTCGAGATTTATGAACAAGTTGATTTTATTGAGGTTTCCGGTTTTATCTCAAAGCCGACTTTCCTTACCGACAGCAAATTCGACCAGCATCTTTTTGTAAACAGAAGGTATGTGAAAAACAAATCGATTAACCACGCGGTTTTTTCGGCTTATCAAAATATTTTATCGAAAGGGGAATATCCTTTCTTTATACTTTTTATCGATATTGATCCGGAAAAAACCGACGTTAATATTCATCCGACAAAACAGGAAGTAAAGTTTTACGATGAAAAGGAAATTTATCTTCTTGTTAATGCCGTAATTAAAAAAAGTCTCGGTAGCTACGATACGCTTCCCGCAATGAACTCAATGTTTGAGAACAAAATCAAAACGGGAGCTTCCAATAAATCGTCTGACGCGCCTCATAGAAAAAAAAGGGAATCAGGAATAGGAGAAAATGAGTTGGATTTACTTTTCGGCGAGATTGAAAAAGAACTAAGCCTGGAAGAAAAGGATAATGTGATTACTCATCCTTTTGCGGCGGATAAAACACAGCGGGAGGTTGAGCATAAATATTCCGAACGGAGAGCCGAAACCGAGAGCAACGACAGCAATTTTGTCGTAAATCTTCATAACAAGTATATTCTTACGCAGATAAAAAGCGGACTGATGATTATCGACGCTTATCCGGCTAACGTCAGAATTATTTATGAAAAAGCCCTCTCCGCGCTATCTTCCAATATGCCTTTTTCTCAGCAGCTCCTTTTTGTTCAGACGCTAAGAATCGGAAAAGAGGCGTTCAAGATTTTGCAGGAATACGATAAATACTTTGCCTCCGTCGGTTTTGAAATCAGATATTTCAGCAATTCGACAATTTCAATTACCGGAGTTCCTTCCGAGGTGAAATTAGGCTCCGAGGTTAAAACATTACTCGGCATTCTGGATGAAACGCTTAAACTGAACAAGAATGAAAAGGATAAATTAAGCAAAGAAAAATTCGCCGAAATATATGCGCAATTCGCGGCGTCCGGATTGGACGAAAATCTGACTTCAGCGCGTATGAAATCTCTTGTCGATCAGTTATTCGCGACTTCAAATCCGTACAGTTCGCCTTGCGATAAACCGATAATCGTTAAAATTTCGCTGAGTGAGTTAGATAAAAAATTTGGGAGAAAGTAAATTCTTATTTATTTTTTCAAATATTATAAAAAAGGAATCGAGGAATAAATGAATCCACATGAAAAATTTAAAAATGCAAAAGAAGAATATCTTGAAGCATTAAAAAACGCTAAAGAAAACGGTTTGAAGTTTACTTCCGTATCGGGCGAAGAAGTTAATCCCCTTTACACGCCGGATGATATTCCCGAATTTGACTATATGGAGAAGCTGGCTTTCCCGGGACAGTTTCCCTTTACCCGCGGAGTTCATCCGAACGGATACAGAGGAAAGGTTTGGACGATGCGTCAGTTCGCCGGATTCGGCACGCCTGAAGACACGAACAGCAGATTTAAGTATTTGCTGAAAAACGGGCAGACGGGACTTTCGGTAGCGTTTGATTTGCCAACGCTTATGGGCTGGGATGCGGATGCCGATATGAGCAAAGGGGAAGTCGGTATTTGCGGAGTTGCAATCTCCTCCCTTGAAGATATGGAAATTTTGTTTGATGGAATTCCTCTTGACAAAGTTTCAACCTCGATGACTATTAATTCTCCCGCCGCAATGATTTTTGCATTTTATCTCGCGGTGGCTAAAAAGCAGGGCGTTAGTTATGATAAACTTCGCGGCACATTACAGAATGACATCTTAAAAGAATATATCGCGCAGAAAGAATATATATATCCTCCTACTCCTTCCATGCGAATTATTACAGACATGATTGAATTTACGACTAACGAAGTTCCCCAATGGAATCCTGTTTCCGTGAGCGGTTACCACATTCGCGAAGCCGGTTCCACCGCAGCGCAGGAGCTTGCTTATACGCTTGCCGACGGGTTTGCTTATATCGAAAGCTGTATTGAAAGAGGAATGGATGTTGACAGTTTTGCTCCGAGAATTTCCTTCTTCTTCAACTCACATCTCGATTTCTTCGAGGAGATAGCAAAGTTCCGCGCCGCCCGTAGGATTTACGCTAAAAGATTGAAAGAAGTTTACGGCGCGAAAAACCCGCGTTCGTGGTGGCTTCGTTTTCATACGCAGACAGCGGGATGCACTTTAACGGCGCAGCAGCCTGAAAATAATATTGTGAGAACGGCTTTCCAAGCTCTCGCCGGAGTATTGGGCGGAACGCAGTCTCTCCACACAAACTCAATGGATGAAACTTTAGCTCTCCCGAGCGAAAAGGCAGTGAAAATTGCGCTTCGCACTCAGCAGATTTTGGCGTACGAAACCGGTGTAATCAACACGGTTGATCCTCTCGGCGGAAGCTATTACGTGGAATCGCTAACCGATAAAATGGAAGAAGAAGCAAATAAAATATTTGCCGAAATTGATTCATACGGCGGTGTTGTTGAAGCAATTGAAGCGGGTTATTTTCAGAGAGAAATCGGAGAAGCGGCTTACCGCTATCAGAAAGAACTCGACAGCAAAGAAAAGATTGTTGTCGGCGTAAATGAATTTGTTGATGAAGAGGAAGAGATTGATATTCCGATTCTGAAGGTTACAAAAGAAGTTGAGGAAAAGCAGGTAGAGCGTTTAAAGAGCTTAAAGGCGCGCAGAGACAACTCGGCTGTGGAGGCTTCATTAAAGAAGATAAGCGACGCCGTCGTTAATAATAAAAACTTAATGCCGGTGTTCGTTGAAGCCGCGGAAAATTATGTAACTCTCGGAGAGATGGTCGCAGAGCTTAAAAAGCATTTTGGTTCGTACGAGGAAAACGTAGTCTTTTAAGATTAGATACATCCCAGTTGCGTCATAGACAGCGCAGTCTCTTTATTGCGAGGAATGAGCTTGTAACTGACGAAGCAATCTCAGTAGAAAGCATGCGGTTGCTGAATATTCAAATGCGGTTTAACATGGGAGGGTGAATACCCGTGAGTCCGCCAAGGCGTAGCCGCGCTCACTCCGCTCCTCGCAATGATGAGACAAAACCCGAATTTGTCATTCTGATACCGCCGTTTTTGGGTGGGAGAAGAATCTCTAATTTAGGATTTATGCAAATGCCAGATTGGAGATTGCCCCTAACGAAAAGCAGTCGGGGCAAGCACATTTGCTCCGCTTGTTCGCAATCCGCCAATGGCGGACGTCTTGTTATTTTTTATTTCCAATTCCCGGAAACGGATTTGATTTTCATGTGATTTAAATCACGTAAAAAAGATGTGAAAATCTTTTGATATTTAAATAAATATGTTTAATTTAATAAACAAGTTTATGAATGCATAACCATTACTAATTCTGTACTGTTTTCCGCATTCACAAGGAGTATTTAAATAAATATTTAACAACTAATACGGAGGGAAGAATGAAAAATCTTCGACCGACAAAACTGCTAATGTTTTTATTAGTCAGTTTATTTACATTCACCTACGTCCAGGCACAAACGCAATCATCTCCTGCCGATGGTTCTACTGCTATAGCTTTAGGTAATCAAACATTTGATTGGTCAGCTTATAGTTTTGAGAACGACGGCGTAAATGAGGATGATTACTATGTTTTGGAAATAGGTACATCCGCCGGTGCACATGATTTATATCAAACTGCAGCATCGACTTTAACAACTAATTCAGAGACGGTTGATTTATCCGGAGCTTCTGATAACACAACTTATTATTGGCGTGTTGTTGTCTATGATGACGGCGCTCAAGTTGCAGTGTCCGGTTCCAACTTTACTTTTACAACCGTCCTTGCAACCCCAACGCTTGTTGACCCGAGCGGGACATATTCTGCGAACACAGCATTGAACTGGAATATGGCTGGAAATTATTCTAATGTGGATTTTGCTTATTCTGTTGCTACTGACAACGGATTTACCAATGTAGTAGCTTCAGGAACAGTATCACATGTTTTGACCGCAACAGCAGCTTTACCTTCAGCCGGTGATTACTATTGGAAGGTTACCGCTACCGTAAATGATGCGGGCGCAGCTAACAATACAGAATCAACAATCAGCGCTACAGGAAGTTTTACGCTCACTATTCCGGGCCCGGCTTTGACCGCTCCCGTTAACGGTTTAACCGGAGTTTCAGTTGAACCTACCATGACTTGGGGAAGCGTAACCGGAGCGGTATCTTATAAACTTTATGTGGCTACCGCAAGTACATTCGGTGCGACAAATATTTATGCGGTTGATCAAGGTACAAATCTTTCAAAAGCATTTACCGAAGCTATTACAAACTTCCCGCTTTCAAACGGTACTACTTATTATTGGAAAGTAGCTGCTGTTGATAACGCCGGAACAGAATACGCATCATCAACTTATCATTTCACCACTTTCCCAGATGTCAGCCCAACACTAACGAATCCGGCGAATGCTTCTACGGTTTATACTTCATCCGTATTAATGGGATGGACAATCAACCAAGCCGTTGGTACATTGAAGTTTAAACTTCAGTATCAGGAAACTTCACAGAGTGATAACACGGAACCAACCGCAGGAGAATGGGCGGCAGATGGTTCAGGAACAGATGCGACATCAGTTACTACTACAAATTTAAGCTACTCAATAAATGTTAACGGAGGAAGAAAATATTATTGGAGAGTAGTTGTACTTAACTCTTCAAATGAAGTTGAAGATTATTCTTCTGTTTATGCTTTTACAACTTCCGGCGGTGCGACTGTTAATCCTATTCCTTCCTATCCTATAGGCGGAGCAACAGTTTATACAAATTCCCCGACTTTATATTGGTATGTTAACGAGTACGCATCTGGAGTAACCTATCAGGTTAGATACGCAACGGCATCTACGGTTGATGGAGACGGTATGTTGACGGATGCAAGCGCGGCAAGTCTTCCTACTGACGCTAATATTGCAACTGCAACAAGCGCAATGTATAAGGCGCTTTCCGGATTGAATCCGGGAACTACTTACTATTGGGAAGTTCGCGCTTATTACTCCGCTACTTCTTCATATGGCGATTGGTCAAGCGTAAACAGCTTTACAACTAACGGCAGCGGAACGCTTGTTGTTCCAACGGTTTCATATCCTAATGGCGGTTACACTGTTTATACCACATCGCCTTATTTGTATTGGTATATAAGCGGCAGCGGCACTGGTTTAACATATAATGTTCAAGTTGACGACGATGCAGCTTTTGGAAGTCCTGCATACACCGGTTCAACAACTACCAATGCAACTTATATTCAAGCATCCGGTTTAACTCCGGGAACTACATATTATTGGAGAGTTCAATCCGATAACGGAACAAATCAATCGGCATGGTCTTCTTCAGGTACATTTGCCGTTGCAGGTGGAGTTACTAACGGTTATCCTGTGGCTTCTTATCCGACAGGTAATCCTACTGTTTATTCTGCAAGACCTACATTATACTGGTATCTTGAAGGTTCATCATTAGGATTGACAAAATATGTAGTCAGATATAAAGCGGGCAGCGCTTCTTCGAATTGGGCTACAACTTATGACGGTACTGCTGATGTTTCTAATCTTAATACTACTTACTGGACATTCACTTCCGATTTGACTTACGGAGAGACTTACTATTGGGCTGTTGCAAGTTATGACGGTTCAAGTTACTCTGCATGGTCTCAAGGTTCATTCACAGTTGTAGGGCCCGGAACAGCCGGCGCTCCGATTCTTTCATATCCGTCTAACGGCACAACCGTTAACGACCGAGACGTAACTTTGAGCTGGTACATTAACGGCTCCACAACAGGAATAAGTGAATATCAAATTACATACAGTACTTCTGATGTATTTGAGTCAAGTGTAACTACAACCACAACAAGTTCGACAAACAGCTTAGCTTTGACTTCACTAACTCCCGGAGCTACTTATTATTGGAAAGTCCGTTCTCACTATTCGGGAACTACATATTCCGGTTGGTCCTCAACATATCACTTTACGATAGATCCCGGCGCAAATGCCGTCGTTCCTTTCCCGGGAAGTCCTGTAGCTCAGGTCTCAGTAAATACTACGTCGCCTGTCCTTTCATGGGCGTTGCCGGCACAGTCGGAATCTGAATTGACTTATACTATTGAATATTCAACATCGCCCGATTTCTCGGACGCACAGGAAATTGATAATGTAAATATGCCGTTCAAACAGATTGACGGCTTACAGGCAAATAGATCATATTACTGGAGAGTTAAATCTACCGCATCTAACGGTACGGTTTCTGGTTACTCTCCTGTTGGCGTGTTCAACACTAACGGAGTTACAGGCGTAGAAAATCAAGGCGGCGAACTTCCCAAGGAATTTGCGGTCATGCAGAACTACCCGAACCCGTTTAATCCGACAACCACGATTAAATATCAGCTGCCTCAAGCGGCTCATGTTACAATCGCGGTTTATAACATTCTCGGTAAAGAGATTGCGACATTAGTTAACGGCAATGTGGAAGCAGGTTATCATTCGGTTATTTGGAATGGTACCAATAATTCCGGAGCTAAAGTTAATTCCGGCGTTTACTTCTACAGAGTATCAACTAATTCAAATGTTGCAGTTAAGAAAATGTTACTGCTTAAATAATTGTTTATCGATAACCGGTTAACTCCGGTTATCGAAATTATTTTACAATAGTTCTTTACAATTTTGTCGGATAAAAAAGAGAGGTGAATATGTCAAAGGTTGCTGCCATATTGTATGTTGCGTTTATCTTTCTTGTACTTGGTTCCGCATTACTTGCATGCCAGGCTTTTATTATAAGATAGATAAATAAAAATATAATATAAATTTCAGCCCCGTTTTTTAACGGGGCTTTTTTTATGCCGATAAATAAAACCTTCGAGGTTTTGAAAACCTCGAAGGTTTTTTGATAGCGTCACGTCATTGCCAGTGCCGTCTCGTCATTGCGAAGGAGGACGAAGGACGACTGAAGCAATCTCAATAGAAAACATGCCAATGCTGAATAATAAAAACCGGTTTAACGGCTGAGGTTGAATACCGGTGAGATTGCCGCGCTCACTTCGTTCTCTCGCAATGACGGCTTGTTTTTTATGTCTTTCCGTTTTTTCGAAATCCGCCAATGGCAGACGGCTTGTTTTTGTTGTCATCACCGTCTCGTCATTGCGAAGGAGGACGAAGGACGACTGAAGCAATCTCAATAGAAAACATGCAAATGCTGAATAATAAAAAGCGGTTTAACGGCTGAGGTTGAATATTGGTGAGATTGCCGCGCTCACTCCGTTCGCTCGCAATGACGGTTTGTTTTTCTAACACTGGGTTCGCAATGCAGGTTCTGCTAAAGGTTATTAACTTTTATAACAGTAGCCGTTATACTATTCTCCGGAAAACCAAAAAATCTTTTGCCATTTCATTGTCATTAAATCCAAAATGAGTATCTTTTTAAATTAAAAAATGTGCTATTGTAAACGGAGTGTTATGAGACTTTTTACAACCATTTCTTTTTTTATTTTATTGTTATTATTTGCTTCGTGCGAGACTCAGCCCCCCGACATTTTACAGCCTGTGCAAAAAGAAGGCAGCGTAATTATTAACTCCGATATTTCCGGAGCGAAAGTTTACGTAAACAACGTCTATATGGGCGTTGCCAACTTAACGCTGAACTTGCAGCCCGGAGAATACTCGATCTACCTTGTTAAAGATACTCTCCGCTCGGATACTCAAAACGTTAATGTCGAAGCCGGAAAATCATATCGTCTTTTTTTTATCCTCGGACAAAAGAGTTCCGTACTTCTTGAGGATTTTGCAAATGTGAGTTGCGATCCTTGCGTCGAATCCTCTCTGATTCTTAATAAATTACTTTCGTCCCGTTATACGAACGATAAGTTAATCGTCATTCGGTATGCGACAAATTTCCCTTCTCCCAACGACCCGTTTTATTTAGCGAACAGCAGTATGAATGATAACAGAATCGGAATGTACAATGTTTTGTTTGCGCCAACAACAGTTGTGGACGGAGTAGAAAAACCTATCGCCACCGATTCAGTCTCGATAATAGACGCGGTTGATTCCCGCCTTTCCGTACATACATCATTTTCAATCAATAATTTGAGCTTGAGTATTACAAGCGATTCCATTTCAGTCTCGGGCAATCTGATTATGCCTTCAAGCGGATATGAAAATAATAAGCTGTTTATTGCTTTGATTAGAAAAGAGGTAGTTTACCAAACGCCTCCCGGCTCTAACGGTGAAACGGTTTTCCGAGATGTGGCTTTTGCTTTTATCCCGAATAATAATGGAATTTCCCTTACAGACTTAAACTTAAATAACAACAGCGCAGCATTTGAATATAAAATTGAGAATACATTTACCGAACCGGCTGATAATATTGCCGCGGTACTTTTCATTCAGGACATAATCAGTAAAGAAGTTTATTTTGTAATTAGAAAGGAATAAGGAACGCTATGAAAAAATTATTTTTCTTTTTGTTTATTCTTGGTTTAACATTAAACGTAAACGGTCAGTTTCGCAGAATAGCTTTGTTAGAAGAAGCTACCAATGCAAGCTGCGGACCTTGTGCGGCGAACAATCCTCATCTTCAGCAGTTTTTCGAGCATAATTTCGGCGGTGTAATTTCGGTAAGATATCATTCGTGGTGGCCCGGAACGGACCCCATGTACTCCGACAATACCGCCGACAACAGAGCCAGGATAAATTATTACGGCATTAACGGAGTTCCCACTTACACAATGGACGGAGTTGTAAAAGGAATGCCGAGCAATCCGGTTCAGATTGCGGATGCCATGTGGAACGATATTTCATCCGCCTCGCCGTTTTGGATAAAAGTTTCGGCAAATCCCGAAGGAACAAGTTACAATGTGAATGTAACCGTAATAGTCGGTGATAATGTTACCGCAACAAATCTTTATTTAAGAACGGCTGTCATCGAAAGAAGGATTCATTTCAGCTCTCCTCCCGGAACTAACGGTGAAAAAGATTTTAACGATGTTATGAGAAAATTACTCCCAAATGCAACGGGACAAGCATTAACAAATCTTACTCCCGGTGATACGCTTAATTTCAGTTTTTCCGCAGATATACAGCATAGTTGGAATGTAAGCGATTTAGCCGCCGTAGCTTGGATTCAGAGCGACGACACAAAAGAAATTCTTCAGTCAAATATCAATATTCCAACCTATGTTATTCAATCAAACCGAAGCAGAGCGGAAATTATTTCGGGCGCAAGCGTAATTAATACGGATTACGTTCTATCCAACAATAACAGCGACACAATCGCCGTTCATTTAACGCCTGAAGTTACTCTTTCCGATGGCTGGAGTTTTGATATGTATTATGAAGGAAATCCGACGGATGAAATAAACGCTTTGGTCTTGCCGGGCGACACTCTCTTTTTCAGTTCACAAATTACAACCGATACCTCGGGAAGCGCAGCTGTCGGGTTGTATGCGCAGAATCTCAGAGATAATTATCAGTATGGATTTACTTCCACCTATTTTGGATTTATTCCCAAAGGGAAAGTTCTGCTAATTGATGCAGACGGCGCAAATTATGAATCTTACTACGAAACCGCGCTTGATTCCGCTAAGGTTGAATATACGTTTTTAGACAGAGCTTACTTAAGCGCACTTGGAAACGATTTGCTTACAAGAGGTTTCGAAGCTGTTTACTGGAACGCAGGCTGGGGCTTTCCCGCATTTGTTCAAGCCGATTTGGATTTCTTAACTCAATTCCTTGATAACGGCGGACGCTTATTTATTGGCGGACAGGACATCGGCTGGGACGTTTTTGATTCGGGCGGAAGCAGTAATTTTCAGGCTGCAAAAGATTTTTATCATAACTATCTCGGCGCAACTTACATTGCGGATAATTCCGGGATTCACGTTCTAACCGGTGTTGACGGCGATCCGATAACGGACGGCTTAGCTTTTAATTTGCGCGCCGTTTATTCTTACTATCCGGAAGTAATAAGACCCAACGGCACGGGAGCAAGTACAATATTGAAGTATTCCAACTCAACGCAAATCGGCGCTGTTAAAAACGAAGGGGAAAATTTCAAAACCGTTTATATGGGGTTCGGACTTGAACAGGTAGGAACTGAAACCGCGCGTTTGCAGCTTGTTAAAAACTCTCTTATTTGGTTTGGCGTTTTGCAGCCGAATTCCGTTTCCGACGAGACGCAAACGCCGCAAGCTTTTGCGCTTGAGCAGAATTATCCGAATCCGTTTAATCCTACAACGACAATAAACTATGTCATTGCGAGGAGCGGAGTGACGAATCAACCTCCTGAACTGTCTGTTCAACTAACTATTTACGACATCCTCGGACGAGAAGTCGCCACCCTTGTCAACAGTAAACAAGCGCCGGGAACTTACTCGGTTCAGTTTGATGCAAGCAACCTCGGAAGCGGAATTTATTTCTACACTTTACGAGCCGGAGATTTTACATCAACAAAAAAGATGACGCTGATTAAATAAGTTGTCAGTAATCAGTTATGAGTAATCAGTTATCAGTAATGAGTTATGAGTGATGAGAAAACAAAAAAAGAGTAACAAATTATTGTGAGTAACGGAAGCAATAATAATTATTAGATTGTTTCTCTTTACTCATAACTCATCACGCATCACGCATCACGCATCACGCATTACTCATTACTCATCACTCATTACTATAAAAAATGGGAGATTAAATTGTGAAACATATTCTTGTTATTTTGTTTCTTTTATTATCGGTTAATATCAAAGCGCAGAGTTTTACCGTAATCGCCGACACTACTGTCGCAAACGATTCATTGAATTCCGAGATGATATTCAATCTTACCGTAACAAATATCAGTAACGGGGATTTAACTTTTTATGTGAAGCGCACTGTTAACAATCTTCCCGCGGATTGGACATCTTCATTATGTTTCAGTTTCTGTTTTTCACCGACTTTAGACAGCATTGCCACAACGTCTGATTTCGGCGCGCGAGCTTTATCGCCAGGGGAATCACGTGAGCTTTCGCTCCATGTTTTTCCTCACACAAATTACGGCTCCGGAATTGTAACGCTAAGATTCGGCGACGCTTTTAATTTTGCAGATTCATCCGTAATTAGTTTTACGGCAAACGCAAATCCCACAGGCGTTGAGGAAAACAGGGGAGCGCCGTCCGGGTTCAAATTGTTTCAGAACTATCCTAACCCGTTGTCGTTAAAAGGGAACGGGCGGGGAAGCGCCGTTACTACCATTCGATATAAGATTGCTTCCGTCGGTAAGAATTCCGTGCAGGAGAATGTTAAACTGACGCTTTATAATATTCTCGGTGAAAAAGTTAAAACGCTGGTTGATAAAACCATGCAGCCGGGCGTTCACGAAGTTAAGCTGCAAGCGAGCGATTTACCCGCAGGAATTTATTTCTACAGGTTAACCGCCGGAAGATTTTCCGCTGCGAAGAAAATGATTTTGATAAGATAAGTAAATACTTGAGGAACTTATGAAACTATTTTTCACACTTATGATTTTCGCATTTGTTCTAAATGCCCAGAGCAAGCAGCTATCAAAAGCTCCCGAATTCGAGTTGGACGATATAAACGGCAATACTTACGAGTTGTCGGATTTTCTCGGCGACGGACCCGTTCTTATTAGTTTCTGGGCAACTTGGTGTAAACCCTGTATGGAAGATATGCCGCACTACAACGCAATATTTGAGAAATACCAAAAACGTAATCTCAAAATGATTGCAATCTCGGAAGATACGGAAAGAAGTCTTGCAAAGGTAGTTCCCTACATACGCTCGCATGATTATAAATTCACGGTTTTGCTCGATCCCGAAAACGAAGCGGCGCGAGATTACTATGTTCAAGTTGTGCCTCACACGATTATTTTGAATAAGAAAGGCGAAATCGTTTACAGTCATTCCGGATACAAAAAAGGGGACGAGATTAAAGTTGAAGAAATCATAAAAAATTTGTTGGACTCTAAATGATCTATAAAATTAAATTATTAGTTCTAATTCTTCTTTTATCAGGCGGCGGAAACGCTTTACTGCATGCACAGAACATAAAATTGCCCGATGGATTATCGTTGTCGAATCAGACTAAATATTCGTACGATGTTGATTTGGACAGAGAGATTTTTGAGAATTGGTTCAATGCCGATTATCGTTACGGAATTTTCAGGAGCGGAATCCGGTTTGATGTTTTTCAGCCGAACGATCCCAATCCGGCAATAAGCAGAGGAAAAGAACACTTTTCCGGCGTTGATTTCCTTTACTTTAAGGTTAATATGGGAAAGAAGAAAAAAGGATTCAATTTTACGATTGGAAATTTCTATTCTACATTCGGAAGAGGATTGTTAATAAAGATTTATGAGGACAGACACATACGCGTTGATAATAATCTGCTCGGAGCTAAATTTTACGGAAGGTACGGTAAATTAAGTTTAACGGCTTTTACCGGAATGGCGGAAAATTCCCTTGCGGTCAGAAAAGATATACTCCACGCAGCCGATTTGGAATACCGCATGTTCAGGAAAATCCGCCTTGGTTTAAGCATTGCTTCAAACACTCCTTATGTTGCGTCCGCAGCTCGAACTTCTCTGCTATCTTTCCGTTCACAAATCAGATTTTGGAATTTTGATTTCTACGGCGAATATGCCGTCAAACAAAATAGCGACATCAGGAAAGATGTTTTTAACAACTCCGAAAAATTTGTCGGTAAAGGAGTTTACGGGAATCTCAATTTTTATTACGGAAAATTTTCACTATCTGCCGAGTTGAAATATTACGACAATTTTAAATTTACAAGTTACGACCAAACGGTTGTTTATAATACGCCTCCTTCGGTTACTCAGGACTATTCATATATACTTCTGAACAGACATCCTCACGCTCTGAACCAAAACAACGAGCAAGGTTATCAGTTTGCTTTTAATTACATACTCAGCCGCAAAATTTCCTTGAAGGGAAATTACGGAATGACAAAATCGTTGGGGGCAAACTCCTATTTTAAGCGAATTAAACATTCACTTTTGCCGACAAGCGTTATGTTTAATGAAGCATATATTCAGCTGAGAAGAGACGGGGATAATTATCTCGGGATTCTCGCTCTCGGCTACTCAAAGGAGATGGAAACTTCAACAACAAACCTTACTCCGATAGTTGAACTTAAATATTATCTCGATAAAATTAATACTATCCGCGCCATTGTTGAGCATCAGCAGGTAAAAGTTTTATCCACAAATGAAAAATATTACGACGATGCCGTAACGCTTGAATGGCTGAGATCTCCGAATTTAACGCTTTCGCTCGTGGGAGAAGTTCAGACGAAGGAGCCGGAAAAGTCGCATCTCGTGAGAAAATTCTGGGGCTTTTTCAGAGTCGGATATAATTTGTGGGATAACTCGGAAGTTTCGCTTCTTGTAGGAACGCGACAGGCAGGGAATATCTGTATCGGCGGAGTTTGCCGTTACGAACCGGAATTCAGCGGGGTTGAACTAAAATTTATGACAAGAATTTTTTGATGTTTATATAAGAAAAGCATTATATTAGACTATATGTCTTAATTAAAATTAAAAAGGAAAATAAAATGGCTACAATTACATTAAAAGGAAACGAAATACACACATACGGAGATTTACCTAAAAAAGGTACAAAAGCTCCCGATTTTCAGCTTGTTAATTCCGATTTATCGGATTCTACACTGGAAGACTTCAAAGGGAAAAAAGTACTGTTAAACATTTTCCCCAGTTTGGATACGGATGTTTGCGCCGCTTCTGTAAGAAGATTTAACAAAGCCGCATCAGAGCTTGAGAACACTGCTGTTTTGTGTATCTCAATGGATTTACCTTTTGCGCATTCACGATTCTGCTCCACTGAAGGGTTAAATGATGTTGTAACTCTAAGTGGAATGAGAAACCAGGACTTTGGGAAAAATTACGGTGTGCTTATTGTTGACGGTCCGCTTGCAGGTTTATATTCCCGCGCGGTTGTCGCTCTGGACGAAGAAGGGAATGTGATTTATACGGAACAAGTTCCGGAAATTGTTCAAGAACCGGACTATGAAGCTGCTCTGAAAGCTTTGAAATAAATTAAACAGTTTAAACCGGTAAAAGGTTGGAACGGAAAGTTCTTCTTTTACCGGTTTTCTGTTTTAAAAATCAGATAAGTTAATTTACTGAACCCCAACCTTAACTTGCTTTGGCTTCCGTTTTAGTGTCGGAAGATTTTGCAGCCGGTTTTTCGGTTTTTGCCGGAGCGGTTTTTTCCGATTCGGTTTTGTTTGCAGATTTACTTGTTGCGCTCGAATGACTTTTTTTATAATCGGTTTCGTAAAATCCTGAACCTTTAAAAATTATTCCCGCTCCGCTTCCAATAACCCGTTTAACTTTTCCGCCGCATTTCGGGCAAGTTTCAAGATGTGGATCGGTCATTTTTTGGAAAGCGTCAAATCTGTATCCGCATTCTAAACATTTGTATTCGTATGTAGGCATCGTATCAACTCCAATTTTTTACTCTCGAAAAATATATATTTTCTAAGACTTTTCACAATCCGGCATTTTTTATCTGTTTAAATTATGATTATAGAACATAAAAACATAAATAACACACTGTCATTGCGAGCGACCGTAGGAAGCGTGGCTCCGCCTAGGCGGACTCACCAGTATTCAACCTCAGCCGTTAAACCGTTATTGAATTTTCGGAATTAGTGTGTTTGTTAGTGAGATTGCTTCGTCTCATCGTTCCTCGCAATGACGAGACGGTGTTGTCGTGATTGAAACATAAACACCTATCGTAGTAAGCCGCAATATGCCAAGGCAGACAATGGAGCAAAGGTAATAAATCTATGAACCTCTGTGGATATGAACCTTGATTTTATGTTTCATGACAATAATCTTAGCAAAAATCACAAGAATTTAAACTTAAATATCATAAACAATTTTATGAAACGTTAGTTTCGTTCGACAATCGCATTAAAAATAGCGGAATAATCCAAATCCCCAAGTCCTTTGTTCATCCCATTTTCAAGAATTTGCTCAATGGCTTTAAGAATTTTAGTGTCAATTTTACTTTTATCAAAATCTTTTTCAATAATCTGAACATCCTTGAGCAAGTGCTTTAGAGGGAAATTCGGATTGGTAAAATCGTTGTTCAACATCTTTTGGAGTTTCTTGTCGAATGTAGGAGAATATAATGCGCTTTTGCGAAGAATCTCCATGAAAGATTCAACATTTACGTCATTCTTAATTACGAATCCCAAACTCATTGAAAACGCAGCCGTTAAAGTAGCTATTAGTTGATTGTACGCCAATTTTGCGGCTGAAGCTTTTCCGACATTCCCGAAATAATGAACATCCGGCCCGAAGACTTTAAAAAGAAATTTAAATTGATCGAATAATTCTTTTTCGCATCCTACTAAAGTAAGGAGGTTTCCCGATTTGATTTGAGGAATACTTCCGAGTACGGGAGCTTCAATATAATTGCCTCCTTTCTTGTTAATCATCTTTTCCAAGAGGATGTTTTCGTCGATTCCGATTGTTCCCATTTGAATTACGGTTTTTCCTCTGTATGAAATATCATTCGTAAGAAGAGTCTCTTTATTAGCGTCAAAGGTAGTCAGGACTGTGATTATCACATCTGCATTTGTAATTGCATCGCCGGGAGAATCAAAAATTTCTGCTCCTAATTCTTTCAAAGGAAGCGCTTTCGATTTTGTCCTGTTAAATATATTCAGTTCATATCCGTTTTGCAGAAGTCTTTCAGCCATTGGGAAGCCGATAAGTCCCGTTCCGATAAATGTAATCTTTTTTCTCATTTTTTTAAACTTTCCCAAATTTTTTCCGATAATTAATTATAATAAATATATAAAATTTAAGTTTTATTTGTATGAACAAAAAAATTCACAAGAATGAGGAGGGAGCATGTATAAAAAATACTTAGCTTTCATTATTTTATTTATTTCCGTAATTTCTCTTAACGCACAAAGCAACCATTCGAACTTGGGTGAAGCCAACCAATATAATCTTTTTGTGATTGGCAACGCACAACTATCTTCCGCGGATATACAAGGAGTTGTAGCAGTCGGAGGAAATGCAAATATTACAAATTTCAGTATTGGCGACCAGATCCCAAACTCATCCGGCGCGGTAAATGTGCTGACAGTAGGGGATTCGCTTTGGTACTCCGGCGGCAGAGTTTACAGCGGTAATGTTGTTTACGGTGAATTTGCCGATGTTTCCGATAATCTGATATTAGATGGCGAGGGGACTGTTTTTCAAGGTTCTCCGATTGATTTTGCAAATATAGGAATTGAGATTGCAGATATTTCAATTCAGTGGAGCGGAATAGCGGCAAACGGCAGCGCAGAGTTTAGCAATAATGTTTTAACGCTTACGGGAGTCAACTCCGGCTTAAATGTTTTTACTGTTTCGGGAGATACGCTTGCTTCGGCAAACGGAGTTACAATTAACTCCCCGGAAGGTTCTACTGTTATTGTTAATATTTCCGGCTCTAACATTACTTGGCAAGGCGACAATGACATAACCGGTACAAATCAGACAAATGTCATTTATAACTTTTTTGAAGCCGATACAGTGAACATCGGCGGAATTGCTGTCAAGGGAAGTATTCTCGCCCCATTCGCTAATCTTTTCTTTACCAGCGGACAAATAAACGGGAATGTGATTTGCCACGATATTACATCCGAAGGACAAATAAATTACAGCTACTTTAACGGTAATGTTCAGTATTCCTCCTCCGAGGTTTCGAGCAGTTGTACGGTTACAATGAAAAATGTTCTGCAGGGACAATCTGTTAGACTTAGCGAAGCATTTGACGGACATAGAAATCTTTGGGCCGGCACTATACTCGGACAGATGAACACACACGGCACATCTTACTACTGCATTGATATTTCTCATTATCTTAAATGGAACAGACCTTACGAATATGATGGAGCTATCACAGGCCCCGTTGCATATATCCTAAGAAATTATTATCCGCGAATTCCATACACCGGCGATAACGGACAGTTAAATCGCGAGCGAAAAGAAGCCGCTGCGGTTCAGTGCGCAATTTGGCATTTTTCGGATGGATTTGATCCGAATCTAATCTCAAATAATAATCAGATTAAAAACCGCGCGCTTGCAATTATCGATGACGCGGTCGGACAAAATCCGGTGCCTATTTCTACTTTCTATGTTCAGCCTGCAAGTCAGGTTGTTCAAACAGGACAAACAGCGATGCTTACGGTAGTTCTCAGAGATGCCGATGGAAATCCTGTCCCGAATGCTTACGTTACATTGGAAACTACAGCCGGAACGCTTGTCCCTTCGGAAGGAACAACCGATGCAAACGGCGAATTGGTAGTTGCACTGCAATATGATGAAAATGAAAATCCGGAAAGCGCGCAGATTACAGTGAATACGGACGACGGAATCGTACCGGAAGGAACGCGTTATATTTACCCTAACAGCCAAACTCTTGTTACAAACGATGAACTTGTAACTTGTATGACGACTGTCGCTAATGTTTATTGGTCCGGTTCGGCATTGCCCGGCAACGATTTTGATTTTTATATGTTTACCACTACCAACTCCGGCTTGCCTACCACCGGATTAACTACAGTTGCCGCTATGGACGATTATGTTTATTTCGGAGCTTCAACCGGTTTTTACAGATACGACAGAGCAAACGATACTTTTGAACAGATCAATCTTAATTACACAAATGTAAGCGAAGTTTTTGCATATGATGATGACAATGGAGACAGAAATATTTTTGTCGGTTTTGAAAGCGGCGGATTTGCTTACAAACATGGCAATGACGACTTTGTTTATTACGATTCAAATAACGGATTTGCAGGTTCCAAGATAACTGACTTTGAACATTACACCGGTAATAACTCAGACTTGATTTTAATTTCACACGATGCCGGAATATCATTCTTCAATCCTTCAAATGGAATGTTTTCCAATATCAGCTCAACAAATTCCGATTTACCCGCTGGAACTTGTTACGACGCAACGATTGATGACGACGGCGGAGTTTGGGTCGCTACCGATCACGGCATTGCATATTCAACCGATTTCGGCGGAACATGGCAGGTCTTTAATCCTCAGAACTCAGATATTAACGGCACTTTCGTTCGTTCAATTGCTTACGGCGACGGAGAAGTTTATGTTGGCACATTTTACAGCGGACTTTGCGGATACAACATCGAGTCGGGTGTTTGGACAAATTATACACCTTTTATCAGCACCCAGCCTGTTATGAATCTTCATTTTGCCGATGGCAAGTTGTTCATCGCCAATTGGTCCGAAGGTTTGTATGTTTATTCCAACGGAAATTTCAAACAGTACAGCAGCGTCAATCCTAATAACGCTCCGACAATTATCGAAGATTTTTGGTTTGACGGAACCGACTTCTGGTTTGCCGTTCAGGACGGTTTAAGCAGAACGATAAACGGAATTACCGCTTCAACCGGAGATGCCGCTATAGTTATTACGGATAATTCAACTTACGCCGGAGGAACAACAACTCTAAACTGTAATCTTGTTCCTAACGGTGAGATTAGTTTCCAATCGCTGACCGGAACAATCGAATATAATCCGAATGAGTTGGAGTTTATTGATTATACAACGCAGGAGCTTTTTGCCGACTGTGTATTCCATTTCAGCGAAACCAGTTCTGGGAGAATTACCTACAAAGCAATTTGTCCAGAAGATTCACCGATTACTTCAGAAGGTACGATGTTCAGTCTGACATTTAAAGTTAAAGAAGAGATGGCTCCGTTGGGAGGCGGAATTATCGCAGTATTCGCTCCAATGTTCACGGCGGGAATTAATGATCCGTTAAATCACGAAGATCTCGGCGTAATAAACTGGACAAACGATGGTTCCGGAAACGCCGGTGAAGGCGACGCTAATTTGGACGATGATATTGATTTAACGGACTTTTTAGCGACTGTTGACCATTACACATACGGCGGAGATTTTACTCTGACCGGCAACGGGTTTACAAATGCGGATATTGACAGCAACGATGTTGTGGACGCGTGCGACGCTTCTGAGCTTCTTTCATTCCTCACCAACGGATGTTTCCCCGGTGTCTTTGGCGGAAATCAGCCTGCCGGGGGATTTGTTCCCGCTGCGGTTAACGTTAATCCCGATAATAACGAGGCGACAATCACACTCAACACTTCCGACGCTGAAAATCTGAATAATATGACTATCACATTTAATTATGATACAACTCAAATAAATTACGAAGCGTTCTCGTCGATTCAAATCGGGAACGGCAATTATGTTCACGCTTCAAGCGTCGCTCCGGGAAAAGTTGTGTTTACGTTCAATGCTCCTACGCAGCTCTCCGGAAATTTTGAGCTTGGCGATATTCTTGTTAATTACACTGATACAAAAGGAGACATTCAGATTCACACTACATATTCCTATGACGGGATCAATCAGATTGAAGGACCGGTAATAACCTTTAATCCTAACGGAGTTGAAGATGAAATTAAACCGACTGCATTTAAGTTGGAACAGAATTATCCTAACCCGTTTAATCCTTCAACCACGATTAAATTTGCAATTCCTCAAAAGGAATTTGTTTCCCTTAAAATTTACGACATACTGGGAAGAGAAGTGAAAACACTTTTATCCGAAGATAGAAATGTTGGAACATATTCAGTTAAATGGAACGGAGTTGATAATTCGGGAAACAGAATTTCCTCCGGCGTTTATTTCTACAGACTAAAAGCCGGCAACTTTACACAAGTTAAAAAAATGGTACTACTTAAGTAAGACTAAGTAGCATTAGCCCCCAAATAAAGGCGTACGAAAGTGCGCCTTTTTTATTTTCCTATATTTAGGATAAAACGGCTTGCTAAAAGAATGATAAATACTTATTATTATTTAATAAATAAAGGGCTATTGATTAAACGTTCATTTTTTTCGGAACTAATGAGACTGTCATTGAACAATATTATAAAGGTTGTAAATTGAGATACTACGGAGCAAAGACAAAAATTTTACCATTAATTGAAAGTGTTGTTAAATCAACTGGGGTTAATGGTATATCTAATTTTGTTGACCTTTTTGCAGGAACAACTTCCGTTGGAAGACATTTTAAAAAATTAGGCTATACCGTTTATTCAAATGATATATTAGAATTTTCCTATGCTTTGTCAAAAACTTATATTGAATTAAATGCACAGCCAAAATTTAACAAATTAAAGAAACATCTTAATATAATACGAGATGACAATCAACTTATTTTTGATTACTTGAATAATTTAGATAAGAATATTGAAGGATTTATTTATAAGAATTATTCACCAAACGGGGGAAGACAATATTTCACAGATGAAAATGCTTTAAAAATAGATACCTTCCGTTATTTATTCGAAGAATGGAAAAAATTAAAATATGTAAATGAGTTAGAGTATTACTATTTAATTACTTCGCTATTAAGGGCAATTAATTTAGTAAGTAATGTATCAGGGACTTATGCGGCATATTTGAAAAAATGGGACAAAAGAGCGTTAAAACCGTTATTATTGGAGCAAGTTCCAATAATTGAAAGTACTACTAAAAACAAAGCCTTTAAAAAAGATGCAAATCAATTAATAAAAGAAATAAAACCCGATTTATTATATCTTGACCCACCATATAATTCTAGGCAATATGCTTCAAACTATTTTCTTCTTGAATTAATTGCAGAAGGTTGGTTCGAAAAAGAACCTAAAATTTATGGGAAAACAGGAATGAGAGAATATGAACATCAAAAATCTAAATATAGTTCAAAAGTAAATGCTCTAAATGCTCTTGAAGATTTAATTGTAAATGGAGCTAAATCTAAATATATTTTTTTAAGTTATAGTAATGAAGGAATTATTCCTCATCATTCACTGATTAAGGCGTTAGAACGTGTTGGAGAAGTTGAAGCGCACACTACAAATCACAAAAGATATAAAAGTATTAATCAAACTGTTGAAGATTCACAACTAACATTAGAATTTGTTTATAAAGTTAAACCGAAAAAAATAGTAAATAAAACAAATAACCTTTCCGGAAAAGAATGGTTACAAAATTCTTTTAGTATTTGGAGAGATTTAGGAAAAACAGAAGAGGAAAAAAAGTTAAGACATCCTGCGATTTTTACTATTAAATTAGTATCAAAACTTATTGATACTTTTTGTAAACCAACTGGCGGTTTATTGCTTGACCCTTTTGCAGGTTCTGGAACGGCTTTGATTGCAGGTTTATTAAAAGAAAAAGATGTTATTGGTTTTGATCTAAGCGAAAATTATAAGCATCTTTTCATAGAACGAGCAAGCAATTCATATAAGTTTAATCCTTATGGATTAGAAGAAAAATATATAGTAAAAGATTCCAGAAAATTGTCGGAAAATTTAGATGAAAATAGTGTGGATTTATGTATAACTTCTCCTCCATATTGGGATATACTAAATAGAAAAAGAACAGCAGACAATAAAACTAATATAAATTATTCCAATCAAGACGATGATATTGGAAACATTAAAGAATACAACGATTTCCTAAAAGCATTGAAAGATATATCCCAAGAAATATATAAAGTTTTAAAACCTAAAAGTTATTTTATTATGAATGTAATGGATTTAAGAAAGAAAAGTAATTTCTATCCATTACATATGGATGTTTCTTTGCTTGCAAGAGAAATTGGTTTTAGTTTTGAAGATATTATAATTTGGGATAGACAACCCGAATACAATAATATGAGACCATTAGGATATCCTTATAAATTTATTGTAAATAAGGTTCACGAGTATTTATTAATTTTTAGAAAACCGGAGAAAAAAACATAACAAATCAAGAATTTTTAAATTGTTTGAATTATTTAACATCTATACATTATAATGTATGGATAGAAGTTGAAATGCGTCATAAAGATAAAATACGCTTTGATACTCAATACACTCAATATACAGGATTAAACGTTCCTACAAATACTTCAACTTATCCTTATTATGTCTGGTCACCAGATGCTGACCCAAATTCAAAATGGGGAATTGAATTAAGGTTATATTATATATCAGATGAAAATACTCCACACGAATTATTAAATATCTCAAGTAATAATAATAGACACGGATATGAGAATTTTGATAAAAGAATTAATAACAACGAATTTATTTGGAAACTTTTTCAAAATGGATTTAGATTAGGCCAAAATTAATTATGGAAAAGAACAAAATATCAAATTTTTTAACTCCTGATATTTCATATTTATTGGGACTAATAACAGGAAGAGGAGAAATACAATATTCAGCCGAAATTAAAAAAATAGTCATAGACTTTGAATATAAAGCGCTACAATCAAAGGCTATAACAAAAATTTTTGACCAGAAATTACATATTCAAACAAGCCTTGACAGTGTTGTTGTAAGACTTCAAAATATAGGAATTGATGTTAGGAAAGACGTATCTGATAACAAAATAACGCTTGTTTTAAAGTGGGAAAAAGAAGATATATCTTGGCTGTTTATTAAGTTTTTAATTAATGGAACACGGTTTAGTTATCACGATTTTTTAATTCCTGAACCAATTTTTGAAACATCAGATACAAATAAAAAAGAATTCTTACGAGGTTTATCTGATGTAACAGCTTATGTAAGAAACTCAAATAGGGACCAAAGAGGAAAACATCGAGTATATATTGAAATTTCAAATAAAAATTGGCTTTTACCACCTCAAATTTGCCAATTATTACAAGGATTAGATGTTGCTGTTCAATATATTGGATATGGACATCCCAATATTAGAGACCCGAAAGCAAAATCAGCTTCAACATCTTGGGCAAAAGAACACCAAATTAAAATTTATGCAGAAGACTTTGAAAAAATAGGGTTTTATATTTCGCATAAAAATGAAGCACTTGAAGAATTATCAAACTATAACAAAGAAAATTTTTCAAATAGACAAAAAATTTGTGACGGAACAACAAACCGAAAAGTAACAAAAATGCCTCATCCTCACGAAACACACGAAAAATTACCGAATGTGTTGCAAGGGAAACATTTTAATGGATTTAAAGAAATTTGTAAAAATTTGGGTTGCTATAAACAGAAATAATAATATTATGTATAAATCAGAAATAGAGATGTATCCCGATATTATTCAATGGTTAGATAAACGATTGAATGAAAAATATGCAAATAAAGCAAAAAGAATAATCGTATTAGATACCCACGATAGTGATTTATCAAATTTTATAATGAAACTTAATTACCAGAAATTTTTTCCAGAATTTACAACTTATAAAATTAGGCAAGATATTACAGGTTTTATTGAATACGAAAATAAAATTGACTTGGTATTTGTTGAGTGTAAAAATACAAAACTAAATTTAATTAATTTGTCTCAATTAATAGGTTATTCTTGTATTGCATTGCCTATATTTTCAATATTAATTGCTCCGCAAGGAATGGGGACAACATTATCAAAATTACTAAATTCATTTAACAGAAAAGATATTTTAGAGTTTAGACCAAATCGGAAAATTCAAGTGTTAAAATGGGATTATAACAAAAAAGATATTGATAGAATGAATAGCATAGTTTAATCAATATAAAAAACATTTTGGTAAGTCGAACGAACCTATAAGCATACATTAAAGATAAAATTATAAAAAAAGCTTGATTAAAAAATTAACCAAGCTTTTTTGCTGCCCTGCCAGGACTCGAACCTGGAGACTTCTGATCCAGAGTCAGACGTGTTGCCAATTACACCACAGGGCAATTTTTAAGAATCCAAATATATTGAAGCAGAATTGTAAAATCAACTAAAATAATCAATCGGGAAAATATCTTTCTGAATTTTTTCGATGATGCTGAATTTAGAACATTTTTTATTGCGCTGCTTGAAAGTCCAAACTAAAATTTTTATTCTTGTAAAGGTATTTTACTTCCTTATTTTATTCACATAAAACGGCGCATCGAATGAATAGACTGAAATTTTATCTCCCTATATTTATAACTGTCATATTTTTAATTTTTGGATGTAAAACCGAAATGAATCAATATCAAAAGGTGAATCTCGATAGAGCATGGAAATTCAAGACAGGCGATAATCTTAAATATTCCGCTCCCGATTTTAATGATTCGGACTGGGAAGAGATTAATGTTAACCAAACTTGGAATAAACAAGGTTATAAAAAATACGAGGGTTTTGCCTGGTACAGAATTCATGTTGTAATTCCCGCTTCTCTTAAGAAAAATCCTTCTCCGAATGACAGTCTTATTTTTAATCTCGGGAAAATTGACGATTTCAATCAATTCTTTTTGAACGGGCAATTAGTCGGGGAAAATCTGAATAATACAACAGCTGATAAAAAAGTAACCGATGATTTTAAGAATCTCAAAGAATCTTATTGGGATGTTCCTCGAAGATATTCTTTATCGATTGACAATCCTTTAATCAAATGGGATAAGGAAAATGTAATTGCTGTAAGAGTTTTCGATTGGGGCGTTGCGGGAGGAATTTACTCAGGCGGACTAAATATTACCACTCCGAAATTTAGCGACTATCTTAAAATCATTCCCGCAAAAGATGGAGCTGAAAATATCAGAAAAGTATCGTTGCAGAACATTTCTAAATCTTATGAAATTAAAGGTGATTTTACGATTGAAGTTCTTAACAATATTTCTGACAGAAAATCATACGAGCGTAAATTTCATGTGAAAATGAATCCGGGCGAATCTAAATCCTTTTCATTCCGTTTTGAAAAACCGCACCAATCGACAACTATTAAATACATGTTTGATTTTGACGGAGAGAATTATTCTTCAACTCTTTCGGAAGGCGTCAAGTATATATTAACTCCGCCGGAAAAAGAAGCTCCTCAAATTAACGGAGCGCTTATTTACGGAGAACGCCCCGGGAAACCTTTGCTTTACAAAATTGCAGCTTCGGGAAAACGTCCGATGAAGTTTTTTGCCGAAGGTTTGCCTAAAGGATTAGCGCTTGATCCTGAAAAAGGAATTATCTCCGGTAGAGTTGAAAGAAAAGGGAATTATAATGTTTTATTAAAAGCTGAAAACGATTCCGGCTTTGACAGTAAAACTTTGGAAATTGTGATCGGAGATAAACTCCTTCTGACTCCTCCGATGGGCTGGAACAGTTGGAATTGCTGGGGACTGAGCGTGTCGCAGCAGAAAGTTTATGACGCGGCGAAGTCTTTTGTTGAGAGCGGTTTGGCAAATCACGGTTGGACTTACATTAATGTTGACGACGGATGGTCAATATTCGGAAAATCAAAAGAGCGAAAGAGAAAACCAAACGGAGAAATAAGGACAAATGAGAAATTCCCCGATATGAAAAAACTCGGCAAAGATATTCACGCTCTCGGATTAAAATTTGGGATTTATTCTTCGCCGGGACCACTTACATGCGGTAAATATACCGCAAGTTACAAGCATGAGTTTCAGGATGCGAAAACTTTTGCCAAGTGGGGAATCGATTATCTTAAATATGACTTATGCACTTACCGGAAATTAATGAAAGATGTTCATTCCGTAAAGGAGTTAGTTCCACCCTATAAGCTGATGCATAAAGCATTGACGAACAATCTCAACCGCGATATTGCCTATTCAATATGCGAATACGGATTAGGAAAAGTTTGGGAATGGGGCGAAAAAGTCGGAGGACAACTTTGGCGGACAACCGGAGATATTTGGGATGACTGGGACAGAATGTACGAAATTGGTTTCGGTAATGTTGAAGCGGCTGAATTTTCGGGACCGGGGCATTGGAACGATCCCGATATGCTGATTGTCGGCTGGGTAGGTTGGGGACCGAATTTGCACGAAACTCGATTAACTCCCGATGAACAATACACACATGTCAGTTTGTGGGCGCTTCGCTCGGCTCCGCTTCTGCTGGGGAATGATTTAACAAAGCTTGATGAATTTACTCTTAATTTGATTACAAATGATGAAGTAATTGCGATTGATCAGGATAAGCTGGGGCATGAAGCGACTCCCGTTATTAAAAAGGATAGTATTGAAGTTTGGATGAAAAATCTTTCAGACGGCAACAAGGCAGTCGGAATTTTTAATGTGTCCGCCGAAAACAGAAATTTCACACTGCCTCTTGCCGATCTCGGATTTAAGGATTCCGTATTAATTAGAGACGTTTGGAGAGAAAAAAATATTGGTAAATTTGAGAGAAACTATAAAACCGGAATAGCTTCACACGGAGTTCAACTAATTAAAATTTTTACCGGGAAATAATTTTATGCTAATCAGTGAATATAAACTTGCTCAGTTGTACGGTAATGATAAGAAAGTTATTAAAGAAGAAGCGCGGCGATATTTAAGTTTGTATTCGCTTTTTGTTAATCGTTTCGGGGAAAAGAAAAGTTTCACTTTTTTCAGTTCTCCCGGACGGATTGAACTGAGCGGGAATCACACGGATCACAATAACGGGCTGGCGCTATCCGCTGCCGTAAATCTCGATACGATAGCGGCGGTAAGTAAATCGGACGCCGGTGTGATTAAAATTGTTTCGGAAGGTTTTCCGGAACCTTTTGTTGTTAACTTGAATCATCTTGAATTTAACGAAGAGGAACAAGGCACATCAACAGCTTTAATTAAAGGAATCGCTTCCGGTTTTGTTAAGGCGGGCTACTCAATCGGCGGTTTTATTGCCGTAGTTTCAAGCAATGTGGCGCTCGGTTCTGGATTAAGTTCCTCAGCTTCTTTTGAAGTTCTCATTGCTTTGATATTTAACAGACTGTTCAATAATGGAAAAGTAGATGAAATGGAAATTGCTAAAATTTGTAGGTTTGCCGAGAATCAATTTTTTGGTAAGCCGTGCGGTTTACTGGATCAATTGGCAATTGTTTACGGCGGAATAAATGCGATTGATTTTAAAGATACGCGAAATCCTGAAGTTACTTCTTTAGATTTCGAATTTGATTCTACCGAATATGCTTTGGCTATTGTTAAAACGGGCAGAAGTCACGAGGACTTAACCGATGAATATGCCGCTATCCCGAACGAGATGAAAGCTGTTGCGGGATTTTTCGGGAAAGAGACGTGCCGTGAAATTTCCGAGGATATGTTATTAAACAATATTAAAAATTTAAGAAGGAAAGTTTCGGACAGAGCAATTCTGCGGGCATTTCATTTCCTTGATGAAAACAAAAGGGTAAGAACTCAAGTTAAGGCGTTGAAAGAGGGGAATGTTGAGCGGTTTCTTGCTAATGTTAAAGCTTCGGGCAATTCATCCGTAAAATTATTGCAGAACATATTTAATCCTAAAAATCCTTCACGACAGGAATTAAATTTAGCTCTTACATTGACAGAAAGATTTCTTGCAGGCAGAGGCGTTTGCAGAGTTCACGGCGGGGGATTCGGCGGCGCAATCCTTGTAATTCTGCAGAAAGAGATAATTAATGAATTTAGAATGTTTATTGAGGAAATCTTCGGTAAAGATTCTTTTGTTAGGGTAAAGATAAGGAAGCATGGCGTTTTTTCTTTCGATATTAAATCTTAGCTTCATGGCTTCTATTAACCTAAAATTGTCATTTGGCTGAAATAATATAGTGTTATGCTTGTTTTTCGCAGATTGCAAGCAATCTACGCTACAAAAAACAGTATATTTTTCGGATTTTTTAGAGCGAAAAATTTTTCTAATGAAAATTCGGGGTTAATTTTTCTCCTTTAGAAACTTTTGCAGAAACCATAATTGCCATATTGAGTTCGCCAAGCTTGTCCCAACTGCTTTTTGTTGGGGGCGGGATCAGAATTACAGATTACCACAAAGGCTTCTTTTATTTAATCCAACTCCTTCTTTGTAATAGAATACTATTTTAAGTATTTTTATAAGTTATTAAAAAAATATTGGGGAAGAATATGAAAATCGATTGGGAAAAGTATATTGACAGAAATGTGAATGTAACAATGTATGAAAATTACGGCGTTGTTTTCAGTCCTAAAAAAGACGATCCGCCCATTTCCGAAATTGTTTTTAAAGCCGGTAAATTAGTTGAATCCTTTGACGAGGGATTGATGTTAGAAACAATCAGAGATAACAAAATAGTAAATGTTTTTATTCCTCATTCTTCAATTAAATGTGTGGAAATATTCTAAAGTATGAAAAAATTAAAAGTTGGAATTATTGGAACCGGCTATCTTGGAAAACTTCATTCCAAATTACTCGTTAATGCCGAAAATGCCGAGTTTATCGGAGTTTACGATTTAAATCATGAGGAGGCGCTTAAAGTCGCTGAAATTAACGGGGTTACCGCTTTCGAGGATAAATCGGAGTTGATAAATAAAGCCGACGCTATGATTGTCGTAACGCCTACGCCTACGCATTACGAGATCGCAAGAGAAATTTTACTTACCGGAAAACATGTTTTTATTGAAAAGCCGATAACCGATAATATTGCACATGCAAGGGAACTGGTTGATATAGCCGCCGGGAAGAATCTTAAAATTCAGGTGGGACATATTGAACGGTTTAATCCCGCTTTGCTTGCTTTGGAAAAGTACAATCTTGCTCCTCTCTTTATTCAAACAGACAGACTTGCGCAATTTAACTTGCGCGGGAGCGATGTCGCTGTTGTGCTCGATTTAATGATTCACGACATCGACATAATTTTAAGTCTGATTAAGAGTAAAGTAAGCTCTATTAACGCCAGCGGTGTGCCGGTAGTTTCCGATAACATTGACATAGCAAACGCGCGCATTGAGTTTGAGAACGGAGCAGTTGCAAATGTTACCGCAAGCAGAATTTCACAGAAGAAAATGCGCAAGATGAGAATGTTTCAGAAGGATGCGTATTTGTCCCTTGATTTTACTTCCGGGGAAGCCGAAGTTTACCGTCTCCTTAATCCCATTGAGGAAAAGCCCGCTAATTATTTCCCTCTTGGCGAGATGGGAATTGCCGATAAAAAACGCCTGGTGATTTTTGAAAAACCTGAAATCAGAAAAGTTAATGCAATGCAGTATGAGCAGCAGCTTTTTATCGATTCTGTTCTTAATGATTTACGACCTGTTGTTAACGGGGAAGATGGTTTGCGCGCGCTCCGAATTGCCGATATGATAATTAAGAAAATCTATGAAAATAAATTGATAAATGAACTGACGACTTAGTTCGGTTTTTATCTTTGTATAATCTGATTTCGGGATTCGGAATAAAAATTTTTCAGTAAGTAATGAAGTCTTAGTTCAAACATTAGTCTGAAATTTTCACAAAGGAAAGGAATGAAAAAAAGAATAGTTTTAGTCTTTGCGCTGATTGCGATTACCTTCGCAGGCTGCAGTTTTGTTAAGACCGCTGTTAATCTCACTCGGTTGCAGTTTAGGTTGGGAAAAGTTTCAAATTTTAGTCTAATGGGAATTAACATTTCCAACAAATCGAAGCTTTCCGATTTGGGAACTATGGACGTTCTTCAACTCGGTTCCGCTGTCGCCCGGGGAATATTGCCTGTCTCGTTTATACTGAATGTACAAGCTAAAAACCCCAATTCCAAAGGAGGATATGAAGCAACCGATATCTATATAAAGTCATTTCCTTGGAAGCTCTATATCAACAATAAGGAAACCGCTTATGGTGATATTAACACTCCTTTCAAAGTGCCTGGCACAGGCGGCTACGCTGTGATTCCCTTGAGAATAGAATTTAATCTTCTTCGTTTCTTTAAGGATAATTCTTTGAACGATTTGGCTAATCTTGTTTTTTCAATCGGAGGAAAAAGGGGAAACACTTCAAACTTAAAATTAGTGGCAAAACCTGTACTCGGAACGCCTTTCGGAAATATCTCTTACCCTGAACCTATAACAATTGTGAATAAAACTTTTAAGTGAGGAATAATGAAAAGTATTGGAATTGATTTGGGTGGAACAAATATTAAAGCCGGACTTGTAGATAAGTCGGGCAAAATTCTTTTCAAAACTTCTGTGCCGACAGAATCCGAACTCGGTTACAAACATGTAATCGAACAGATAATAAAAGCGACAACTATTGTGATTGAAAAAGATGATGATGTAGTCGGTATCGGTATCGGCGCGCCGGGAATTGTTTCAGCAGAGGAAGGGACAGTTAAATCTCCGCCTAATATTCCCGGTTGGAAAAAGGTTAATCTCGGGAAAATTCTTTCGGATAAATTCGGCAAAAAAGTATTTGTTGAAAACGACGCTAATGCAGCGGCAATCGGGGAATATATATTTGGAGCGGGCAAAACTACAAAGAGTTTTATTATGGTAACTTTGGGAACCGGAGTAGGCGGCGGTATAATCTATGACGGTAAACTTTTTCGCGGCGAAACCGGAGGAGCGGGGGAAATCGGTCATGTTACAATTAACTACAAAGGACGAAAATGTAACTGCGGCTCTTACGGGTGCATTGAAACTTATGTGGGAAATCAGAGAATTGTAGAAAAAGTTAAACGGGAAATTAAGTCAAATCCGGATTCAAAAGTTGTTGAGTTAGCGGGAGAAAAATTGGAAACCCTTTCGCCGAAGACATTATATGACGCCGCAAAACTGGGGGACGAGTACGCAATTAAAGCGATTGAAGATATTGCGGTAATGCTCGGAGCCGCTTTTGCATCGACGGTAAATTTACTCGACATTTCAACTATAATCCTCGGCGGCGGAGTCTCGGGCTTCGGCAACTTCCTTTTAACGCCTCTGAAAAAGAATCTTAAGGAGAGAGTTCTTGCGCCGAACAGACCGCGCGTAAAAATTAAATTGTCAAAATTAAAGAATGATGCCGGCATCAAAGGCGCTTCCTCGCTGGCGTTTTATCATTCTTGAACTTAAAAAATTGTCCGTTAAGTAATTATTCTTAAGATGAAAAAGTCTTTATTCAAAATATTGTTTTTAATTTTACTTCTCCGGACAAGTTTCGTTTTCGGATTTATATTTCCTCAGGATTCAACTTCGCTTGCCGATTCGACGGTAGTTCCCGATTCGTTGTTAGAGTCCGATTCGACAGCCGCAGATTCCGCGAATAATAAAAGTCAGTTGAAAGCCGTAGTTTACGCTTCCGCGCAAGACTCGTTAATATTCGATGTGAAATCGAAGAAGATGTTTCTTTTTAATAAAGGCGATATTAAATATGATAAAACCGAGCTTACGGCTGCGTTTGTTGAACTTGATTTTATCTCAAGCGAGCTGAAAGCAAAAGGAATTGAAAAAACGGATTCCCTCGGTAAAAATGTTTTTGAAGATTTACCCCATTTAAGCGACAACGGAGAAACATATTCCGGAAAAGAATTAACTTATAATTTTAAAACCAAACAGGGTACAATTACTCTTGCGGAAAATCAGCAGGGCGATAAGATATTCAGAGGAGAAAAAGTTAGGAAAGTTACAGACAAGATATTTTTTGTTCAGGACGGAATTTTCACTACTTGCAAGGGAAATCCTCCGGTTACATATTTTACCGCAAAGGAAATGAAAATTATTCAAAAAGATAAAATTATAGCGAAGTGGATTTTTATGTGGATTGGCGGCGTTCCTTTGCCGATTCCCGTTCCTTTTGCAGTATTTCCGCTCGACAGAGGACGGCATTCAGGATTGATTTTGCCGAGTTACGGACAGGACGCTCTGCGCGGATTTTACATGCGGGGATTAGGATACTACTGGGCAATCAATGATTATATGGATTTATCAGCCGTCGGTGATTACTATTTTAAGGGTGGCTGGGGTGCGCGTTCCCGTTTTCGGTATAAAAAAAGATACTCATTTAACGGCGAGGCGAATTTCGGCTATTCCTATATAGGGATTGGAAACAAAGGAGAACCGAACTACACGAGGAGAACCGATTGGAACTTAAGCTGGAGGCATTCACAATCCTTTACGCCGACTGCAAAGTTAAATGTAAACTTGAAGTATTACACTTCCGATTATCTTGCAAATAATTCGGTTAACTACGACAAACTTTATCAGCAGAATGTTATTTCCAACGCGACTTTTTCCAAACGGTGGGACAGCGGAATAAGTTTAAATATGAATTACTACAGAAGTCAGAATTTGAAGACCGGAGACATACAGGAAAAGCTGCCCGACTTATCATTAAACCTGCCGATTATTTATCCGTTCAGAAGTTCTTTTACTTCGCCGGCTAAGATGAAGTGGTATGAAAAAATCGGACTGAAATATAACGGCGCTTTCAGAAATCAGCATAATCGTACCTCCTTAAGCGATTTATGGAAGCTTGGGATTCAGCATAATCTCACACTCAATTCATCTGCAAAAATCGGTTATTTTAATATTTCGCCTTCGCTGAATTACCGTGAAAAATGGTATAATCATCACACTAAAATTTTTGATTTTGTTCATCCCGTCACGGATGCAAACGGCGTCACAAGCTATGCTGACAGTATCGTTACGAGCAGAGTAAAATCCTATGATTTTGTTCGTACGTTTAATCTTTCATTTTCAGCTTCAACTAAACTTTACGGAATGGCGAATATTAACGCATTGGGAATTGAAGCTTTCCGTCACACGGTGATTCCTTCCGTTTCATATTCTTATCAGCCCGATTTCTCGTCTGATAAATTTTCATATTATGATTCCTACGAAAAGGCGAACGGTACGGTTGTCCGGTACGATAAATATTCGAACGAGATTTTCGGCGGAGTAAGTGGGAGCGAAAGGCAGAACGCCCGCTTCAGCGTCAACAATATTTACGAAATTAAAACCTTGAAAGACCCGACCGACACAACTTCGAGGCAGAGAAAAATCAAGCTTTTAACCTGGTCTGTAAGTTCGCAATATAATTTCAGCGCGGACAGCTTAAATCTTTCCGATATGAATTTGCGCTACAGAACAAGCATCGGTGATTATCTTTCGTTTAACGGCGGTACGTCGTTCACATTCTACGATTTTGACGGCGGAAGAAAAATTAATCGTTTTCTATTATCTGAAAATAAAGGATTGATGAGATTAACCGGAACGTCAATCAGTATTAATTCCAGAATTTCGGGCGATAAAATAAAATCGCTTACTAATTCTACAGCTGAGAAAGATTCACTGAAAGAAAAATTGAGGATGCAAAGAAACAAAAACAGTCAATTCGATGTTGACGAAACCGACACCTCCATTCCGTGGAGTTTGGATTTCACTTACAACTACAGATTTTCCAAACCTACGCCGCTTCCGGGAATTGTAAGTTCGTCGGTCGCCGCAAGTTTGAGTTTCAATCTGACTAAGGGCTGGAAATTTACCTTCCGATCAAATTATGATTTTATCCGCGAAGAAGTTTCCGCTCCGGTTTTTACCGTTTACCGGGATATGGGCTGTTGGGAAATGATGTTCACTTGGCATCCTGTTGGTATTTACCGTGGTTTCAGATTTAATATTCATTTGAAAGCGCCGGAACTGCGTGATATCAAACTTGAGAAGAGTAAAAATATTTTTTCGGGCAGATGATGATTACATATTTGATTGATGGAAATAATCTTATGTGGAAAATGCCGGAATTAAAAAAGCTGGCAAAAGAAAATTCACCGGAAAGCAGAGAGAAACTGATTTTCAAATTGGACAGATTTTTTGCCGGCAAAAAATTTAAGATAATTCTCTTTTTTGACGGCGCTCCTAATGAAATTGTACGAAGCAATAAAATGAGAATTAAGTTTTCTTACGCTGAGCCTGCCGATGTTTTGATTAGGGAAGAGATGGACAGACTTAAAACAAAGCATACGGGAGTTGTCGTTTCTTCGGATGCGTGGATAAGAGATTATGCAAAAGTTAACGGCTGCAAAGCGCTCAGAAGCGAGGAGTTTGTACATGAACTTGAGAAAGCATCCCAAACCGATGAAGAAGAAGCCAGGATAAAGGGAATTGACGACAGTGAAATTTTATCTTTGTTCGGTGAGGAAAAATAACGGGTGAGAACAGGAAAATTTTTTTCGTATCTTCATATAATTTTAATATCTCTTCATGTTTTTTTTACATACTCTCTCGTTAGTTTTCTTTACGCCTGACCTTGACAAGCCGGAACTAAAAAGAATAATCTCTGAAAGCCCTACCAACAAAGGTACTTAGAATATTTTGAAAAATATTTCGCCAAAAATAACAAGAAACTATACTAAAAATTCACTAAGAATGTAAACCATAGATAAGATAATACTGCATGCTCGAATTTGATAAAACAGAAAAGAGTGTTTCCGTTAATTCAACTGCTTCGCAGTTGGTATTTCTTCTTTCTTTCATTACCCCCGAATTAAATTCGGGGCTATTGTGAATTTAACTGCTTCGCAGTTAGTTTGTTCAAATATTGATTTTCTGGCTTTTAGCTTATGCAAGGTTCGGGAGAAACTGAATTAAACTGCTTTACATTTTGTTAGAAGGCTTTGCAAAACCTAATTTATATGTTATTCTGATCCTCCGCCTTGGCGGATTGGCGGACTCAATATAACAATTTTAGGTTATGCAAAGGTTCCTGTTAGTTAAAATATAAATTTTCAGGCTTAGGATTTATTAAACCATGAGATTTAACAATTCAACATTTCTTTTCAAAAGCGCGAAGCGCTTAAATTTATAATAACTATGGGTGAAACCCATAGAGAAGGTATATCACAAAACCACAAGAACTGCGAAAGCAGTTCAATTTATTTTTTATTTGACAAATATAGAACGCTTTCCATAAGATGGTCATATGTTTTACGCTCAGGTTTTGGCGGGAGAATCTCAGTGCTGGTTTAGATTATCTTATATTTTCGCCGTACCAAACTCAAAATGATAATTATAGATTCCGTAAAGGTTTCTGTTAATAATTTAGCTCAAAATCCCTTTAATTTTTAAGTCAAAATCCTTATTTTATAATTATAAAAATATGAAAATATCCGATTTAGGCTCTTTTCTTATTGATTATTAAAAACTTCTCTAATCCCTATAAATAAAGGGGTAGAGCTTGTAACGAAAATAATAGTTCTAACAACTTGATTATTTTGGAGAAAAACTATGTTAGAAATCAGAGGACATGCAAGAGGCGGACAAGGAATGGTAACCGCATTCGAAATTCTTGCAAAAATTTTCAGTAAGCTTGGAGATTACCATGTGCAGTCGTTTCCCGCTTTCGGCGTTGAAAGGACAGGCGCTCCGATCCAAGCTTTTTTAAGAGTTGCAAAAGGTGAAATTTATAATCGAAGCAATGTTTATAATCCCCACTTAATTGTAGTATTTGACGAATCTTTACTTGAGCAGGTGCCCGTATTTGACGGACTTCGCGAAAGCGGGTCAGTGCTCTTAAACACTGAGCGATCATTGGAAAATTTCAAGGATAAAGCGGAAAGTGTTTTTACCGTTCCGGCAACTAAGATTTCTCTTGAAAAAGGTTTGGGAAGTAAATCCCTCCCTATTGTAAATGCCGCAATGATTGGCGCAATTATAAAATTAATCGACGCCGATATTGATATTGCCAAAGCGGTTGTTGCGGCAAACGTTCCCGTTAAGCCTGAAGCAAACGCTGAAGCATCCGAAATTGCCTATAACAGCATCATTGGTTTAGGGGAATCGGAGTTGAAATTGCATGAGTTTTTGAACACTACTAAGATTGAAGAAAATCCGGTTGATGAAGATTTTTTGAAGTCAGTCGGCGAACCGGAGATTGATAAATTCTCCGAGCCGTATTGGTCGCAGCCGATGTCTTTGAATAAAACCGGCAATTGGCGGGTTTTAACTCCGGAATATACAACTAAGTTAGCTCCATGTTCCTCTAACTGTCCGGCAGGGACTGACGTAAGAGAGTTCATCAAACTTTCGGGAGAAGGAAAATTTGAGGATGCCGTTGAAATTATTTACAAACACAATCCTTTCCCTGCAGTCTGCGGAAGAGTTTGCCCGCACTTCTGCGAGCAGGCTTGTAACCGTAACGAGTTGGACGACGGAGTTAACATCGGAGCCGTAGAAAGATTTCTTGGGGACAGATTCAGAAATACTTTGCCTGAAAAAACTCCGATTCGGTACGAAGAGAAAATCGGCGTTATCGGCGGAGGTCCCGCGGGACTTACAGCGGCATTGCAGTTAAGGAGAAGAGGTTACGATGTTACTGTTTTTGAAGCGGCTCCTCAAGCCGGCGGAATGATGCGTACGGGAATTCCAAAATTCAGATTGCCCGATGTTGTCCTTGATGAAGAGATTGAAAGAATCAGGCGCGAAGGAGTTAAAATCGTAACAGATAAGAAAATGAAAATTTCAGATTTGGAAGATGAATTCGCGGCGGCGATTGTAGCTGTCGGTTCGCATATCGGAAGCAAGATGCATGTCGAGAATGAAGATCAAATTATTGACGGAATTGATTTTCTTTATGACTTTAAATTAAAGGGCGATAAATACGGAATTGAAAAAGGTGACGAGATTGCAATCATCGGCGGCGGCAACACGGCAATTGACGTTGCGCGAACCGCTTTGCGTCTCGGAGCCGTTCCTACAATTTACTACAGAAGGACTTCCAACGAGATGCCCGCAATCGCTCACGAAGTTGATGAGGCAATCGCAGAAGGTGTTAAGATTGAATTCTTAACTGCGCCCGTCGGAGTTACGGGCAGTGATAAAAACTTTACAGTAACAATGACGAAAATGGAACTCGGCGAGCCTGATGAATCGGGAAGAAGAAGACCGATGCCCGTTCAAGGTTCGGAATATGAAATTAAAGCGAATAAAGTAATCGCCGCAATTGGGCAACGATTTGATGAATTTGTTTTCGACGGGAATAAAGTTGAACCCGCGCAAGGAAAAATGAATCTTGATTCAAAAATTCCGGTTTTCTGCGCCGGCGATATGGCTTGGGGCGGAACGGTTACCGAAGCAATCGGAAGCGGCAACAAAGTTTCCGACGAAGTACATGCTTATTTCCGTTCGCTCCCTTACAGTCACGAGGAAAATCATCCCAATGTAGTAATGCCTGTTGATATTAATTTTACTTACTACATGCCCACGCCGAGAATCAACAACATTGTAAAATATGACATCGACCTTTATGATAATTTCGATGAAGTTGTCGAAGGATTAAAAGAGGAAGAAATCGTTAAAGAAACTTCCCGCTGTATGCACTGCGGTGAATGCTTCAGCTGCGGCAACTGCTATAATTATTGTCCCGATGCCGCAATACACATCGATGATGGCGGGCGCTTGCGCATTGATTATGACTATTGTAAAGGATGCGGAATCTGCGTTCAGGAATGCCCATGTTCTGCAATGACATTTAATCTGAAAGAGGTGGTTTATGAATAATATAAAAGAAATCACAAAAGAAGTGAAAGAAACTGCAGATAGATTCCCTCGTCATGAAGAGAGAATTTTAAAAGGTAATTATGCGGCTTCGGAAGCGGCAAAGCTTTGCAGAGTCGGATTTATTCCCGCTTATCCCATTACTCCTCAAACGACTATTGTGGAAGATCTTTCCGACAAAGTAGGTAAAGGGGAGCTGGATGCGGAATATGTAAATATGGATAGCGAGCATTCCGTATTTGCGGCGGCTATGGGAGCTGCTTTAACGGGAGAAAGAGTTTTTACCGCTACTGCCGGTCAGGGACTTTTTTACGCGCACGAAGTTCTTCATGCAATTGCGCATTACAGACTTCCAATGGTTGTCTGCAATGTGGGAAGACCTTCCATTCCATGGAATATTTGGTCTGATCAAACCGATTCTCTTGCTCAGCGCGATACAGGTTGGGTTCAGTTTTACGGAGAAAGCTCGCAGGAAGTTCTTGACAGCGTAATTCAGGCGTATATTATTGCAGAACGACTTGAACTACCGGTATTTGTTGTGCTTGATGCGTTTTATCAAAGTCATACAAGCGAAAATGTATGGGTGCCCGAACAATCTTTGGTCGATGAATTTTTACCCCCTAAAGACAGGAGAAATTACGAGATTGATGTTGAACACCCCAAGGCGGTTGGCGGATTGGTTCAGCCGGAACATTACGGTAAATTTAATTTCAAGTATTGGGAAGCGCTTCAAAAGGTTGAAGATTTAACTAATGAAATCGGGAAGGAATTCGGGGAACATTTCGGTCGTGAATATCAAGCCGTTGAGGCTGTTAATATCGGTCCGGAAACCAAGACTGTTCTCGTTACAATTTCTAGTATTACGACAACCGCTAGGGGAGTAATACGAAATCATTCCGATGTCGGATTGTTGAAACTCCGTCTGTTCCATCCTTTCCCTAAAAAATCGGTACTTAAAGCGGTTGAATCATTAAGCGACGATGTTGCTTTTGTAGCAGTGGAAAGAAACTTTATGGGAGATAAATCGGGAGCGATTAAGCAGGAGTTAGAGCGCGCTTTCTACGGCGAGCGGACAAATCCTATTTACGATGTTTATACCGGACACGGCGGAAAGGATGTGCCGCCGAGAACAATCGAAAAAATAATTTACAGAATAAAAAACAATCCTAAAGAATTTACCTGGATTGATATAGAGTAAAACAAGATTGGAGAAAATTATGCAACCAGCAATGGATTTTTTAATAAAAGAAGAAAAAGTTTTTTCCGGCGGATTAAGCTGTCGCGGGTGCGGTTGGTCGTTATTGGTACGACATCTTTCCAGCATACTGGGGGAGAATACGGTTTATGTTGTTCCCGCATCTTGTTTCTCGATTATCGCCGGACCTTATCCGCTTAATGAATTGCGCGGCAGCGTTGTTCACACAATCTTTGCAGCGGCGCCTGCTACTGCAACGGGTATTCGTCATGCGCTTGACAGACAAGGGAAGAAGGATGCAAATGTCGTTATTCTTGCCGGAGACGGAGGAACATTCGACATCGGATTTCAGTCTATGTCTGGAGCGGCTTCGCGCGGAGAAAACCTGATTTATATCGTTAACAACAACGGCGCTTACATGAACACCGGAATCCAGACAAGCACGGCAACTCCGTACGGCGCTGTTACAACGACAAATCCGCAGTCTAATTACAAGAAAACATGGCCTAAAGATTTAATGGGAATAGTCGGAGCGCATAACATCCCGTATGCGGCTACGGCGTCTCTCGCGTTTATGCAGGACTATCGACGGAAAATTCAAAGAGCAAAGGAAATGGAAGGTTTCAGATTGCTTATGATTGACGGACCGTGCCCTCCGGGACATAAAGTCGATCCGTCGCAGTCAATCGCGGTTTCACGCTTAGCTGTCGAAACTAAAATGTTCCCTCTCTTTGAAATTGAGCGCCAGCAATACACTGTAAATTACATTCCCGAAAAATTTGTCCCTGTTGAAGAGTGTATGAGACCGCAGGGAAGATTCAGGCATCTTTTTAAGCCTGAGAATAAACAAATTTTGCAAGACGTTCAAAAACATACTGATAAATATTGGGAACGTTTACTTGCAATGGAAAAGTTAACTCACGAATTGAATATATTTGAAGATTAATCGGAAATTGTAAAAACTATTTACTGCAAAGCCGGAGTTTATCCGGCTTTGCAATTTTGTCAGCAATTCAGCGTTAAAAATAAGTATTAGAGAAATAAGAACTTAGAAGTACATGGGGAAATATTTTTCGGGATAACTTTTTACAAAATGTATTATTTCAAATCAAAAGTTCTTTTACCAAAAAATTTAACTCTGAATAGCTGAATCCCAAGGATTCAAATATTGATAATAGAATGTATCAATATTTATATACGACCCCAACGGGATCGAATAAACTTAATGTAAACGAAATTCTATAGAGATATAATTCCTTCGGGATTAAGAAAAAACTAAGCTTTGAATTACTGGAGACCTTTGCATAACCTAAATTTGTCATATTGAGTCCGCCAATCCGCCTTGGCGGAGGATCAGAATGACATATAAATTAGGTTCTGCAAAGCCTTCTACTGAATTTTGTTCACTATTGGTAAAACAAAATTTGTTGTAATTAATTTCAGTTTTTATTTAAATTTATTTTTTGCGCAATTACCTATTTCTTTTTTATCGCCTCTATAAGAAGATACTTCTTAAAATCTAATTTAATTTTATGCTCGCCTTTCTTTAAATCTTTGAGCTTTTTATTATTTACATAATCGTAAAGAGTGTAACCGCTGTTTTTATCTAATCCTCTTAATTCAACTTTTCCTGAAAAATTCTTGGAATAAAAAGCGTAAAACAAATTGCCGTTTTTCTTTATTACGTGAGTTTCAGGTTTATCAAAGCCGATGTCGTAAAGTTCTCCTAAATATTCTCCTTTCGGGAGCTGATATTTGTTGTAAATGTTAATCCACTTTTTCCATTCTTTTTCTTTGGCTTTTGTAAGACTGACATCGCCGCTTTCGTTGTTAAGATAAACTCCGACGGGCCAAGTGAATTTTGTCCCGATAATTCCTCCGACGCCGATAGTTGATGCAAAGTCGTCCTTGTTGTCGCTTAACTCGACGTGGTCGCCGTAATAAGGCGCGTCGGGGCTTATAAGCGCTTTAAAAGTCTTTCCCTTTAAACGAATCTGCCACGATGAAACCGGATCGGAAGCCACTACTTGATTAAGATAGGGAAGCATATAAAAATTGTATCCCGTTCCGCACGGACAAACTTCGATTACCGCATTCGGATTTATTTTTTCGGCTTCGTCATATATTGTACGGAAAAAATTCGGCATCGCTTCGGTTGATTCTTCCGGTCTTTTATGATGATGCAATTTGTTGTAGCAAGGGGGAGCGCCGTTTAAGTGTTGTCCGTCTATCTTTAATCCGTCAAACTTCCAATCTTGAAGAAATTTACGGACTAATTTTTTTGTATATTCAAGCGTTTCTCCGTAAGCGGGGCAAAGATAGTAACTGTCCCACCAAGTGATATCCTCCGGCTTTTGGTCTTTATTCAGCAAAAGCATTTCCGGATGTTTTTTTATTAAATCGGTTCCGGGGTCAACTGCAAGAGGCGCCCACCAGAGTTTGGCTTTCAATCCTTGTTTATGAATCTTTTCAACAAACTTTTTCATGTCTTTTTCGCCGTGAGGGAATTTTTTGGGATTTAAATACCAGTCTCCCTCGGCTGTTTGCCAACCGTCGTCAAGTACAACCCATTTATATCCGAGCTTTTTTACTTCCGGCAAAGTTCCGAGAACTTTATTCACCGTAAATCCGCGTTCATATCCCCAAGCGCACCAAATCGGTTCGTATGCGTCTTCAGGCGGCTTGTTAAAGCGAAATCCGCGGCGCTCCCGCATAAACTTGCCGAACATTTTCAGAGTGTGAAAATAATCCTTTTTATGCGTCGAGATAAAAGTCGTAAAAGTTGATAATGATTTCTGATGTTCGAGCGGGATTTTCTTTTCGTATTCAATTTTCACTTCCGTTCCGCCCAGCTTAGAATTGCGAACCACAGGCAGCGAAACCAGTTTAGGAACTTTCTCAACGTGACCGATTGCGAAGCCGAAATCCTTATTCCAAATATCAACAATGGGAACTCCGCCGCCGTAATCCGTTGCGTTCATTCCCATATAGTTCTTCCGGTTAAATCCGTTTTTAACTTGCAAAACCCAATCGGGGCGGTCTTCGTAAGTCGCTCCCTGATAAGACCAGATTATTTCCGACGAGTCTTTCTGCGGAATTATGTAATCGTTATTTACCCATTTATCTATGGTAATCTTTTTCTTTGAGAGATTCGTATAAGTTACTTTTGTAAAAATAAAATCGGGAAAATCATCATAGAGCGTTACGGTAAGAGTTTTAAGAATATTATTTTTGCTTTTTCCGGTGATTGTCCAAATTCGTTTTCCTTCTTTGACATTTCCCTCTTTTGGGGATATTAGCGAAAAGTCTGTGATTTTTCCACTGTCAGCGATAATATACTCGGACGGGGTAAATGAGTTTGTTATTTTTTTGTCGGGCGAATAATCGGAAAAGATTTGAGTGTAAAGTTTGTTGTTGATTTTAAGGTGTAAACTGCCCGATGTTATTGTTATTTCATTCTTCCGGTTGGAACACGACGAAAGAACAAGAGCTAAAACGAATAAGAATAAATTGGCATATTTTATTTTTTTCATTGTAGGTAATTTCCTTTTACGTTGTAGTTTTATCTGTTACAGAATAGGGCAAACACTGATTTTACTGATATTTGCGGATTTTTTATCCCGTTGTTCAACAATCCGATTATTAATTTGGTAAAATAACTTTTTAAATATTTTCCCGGATAATTTTTTATCTGTAAATTTTTATTTTTCCAGTTTCTCCCTGAAAATCATTTGCCGAAAGCGTAACAAAAAGCGAATGTGATTCTGCGTCAAAACGTTTTTTGACAACTCGGATATTTTTGTTCAACGAACTAATCTTTTTAAAATTCTTTGTCTTAATTTCAATTTCCTGCGTTCCGTATGTTCTCAATTCAATTATAAGATTCTTGTTCTCTTTTTCGATTGAGTAAATATTGCTTGTTCCGTTGTTAATAACAATATCATCCGGAATTTGCGTCCCGATTTTAATTTTAAGGGAATATTTTTTCTTCTCCAATTTCGGAATAAATAAAAAGCCGAAACCGGAATTTTCATAATACGACGGGATTTGTTTGCCGTCTATTTCAGCGTATGAAATATGTTCATTCTTTTCAAGTTTTGTTTTAAGCGTTAACAATCCGAGCAGCGAGTTTTCGTAAACTTCGTCCGGCATTTTCCGGTTGTCAATTACTATTTCTCCCGATTTTTTACGAGTTACTTTTGTGTATTTTTTGTACAGCCATTGAGAGTAGAATTGTTCCGTGTTTTTTGTGTAGTAATGCGTTGAGCTTGCCTGTATTTTCTTGAAGAAGTTAATCCATTTACGATTAAGCTTCTCTTGTAAAAAATCGTCCGTGGCAAGCCAATTGCTCCAATGAGTTTCGATTACGTTTGTCTTAAATTCTTTCAGCGGACGTTCCGGCAGCTTACCGACCATGTACCAATCGTTCCCGTAATTATAGCGGTTGAGAACAAGAACGCCGTGGTCTATTCCGCCGCCAAACTCAATCGGTGGATTTAATTCTTCAACTTTCTCAAACCAGGTGTTTGCGAATTTAATTCCGTATTGTTTCAGTACGCTTGTCGTGCTGTAATCTCCAGCGGGATTCCAATACAAAGCCCACCCGCAGGGGACAAAGCTTTCAGGAAACGAATGACCGTTTTTTTTATCCAAACCGTACTGCGATAAAATCTTCTTGTAACCTTCAACGTGTTCGTGCAAATCAGATTCGCGCCACGGCTTGTCGTTTTCCATATCATACCATTCGGCGCGAGTGCGTTTTCCGTTTTCCCAATGCTCATGACCGATTCCATGCAGACCGAATTCGAGATGAGCGGAGTTTTCACGGACATAGTTCATTATCTTAATTTGCTCGGGAGAGATGTTCGCGGAATTATCCCATTTTTTTCCTGCTTGCGTTGCTGTAGGATAATCCGTTAATATATTTAATCTGTCCATTTCCGCTAGGACAAATAAACCTTGGAATCTTATCCCCAGTTCTTTCCCTACTTCAACAAAAGGATGGTAATCGGAAGTTTCCATTTTTCTTTTAAATCCGATTCTCCACGGACCTCCGCTTTCGGCAAGGGAACCGCCGTTCATCCAACCTAAATCGTCGATTGCCGTCATGAACGGCTCCGGGAATATTACTCTGTTCAACATTTTAATTTCCTGATAAAATTATAGCACAATAAAGATTTTTCCGGTTTTAACTCCTACATCGGAATATATATAATAAAAATAAACTCCGGATGAAATCAGCTGATTGTATTTATTATGTAAATCCCAAATCGCAATACTCGGAGCCAGCGAGTTGCCGGAATCGTGATGAATTGTTTTAACTAATTCTCCGGCAGAGTTAAATATTTTAATAGTTGCTTTTAGAGGCATATTTACAAATTGCACTTTGTGTTCGTTTTGTCCCTGTTCCCAAAGCGCGGCGGCTTTGTACGGGTTCGGAACAACGCGAACGTCATTAAGATTTTTCTCGGCAACGGGAGCGTGCGCGACAACTTCGACCGTATTGTTAACATCCTGCGGATTATTACTGAAGCTGTTTTCCAACGGACCGATAATTCCGTTTCCCGAATCGTATGCGGCGACATAGTAACGGTACTTAATTCCGTTTAGCACATTATTATCAGTAAATATATTAACTGTGTCGCCCGGAGAGAAAAGTTTATAATCATCGCCGGGTTGAACGACTACTCGTTGCTGCGACCAGTCATCGTCCCCGAGATAATACCATGCATAGCGGGGAAGAGTTTTATAATAACCGGTAATTCCGTCCGCCAAATCAAATTGTTTTAATGGAATGTAATGAGTTCCTCCGTCGAAATCTTTAAAAGTATCGTCGCCCCACGTAACTCCGCCGTCCGACGAACGATAGATTTTGTAACCTTCAAACTGCGGATCGTGTTCGCTGTTATTGCTCCATATCAGTTTAACTTTTCCGTTTTCGGGAACCGCTTCTAATTTCGGAGCCGGAGGAGCGTCAACCACTTCCCAGTTATTTTGATATAAAGTGATAGCGCGTTTTGCGTTTTCTTTCAAGTTCTTTTCGCTTGTCCCGAAAACGGCTGCAAAAATCAGCGTATCCGCTTCGCCCGGATTCAACGTAAAAGGAGCCGAACCGAGCGTCTGCAAACCGTCTGCTCCGAGTCCTAAGTAGTAGCCTGGTCCGCCGTTATCGGCGTCGGGAACGCCGTCGCCGTCAAAGTCGTCGTCAATTCCATCACCGTTGCTGTCCTGCGGATCGTTTTCGTTAACTACATTGTAATCGAAATACCAGTCTGAACGCGCGCCGTTTCCGGCGGGAGTAGTAGCCTGCATCCAAAAATGGAATGCGTCGTAAGTTGCCACTTTATGGTCGCCGCCCGGCATTCTTAAAGCGACAACTCCGGCATAAGGAATTTGGTCTGGAGGAATAGTTCCTCCGAACGGACTCTCTTCATATCCGTCGTCATCGGTTCCGTAAGCCACCTGTAAAGCGGGATCGTAATAATGGCGGTCTGCGTCATAGCCGATTCCGGGATAAAACTCGGGAATGAAACTGAAATCCGCATGAATCGCCGCCCGCATGTCGTGTATCGGAGCGCTGCCGACATTCCTGATTACATAAGCCCAAACAATAAAATTTTCGTAAAGCGTTCCTTTCCACGCCATTCCGTGAATTATCATCTGCGTTTTTAGAAAGTTTGGGTAAACCCGTCCTGTCGCGGTCAACTGATCGGTTCCACCCCAAGCCTCGACTACGGAAAAACTTTCCTGATCGGCAAGCTGTTTTCCGTTTTCACCAAATCCGGGCCAGCCGGTTGCGGAATCCCTTAAAACGGGATCGTTTAGAAGAGGATAAGTCGCGGGCCATGAAGTTGGCCATGTAGATGTATCCGTGCTCATGCAAGCTTTGTTTCCGTTAACGAATTCCGGATAAGGGAAAAAGTGTTCCTCGTCCCAATATGCGGCGGGTCCCTCGTCCATTGTGGCATCGCAGAATGCGTCATAATTATCAGCCGGATTAGGCCAGCCGCCTACGGCTCCCGAATCCTGGTCAATAGGCGCTCCGACCGCGACTCCTACGCACGTTCCCCAGCTGTAACCGCTTCCGGCGGGGTATTCAAAAGCGGGCGGTCGCGCAAGGGATGAATTTTGTTCGTTCCCGTCGCAGAGTTCTCCGGTATTGTTAAATTGAGTTCTAACTTTATTAATATCAAAAATATTCCATCTCTGATTAACCATCGGATTTAATATCTGAGCCGATATATTTCCGAAAAGAAAAATCAAAATAACTAAAAATGTTTTTTTCATCGTCGGCGCCTATAAATCTATTCTGATTGAAAATTGATTGAGATTGCCAAATACTCCGTATTTTAAGAATAAGTAGTCCAGCGTGATTTTATAATCGGTAAAGTTGGAAAAATCAAGTCCGCCTCCAATTGTATAAGAAACTTCGTCATAATTAAATTTGTATCCGGCACGGAGATATAGTGTTTTTTCGAATCCGAGCTCTCCGCCGAGGTTGTAGCGAACATCGTAATCTCTGCTGTCCAATATATCAAACGCCGTAAGTAGCGTCCAAGTTTGGTTATTAATAAAGTAGTTTGAAACGCCGAATCTGAAAAGAAGGGGAATTTCCCAATCTGCCGTTAAAAGTTCTCCCGGAATTTGTTTTCCCGTGGGACTTCCCGGTATAACGTAAGTAATATCCAAATCTCTTCCGGTAAATTTCATTTTGCTCCCGAAGTTAGCCAACGACGCGGCGAGACGAAGATTATTGTTGAAGAAGGAAGTCAGGAAAACCGCTCCCACGTCAAATCCGAAAGCTTCCGCGTGAGCGTTTGCGATATCTTCGCGAATATATTTTACTTTTACTCCGAACGAAAATCTGTCTGTCATTTGTCTCGAATATCCCAAGCCGATGCAGAAATCGCTCGCGGAAAAGAATCTGCCGGTTCCGTCCTGGTCATAAACCGTAGTTTCTTCAATAGTTCCGTAATCAAGATATTGCAAATCGGCTCCGATAGTTCCCGCTTCTCCTAAGTTTAACGCTCCGGCAATGTAGGAATTTCTTGTCCCAACAAGCCAGTTCATTGTGGAAAAACTTAAGGAGACATCTTTATTTATTCTCGATAAAGCTCCCACGTTCCAGAACATTGCCGCCGGTCCGTCAACTGTGGCGATTGCCGCGTCTCCCATTGCCATTACTCGCGCGTCAACTCCGATTTTAAGGAAGTTTGCCGCCGAAGTCCCCGAATAATCAACGTTTTGCGCCGATAAATTATCCGCGGCGGCGATAAGCGTTAACATCGAAGCGGTTATCATAATTAATATTTTTCTACTTTTGAATAAATTGCCTTTCATTACTAACTCCTGACATTAGAGTATTACAAAAATTTTACCTGTCTTAATTCCGACCGGAGAATTTATATAATAAAAATAAACTCCGGGCGCTACCAATTGGTTATATCTGTTTTTTAAATTCCATTTCTCAATGCTTGAAGATGAGTTATGGCGCAAAGTTTTAATATGCTCGCCGTTGCTGTTGAATATCGATATATCGGCTTTTACCGGCAATCCGGTAAACTGAATTGTGTGTTCGCTAAAAGACGTTTCCCAGATTGCGTTTAATTTGTACGGATTCGGGACGACTTTAACGTTTTGCAGTCCGGATTCGGCAGGCGGCAGTTCGGGACGCACCGCGACGGTATTATTTAATTCCGCGGGATTGGGCGCGGGACTATTTTCCAACGGTCCTATTATTCCGTTCCCCGAATCGTAAGCGGCAACGTAATACCGGTAGTTAATTCCGTTAAGAACCGTTCTGTCAATATAAACATTAACAGAATCGCCGTTATCGAAAGAATTTATTTTTCCGTTGATATGAAGACCTTTGAGAGTGTCATTTTCGACGACGGTGCGAATTTGAGTCCAATTATCATCGCCGAGATAGAACCAAGCAAATTCCGGCAGCGTTTGATAATAATCTTTAACGCCATCTTCCAAATCGTACTGGGCAAGGGGAACGTAGTGAACGCCGCCGTCGAAATCGGTGAAACTTTCGCTTCCCCAAGTTTGTCCGTTATCTTCCGAACGGTAAATCTTGTAACCTTCAAACTGTTCGTCGGCTTCGCTGTTTGTACTCCAGACAAGAGTTACGTTTCTGTCCCCAATGAACGCTTCAACTTTCGGGGCGGGCGGGGCGTCAACGATTTCCCAGTTGTTCCGGTAAAGAGTAATAGCATTTTTTGCGTTTTTCTTTATATCTTTCTCGCTGTTTCCGAAAACGGTCGCGAAAATTAAAGTGTCGGTTTCGCCGGGAGCCAAATCGAAAGGATTTGAGCCGATTATCTGCAATCCGTCCGCTCCTTGTCCAACGTAATAGCCGGGACCGCCGTTCTGAGTGTCAGGAATTCCGTCTCCGTCAAAATCATCGTCAATCCCGTCTCCGTCGCTGTCCTGCGGATCGTTTAAGTTAAGCAGATTCCATTTGTAATACATCTCCGGTTCTCCGCCGCTTCCGGAAGGGGAAGTCTGTCCCTGCCAAAAGTGAGCGGCGTCATAAGTTTTAATTTTGTGATCGCCTCCCGGCATCCTTAAAGCGACAACTCCCGCCCAAGCGATTTTATCAGGAGATAACGCTCCGCCTCCGACAGGATCTTCTTCGTAACCGTCGTCGTCGCTTCCGTAGGCAAGCTGTAGTGATTGATCGAAATAGTGTCTGTCGGCGTCGTAGCCAACCCCGGGAATAAATGCAGGCAAAAACCCGAAATCAAGATGAACTCCCATTCTCATTTGATTAATCGGTTTTCTGTTCGGATTGCGGATAATATAAACCCAGACAATAAAATCATCGTAAAGGGTTCCTTTCCACGCCATTCCTCTCATCATCATTTGAGTGCGCAGCCATCTCGTTTTGGAATTTCCGCTTCCAAGCTGGTCGGTTCCGCCCCAGCCGAATGTTAAGCTCATCATTTCCTGATCGGCAAGCTGTTTCCCGTTTTTACCGAATCCGGGCCAGCCGGTTGCGCTATCTTTAAGAATCGGAATATCCGGAAGGGAATTGTTTTGAATAATATCTCCGTTTATTCCATCTGCCGGTATGTAATTCGGCCATTTATCCGGCCAAGTTGAGGGCCACGAAGCGGGGTCTGTGCTAACCGAAGCGGAAACCGGATTAACGAATTCAGGATAAGGCGCAAAATGTTCTTCGTTCCAAAAGTCAGCCGGACCTTCATCCATTGCTCCATCGAGATAAGGGAGATTTTCCGGATTTACTCCGCCTACAACGGAACTGTCCTGATCGGCAGGCGCTCCCACTACAACAGCGACGCAGGTTCCCCAGTTCAGTCCGCTTCCCTGCGGATACTCAAAAGAGGGAATTCTTGCAAGCGAGTAGTTCTGATTATTGCCGTCGTTTAACATCCCAACATTGTCGAAAGTGGTCGCCACTTTATTAATGTTCATTACATTCCACCTCTTAAACGCCATTGGGTTATTCTGCGGCAGAATTTCGGTAAATGCAAGCAGCGCGATAATTATTACGGGGAAAATCTTATTCATTTTTTCAATTCCATATTTTTATTCCGAATTGAATTGTTCTTCCCGGTCCGTACATCGAGGGATTATTTGTGTAATCGTGCGATGTCGCCGGATTTGCATCGTCGCCGGGTATTCCGGAATCGGAATAAACCCACCAAACATTTTTGTCGTTGGTAGCGTTCAATACCTGAATAAAAAACTGTTCCTTGGTACCGAGCAAATTAAAGTTTTTAAAGAGGTTAATATTTAACTGATGAACCCATGGACTTCTTTCGGCGTTCGGAGCAAAAGCCGAGCGGGTATAAGGGAATCCCGATGAGTAGCTCCCGTAAATCGAAAATCCGTATCCGCTTTTGGTTTGATAATAGACGTTTGCTCTGAACGAATGGGGCTGATCCCAGTTGGCGGGGAATGTTCTTGATTCGTCCGTCGCCATTTGGAACAGTACGGAGGAGCTTACCAGCGTTTGCGTAAAGGTGTAATTAAAGAAAGCGGAGAAGTTATTGGAAAAATGTTTCTTCAGCGATATCTCAAAACCTTTTACGGTTGAATAATCGATATTCCCCATCATCTGAAAACGTTTTCCTTCGGAAGTTTCATTCATCACAACGCCGATTAAATCGCGCGTCTTACGATAGAATGCGGTAACGTCAAGCGACACTCTGTCGCTTACGAGCGCCTGAATTCCGAATTCGTAATTGGTGGTTTTCTCGGTTTTTATTTCGGTATCGGCTATCGGAGTGTTCTCCAACTGCGGATTGGGTCTGTATTCGCCTGCGGACGCCAAGTAATAAGTTCCTTCGTAAACTTTAAAGAAATTCGGGTACTGATAAAATTGTCCGTAACCGAAACGGATTGCAATTTTATCGGCAATCGGGAAACTGATTCCAAAACGCGGCGTAACGTAATATTCTTTTTTTGATTGAGTCAGCTTTGCCGATAAATTTGTTAAGTCGGATAAATTAAGCAAAACTTTTCTGTTGGGATTGATATAATCAAAGCGCGCGCCGAGATTTATAATCATTCCCATATCGTCGAATTCCATCTTCTCGTTTACATACAAACCGCCATGCTGCGGTCTGTAATCATACTTTTCGAGCACCGCGCCGCCGTCCGGATTTTTTCTTTCGAGATAAGTATGATACTGCTCAAAAGTTCCTCCGACGGAAAGATTGTGAATTTTATTTATCTGCCAAACATAGTCGGCTTTTCCTTCGTATCTGTCGAACTTTGTTTCAAACCAAACCCAGTCTTCGCCGGTAACCGAGAACTCCGCGGTTCCCGTCTGCGGTAAAATGCTGTAGTAAGAAGGGTCGTCGTAAACTCTGGAAATAAAATTGCGGCTGTATTTAGCCACCGAAACATTCAAAAAACTTTTCGGATTAAATACATAGTTGGCTTTTCCGTAAATTAACTGACTGTTCAATCTTACGCGCGGCGTTCCGTAAGGATTATATTTGAAATAATGATTGTAAACGCCTCTGTTTGATTTGGAGTAAAAACCTCCGAGTGTAAGATGCAGACTCGTAACCGGATTCCAGATTATTCGTCCTTCGCTGAACTGTGTGTCGAGAAACTGCATCGGAACTTTAATCGGCACGCCGCTTTTATCTCTGCCTTCGCTGTTTACGTATTCGGGATAAATGTAGCCGTAAATATATCCGTCCGTGCTGTAAACTCTGTGCGAAAAAATTACGCCGAGCTTTTTATAGAAGGGGAGCGCGGAATTGAAATAAACCTCGCCGCTGTATGTATTGTTGGAAGCGTTTTGTAAAACGTTGTCGGTAAAACCTTTGAGCGCGAATTTCGGAACGGGGGAAAGCTGACTGTGAGGAGTAATGCTTACAACGCCCGACATCGCTTCGCCGTATTTCGGTCCGAAAGTTCCCGAATGCGTTTCCAACGAACTTATCCCGAGTTCGCTTATTTGGTCGATGTAAAATCCGCCCCAGAGCTGATCGTTAACGGTAATTCCATCGTAAAGGAAAAGCGTTTCATTTTCCCTGCCTCCGCGGAAGTGTAATCCGTCGGAAGGAACCGTTGCAAACTGCCCGAACGCCGGAAGCTCGCTTACCGGTTGTGTTCTAATATTTTTGACGATTCCGGCTTCCTGAGTAAGCAAATCTTCAATAGTAGATTTAGGCAGACGCGCAATTTCTTCGGATGTTCTTGCCTGAACCTTACTCGTTAAGTCTTTCTGCACCGGTGGGTTTTTATATTCCACAACCGTTACTTCCTGCATATTCACGCTTCCCATTGAAATCTTAAAATTTAATTTGGTCGTTAATCCCGAAACGACTTTAACGTCTTTTTGTTCTACGGTTTGATATCCGACCATTTTGGCAAGCACATTGTAAGAACCGGGCGGAACGTTTAATATGATGTAAGAACCGTTAATATCAGTCGCGGAACCGATTGTAGTTCCTTTTAGAATTATATTAACGCCGGGCAAAGGTTCTCCGGTTTTTTTATCGGTTACTTTTCCCGCTATTTTTCCGGCGCTTTGCGCGGCAGCCTGGCCTGCTGCGATAAAAAGCATAATCAAAAAATAAAATATTTTCTTTTTCATTCTTAAACCTACTATAACTGTATAGCTTAATATTTATTTTGCATAATTGTTTTTACTAACGGCGATGTATTTAAGACTTCCGTTTATTTTTGTCTTGCTGATTTCCCGCATAGTCTTGGTTTCGATTATATGCAGCGACGAATCGCCCGGAGTTACGGCGTAAAGCAGTTCGCCGGAGTTTGTAATTCCGAGTTTATCTATTTCCTGTCCGAAAGTGAAAACATTTTCGATACTCTGCGTTGAAACGTTTATCTTCAAAATTCCGCCGTCCGTGTCGGAGCCGGAATATTTGTAGTAAGATGAATAATAATAATCGCCCTTGATTGTTCCGTCTCCAGCGTAAGGATAGCCGGTCTCAATCGGACTTTCGGGAGAATTTGTCTGCGTATTGAAAACGGCAATTTTATCGGTTCTTTTCTGCGGAATAAAAAGATATTTGCCATCTTCGGATACTTCAATATCGATTCCCTTATTGTCGGTCAGAAGCGTATCTATAATATAATTATCGTTAAAGTCCTGAGCGTTAACAACCTCAACATCCTTATTTGTGCTCGATATAAAATATAACTTATCCGTGAGTGAAGAATAAGCTACATCGAGCGGCTTAAAATTATTTGTAAACGAATAAGTTGTCTCGGTTTCGTAAGTATCCGTATTTATTACCGAAAATGATTTTGCCGATTTATTTGTTACATACGCTTTGTCCGGACTGAACCCGACATTTGTAGGACCTAAACCGACTTGCACAACCTTTGCAACCTCAAAACTCTGCGGATCGATTAACGAGATCGTTCCGTCCGTTGTCTTCAGATTAACCATCCAGAGATAATTTCCTTTCGGCGAAAACTCAAGAGCCGCCGTTTGGTAATCCTCCGCAGTCGCGTTTACGTAAAGACTATCGATATATTGATTTAATTTTCCGGAACGGTAAAGGACTTGCTTTTCCACTTTATCCCTTACAAAAACATAGGGGAAGCCGCCGTCCGAATAATCTCCTTCGGTAAAAAACCAAAACTTTTGAGGAACGTCTTCGTCGTTTGGGGAAATCATTGAATTACCGTGTGCATCTCGCACTCCTCCGTGTACCGAAACGGTATAAACTTCGGCTCTGTTGTAAGAACTTCCCGGCGTGAAAATAACAACGGTATCGCTTTCGGGAGCGTATGAGAAACTGCCGTTAATTTTCCCGCTTATACTTTCCACATTAACATTTGCAGGGAAAGTCGATAAATCCATTTTCTCATTAAAAAACATCTTGACGGGCTGATTAACCGGAACAACAAGATTTGAAATACCGAGAGTGTCAAACTTAACGAATTTCGGGCGAGTATTTTCCACCGGCTCGGTAGGCATTCTATCCGGAATACAACTTTGAAAAAATGCCATTCCAATAAGAAGCGTTAAAACAATTCTAAATATTTTATTTTGCATTTTTCTACCACTTTAAATGATAAAAAAACGCGGTCGTCAAATGACAACCGCGCTTAAATAATCTACTTGAGCAACATCATTTTTTTAGTTACGGAATAATTGTTTGTAGAGATTCTGTAAAGATAAACGCCGCTTGTTACTGAATTTCCGGCGCTGTCTTTGCCATCCCAGCGGACTTTATTTGTTCCGGCTGCGAGAGCTTTATTGTTTATTAATGTGGCAACTTTTTGTCCCAGCATATTATAAACATCGACTGTGATATTTTGTGTATGCGAAAGTTGGAAAGAAATAATAGTAGATGGATTGAACGGGTTCGGATAATTCTGAACCAAACCGAATCCTTTAACAGTCGAATAATCGGGCGCGCTATCTTCAACGCCGGTAATTAATGCATGGTCGGCAATTTTCTTAACTGAATTACCGGAGATGAAATTATAATCAAGAGCATAATAAACCGGCGGGTCATCATCGCTCCAGCCTTCAACGGCGGTGTTGGGCCAATATTCTTCGTTGTCCCAGTTCTCATCTCCCACAACATATACCCAAGGCATAATATCAGTGCCTGCATTAATTGCTGTTCTCGGAACTGCAACTTCAACAATGTTATCATCGTCGTTGACGGCAAATGTTGCGTAAGCGTCCGGAACCTCGACAAAGTTTTCGTTAGCCCCGTTCCAATCGCCGGCATAATAGTAAATCGGAATTTGGGTTAAATTGCTGTCGGGATTTAACGCAGTGCTTAAATCAACCATATAGTCAACGGTTAACGGCCAGAATCCGCCGTATCCTAAGCCTGTTGTATCTCCCCAATTAATATTGAAGAAAATCTGAAAAGCGGGAGGATTGGAATAATTTGTGTACATTCCTCCGAAAGTTGCGCTCGGGTCAATATCAATTCTGATGTAAAAATTGTTCGAATCGCTTGTAGTGTAAATATCTTTTAAGTCGAATTCCGGTCCGGTCGGCATATCGCCCAATTCCTCGGCTATCTCTCCCTGATCTGCAGGAGGAATGTTTGCCCAATCAAGCATATCGCCGTCGATTTGAATGCGGTTGTCGATTTGGTCGCCCTGCGCCTGAACAACAGCGTTTTGATCGAGATACCAGAAATCATAACGCAGCATATATGCGCCGCCTTCCGTCGGAAGCTGGTCTGCGCCGTCAGCCCACTGGTAGTTTCCCACTGAGTAAACCCAAGGTCTGAACTCAGGACCGAAGTTTACGAGGTCGCGAGGGATTGCAAATTCCATTGCATTTCCATCGTCGTTAATCGCCATTGGAATATTTGCGAGAAATTCAAATTCGCCTTCCGCCCAAGTCGGAATTCTTCCGCCGTTGTATTTGTACAGCACTCCGTATTTTACTGTAGAATCGGGGTTAAGAGTAAGAGCAAGATCGATGGAGTAATTGTAAGCGTTGTTCCACCAGCCCCAGTCGAATCCTGACGTGTCGCCGATTTCGGTATCAAAATCAAACTCAAAAACGGGAGGATTGTCGAAGTTATAGAAATTGTTAAAACTGGCGTCGTCCGCAATGTCGATTCTTACATACACATACGCGGAATCGTGTGTGATGTAAAGATGTTTCAAATCAAAATCGTGATAATCGGAGTTGGTAACATCTCCGACCGGTTCGGCCACTTGGTCTCTGTCCAATGGAGCGATATTTGCCCAATCGAGCATATCGCCGTCAATCTGTATCTGTGCGAAAGATACAGAGTAAGCAATAAGGACAGCAATTAATGTAAGCATTTTTTTCATTGTTGAACTCCTTTTTTATTTGAGGTAAACTAATTTCGAGGAATAAATTTGCTTTGGCGTAACCGCTATGAAAAAGTAGATTCCGCTATTAACTGTTTTGTTAAAATTATTTATTCCGTTCCATATTATTTCTTTTCCGTTAAGATTATCGGTTGAGAAAGTTTTAACCAATTCTCCGAGACAGTTATAAATTTTTATTGATTCTATCTTACTTGATATACTTGATAAATTAATATGAACCGTACTGTTAAACGGGTTGGGGGAAGCGGTAATCCGAGGATGATTGGCGCTCGCTTTGATAAAAGAATCATTTACGCCGGTCAGCGCAATAGTATATTCAAACGAATTCGACTGATAGGAATTCGGAGCGTAATCATCGGGATAAGAATCGTTGTTATCATTAACATTAAAGACTAAGCCGATTGTTTGGTTCGGTTCAACGCCAATCTGCGAGAAAGGCGCTGCTATTTCAACTCGTTTGTTATCTGACGAATAAGCGGAAACAACGCTGCCGATGTAATTCCAGCCCCATTCGCCGTTATTTCCCGCATAGCTGTAAAGTATATCATTCTCTATCATAAAATCGAATCCTCCGAAACTATCTCCCGAATGGAATCCTGTAGCGCCGGAGTTATCCGTATCAAAGAAAACATGGTAGAAATATGAGCCGCCGAAACTTCCCGATAAAGAATAACTGATAAAAAGCTCTCCATCCGAATTCGCAGCCCACATATCAAGCAAATCGGTATTTGCATTTAACGCGTCGCCGGAGTTTTCGGCGTTCGCTCCAATGTCCAATTGTTGAACGCCGTTCCAATCGGAAAAATCGCCATCGATAATAATCTCGCCGCCTCCGGGCGGGGGAGTAATGCCTCCGGAAAAGGAGACGAAATAATTTGAGCCGGAGTAATCTTCACCCGCGGCGTTGTTGTTAATTGTTACCGAAGCAAGCAAATCGTTGTAGCCTGTTGAGTCTTCCCAAACATTTTCGTTTGCCAAGCGGATTGCGTAATCTTTTCTGTCGTGCAATGATTTTGCCGTATCGGGAAGGAAGAGGAACGCTTCGTAGTTTCCTTCGGGCATATCGGATGGAATTCCTCCGGTTATCTGAACGGAAGTCGAATCTCCGGAGAACCAGAAACGAGGATCGATTGCAGTTGTCAGTCTGTACTTTGCGTTAGTCGAGTTGTTGCGTAAAATTATTTCGCATCCTCTCGGATTAAAGGTATTTCCGAAGCCGACATTTTTAACATTGAAATTCAAAGTAAAAATCCCGTTGGGTTTTATCGAATCCGAAATCTCGGCGTGTTGAAGTACAAATCTGTAACCGAGCCGTTTTTTAATTTCAGGCATACATCCGCCGTCAATCCATTCTTGTAAAACATCTTCGTTATAATCGCTGTTGACTGTCGTCCAATGCATTCGATTTAAATCTATTAGAGCGTTTGAGCAAACGCTGTACTGGCTCGGCTGGCATGTTTCTCCGCTCTGGGGCAGAAACCTATTATCGGCGTTAAGATAATCCTTGTCGCCTTCGATGTCGTTCCAGAGGTAAGTTCCCATATCGGTTTCATCGGCAAGGAAACAGTCGTTGTGCGCGCCGGTTCGCGAACGAAAAGAGCCGCTGTACGCCGAATCAATATCAAGAGGTTCGTTGTAATTAAAAATCAAACGTTTGTAGTTAGGCGTTCTTACAACAACATCTATCTGCGGCGGAAGAGCGTTAAGCAATGCAAATAAAACTGTTCGTCTGTCCGCCGTGTTATTTAATCCGTGACTTGAATAATACCACTCGCCCCAAGCTCCGATAAATCCGGCGTCCACAAACGCGATTACATCGGCGTTTGCCCGAAGTACAGGTTCCAACTGACTGATATGCAACAGTACAGTATCCAAAGCTGCGTCTGTTCCGTTTTGCTGATCCGTATAAAAAAATCGTGGAATTACTTTAACTCCGCCTTCTCTCGCGACGTTAAGATCCGATTGAATTTGATTCAGATAATCTTGCGAAATCGGCGAAGTTGTAAATTGATGCAGATTATAAATTTTGTGAATCAGCGTCATTCCCTGAGCTTTAATGCTGTTTACGAATGAGGGACTTATATTGCCGTATTTATCGGCATAAAATCCTCTTACTGGATTCGTAAAATTTGCTTCGCTTTCGGTATATGTTATTGTTGTTAAATTTTGAGCGTTCGTGTTAATCGTCCAAAGTAAAATAACAAAAAATATAAGTAGTTTTTGCAGCATAAAAATTCCTATTATTTGATAAATATAATTTTATCCGTGAGCATGTTTTTGCCCAATTGCAGTACTGCGAAATAAATTCCGTTGGAAACATAATTCCCGTTGGAATCCCTGCCGTCCCACAAAAAAGAATAATCCCTTTTATTAACTTTTCCCGAAAACAGTTTATTGATTACCTTTCCGTTAATTGTGTAAATTTTAAGATTCATCGGTTCTCCTTCAATCTCACTGTTCCCGACAAATTTAATGGTTGTTCCCATTTTGTTATCGGCATGTTTACCGTTAAGAAAAAACGGGTTTGGGAATGCCGGTAACAACTTAAAATCCGAAGGTAAGTTTAACGATTCGCCGACTCCGTTCGGCAATGAATATTCGTACGCTCCGATGTCGATTACGCCATTGTAAATTCTGTCGTTGCCCATAAAATCATGCGAGCCGACAATCAGCGAATCCAGGTTTTCACCCGCATCTATAGCGGGGGAACCGGATAAAATTTTCGGCTGATAATTTGCAAATGCGTCATTGTCGAAAAGGGGATTAGTGTAAATTGAATTTGCATCCATCCCGGAGTTTGATGTGTAATCTGAAAAGTTTGAATAATAACTTCCATGCCATATCCATTCAGGAGAACCGTCGGAGTAATAAAGATTATGCTCGAACGTAAAGTTGTCGCCGGTTGGATTGTCAAATTCAATCAAGGATGAATTATCTCCCGAATAAATAATGTTATTCTTAAAAACATTTCCGCTGCAGTAATAACCTATGTTAATTTCGGCGCCCCAATCAAAATCGGAAATTCTGTTGTGATAAAGAGTATTGTTCACAATAGTGCAGTTTGTAGTTTTTCCTCTCTGCGAATCGTAGCCGCCGATTGATATTCCGAGAGCATGATTGTTAATGATGAAATTGTTCCGCGCCGTAATTCCGCTTGTGGCTCTCCCCGAATGTTCGCTTGCAAATTCAAAACCGATGTTGCAGTTGTAAGCGAGGTTTCCGTCAAAGATAATATCTTTTCCTCCGTCAACATAAAATCCGTCCGCCGAACCTTCGCCTCCGTATGCGGGATTTGTCCGGCTGTCAATATTATATGCAATGTTGCCGGTAACCTTCCCGTTTCTTGCCTGATCAAATTGATCATCGGGACAAGTCCCTTCAAAGCCGATGAAATCAAACGCTATATTGTCGTTATCATGAACTACATTGTTTTTGACTAGAAAATACTCCACATTTCCATTGAGAACTAACGATTCACTCCACGCCAAAGTGCAATTGTAGATTTCATTTCCGGCAATCAGCAAATCATTCATCGACTGAGAAGGACTTGTTCCGTAAAATGCGAGTCCGTGTGCGCCCGCATCCGGATTATTATGCTGTATATTGTGAATGGCATTGTTGATAATTTTTATGTGACTTGAATTTCCGCGCACCCAGATTCCGGCGGGGAAAATATTGCCGTTTGAAGTAATCAGATTCCGAATCTCGAATCCTTCGACCGTTATGTAACTTTTATTAATAATTTTGATCAATCCCGCTATATAATCGGAGCCGAAATTGTAATTGCTTCCGTCAATCACGGGACGCTCGCCCGGATAAGCTTTAAGCGTAATATATCCATCCGTTTCATTGCCGCTTCTGATGAAATGTACGGCTTCAAAATACGGAGTTGATTTTTCTTTAACCAAGATAGTGTCGCCTGCAACGGCAACATTCACCGCATCTTGAATTTGCGTAAAGTCTCCGCCGCTTTCCGAAACGATATAAACTTTCGGATAAACGGAAGTTATTAAGAATAAAAACGATATTAATATTCTTGTCGAGTTTTTCATCTTTCAAGCAAATCCAATTTATGTTCGGCTATTCCACAAACATTCTCGATTGCTTCGGGAAAAATTTTCCTAATGTCAATTTCATCCGAATTACAAATGCCTTTTTTAAGCGAGGTCATAAAAGCGTCCTTAAATTCGGTTGCAACGTTAATCTTGTTTATTCCCGAGTTTATCGCTTCAATCAAATCGTTGTCCGGCAGTCCTGAAGAACCGTGAAGCACAAGAACCGTGTTGGGGATTATCTCGCGGATTTTACGCAGCAACTCAAAATCGAGCTTTGGCGTCTCTTTATAAAAACCATGCGCTGTGCCAATTGCGATTGCCAGAGCGTCAACGCCGGTTTCCGAAACGAATCTTTTGGCTTCCTCCGGATTTGTAAATCCTTTTCCCGGCTCTTGAGTTTCTCCTAACTTCGCTACATATCCCAACTCGGCTTCAACCGGAACGTTTTTCCAGGAAGCAAGAGCAACGGCTTCCTTCGTAAGATTTATATTATCTTCAACGTCAAGCTCGCTGCCGTCGATCATTATCGAATCGAAGCCGTTTTCCAACGCTGTCTCAACAGTCTCAAGTTTTTTTGCATGATCAAGATGAAGCCAAACATTAACGTTAAATTCTTCCGCCGCGGATTTTGCTAACGGGCCTATTACTTTCGCTCCCATATATTCCAATGAAGAAGGGGAAACTTGTAATATAATGGAACGCTTCTTAGAAGCGGCGGCTTTCAGCAATCCTTGCAACGTTTCCAAATTATAGAAGTTCATAGCGAAAAGAGTTTCATTCTTCCTCGCCATCGTTTTATATATTTCTTTTAACGACTTCATCCCGATTAAATTTTCATCCCGAATTTTTCCATTGCGATTTTTTTCATTTTCTCGTAGTCGGAGAAAGCTCCCGTTCCGCCGGCGGCAGTAGTGTTAAGCGCGCCGCATAGATTTCCGAATCGCTGGCATTCGATGGCAGACTCGCCTTTGACAAATTTTGAAATAAATCCCGCGTCAAAACTGTCGCCCGCGCCGATTGCATCGGCAACATCTTCATTAAGAAAAGCGGGCTGTATGGAAATATTTCCGTTTCGCAATAAAGCCGAACCTTTGCTGCCCATTTTTACAACAATAAGATTTGCAAAGGGAGCGAGAAGTTTTAACGCTTTTTCAACGTCCGGTTCTTTTGTTAAATGTGTAATCTCGGTTTCGTTGGGAAGAAAAACATCGATAAAAGGAAGCAGCTTTCTTAAATCGATATCCCATTTCTCGTTCGGATCCCATTGAGGATCAAGCGAAGTCGTCAATCCGGCTTTCTTTGCCTTAACCAGTAAGTCCAAAATATTCTCTTTTATTTTCGGCTGAAGAAAAATTGAGGAAACATGGAGGTGTTTTGCGGACGACAATCGCTCGGAAGTAATGTCGTCAATAGTTAGCTCTTCCATTGCGCCGGGATGTGTAACCATGGCGCGGTCTTCGTCGTAATTGAGAACTATTGTCGCTCCCGTTTTACTCTTTTCGTCGGAGATTATAAAATCCGTATTCACATTTTTCTTTTTGAGAGAATCAAGCACTAAATCTCCGAATGAATCTTTCCCGATTTTTCCAACGAAACTTACTTTTGCGCCGAGAGAGGAAATGTTGCTCGCAAATATTGCTGAGGAACTGCCGAGCGTCAGCGTCATTTCTTGCGCTAATTTTTCTTTTCCCATCTCGGGGAAAGAATCAATTTTATTTAATATTAAATCAACATTTAATTCGCCTACTACGAGGACGTCAAAATTTTTATCCATTTTCAATTCCGTTATTTACTGTTTCGGTTTCTTCGCTTCCGTCTTCTCCTTCAACAGCAAGAAGATAGACTGAGAATACTGCAAGGATTATTCCTGTAACTATGATTGGATGTGGTATAACGCTGTATATAAAAAGGGAAAGGATTACGGTAATTATCGGCGCAACCGCGTTTACGAGAGGGCTTACAATAATAGCCTTTCCGTAGCGAAAAGCGAAAACCAAAGTCAATGCGCCGATAGCGTTCAGCAGTTGAATTCCCGCGGTTAGAGCCGGACCGTCCCAGCCCCAATTAATCGGCTGAGAAAAATCCGTCATTATTACCGCGAAAGGAATTAAAATAATTCCCGTAATCGTCATATAAAAAAATATGCTTTCGCCTTTCATAGATTTATTTGCAAATTTCATAATGAATGCCTGAAATCCCCAAGCAAGAAAAACGAGCAAGGCAAGAATAATCCACATAACGCCGCTGGAGTTTCCGTCGTTGCCCGGCTGATATGATAAAAGAGGAATGGCAATCAGCGCCGTAATAATTCCGATCCAGCCGCGTTTGGAAGCTCTCTCTTTAAGAATAATAATTGAAAGCAGAATCGTAATTACCGGAGATAGGGAAATGAAAGGGAAGACCAAATATGCGGGACCGGTTCTGAGCGCCTGGAAAAGAATTAACTGTCCGCCCGCGCCGGTAAATCCGATTAACGAACCGAGCAAAACGGAGCGCTTGTCAAACTCAATTTTCCAGTTGATTTTTTTTAGCACCACATACGCGGGAATCAGCATTGTTAAAGCCCAAACGGAATACCCGAGCGTTGCCGGAAATCCTGCTTTTTCGGGGATCTCAATAAGCGCGCCCCAAATTCCCCAGAAAATTGTAGTTGTAAGCGCAAATATTAGCCAAGGTTTATTTTTCATTTTCCACCGGTTGCATATTGGTAAACTTTTAATACATCTTCTATTTTACTGTAAATAATTTTTTCGATATTGTTATCGATCTTTCCGTTGCGAATCTCGCCGTATTGATTTGGAAGAAATTGCGATATCAAAGTTAATGGAATTTCAGTTTTACTCAAATTTGATATTAGTTTCACTACCGACTCGGAAACTTTTTGATTTGTCCAATAATATCTGATTCTGTCGCTGTAGCTGTATATTCTGGAAATCTTTTTCATTGATTCGTCGCCGTGATAATGTTTAATCCAATGTTCGGGATTATCCGTCATTATCTCATCAATAGTTTCACGAAGATGAGAATGGGAATTCGAAGGAATTAATTCTTGCTCAATTAACTCTAGAGCGAAAAGAGCTTCCCGCAAGGCAAAAGTAAGCCAAGGTCCTACTTTTAATATTGCGAAATTATCCTTTGTCATTTCCTTTAAACTTTCGGCTCGTTGGTAATCGGTAGAATGCGCCTCGAATGCGATGCTGTCAAAACGGGAAATAGTCTCAACCAGTCTCGCCGCTTTTTTTCTGTCATAATCAAAAACTTGCGCGTCTGAAAATTCCACTCCCGGCTGCACTACAACCGCCGCAACGCGTTCCCACGCGGCTTCAAGTCCTCTTTCGTAAAATTTCTTTTTAGTAATATTTATGGTTTCTTCAAGTTCTTCGGGGGGAGTTATTCTAATGTCGTCTTCAGTTTCTTTTGCTCCGCCCGGGATGGGAACATCAGTGCCGATTACATAAACCGGTTTGGTGTTTGTCTCAAAAGCCGTACGTTCGGCTGTCTCGCATAAACGCGCCGCTCTTGACGCGACTGTTTCCGCTTTCAACAAGCCGTTGGAATTGGCGCTCTCGCCGCCAAGCGGCATACTCGCGTCGAGATGAATTTTAGTGAATCCCGCTTCAATATAATCCTTTATTTGAACTTCCGCTTTACTCATTGCCGAATTTTCATCTTCATTTTGCCACCTGTTGGGCCCGAGATGATCGCCTCCGAGAATTAATCTATCATGAGGGAAATTAAATTCTTTTGCTATCCGGTTAACGTAGTTTGCGAAATCTTTCGGAGTAAGTCCGGTATATCCTCCGTATTGATCAACTTGATTTGAAGTCGCTTCAATTAAGAGCGCGGAATTGTTTTTCTTTGCAAAATTAACCGAAGCTTTTAAAACAAATTCGTTAGCAGAACATACGGAAAAAATTCCGGTTTCTTTTCCCGATTTGTTTTTGGTTACAATATCTTGAATTACATTCTTCATCTGATTATTCGGCGACTTTATATTCATAAAGATTAACGCCTTCTACTACTCTTGAAATCATTCCGTTCTCCGAGGGCTGGTCGGGTTGAAGTCCGAAATTAAGCGACTTAAAAAATCCTATAATTTGAGCCGGAAGCACGGAAACGGGAAGCAAAAATTCTTCCGATATTCTTCTTCCGGTTTCATTTAAAATAACTTTTATCTCCGCGTCAACATCTTCAATATCGTCTTCCATAACCGCTATTTTCAGAGCCGCGTTTTTTCCGGTTTCTATAGAGTTAGTTAAATCTTTCTCGTATTTTTGAGAATACTCCCGATTGGAAAAGAGGAATGAAATTAAAGTCTTGTCGTTCATAACGGCTTTCGGTCCGTGCCGGAAACCCATAAACGAATCGTATTTGCAGATTACTTTTCCGTTTGTAAGTTCCTGAAGTTTTAAGTGCGATTCCCTTGCCGCGCCGCCGAAAGGTCCCGAGCCGAGAAATACGGCGCGGTCAAATTCAACTTTTGCAACGTGTGAAAGCTGAGTTAAATATTTATTTAAAACCGTATTTCCGTATCTGTACAATTTATTAACTTCAAATTCCAAATCGATTTTTTCATCGAAAAGATGTGAAATTAAAATTCCGGTTAAAAGCATTGAGGTGAAACTTCCCGTCATCGCCAAACTTTTGTCGTTTGATTCTTCCGGCAGCAGAAAAAGGAAATTGTTCTCCGAATCGGAAATCATTTTTGCCAAGTTGCCTTCTTCGTTGCAGGTAATTACAAGATGAAAAATGTTGTTTACAATTTTATTTGCAAGTTGCACGGCTTTTATGCTTTCGGGACTGTTACCCGAACGAGCAAATGAAACAAGCAAGGTAGGAATTTCGCTTCTGAAGTAATATTCCGGATGTGTTACAATATCTGTAGTCGGAATCGGTTTTGAGGTAATCTTCATGTTTTTTTCAAAAACGGGAGCTAACGCATCGCCGATAAATGCTGAAGTTCCGGCTCCGGTAAAAATTACTTCCAAGTTTTCTATGTTTTTAATTTTGGAAAAGAATTGTTCCAAATCGGTTTTTAATGATTTGAACAAGTCGAAGGTTTTTATCCATAAAATTGGCTGTCCGGAAATTTCCCTCGCTGTGTTTAGTCCGCCGAGTTTATCTAATTCCGAAGCAGTTATACTTAAAAAGGACTCATTCATTTTAGGCCTAAGTTTTCTTTTTATTTTCTTTCGCAAAGTAAGTAATTTTTATTTTCTTGTCAAGAACCTTTTAAAACCTTTTTTATTTATTTAAAATACAAAGGAAAAATAAGCTATTATTTAAATATCGCTTCAATTTATCTTAATTAATTGACTTTATGGTTTCGAAAACTTATTTTTGATTTAATTATTAATTAAAAAAGAAATCGGAATTAAAATGGATAAAACTCAAATCGAGAATTCTCCTTCCGACATAACTTTCGGGCGAAGGGCGAGAATCTTGGAATTACTTGAAGAAAAAGGTCAAGTTCGAATTCCGGAAATGAGCAATTTATTTAACGTAAGCGAAGTTACAATCCGAAACGATTTGGAACAGTTAGAGCAGAAAAACCTTCTGATTAGAACTCGCGGCGGAGCGCTAAAAATTCAGCGCGTCGGAATTGATTATAATCTTAATCTAAAAAGTAAAAAGAAACGAACCGAGAAGGAAAAGATTGGAGTTAAAGCGGCAGAGTTGATTAACGAAGGCGAAACGATTATTCTTGATTCCGGAACCACAACTTTTGAAGTGGCAAAAAATCTTGGAAAGTTCAACGACTTAACCGTAATTACCAATGCGCTTAATATCGCAGGGGCTTTAATTGATTTTTCTAATATAAAAGTAATCGTCCCCGGCGGTACGCTCCGAAGAAATTCGCTTTCGCTTATCGGAGCGATTGCAGAGCAGTCCATTCAAGATTATTATTGCGACAAAGTGTTTCTCGGCGTTGACGGAATTGACGCCGCGCACGGAATTTCGACTCCGAACGCCGAAGAAGCCCATCTTAATAAATTAATGATTAAAAATTCAAAAGAGGTGATTGTAGTAACCGATTCTTCCAAGTTTTCAAAGCGGAGTTTTGTTTTGATCTCCGGCATAGAAGATGTAGATACCATTATCACAGATAACGGAATTCCCGACGAAGAGTATAAAAAGTTAATTACAATGGGAAAGAATGTAATTATAGTGTAAAATTCTCATATAGCGATAAACCGCAAGTTAATTATGAGAAGGCTTTGCATAACCTAATTTATTTGTCATTTTGATCCCGCCTTGGCGGGAGAAGAATCTCAAAACCGGTAATAATACAGGATTAGAGATATTTTTGACGGAAAATATTTCAAACAAATCTGTCGAGAAGTGGAGTTTGACAGTAGAAAGAATTGATGTTATCGAGAAAATAATATAGTGTACTTAATCATTTAATAAATTTTTACGGAGTGTTTTATGACAAGGTTTTCCGGAATTTTAGTCTATTTGCTTTTTCTTGTTTTTATACTTCAAACCGGAGTTGTTTCAGCCGAAGCAAAAAACGACGATTTGACTATCAAAAATCAAAATATAAATTTTACGGTCAGGGTGGAAAATTTCCAAGTTACGGAAGAAAGTCTATCCACGCTAAAGAGCTGGGCTGTAAAAAATGACTCCGCGCCTTCACAATTTTCTTTTGACGGGAATTTCCGGCTTGATATTTTCTGGACTTACTGGAACGCTCCGGGCAAAGTCAACAACTCCGATTTGCAGTTATATTTAACTAAAGATGATTTCAAAATTACAGATTACAACATTACGACAGCCGGCGACGGCTCGCAAAAAATAATTATCGATGAAGAAAGTCCGAAGTACAATTTTACTCTTAAAGTTGAATATCTTTTAGAAAAAAACGCCTTTTTTGTCGAGAAGAAAATAACGGTTTTCGATTCCGAATACGAAACTCACTTTTTACAAAAAATTCACACGCTTAACTCCACAGTAAAAAGGATAAAATCCGTTATAAAAAAAGGAGGTTACGGACAGCCGGCTGCGTTTGCGACTGAAAACGGCGGCGGTTTTGCCGGTGTGGAGTATCCTACCGCGACCACGGAAATCGACGCAGAGGGAAACAAAATTTCATCGGTGGAAACTATCGCTAAAAAAATAACTTCCGCCGGAGTTTCCGGCAGCCGAACCGTTATCGGAATAACTCCCAAGCCGAACGTTAAATTCTGGTTTATGAAATATTTGGATTTTGTTCGGGTTGCAAAATTAAAACCTTACACCTTATATAACAGCTGGTACGATTTGCGTTCGGTGGAATATCCGAATGTTCCTCCTAAATATTGGATGAATGAAAAGAATGTTTTTAGAATTATTAATGAAATAAAATCCAATTTTGTCGAGAAACACGGAATAGGGATTGACGCGTTTGTGCTTGACGACGGCTGGGATATTTACAAAAGCGATTGGAAGCTCCGCAGAAAGCAATTCCCGCACGGAATGCTCCCTGTCTCGGAAAAACTGAAGGAAATTAATTCTACCCTCGGATTGTGGTTTGGTCCTACCGGGGGATATTCTTTTCGGCTTAAAAGAATTAATTGGATGAAAGCACACGGCTACGAGGTTGTAGGAAGTCACGGAGAATGGCAGCCGATGATGTGCATCGCCGGGAAAAATTACAAAAAACTTTTTAAGAAGCGGGTAACGGATTTTGTGAAAAACGCCAAAGTCGGGTATTACAAATGGGACGGAATCCAATTTTCCTGCAGCGAGCCTGATCACGGGCATCCGGTAGGGGAATATTCGCGGAGAGCGGTAATGGAAAGCGTGGCTGATATCTGCAATTCGGTGCGCAAGCTTAATCCGGATATTTTCTTAAATATAACTTCCGGAACTTGGCTTAGTCCCTGGTGGATAAAGTACGCCAACACAATCTGGATGCAGGGCGGCGATTACGGATATTCGGATGTTCCGTCAATCAGTAGCAGAGACAGAGCGATTACTTACCGCGATATTACTCTCTACAACGATTTTACAAAATACGATTTGTGGTTCCCGATTTCAAACCTGATGACGCATGGAATAATAAAAGGGGAATTGCAGAAACTCGGGGGCGAAAGCGAACCGATTGACAAATTTACGGATAATGCCGTTTTATATTTTGCGCGTGGCGTTGCAATGTACGAGCTTTATATTTCTCCCGATATTCTTTCGGATAACGAATGGAACTCGCTTGCACAATCGTTAAAGTGGGGCAAAACCAATTTTGATATTTTGATGAATACGGAAATGATTGGCGGCGACCCGAGCAAAAGCGAACCGTACGGTTTTGCTCATTTCAAAGGCGAAAACGCGCTGGTTGCAGTTAGAAATCCCAAAATGGGGAATGATAAAATTTCATTCGTTTTGTCTTCCGATTTCGGGATGAACGAAAAAGCGGAAAATCTCGTAATGGAAGAAATTTACCCGCGAAATATTATCTCGGATAAATTATATAAATGCGGAGATAAAGTTTCCGTACTGCTCGACGGATTTGAAACGGCGATTTTCAGTTTTCATGCGATTGATAAAACGGGTAAGCCTGTAATTTCCGGCGTCGATTTTATCCCGCAGAATGATGGCTCGTTTAATGCGGTTCTGGCGGGAGGAAAAATTATAAGTTTTCCGAATGGAAAAATCGGTAAAGTAAAATGTTCAGGGAAGAATTTAACGATTCCGGAGTTGATCGAAAAAATCAAAACGGTTAAAACAACCGTTAATTCTTCCGCATCTGTAAAAAAAGTTTCTTCAAAAGAATTTAATATTTTCCCAAAATTAAACGGAGAAACCGAGTACGGCGAAATTGCAATCCTTTTTACGCCGGATAGCGTAGATATGGGCAAGGCGGCTTTACCGGAAATTTCAGTTTTAACGGACGGGAAGAAAGCGGAATCAAAAGAAGAATCTGAAAAAGGGAAGTGGAAATGGACCGTAGCAGAAATTGATAAGAATGTTAAATCATTGAATGTTTCTCTTTCGGGCGTAAAAGGTTTATCGGGCGAAGTTACTGTTTATCTGATTTCGTATGAAAAGCCGGACGGAGTGAAAATTAAGATATTAGAGCCAAATGGCAACAGTAAAATCTATCCGCCTCGTCCATTGCCAAACGGTTTGATAAAAAAAGAACAATTTATAAAACGGATAAAAATATAAGATTAACTGTTGCTTTATTTTCTTGTTACAATGAATAAGTTGAACAGGTAGTTGGTTAAAAACATAGTAAGTGACAAAGTTGTTTTTAGTGAAAATCCTACCCCGTCAATCTCGTTCCTCGATTGACACCCCTTCCACGGGAAGGGGAATTCGTCGAGGCAAATACAATTCCCCTCTCGTGAGAGGGGTGGATTCCGACGAAGTGAAACGAAGTCGGAAGACGGGGTGTGGATAGATGCACAACAAAAATCAAACTGTTCTATAAAATAATTTTTTGAATACTTAAAACAAATTGGTTTTCGAAATTCAGAAATAGATCAACCTTCGAGGTTATCTGATTTATTTAGAGATTCGCTATTAATAAAACAATAAACGAATTCTCAATATTTGCTGAATATTAATAACCTCGAAGGTTTATGAAAAACATTTTGAGTTTAGTATAACAACAGATAAAAAATATTAATATTGTTAAATAATTTCAGGTGATTTAATGAATCTCAGTACTGTTGACATAATAATTATTGTTGCCTACATACTTCTCGTATTTCTTTCCGGAACATTTGTTAAGAAGTATATCAAGGACATCGAAAACTTTCTCGTTGCCGGGCGTTCAATGGGATTTTATCTCGGAATCATTTCATTGATGTGTACCGAAATCGGGATGATAACCTATATCTACTATGCGGAACTTGGCTTCAAAGCGGGATTTGCCGCGCTCGTCGTAGCTTTTCCGCCCGTTCTGGCATATCTGCTCCTCGGAAGAACGGGATTTGTAATCAAGCCGCTTCTCGAGATGAAAATTTCGACAATACCGGAATTTTTCTCGCGCAAATACAGTCACGGCGTGCGATTTTATATCGGCGTAATTATGGCTGTGGGAGGAATTCTGAACTTTGGCGTTTTCCCCGGAGTTGAAGCGAACTTTATCAATATTGTAACAGGAATTCCACACAACTACATTCTCGTTACAATGGTTGTGATGCTCACGATAGTTCTTCTTTACACGCTTGTCGGGGGAATGGTTTCGGTTATTGTAACGAATTACGTTCAGTATGCGCTTCTGAGTTTCGGAATGATTTTTATTACGGTTTACGGCGTTTATGATATCGGCTGGAGCAATATTGTTAATGCAGTTTCGACAAACTTGGGAGAAAAAGGGATGAATCCGTTTTTCCCGAACGCATGGGACAGTCAATTCGGAATAGGATTTTTTATCTGGCAATTTTTACTTTGGGTTGCTATTCTTGTCGGCTGGCAGGCGATTTCAATGAGACTTTTTTCATCGAAAAACACAAAAACTGGGCAGAGGATTTATTCCTGGTCGGCGCTGATGTTTTTGTCGCGGGCGATTCTTCCCGTCTTTTGGGGAATAATGGCGTTGGCAGTTTTGGGAAGCGATGTTAATTCTTTGGACGCGCTTCCTTACTTCGTGCTTAAAGTTGTTCCGTCCGGAATTCTCGGATTAATCTTTGCCGCGCTTCTTGCAGCTTCCATGTCAACTTACGCAAGTTATTTGCTTTCTTGGAGTTCCGTTGTTTCGCAGGATATTATCGGGGCGATATACAAAAAATTTGTCGGAAAGGAAGCGACATCCAAAAAACAGCTCTTGATTAGCAGAATCACGATGGCGGGAGTAATGATTTTTATTATCTGGTGGTCGCTTTTCCACGATATGAAAGGTTATCTCTATTTTTATCTGAATATGACCGCGATGCTATTTATCCCGGGCGTTTTGGCAAGCGTTGTGCTCGGACTTTATTGGAAAAAAGCTTCAACTTGGGGAGCTTATACGGCGATTACGCTTGGAGCTATATTACCGCTTCTTTATTTAATCTGGCCGCTGCAAGTTAAAGAATATGCTTCGGAAATCGGTTGGGGCGGATTTATCGTTGCCTTTGTCGGAATGGCGGTTGGCTCTTATCTTGAATTTTTTATTTCTCCGAAAAAGAGGAAGGAGGTAGTACAATGAAAGGTTGGGAAATTTTTTGGCTTGCGACAATTATTTTTTCAGTTTTATCCTTTGCGTATATGTCTGTACTGGCTTTGATTAAAGGCGTTGCCGAAATGAAAGAAATGTTCAGAAAGTTTGATAAAGAGATTGAGAAATAGTTCTTGCTTCTATTTTACTTTTTGCAGTCATTGCAAGCGAACATAGTGAGCGCGGCAATCTCACTAGGATTCAACCTTATCAACTAAAACGCTTTTCCCAACACATAAAACTTGAAGGCGGCGTTTTGGTAGAGCGGATTGCTTAGCGAAGCTGGCAATCTGCTTTCGTTTTTTTACATAACCACTCGCAGATTGACCTTTCCCCGCAAAAATGCGGAGGCGCTAATTTAGGCGGACGAGACGACGCTAAAAAACGAGCGAACATAGTGAGTGCATCAATCTCACCGGTATTCAACCTTGGCAGTTAAACCGGTTTTGAATATTTAGCAATAGCGTGTTTTTCGATGAGATTACTTCGTCGCTCCGCTCCTCGTAATGATAATGAAATCTAAATAACAAGCTGTCCGTCTCGGCGGACGGATTGCGAATGGAAATGACGGAGCCGTTCGCTTTTACTGATAACTGTTTACTGTCTGCTGTAACCTAATAAATTAATTTTCAATTACAATTCACATCAACTTTTTCTAATTTTGAATAAAACAAAATAATTTTTAAGGTGAATTATGTTTGAACTTAGAAATCAATTTTTATTAGCCCCTTTGAAATTAGGGTACGGTGATTCTACCGGAACAATTAATGAACGCCATTTAAACTTTTATAATCTTCGCAGTAAAGAGATTGGAGCCGTTACTCCCGAACCTCTTTATCTTGATAAGGGCTTGAGAGAACTTCCGTCTCAAATCGGAATAGACGACGATGAAAAACTTACAGGATTGAAAACGCTGACCGAATTGCTCCACCAAAACGGAGCAAAAGCTATAGCGCATCTTAATCATCCCGGACGGCTGGCAAACCCTAAAATACCCGGGAATTATTTTGTATCCTCAACCGACAAACCTTGCCCGAACGGCGGCGCGGCTCCCGTTAAAATGAATCGGAAAATGATGAACGAAGTTATTGAAATGTTTGTCGATAGAGCCAAAAGAGCTGTAACGGCGGGGTTTGACATTATTGAACTGCAATCAGGACACGGTTATCTCCTTGCTCAGTTTATTTCTCCCGATGTAAACGACAGAGAAGATGAGTACGGGGGAAGTTTTGAAAATAGGATTAAGTTTCCGTTGGAAGTAATAGAAGCGGTTCGGGACGCGATTGATATCCCGATTATTGTCAGAATCAGCGGAGACGAAATAATTCCGTCAGGTTTTCATATCGATGAAATGTTGAAATTTTCCAAAATTTTAGAGCAGAAAGGAATTGACGCAATACATGTTTCCGCCGGTTCGGCTTGCACTACTCCGCCCTGGTTTTTTCAGCACATGTTTATCCCCAAAGGGAAGACTTGGGAGTCTGCGGGAAAGATTAAAAAAGCCGTTAAAATTCCCGTTATCTTTGTGGGGCGGATTCACTCCGAAGCGGATATAGACTTCCTGAACTCGAACTACAATGCCGATTTTATTGCGCTTGGAAGAGCAATGGTAGCCGACCATAATTTTCTAGCAAAGTATTTCAACAAAATCGACGGAAATATTCGTCCTTGCCTTGCTTGTTCCGAAGGATGCCTCGGAGGCGTCAAAGGAGGAAAAGGACTCGGATGCGTAGTAAATCCAACTGTAAATACCGGACTTCCCGAGATTGAAGTTTCGGGCGAACAAAAACATTTTGCCGTAGTCGGCGGCGGACTTGCGGGGATGCAGTCAGCTTTGGCGTTGAGCGAAAAAGGTTATAAAGTTGATTTGTTCGAGAAAAATGAATTGGGCGGGCAGTTTAACCTGGCTTTCCTTCCTCCTAATAAAAGCAGCTTGGAAGAGCTTGTAACTTATTTTAAGAATGAGATTGACGAACGTTCCGTGAACCTAATCAATCACGAAGCGCTGGAGGACGATTTTGCCGATTCCGGTTACGACGGCATTATTATGGCTACGGGAGCCGTCCCTTCTGTTCCTCCGATAAAAGGATTAACCAAATTTTATTGGACAGAATTCCTCGATGATGATTTTCTTCCTCACGATAAAAAGGTACTGGTTATCGGCGGTGGGTTAATCGGCTTGGAGGTGGCTTCCAAACTTGTTGACGCCGGTAATGAAGTAGTGATTGTTGAAATGCTTTCTGAAATTGCGCGAGGGATGGAGATGATTGAAAAAGCCCTTACGGTAAAAAAACTGAAAACAAAGTCCGCTCAAATTTTCACAAATTATCGCGTTACGGAGGTTGATGGAACCGAGGCGCTAATTGAAAGCGAAACGGGACAAAAAAGAATTTACGACGTGGATGAAATTGTTGTCGCCACAGGAATGCAAAGTTATCTTCCCTTTGATTATACGGGCGATATTCCGCTTTATTTTGTCGGCGATGCAAAACAAGTCGGAAAAGCGCAGGAAGCAATTCATGATGCGTATGAATTAGCGCTTAAATTATAAATTCAACTGTTTTTTGTTGAGAAGAAGACGATAAAATTAATAAAAACATGCGTCCACCGTGGCGGATTGTGCCCAAAAATACTAGTGTCATTGCGAGACAATCCGCGTGAGTGGATTGGCATGGCAATCTCCTAAATGTTCAACCTCCATAGTTAAACCGCTTTTCCCAACACATAAAACTTGAAAGCGGCATTTTGGTAGAGCGGATTGCTTAGCGAAGCGGGCAATCTGCTTTTGTTTTTTACATAACCACTCGCAGATTGACCGTCACCCGCAATAATACGGAGGGACTAATCTCTGCCATAGACGGACTGCTCTACAAAAAATCATATTTCAAGATAATCAACGCAAGTCCCGATTTATCGGCGGCGCAGCAATATAATACTTCTGGTAGGTGCAGAATCTTAGTAACAAACAACATAACGCCAATCGTAAGCTTCCGTAGGAGCGATACAAAACAAATACAATGGGATGTTGCATACGGCATATAAGTGTCACTCCTACGGAGCTAAAACATAATAGCACTCTTCTTTTTTACAAAGGTAACACTCCTACGGAGTTGCTTGTTTTTTCTTCGTGTACATACGTTAAACTGTTGCTGAACATTCGGCAACAGTTTGTTTCCTAGTGAGATTGCCACGTCGCTTCGCTCCTCGCAATGACGAGACGGTGTAAGAAGCAAGTTGTCCGGCTCGGGCGGAACCAATAACTCAAAAATTTAATTAAAATACCTTCTCCCGTGGCGGACTTAACATGACAATTTTTGGATGTCCAAAAGTCTTTTTAAATTATTCTTATTTTAAACTTGACAAAAAGTCTTTTAATAATTATATTTAATTAATAAAAATTATTAAATAATAAAAAATAGTAAATGCTAACTGTTAAAGATAAAATAGACAAATTTATTGAAAAGTGTAAAGAAGTCGGTATTAGCGCAACTTCTCAACGGATAATTATTTATAAAGCAATAATGGATGATAAATCTCATCCAAGTCCGGAGGAGCTTTACGCTAAAATTAAAGATGAAAATCCTACAATTTCATTGGCGACTGTTTATAAAACTTTGGAAACTTTCAGTGAATATGGTTTTATAAAAAAAGTAACTCCTCTTCACGTTAAAGTTAGATACGAACCGAATATCGAGCGACATCATCACATGGTTTGCGTAAAGTGCGGGAAAATTTACGACGTTAAATCCGATGAACTAAACTATATTGAGCTATCCGACAAAATTTTAGGCAAAAATATTTTGCTAGATTATTCGATTCAGTTTAATATAATTTGTGAAGAGTGTCAGTTAAAAGAGAAAAATAAAAACTAAAAAAAAGGAGATCTTAAAATGGAAGAACAAAATGTAGTATCATTGCCGCATATTAACGAACCGGCGCCTTACTTTGAGGCAAACACAACCCACGGCGTAAAAAAATTAGATGATTACAAAGGGAAGTGGCTTGTGCTTTTTTCACATCCGGCTGATTTTACTCCGGTATGTACAACAGAGTTTATTGCTTTCTCAAAAAAGTTTGAAGACTTTCAAGCAATAAATACGGACGTTCTCGGACTTAGTATTGACAGCTTGTTTTCACATATCGCATGGGTTAAGAGCATTAAAGAGAATTTCGGAATCGACGTTCCGTTCCCGATTATTGACGATATCAGCATGAAAGTAGCCAAAGCGTATGGAATGATTCATCCTAACGCAGCCGATACTCAAGCCGTTCGCGCGGTATTTATTATCGACGACAAAGGCATTTTACGCGCGATGATTTACTATCCGTTATCCAACGGAAGAAGCATTGACGAAGTTTACAGAATCGTTAAAGCTCTTCAAACTTCAGACAAATACGGCGTTGCAACTCCCGAAGCTTGGGAACCGGGCGACAAAGTAATCGTTCCTCCTCCGACAACTCAGCAGGATGCAGATAAGAGGAAAGATGAAGGTTACGAATATGTAGATTGGTATTTCAGCAAAAAAGAAGTTTAACCCTCTCATACATCGACTTGCTTAAGAGCTGCCTTAATTTTATTATGAGGCAGCTTTTTTTATCTTTAAACTTCAAATTTACAGGTTTACCATGATTGAAAAATCTTACGATTTTATTAATGTAACTTTTGACAGAATAGAAAAATTCTGGGAAAGCGAAAAGTTTCGTACTTTTGTCGCTTTTACCCTTTTTGCCGTTTTTGTCGTAGTCGCTTTGATAACTCAATTAAAAATAAGCGGATTTATTTCCGCCGGTTTCCTGAGTTTTATTCCGTCAAGCCATTTATATTCAATAAGATTAACTTTCTCGATGCTTCTTGCCTACGAAATTTTGAGCATGGTTTTCAGCTTGAAAAATTCAGTCTCAAACTCAATCGGTAAACAGATCGAAATACTTTCGCTTGTAATTCTTCGTCACGGTTTTAAGGATTTGGTATATTTTGACGAACCACTTTCGATGCTGAGTAACATTAAGCCGATGACTGTTTTTTTATCCGACGTCTTCGGCGGATTGATAATCCTGATAATACTCGGCTACTATTACAGAATGCAAATTCATCTTCCCATTACTGCGAGCGAGGATGAAAAATATTCTTTTATCACGGTAAAAAAAGGGCTTGCGCTTGTTATTCTGCTTTATGCAATAGTTGTAGGCGTTTTAACAATTGCCGGATTTTATCCCGGTTCGCACTATCACGCTTTTTTTGAATCGTTTTTCACATTTCTGATTTTCACCGATATTCTTCTCGTTTTTCTGTCGCTGAGATATTCTTCGAGCTACTACATTCTTTTCCGCAACTCCGGATTTGCGCTGACAACAGTGATTATCAGAATAGCGATAACCGCCCCCGACTATTACAGAGTTGTTTTGGCAATAACGGCTGCGATTTTCGCGTTGAGTTTAAGCTGGGGCTACATTAATTTTCAGAAAAAAGCGGGTATAATTTAATTAAGGAATAAAAATGAATGAACATAAGTTGTTAATACCGGGCGGAGGAACGCCTTTGAAATTGTTAACCAAAACGCTTACGGATGCGCCCGGCAAAATTCTTGTTGTCGGGGGAATGTCGGAGCTGATTGCAAAGCGTCTTCAAGTCAAATATAAAGTAAACGTCGAACTGATTGTAGAGGATTTTGAGTCTTTGCTCAATGCCAATTTAATTCTTGACTATGAGGAAAACATCATTGTAAAAATGATGGATTTTGAAAGAACAGATTATGAAAATGATTCTTTCGATTTGATTTTTGCGCAGGGAACGGTTTCGGGCGGCAACAGAAAAAAAATCATAAAAGAGATGAAACGAATACTGAAACCGGGTGGAATTTTTGCAGTTACCGAAATTGTCAGCGCCCACGAAACGTTGCCTCCGGTAATGAAAGACTTGCTGGAAGCCGCGGGCATCTCTCCGCTTAACGAACCGGACGCAGAGAAATATTACCAGGAAAGAAATTTTACGATTCTTGCAAGCAAAGATTTACCCGACGCTCTTCCCGAATATTATAAATCCGTTCAATATGTTTTTGAAGGGAAAGAGGAAGAACTTACCGAATCGGAGAAGAGCTACTACAAAAAGATAATCCACAGAATAAGCCACGAAGGGAATGTCTTCCTTAAATATGGCGGAAGCAAATATATTTCACTGAAAACTATGATTTTGAAATTGGCGGAGTGATGAAAAAAGGGACAAAGTTAGAACTAAAGATTGAGGATTACGCGTTTGAAGGAAAAGGACTTGCGCGGATTGACCAGGAAGGAACAGACAAGAAATTTGTGGTTTTTGTACAGGGCGCATATCCCGGAGATAAAGTAAATGCCCAAATAAGAAAGAAAAAAAAGAGTTACGCCGAAGCAAAATTAATCGAAGTTCTCAAACCTTCAGAGTATAGAGTCGAAGCGAAATGCGGTTATTTCGGTACTTGCGGCGGTTGCAAAGCTCAAGATTTGGATTACGGAGTTCAAGTGCAATATAAAGAAAAGCAAGTCCGCGATATTTTTGAACGAATGGGCGGACTTGACGGTTTTGAGTTTTTCCCGATTGTGCCTTCGGAGAAGATATATTTTTACCGGAATAAGATGGAGTTTTCCTTCGCCGACAGAAGGTGGATTACTGAAGAGGAAGTAGCTTCAGGAGAAGAAATTCCCGACAGAGATTTTGCGCTCGGACTTCATATCCCGAGAATCTACGATAAAGTTCTCGATATAAAGGAGTGCTTTCTCCAATCTGAAATCAGCAATGACATATTGAATTTTACTCGGGACTTTTTCAAAAGTAGAGACGTGAAAATTTATTCCACAAAAACTCATGAAGGATATTTGAGAAATCTTGTAATTAAAACTGCTCATCACACCGGCGAGCTTATGGTAAATCTTGTTACGGCTTCTGAAGATACTGATTTGATTAGCCAATACGGCGCAGAGTTAAAGAAAAATTTTCCTCAAATTACTACTTTTATTAATAACATTAATCTTCGCAAAGCGCAGGTAGCGGTAGGGGATTATGAGAATGTAATTTTCGGTCCCGGTTTTATCTATGATTATATCGGGAAAAAGAAATACAGAGTAAGCGCGAATTCCTTTTTCCAGACGAACACTTTGCAGGCGGAAAAACTTTACGACATAGCCGTGGAATTCGGGGAGTTTCATCCCGATGATATCGTTTATGATTTATATTCCGGCGCGGGAACAATAGCTATTTACCTTTCCGACAAAGTCAAAGAAGTTTACGCGGTTGAAGCCGTTGAGGCTGCAGTGGCGGACGCAAAAATCAACATGGAATTAAACAATGTTCACAACATGCAGTTTATTAAAGCCGATTTGAATAAATCGTTTTATCCGATTGCGGAAAAGCATAGCTTCCCGAAGCCTGACGTTATTGTCGCCGATCCTCCGAGAAGCGGAATGAATCCGAAAACCGTTGCCGATATAATTAAACTCGGTCCCGACAGAATTGTTTATGTAAGCTGTAATCCGACGACTCAGATTCGCGACATTAAAGAATTTATTGAAAACGGTTACGAACTGCTGAAAGTCCGTCCCGTTGATATGTTTCCACATACTTACCATATCGAGAATGTTGCGCTGCTGAAAAAGCGATGAGGAGATTAATTGAATTGTGCTTTTTTTTTATAATTCGGTATATATTAAAACCAGAATGTTTTTAAAAAACCTTCGAGGTTTTTAATATTCTACAAATATTGAAAAATCGTTCATTTAGTTTTATATCCAACTGATTTCTAATTAATTCAGACAAACCTCGAAGGTTTATCAGTCCTGGTTGGACAAGCAAATGAGCGGTTGTAACAAAATCTTTGTTCTAAAAGATTAGGATAAGAAAATGGATAATAAAACCGTACTGATTACCGGAACGTCTTCCGGTATAGGACATGAACTCGCTAAGCAGTTTGCCGAGTTGGGATTTAGAGTAATTGCGACATCTCGAAATTTGGAAACAATTGAGGCGCTCACTTCGGATTTTATCCATCCGTTTAAGCTTGACATTACAAATGACGATGATATTGAAAATCTCACTGATTTTTTGAAGTCGGAAAAGATTAAAATAGATATCCTTATTAATAACGCCGGATACGGCCTAATGGGTCCCGCGGCTGAAACTTCCACCGAAAAATATAAGGAGGTTTTTGAGACTAATTTTTTCGGACAAATTAAAGTTACACAAGCGGCGCTTCCGTTTATCCCTAAAAACAAAGAGAGCAGAATAGTTAATATTGGCAGTATTTCGGGAGTTTTAACAACGCCGTTTGCATCTCCTTATTGCTCATCTAAAGCCGCGTTTAATTCATTTTCAGACGCTCTCAGAATGGAGTTAAGACCGTTTAAGATTAAAGTTGTTTCGGTTCAGCCCGGAGCGATAAAATCCCGTTTCGGGAAAAATGCAGCGAGGGAAACAACCGATGCCCTAAAGACGACCTCGATGTATAAGGACTACGAAGAAATAATTGCAAGGAGGGCGGAAGCGTCTCAGGAAAGGGCTACCGATGTTGAAGTTTTTGTGAAAAAATTAATCAAAGCGATTTTAAGAAATAAGCCCCCCGCGCTTTTCAGAGCAGGTAAACTTTCCTTTATTGCGTCATTCCTTAAAAAGTGCCTGCCGGAAAAATTACTTGATAAAATATTAACTAAGGTTTTTGGGTTTTGATTTCTTCTACATGTATTGAAATCGCATGGTTATTGTAATTGCCACTCAAAGATTGTTTTCGGATATTTGTTTTTGCTTGCTCGGACTATTTTTGTTGAGCATTTTCCCTACATTTTTTTGTTAGGAGCTTTCATGAATTTACCCCATAATTGTCATTTGAGGATGAATTTCTAATGACCGCCATTAGGAGTATAGACGGACTGAGTTCTCCTTAAATTTACGAATGTAAACTCTTCGTGATTGACCTTTTCCCATTTTTCCTCCAGTTTTATAATTACTAATATACTGGCTTTTCTGATTGTTCACCAAATTGGGGGCAGGTCAGTGGCTGTTTTGGAAGTTTTTGATTTCGCATTGTTTACTGCGAGGTTTTCTTCCTTGTGTGATAAGTATGTGTTTCATGGCGTTTCCCTTGTTGTTTTTCCTTGAGGCAAAAATATTGAAAAGTTTTTGTTTTTCAAAAATGTTTTGAGGGAAATGTGGAAAGCGCTGATTTTTTCACATTTTGCTTATTTGGTAGGCAAAGCCCCTACCCCGTATTCGCTTGCGAGAATCCACTCCGCCGTGGCGGATTCCGTAGGAAGGGGAATTTCGGATCTCTGCAATTATAAATAATTGGAATTGTTCTAAATGGTAATCTCCTCAAGCTCATAACGGGAAATTGTATCTTCTCCGGCAAACTCAGTCAGCTCGTCAATAAAGGAATTCACATCGCCGACTATAACAACCTGCTGCGAATCGGGCAATATGTTGGTTTGAGCCGAGCGGAGAATTTCATCTTTCGTAACGGCTTCCAATTCCTCAATGTAAGTTTTATAAAAATCTTTACGCAGATCAAAAACTACTAAGTTTGTATTGTTAGTGGCAATTTTGGAATAGGAGGCAAACTGCAAAGGGAAAAGTTTGCGCGCGTATGATTTTGAAAAAGCAATTTCTTCATCCGAAATCTCTTGCCGTATTAAATCAAACTCTTTATAAAACTCTTTAACCGCAAGAATCGTATTTGCCGAATCGACGGCTGTTGAAGCGTTGAAAGAACCGAACTCTTTAGTGTACTTGAAGAAAGTGGAAACGCCGTATGTGATTCCTTTTTCCTCCCTTAAATTGTGATTAAGACGACTGGAGAATTGACCGCCGAGAATTGAGTTAGCTAATTTTTTACCGAAAAAATCGGGGGAATGTCGCCCGGTGGAAAGATTGGCTATCCTGATTTCGCTCTGCGCCGCTCCCGGCTTATTTACAAGATGAAAATGCCTTTTACGGTTTTGCAGAGAAGCTTTAAAAGGAACGCTTTTGTAATCGGCGTTAAATTCAGTAAAGTGTTTGTTCATTGCCGCGGAGAACTCTTCCTCCGTGAGATTTCCAACGGCAACCACGCTTAAATTCTTTGATGAAAAATATTTTTCGAAATGGTTTTTAATGTCGGATAAAGAGATGTTTTTCAGTGTCTCCGAAGCTCCGAGATTAAGATATGCAAAAGGAGTTCCCTTGAAAAGATTCTTCGTTAGGAAATAATCCGCAATAAATGCGGGAGAATCTTTCAGCCTCTTAACTTCGTCTAATATCCTGTTTTTTTCGCGAATAAAATCCTCTTCTGTAAAATTTGGTTTTTGTAAAATCCACGATAAAATTTCAAGCGATTTTTCGAGATTCTTCTTCAGCGTCATCATTGTGAAAAAAGTATTTTCCGGCTCAACAGAGATACTGAAAAGCGTTCCGAGAGCTTCAAGTTTATTATCGATTTCCAGCGAAGAAAATCCGTTTGCGCCTTCATCTATAGTTACGGCAAGAAGATTAGTAAGTCCTTGTTTATTAGCCGGATCCGACGCGCTGCCCGTATTGACGATAACATTTATTTGAACAATCGGCAGAGAGTTTTTCTCGGTGTAGAATACCGGAACGCCGTTTTTTAGTTTAGTCTCGGTAAATCCGGGCGGGGAATAGTTGATTTCATTTTTCGGGACCGGCGGTTTTGTTCTATCTATCATAACTTGTTTTCACTATTTTTAGGAACGATTCTTAATTCAACAAAAGGTTTGCTTAAATATTTTGCGGTTGCGTCTTTAATATCGTCGATTTCGAGAACGTTGTATCTGTTCAAATCAAATCTGAAAGAATTAGGTTCTCCGAGAGTCATATTGTAGTTGTTAAGCTGATCGGCAAGCGAGGAAATATTCTGGAGAGAATAAATGTAATCGGAAATAATTGTATTTTTTGATTTTTCCAATTCAAACGGGGTAATTCCTTCTCTGATGATTTTATCAATTTCGGAAAGAATGATCTCTTTCAGTGTGTCCAAACTTACGTTCGGACGGGCAGTTGCAGAAATTACAAAAACGCCTTCTTTCTGAATCGAATATTGAAACGCATAAGCGTCAAGCGCAAGATGATTTTCAAAAATCAGCTTTTTATAAAGGCGGGTGTTCTTTGAACCGCTTAACGCGTTGGCAAGAAAATCAAGTTTGGCGTCGTTTTCATCGTAAAGCTTATCGCTTTTCCACATCAAATAGATGCGGGGAAGCTGTACGTTATCCTCGTGTACAATCAGCTTATTTTCCGGGAGTTCACTTTGAGGCACAATTATTTCAGGCTTTCCGTTAAAGGAAGGAATTTCCTCAAAGTATTTTTTCACTAATTCAAGAGATTTCCCGTATTCAATATCTCCGGCTATTACGATGCTGGCGTTATCGGGAGAATAATATCGCTTAAAAAAGTTTCGTACGTCGTCAAGGGAATAGCTTTCGATATCTTCCATCCAGCCGATTGTGGGCCAGTGATAAGGATGGTTTTCCGGAAAAAGATTTGAGAAAAGAATTTCCCACGCTCTGCCGTAAGGCTGGTTGTCGTAACGCTGACGCCGTTCGTTCATCACAACTTCGCGCTGATTTTCCAGTTTGGCTTCATCAAGCGTATCGAGAAGAAATCCCATTCTGTCGGACTCAAGCCAAAGCGCAAGCTCTAAAGAATTTGAGGGAAGAGTTTCGTAGTAGTTTGTTCTGTCAAAGCTTGTCGAACCGTTAAGCGTTCCTCCCGCTTCCTGAATATACTTGAAATGCATTTCTTTCGGGACATTCTTGGATCCCTGAAACATCATATGTTCAAAAAGATGCGCCAGACCGGTTTTACCCTTAACTTCATTGGCGGAACCGACGCGGTACCAAATGTTGACGCTTAAAATCGGAAGGGAATTATCTTGGTGCAGAATAACTTCGAGTCCGTTTTTTAACTTATGCTTTTCGTATTTAATGTCTAAAACTTTATCCATACTTCCACTTTTTTGTAATTAATAAAAATACAAAAATTATTCCTAAAATATCTGAGAAGATGAGTCGGTTTTACGACGTAAATTAAACTAATGATGAAATTATTGACGCCGCGGCAATGACCGCGGTCTCGGATCGGAGGCGGTAATCGTTAAGTTTAAATAAATACTTCGGTTTAAGCAGGCTAATTTCTTCTTCGCTCAGTCCTCCTTCCGGACCGATAAGAACGGAAATATTATCTCCAAAATTTATTTTTCCTCTTGCGTCAATAAGTTTGTCCGTCCCATTTTGATCAAAGAAAATAAGGTTGCTGATTTCCGATTTCATTAGGTTTTCGCAAAATGAAATTTCGGGAAGAAACGCGCGGAGAGACTGTTTTATAGCGGCAACGGCAACTTTCTCCCACTTTGCCTGATTAAATCCTTTGGCTATTGTTCGCGAGCTGTTGTAAATCCTTATTTTTGTGAATCCCAATTCAATTAACTTTTCGACCGCAAACCGCATCCTTTCTTTATTGTGAAGGTTAGGAATATAAAAGGAAATATTCCCTAATTTGTCGGAATATTTTATTGTGTCCAATATTTTCAGCGCCGCTTTCTTTTTATTCAAAGCGGTAATTTCGCTTTCATATATGGCGCCTTTCCCGTCGGTAACAAATATCTTATCGCCTTCTTTTTTACGCATCACTTTGGAAAGGTGATGAAATTCCTCGTCCGATATTACAATTTTATTTCTCTCTGAGTCTATTGACGAAGAGAAAAATAATTCCGTATTAGAAAGAAAATCCTGATTCAAAAATAAACTCCGAATTCCCAAATTCATTAAAAGCGATTTCAAACCGCAGCGCATTAAAAGGTAAAATAAGTAAATTTAACGAAACTCCGTACCCAAAAAGGTTCTTTCGTTTCATACTCAACTCCGAAAGTGAATCGTATGTATTGCCGACATCGACAAAAGTATTCAAATCCAGTCCGATACGAGCCGACGTAAGAGATTCGGGAAGCAGAGGCAATTTCATTACAAAATCATATTCTTTAACGAGAGGAATCCCAAGATCAAACGAAGCGATAAACATATTTTTCCCTTCCTTAACATCGTGCAAATGACCGCGAATATAGTTGTTGTAACCGATGTAAGACTTATCGTAAATCGGGATTTTATCGCCGATTAAATATCTGTTTGTAATTCGATATTTAAAAAAGAGATTCTTGTTGACCGGAAAATATTTTCTGTAATCAAAAGAAAAATCGACAAAATGAATGCCGCTCAGATAGAATCCGTAATGAGTTAAGGAAACCTGTAAGTAAGTTCCGTTGCGTGGGCGGAGCACGAGGTCGCGTGTGTCGTAACGATATGAAAACGAAAGGGAAGGCTCATATTCAAAGTTCCTTCCGGAAGATAAATATTGATAAGCATAAGGCTTTTTAAGAGTGATGTACCGGTAGAGAAAACCGAATTCAAATTGGTGAAAAATGTTTACTCTTTTGCCGAGATTAAATCCGGTATAGAAAGATTTGTAATTAAAATCTTCTTTTGATATGGAAAGAAACTTTACGCTTTTATTAAAAAAATTAGTGTAACCGATTGTGAAACCGAAGATTAGATTTCTGTAGAAAAAGTTTGGGTTGTTGTATTGAACAAAAAAGTTGGGATCAAATCCGAATCCTAAATTTGCCGAAAGCGTTTCATTTCTTCCTCGAAAATTTTTGTAAAGAAAATTAATTCCGTAAGCTGAATATTTAATGGAATTTCGTCTGAAATAAAAGTAAGGAATCGGAAAGATTGTCCAAGTTTCTTTAACAACAATTATTATCCGCTTTTTATCTTTTCTGTTGTCGGTAACAATATCGACAAAATTGAAAATCTTAAGTCCGTAAATTCTGTCTCTGTTGTAGTTGAGAATTTTCCAATTTATTTTATCTCCGACTTTGAACGTAAGTTCGTTTAATATCACGTAAGCTTTCGTCTCTTTATTCCCGATTATTTTTATATCGGAAACTACAAAGGAAGAAGTATCCGAAGGAGAATGATATTCCTGCGCAAAATAAATCGTAGAAAGAAATAAAAGGGAAAAAAAAGCGTTTCTTAATAACTGCGTTGCATTCATTCCTTACTCAAAAACAGCGGAAAAATTCAACTTTAATGCATGTATCCTGAATAACCGTAATTCCGACTTCCTCCGCAGGTTTAACGGCTTCGTCGTTTCTTATTCCGAGCTGAAGCCAGAGAACATCAGGCTTAATTTTCAAAACATCAGGAATAATCGGCGGAATATCTTCCGACTTTCGGAAAACATCCACAATGTCGATATGAAACGGAATTTCTGTCAAACTTGGATAAACCGGAAGCGGGGCTTCTCCCTTGAAAACCGGATTCACACCAACTACAATGTAGCCGTTATCTGTAAGAATATGCGCAATGTCGCCGCTGATTCTTCCGGGTTTGTAGCCGACTACGGCAATTGTTTTATATTTCTTTAAAATCTCGCAAGTTAAGTCCTTTTTCATTTTTCCTCATCATAATTTTCCATGGGAGGGCAAGAGCAGAAAAGATGTCTGTCTCCGTAAGCGTTATCTATTCTGTTTACCGCCGGCCAAAATTTATTCTCTTTAATCCAAGGTTTAGGAAATACGGCGATTTCCCTTGAATAGGGATGCGTCCAAATATCAACAGTAACATCTTCGGCAGTGTGAGGCGAAAATTTCAGCGGGTTATCGAGTTTCGACCAGACGCCGTTTTTTACGTTATCTATCTCTTCGCGAATGCCGATCATTGTCTCGATAAAACGGTCGAGTTCCGCTTTCGATTCGCTTTCCGTCGGTTCCACCATTAACGTGCTGTGAACGGGGAAAGACACGGTAGGAGCGTGAAAGCCGTAATCCATAAGACGTTTGGAGATGTCGGTTTCGTCAACTTCGGTATCCTGCTTAAACTGATGCATATCAAATATAAGTTCGTGCCCTACAAAACCGGTTTCGCCAGTGTAAACAACTCTGTAATATTCGGAGAGTTTAACTCTGAGATAGTTTGCGTTTAATATTGCGGCTTCGGTCGCTTTACGCAACCCTTCTTCTCCCATCATTTTGATATAAGCGTAAGAAATAGTCAAAATCAATGCGCTGCCGAAAGGAGCGGAAACCGTAGCGTGAATTGCTTTGTCGGAAGCGGATTTTCTGAAGCGGTGAGCAGGGAGAAACGGTTTTAACTTTTCGTTAACAGCAATAGGACCGGCTCCCGGTCCGCCGCCGCCGTGCGGGATTGCAAATGTTTTATGCAGATTGAGATGGCAAACATCAGCCCCGATTTTTGCGGGACTTGTTAATCCGACTTGCGCGTTCATATTAGCTCCGTCCATGTAAACGAGTCCGCCGTTATCATGAATAAGATTAATCATCTCGGTTATTTTCTGTTCAAATATCCCGTGAGTTGAGGGATAAGTAATCATAAGCGCCGCAAGATTATCTTTATTCAGTTCAATTTTTTCTTTTAAGTCCGCCATGTCAACATTGCCGTTTTCGTCAGTTTTTACGACGACAACTTTTCCGCCGGCAAGAACCGAACTGGCGGGATTTGTTCCGTGAGCCGAAGCGGGAATCAAAACGACATTGCGTTCCGGATTCCCGTTTGCTTTGTGATATGCCATTATTACGCTTAGTCCGGTAAATTCTCCCTGAGCTCCGGAGTTCGGCTGGAATGAAACATCTGCGAACCCCGTGATTTCGCATAAATCTTTTTTCAAGTCTTCTATCATTTCAAGATAGCCTTCGGCTTGATCATCGGGAACGAAAGGATGAATATCGGTAAACTCGGGCCAGCTCAACGGAAACATCTCCGTTGCGGCGTTAAGCTTCATGGTGCACGAGCCGAGCGAAATCATTGAGTGCGTAAGGGATAAGTCTTTCCGCTCCAATTTTTTTATGTAGCGCATCATCTCGGTTTCGCTGCGATAAGTATTGAAAACCGGATGAGTCATAAACTTGCTTTTGCGCTCGAGTTTTTTATCCCACGATAATTCATCGGAGTTGAAAATAGAATTGAAATCTAAAGTTGGAATATTTTTTGCAGAAACAGTGGCGAAAACACTTAAGATTTTTTCAATGTCTTCGGGAGTCGTAATTTCGGAGATTGAGATTCCGACAAAGTTTTCCATATCCCATCTGAAGTTCATTTTGTATTTATGCGAAAGAGATTTCAGCATTTCGGCTTGAGACTTATTAAGTTTAATTTTGAGCGTATCGAAGAATGAACCGTTTACCTGCTCAAATCCAAGTTGCGATAATCCTTTATTGAGCGCAATAGTAAGTTTATTAATTCTTTTGGCAATATTCTTAAGTCCTTCGGGACCGTGATAAACGCCGTAAAAGCCGGCAATAATCGCAAGGAGAACTTGTGCCGTGCAGATATTACTTGTCGCTTTTTCCCGCTTAATGTGCTGTTCTCGAGTCTGAAGCGCCATCCGGAGAGCTTTTCTTCCGGTTCTGTCAACCGAAACGCCGATTATTCTTCCGGGAAGCTGACGCTTAAATTCTTCCTTTGTCGCAAAATACGCGGCATGCGGACCGCCGTATCCGAGCGGTTCGCCCAAACGCTGTGAATTCCCGAGTACTACGTCCGCTCCGATTTCTCCGGGCGGAGTGATCAAAGCAAGACTTAAGATATCGGCAATAACGGCAACGTAAATCCCTTTTTCTTTGGCTTTGGCAAAGTAATCGGAGTAGTCTCTTATTTCGCCGTTGCTATCAGGATTTTGAACTAGAACCGCAAAATAATCTTCTGAAAAATCAAAATCTTCAATTGCTCCGAATACGGTTACTATCCCGCGTGGCTCGGTCCTTGAAAGAATAACATCCTTTGTTTGAGGAAAAATATTTTCATCAATAAAAACTTTTTCGGCTGATTTTTTATCCCTTTTACGAGCATTGTGGAGCATCATGATGGCTTCCCCTGCGGCGGTACCTTCGTCAAGAAGGGAAGAGTTCGCCAAATCCATCCCTGTTAAATCTGAAATCATAGTCTGGAAATTAAGGAGAACTTCAAGCCGCCCTTGTGAAATTTCCGCCTGGTAAGGCGTATATTGAGTGTACCAACCGGGATTTTCCACAACATTACGCTGAATTACCGAAGGCGTGATTGTCGGGTAATAACCGAGTCCGATGTATGAATCGAAAACTTTATTTTTGGATGCGAGCAAACGTAATTTTTTTAACGCTTCATACTCCGTGTATGGTTTTTCCAAATTTAATTTTTTATCCAATAAGATGTGATTGGGAATCGTTTTTCCGATTAACGATTCCATAGAGTCTTCGCCTATTTCTTTAAGCATTTCACTGATGTCTGTTTCGGAAACGCCTATGTGTCTTGTATGAAATTTCTCGAACATTTTAATCCTCGTCAATTTTAAATAATTCAACTTTTAAATATAACGTTATTCGATTTTAATTATTTATGAAAGTAGGGAAATATCGTGTGAAAAAATTTTAATGGTTTCTAAATCATGTTATTCTATCTGTGCGCTATTGAAAGCTACCGGCTTGCCTATACAGAATATTGAGCATTGTCCCGCTTTCTGCGGACAAAAATGACAAATTATTAAGATATGCAAATCTATCTTAAAATAACTTACAGTAAATTAAACTTTACAGATAAAGAGTAGTATTCGACGCTGAATTCATCGTAGAAATGTTTTTCATAATTCATTATTAAACCGATTTGCCGAACCGGAAAAACTCTGATGTAAGCCGAGTAGGCGCCGGTTTCTTTATCGGGAATATTATAGGAAATCAGATAATTTCTGTCGAAGTTGTATTTTCGTTCTCCGGCAAATCCCATTACGGAAAAATTAGCAAACTTGACGGGCGCCCAGAAAAATTCAAGATTAACAGATTTGTACAAAGAATCTGTTAGGAAACTATTCATAATTTGCGTCCCGAGCGTAACTGAAAACCATTGAGCCGGACGCCATTTAATGTCGCCGAATCCGACGACTAACTTTTCCGAGTTTCCGTACCCGTTAAATGATATATATTTAACCCCGAGAGAAGTGAAAAATAATTTGTAGTAGTAAACCCCTTCTCCCGAAAACATATTTCCCGATATATTGTAACTAAGATTAGCGTTGTTGTATTCACCGTTCAGATGGGCAAACGCACCCCTAATATAAAACGGGAAAAAATTCATTAGCCCCTTAACGGCAAAGAAATTTTCATTGTAATCAAAAGTGTTTTCATTTAGACTAAACCTTTTATAAACGGCGGAGACTTCATCCAAAGTGGAGAAGTAATAATCTCCCCAAATCAAATATTGTGAAGAATTATTTTTATAAGAAGAATTATTGCCGACAACATATCCGCCCGTAACCGAAAGAAGACTTTTTCTCAGTTCCTGTGAGAAGAGGGAAGTTTGCAAAAGTAAAAAAAAGAGGATGAAGATAGTTATATTTTTTTTAGCGTTTGTTATCCCGACTACATTCGGGAACTTTGAATATGAAAGACACAAATTTCTAAATCCTCTTTTTTCTCTAACTTTGTGTTTGCCGGCTTTATTCGGCAAAGAAAAAATAAATTTTAGGCGAAAGTTAATTTTCATTTTTTATGTCGCTTATTTGGTTGCATTAAAGCCTTTTAACGCGCTCGGGTCGTTGGGGACAGCCATTAGAGCCGATTGAAAATACGCGTGTGCTTTTTTATTTCCGCCTACATAATAATTAGCCCAACCGAGATAGAGATTAGCGTTATAATCGGAAGGATAATTTTTTACGACATTCTCAAGAAAAATTATCGAGTTCAGATAATCGCCCTGATTAAAATAAAGGAGGCCCATATTGAGATTCGCTTTGTAATTTTCGGGCGCTTTATCCAATATTTTCTTGTAAATTGTTTTTAACGCGTTAATATTCTTTGCGGCTGAATACGGGTAAGTAATTCCGAGCAAAGCTTCAATACTGTTGGAGCTGATTCGGACGGCATTTTTGTAATAGAAAAGGGATGTTTTATAATCGCCTTTAACGTAGTAAAGCCAGCCTAATCTCAAATTGTAGAGGTAGTTGTTTTTCTCTGCGGAATAATTTTTAGATAATATATTAATCGCTTCATCATAGTTGCCGATTTTTTCGGCTGCAATTGATTGATAGAAAGCGGAAAGAGGTGTTTTTTCCTGAGCGAATGTAATGCTTACCAGCAGTAACAAAACAGCCATTGATTTAATTATATTCATTTCTAATCTCCTTTAACCTGTGCGGTAAAATTCTTTTCGTTTTTTCGATATGTGATTTTTTGTAAACCTGAGTCTGGCGAAATTATTATCTCGCCTTCTCCGTCTCTTTTATAGAACGAAAAAATTCCCGTTCCGAAAATCTTTAACTTAGAGCGAAGTGAAATAGTTTCATTTTCGTGTGAAAACCAATTATAAACTCCTTTTGATTTTATGACTTCTCCGTAGAAAAGGAAAAACTCGGAAATATATCGCGTAAAACCTTTAGTAACCGTACCGAGAGGGAAAACATCTTCCCAAAAGAGTTTTTCCGAATATCCCAGAGGAGCTTTTGAAGCTGATAAGTAGAAGAAATAGAGCGCGCTTTCCTGTTTGCCGATATAATTGGAAGCGTAAAATATTTTTTCGCTGATGAAAATATTCAGTCTGTCGCCGTTACGGTTTTCAATATAGAGCGTGTTAAGAATGTCAACATTTACTTTCCACCGCTCGGTGAATTTTTCCCCATCTAAAGAACAATTGAAAACGAATTCGTCTCCCAATTTAAAAGTAAAAGCATTTTTGATAATTTTATGGACATCGATGTTCTTTACCGATTGATTTTCTTCGGGATAGTCGAACACTTTTAATTCCTCTCGGGAATCGGTTTTAAGAATATACTGAGAGAACGGAAACTTGTAAGTTTTATCTCCGAGCTTGTCCGTAAGCTGAAATTGAAAGTGAAGATGAGGTTTCGGAGAGCGACCGCTGTTTCCGCATCTCGCAACTACCTGACCCTTTTTTACTTTGTCGCCGACTTTGGGCAAAATAGATTTCCTTTTCAAATGGGACATCGAGGAAAAAAGTCCGTTCCCGTGATCAATAATCAGAGTATTTCCCCAATTCTGCTCGAGGTTAACTTCGTCGATATTATTGTCGTGTACCGAATCGATTGCTTTTACAACTTCTCCGTCGAGAGGAGCGACAACAGGCGTATTAAAACAATAAAAATCGGAGGGCTTAGCGCCGTCCCCGGAATAGAACTTTCCCGTTTCATCTGCTATCTCAAAATCCCAAGCATATTTCCACTCATCTTTATGCGTATGTTTACCATCGAAAGCCTGCGTAATCTTCCATTCGCCAAGAAATGGAAATTCGGGAAACATGTATTTGAAACCCTCAAAGCGGGCTGTTCTTGTCGTGTGGTAGTAATAGTTTTCTTCCGGCGAGCCCGGACTAAAATAAAGAAGAGTTAAATCGGTGCTCTCTTTTCTGAACTTCAAACTGTAAATAGTAGAGAGAGCGACAAAGTTAAACGGAAGAACCAGCACCGGAAGAAGTTTTTCCGCAAGGATACTCTCGAAAAAAAGAGTGAAAATTATTGTAAAGAAAATAGTCATTAAGAGAAGGGGAATAGTTTTTTTTGATAGAATTATCATACTTCCGCCGAGAGCAAAAGCAATAAGTATTGCATTGAACGACGTTAAAATTAAAAGCGTGTATGAGGGATTTTTAAACAGGATACTGATTACTGCAAAATTGAAGAAAAAAGCAATCAGGGAGTTGATAAACATAACTCTTGAAAAAACAAGTATGATAATTAGAATCAAAAATCCGGCAACGGCTTTGCTCTGCAATAAAATTAGAGCTACAGAGTTCAAGAGAAGGTTTACGCAATCCGGAAGAAAACTAATGGCGCCGGTTGACGCAGTTAGCAAATCGCGATAAAGAACGCCGTTGAAATTGGTAACTACAATTAAGAAGATGTACAATGTTAAAATAAACGGAAGACTTAATCCGGGCAGATTAAAAACGTTTGCCATTAAATGTTCCATTGAAGCGGAAATAAAAAAAGCGAGGAAAATAAAGACAATCGCCATTCCGAGAATAAGAGGCGTTATCTCGAAGAAAAATCCGATTGCGGCTCCAAGCAGTATTCCGTTAAATCCGTAGAAGCCCTTTCTGATTTTATCTTTATCGAAGTTAAGATAAAGAGCGAATGAATTTGAAAGGAGAACTCCGAGAAATCCGAGCGCGCCGACCTGAACATCAATAAATGAAATTAGGAGCGCCGCAAGCCCGAACCACTTCCGGTTTGAGAAAAAAATCTGGGCGTAGCTGTATAAAACGGAATCTAAAAAGAGATTTCCATCACGCCAGACTGTAGAAATATCATTAAGTAATCGCATAAATAAACGATTGGATAAATAATCAGATTTGGTCATTCGTCATAGATTTTTAGTTTGTCTTCTCATTACTCATTACTCTTAACTCATTACTACTAATCTGTTAATGTAAAATCGCTTAATTTTTCAGGAAGCCTTTCCTGTTCCGTGATGTTCTCGTTTGTTTCCGCGGCGCGAATTAATTCCACATCTCCTTCTTCCGTAATTAAAACGACATTTGGGCGGAGCGAAATAAATTGCATCCATTGCGTTACGCTGTACGCTCCCACGTATAGAACAACAAGTTTATCCCCTTTGTGCATAACGGGAAGAACCACATCGTCTCTGATAACGTCAATATTCATACATAGCGGTCCATATACTATTGTGTTTTCGGTAAATCCGCTTATTTCTTTTGTAGGTACTACTTTGTGGTTGAACCAATAACTTGTGAAAAGGTAATTTACTCCGGCGTCCATTATTAACGCCTGCTTACCTGTCGAGAGCCGTTTTGTCGCAAAAACCGAAGTAATCAGGTAACCTGAATCGTCGATTAAAGCGCGTCCAGTTTCAAGTGTTAAAACGGGAAGTTCGTCCGAAGGAAGATTAAGTTCAAACAGCGCTGATGTTATTGCGTCCGCGTAATCTTCATAGGTTGGCAGAAGCTGTTCGGCTTCCAGATACTGTCCTTTAAGCGTATTGTTTGAAGGGAATCCGCCGCCAAGATCGATGTATTCCAGTCTGACATTGTAGTTATCATAAATTTCTTTCGCTAAATCGACTAATTTCAAAGTGGCTTGGCGGTAAGGTTCGGCGCTCATTATGTAAGTGCCAATGTGAGTATGCAGCCCTTTCAGCTCTAATCGTTCATCGTGGATTATTCTTTTAAGCGCAAGCATTGCTTCGCCGTTTTCGTAATTGAACCCGAATCTATTCCAAGGTGGATAGATTCCCGTATCCATATTAACGCGTATTGCGACGTTTGCAGTTAAATCAATTTTTTCCGTAATTTCCATTATTGAATAGAGTTCGTCAAAGTGATCGATGTGAATCAGCGCTTTTTCTCTGATTGCTTTTTCAAGCGCGGATTCGGATTTAAACGGGCCGTTAAAAATTATATTTTCCCCTTTTACGCCGAGATCTCTCGCTTTGTCATATTCAAATTCCGAAACCACTTCCGCCCAAGAGCCTTCCTGATGATAAATTGAGCAGATTGCGCTTAAATAATTCGTTTTGTACGACCAAGCAAATCTGACTTTGGGATAACGTGTTTTGAATATTTTATTTAGTTTTCTGTATTTCTCGCGAATTTGTTTTTCGGAAAACACAAAGAGGGGGGAACCGAATTTTTCGGTTAACGAATCGATTTCGACATCGTCAATTTTGGTTATCGGTCTGAAAGTTTGCGTTGAACCGAATTTATTCATCATTCCCGAATGCTGTTTAAGAATTATCGGTTTTTCATATCTTTTCTTAGTCATTTCTTAATACTCCGTTTACTGTAATATCTTCAAATTTTTTCATATCTACAATTAAATCCCATGAATAGCGGATGAAAATTTTCCCTACTTCGTAGTTTTCAAAAGGTTCAATTTTTTCGCCGAGAGCTAATTGAAGAGCTGCGTAAGGCAGGTTTTGCCCCGCTCCGACTGCGAGATAAACCCAAGCCGGAAAACGCGGGTTAATTTCAAGGAGGAAATATTCTCCCGTATCACGTTTTTTAACAAATTCAAATTCCGCTCCGCCTCTCCAATTTAGGGCTTTAATTATCTTTTGCGAGATGGACAGAAGCTCCTCGTCCATTATTGTTACTCCCGCCCAGCCTTTGCCTTTATCTGTAATATACATCTTTTTGCTTGCAACGGCTCCGATAGCTGTTCCTTCGCCGTCTCCTAATGCGACAACATTGTACTCCTCGCCGCTGATAAACTCCTGAACAATAATGGGCAATCCCCATTTGGAAGCCATCTTGGTAAAATATGCAGAAGCTTCCTGGAAATTATGAGCGACATATGCGTCGTAAAAAATCCCTTTGATAACAACGGGATACTGCAATTCTTTCGGTAAAGCGTATAAATCATTTATTGAAGAAGCTATAATGTTATAAGGAGCGTTAATATTGTTTTTTGTGCAGAAATCAAAAAGTTTGTCTTTTCCTCTTAAGACCAGCTGCTCCATTGTCGGAACAAGGGTCTTGATTCCCAGGTCATTAAGCTTGCCGGAAAGTTTTGAAAATGCAAAAAGTTCGGCGTCAAGTGTCGGGAAAATTACATCAATTTTCTCAAACGAGTTGATATAAGCCAGTCTGTCAAAGAATGACTCTATTCCGCTTGATGGGTAGGGAATTAAATAACTTCGAGAAGTTACTTCTCTCATATATGCTCCTGGCTCAAGAGCGTCGTATAACAAACCTATTATTTCGCCTTCAAATTTACCTGAATCTTTAATGCCTCGGATTACGGGAACTCCCGGTCCCGGGCTGTCAACGTTGTTCAATCCGGTTACTGCAACTTTCATAATTCTTCCACTAATTTAAGGTTTCTGAGCAGAGTCAAAAATTCGTCAAAATCTCTTTGAGCCGTATCAATATCAATATCAAATTCATTTGTCAGCAAACTTAATATTTCTTCTTCGCTTTTATTTTCTTTTAGATTATTAATTATAAATCTTCCCGTTTCGTTTACGGTAAAAGATTCTCCGCTGTTTGCCATAAATAAAAAGCCGCTTTCACTGACAGCCAAGTTATCCGATATTTTATATTCAGACATAAAATTTTTCTCCCATGTTAATTTCTTGTTTAGACAAGTTAAAACTTATTTTGGTTTAATTTAATATACTAATTTTTGGAAATCGGGGAATGATATAAATCACTCTTTTTGTTATATGATTTTATGGCGGAATTTCTTAATCCCCGATAATGCTGCATGAAGATACGGATTCAATTTCCCACATAAAGTCCCAACAATTTTTACATGTGATTTTTTCATACGGGGACATTTGTTCTTTATGAAAAATTATTATGAAATTTTCATCTCTTCATTTTCATTTAGAGTAAAAGTTTTATTTCTTAATTTATCGGTTACTTTAAAAACGGTTTTTTTTATAACGATTTCGACGCCGGGATAAATATCGCCCGTAATTTTAACTTTTGATTCGGAAGGCATATTTAAGATTTTATCGAGTTCAGCTTTCTCTGCCGCCATTACCTCAAAAGTATTTTTTAGCTCTTGATATTCGGAAATTATTTCTTTTAAACGGCGCTTACCCTTTATTGATAAATTTTCCGGATTGGAATATTGCTTCAGTCTTATTTCTTTTTTCTTTAGTTTTTCTTTCATCTCGTTAATTGCCAATGACAACCGTAATGATTTTTCAAGAAGCGCATAATCAAGTCCGACGTGTATTCGTGTTTTTACTCCGAATTCATTTCCCGCAGATTTGATCTCGACATCTTTTTCAGCGATTGAAGTTCCGCCAATTATTCTTGCATTTCCCGCCATTGATTTTATGCTTCCTTTGGCGTAAAGTTTTGCGTCAACAGCTTCTTTCATTATGATTATATCGCCATCTGCATTAACAGACTGATTCCGTATGTGACGCACTTTTACATCTCCGGCAGCGGTGATTTTGCCCTTGCCGCTTCCGCCAAAGCCCCCGTTAATCGTAATCGTTCCTTGCGACTTAATCTCAGCGTCATTTATAAAACCGTTTATTGTGATGCTTTTATCAATGTCTAATTTAAATCCGCTCCGAACGTCTCCGTTTACATTTAACGCTCCTTTGCTCGAAATATTCCCGGTATGGAAATCAACATTCCCTTTAACGTTATATTTCTCCGTAACGTTCAGTTTTCCGTTTGAATTTGTTAAGTATCCGTTAATATCGGAAAGGAGAACATTCGGCTCTTCCTCCCGGTAGTAGGTATGAGTTCCTTTCGGGTCGGGCGCTTTTTTTACCGGCTCCGGTTTTGTGGATCTGCCGAGTACGTCAACTCCCGCTTTACCGGGAATCGGAGGATGAACTATCGCCAGTTTTTCATCTTGCTCAACGGTGATAATCGTTCCCATGTTGTAGAAATCAACTCTTTGATTACCGTCTATATTATTCTTTTTCTCTTTTTTCATTTTTACGAGGTATTCCACCCAACCCTCTTTAGCCGGCTGAGGAAAAGTCCCTCGCGCTATTTCAACATCCGTAAATGGCTGCTGTGAAGTTTCCAGCATTTTCAAATATTTACTTATCAGTTTTACATCCGGCGTGGCTGTAATTTTAAGCTCTTTGAACTTTAACAATATTTCATCAAGAGAAAGATTTTTGTAACCTTTTGCGGGGGGATAAAAACTGCATTTTACGCTCATAGCGTCTTTCGTGATCTCCAAGAGAAAAGATGCGTTTTTACGTACCGGTAAAATTGAATATAAGTTATCTTCCAAAATAAAAAAACCTTCAACCGAAGAATAAAATTTCCCGTTTTCCGAATGAATATTCTTCCAAACTTGTGTAATATTAGCCGTGGGTTTATTTGCGCCGGAGTTTTCATCGATTGTGGAGAAAAGCAAAGTATTTGCCGGGAGCATTTTGTTAAAAACGATTAGTTTTTCAACGCTAAACAAATACAACTGGTTCTCAATAAGGAGTTGTTTAATTTTTTCGGTTTCCATCAATGAAAGCGGAACGGCTTCTAAGAATAAATTCGAGGTTTTTCCGGAGTCGGTATTTTTCATAATGTTCGAGCTTTTAGTGACAAATTCCGGCATTAACGGATTTGTCTGTATTATTTAATTTTTTCAACTAACTATCGGAAATTTTTCGTTAATGTTTAATCTCTCACTTTCCCTAAACATGGACAAGCCGGAACAGAAAAGAATTGTAAAAGATAAAATAATTTTTTCTTAACGCGGTTTATCGTTTATTTGTACGTTTCATCTCGCAGACGGCATCATCCGCCTCAATCAGAAATGGTGGGACCGTAACGAAAAGCGTTGCGGTAAACTCTGATATTCAATCCTAATTCAGATGATAACTTTCATAAAACAAACTAATTTTGGTTGAATGTATATTATTTTATATTTTGATTTTGTGTGTTCTATTTTATCGTGTAAATTGAAGTTAACTAAAATTAAGATTAAAGTTCCGATGAAAACATTAAAAAGTGCGCCATGGTATTTTCTCTCTTTAATTCTTGTTTTATTTCTCCTAAATTCTTGTCAAAATAACAAAAACAGAAAAACCAATTTCAATAAAGGCGGAACTTTAAATGTTAAAATATTCTCGCCGGTAGAAACACTTGATCCGAATAAGATTTTATATTTATCAGACTTTTTGGCTTCGCGATTAATATACGATGGATTGGTTGGAGATTCCGAAAATAATACAGGACTTGCCGAAAAATGGGAAAAATCGAAAGATGGTTTGCGATACGTATTTCACCTAAAAAAAGGAATATTGTTTCACAGTGATCCATGTTTCAAATCCGACAAAGAACGCGAACTTACCGCATCGGATGTTTTGTTCACATTCAAAAGAATTGCCGACCGTAAAAATCCAAGCGTTAATTTTTCTCTTTTCGCCGATAAAATCAAAGGGATACGATATTATCAGCAAGGTTTAACGGATACAATCTCAGGCATTAAAATAATAAATAAATTTTCGATTGAATTTATTTTAAACAAGCCATATGTTGTTTTTTTGAAATTACTTGCTTCGCCTTCCGCTTTTATTCTTTCAGAAAAAGCGGTTAATTATTACGGAGATGAAATCGCCGAACATCCAATAGGAACGGGCCCGTTTAAACTTTCTTTTTGGAACCCGACAGAGGAAGTTTATTTTATTCGCAACAAAAACTACCGCCGAAAAAACAAAAACGGTAAGAGATTACCATTTCTCGATGCGGTTTCATTTAAGTTTTTTTCAAATGAAAAAGAAAAAATAGGCGATTTATTTAAAGGGAAATGCGATTACATTTCGCTCGACAGAGGTGAATATATTTCGCTTAAGAACGAGTTAGACAGGGCAAAGTTCAAAATAATCAAAACTCAAAATGCGCTGAAAATACGATTCTTCGGATTTTCTTTTGAAAAGAATACTCCGCTTGCCAAAAATCCGGAATTACGGAAAGCGCTTGCGTATTCATTGAACAGACAAAAGTTATATGTTTCGTCGGAGTTTAAGAATTTTCCGCAGAACACTCTTGCCCCGGCTTCGTTATTAGGCGATTCAACTTTGCGCTGGTACCAATTCAATCCGGTAAAAAGTAAAAGTTTAGTGAAAAATTTCAGCAATGACAAGAACATTTACGAATTATCATCTTCGGTAAATGCGCCGTTTCTCAATATTATTGAATCGGGGATGAAATCTTTGAATTTAAAAGTAGTCAAAAATGTGAACCCGAAACGATATTACGAAAGGATTATTAAAAATCGTCCGGATATTTTCAGAATTAGTATGTCGCCTTCTTTCCCGGATATTTCGGAGTATTACCAGTTATTCTATTCAAAAAGTGGAAAGTTTGTTAATTTATTCGATTACAAAAATCCGGAATTTGATAAAATTTTTGAAAAGTCTCAGATAGAAGATAATCCAACCGAAAGGCGCCGGCTTTTTCGTCGGCTCGAAAAAATTCTGAGGGACGATGTTGCTGCAATTTATGTCTCCGAAGAAAAATATTTTTACAACATTGTCCGTAAAAGAGTAAAAAATTTTACCATCAGAAATGGTTTCCCCGACTTTGCTCTGATTTGGCTTGACAAATGAAACTTCGCTTAAACATACGAAAAAAAATTCTGCTTTCTTTTATGGCGTTTGCCTTTTTACTGCTGCTTGCGGTGGTAAATTTTTTCTATTTTCAAACTAAAAATAATATTAAAGAAAGGGCTGAAAGCAACTCGGTTAGAACGTCAAATCAATTTAAAATTCAAATGGATAAAAATATTGACGATGCATTTGTTGAACTTAAAGGAATTGTTGACTTTGGCTTAAAAGGAACAGTTGCCTCCAATCCGGATTTTAATAAGAAACTTCACGAGAATATTATAAATTTGCTATCTATTTTTCCGGCTAAATATTCAAAATTGATTTTAATTAGACTCAATTCAGACCAAATTTCTGTTTTTACTCCATTGCGGCTTTTCAACGGAAAAATAACAGTCGAAGAAAAAAGCGAAAAGATTTCTTTCTTAAATCAATCGCTTGTTAACAAAATTTCTGTTTCGAACAAAAGACGACAGATAATCAGCGATGCCGCTAAAAGCGGAAAGGAATTAATACTCGTTTCTCCGGTTAAAAAAACAAACGATATAAGATTAATTGCATTTTTACGCACGGGAAAAATTGCCGGTAAAGCGCTGCGTAATCTTTCGCTTTCGGATAACGAAACCGTATTTCTCTTTGACAGAGAGCAAAGAATCATTTTTTCTTCGGAAAAGATAATGATTAACCGGTTATTCGGCGAGGTTCCTTTAGGGCGGAAAGACGAGGTTATTTCCGTTTTAAAAAAATATCCTGAAATTGATATGAATATTGCGGCGTTGACAAATACAAGCGCCGAAACCGGGAAATTGCTGGAGGTGATTAAACAGGTAATCTATTTTAGCGTTGTTATTTTTATTTTGCTTTTCGGATTGATTTATATTGTTTCCGGGCGGACTTCAAAATCTCTAAATCAAATTACTGAAGCTGCGGGTGAAATAGCGGGTGGAGATTTTTCCCACAAAATAGAGGCGACTCGGGAAGACGAAATCGGAACGCTAATTGATTCATTTAACAAAATGGCTGATAATCTTGAAATAATGTTTCATAAATTAAACATTGCCAATAGTGAGCTTGAGCGGAAAATTGAGGAGCTTACCTCCGCAAAAATCGAATTGTCGGAAAAACAACGGCTCGCATTGATTGGTGAAACCGTATCGAAAATTTCTCACGAAATCCAAAATAAAATGAGTGGAATTTCAATTTGGGTGCAGAATCTTGAGATGCAGACTGACCCCGGCAGTCCGCTTCGCCTTTATGTGAATGAGATTAAAACGGCGCTTGCTTCTTTTATGAATTTGCTCGTAAATTTTAAGAAATTCTATCGACGGCCGCAATTGATGCTTGAGAAAACCGACATTGAGGACCTCGTAAGTAATATTTTTAAAAAATATTCTCAACAAATTGAAGAAAAAAAAATAAATGTCGTGAAGTTGTTTCCCGAAACGGCTCCGGCAGTAAATATCGACAAAGGAATGATTGAAGAAACAATCGAAAATATTTTGCTGAATGCGATTTTTTTTACTCCGCAGAAAGGCAAAATTACAGCGGGCTTGATTTTTAAGAAAGGCGAAATTGAAATAAACATTTGCAACACAGGCAAAACAATAGAAGTTGAACCGCCGAATAAAATATTTCAACCGTTTTTTACAACAAAAGCAAGCGGTAGCGGACTCGGTTTGGCAATCTGCAAAAATGCAGTTGAAGCTCACGGAGGAAAAATATTCGCTAAAAACATTGAAAACGAGGGAGTTTGCTTCGCAATCATTCTCCCCGCAACAATTGTAAATGACAAATAATCAGGAATAAAAATGCAAATTTTATTGGTTGACGACGACGCGACAATCCGCCGCGGCATTGAAGTGTTTTTGAAAAGTTTGAATTACACTGTTTCCTCTGTTTCCGACGGGAAAGAGGCGCTTATTGTTTCGGAACGAGAAAATTTTGATTTAATTATTTCGGACGTTCAGATGCCCGGACTTAGCGGAATTGAATTATTAAATGCTTTGCGAAAAAATAAAAATCCCATGCCGGTGATAATAATAACGGCGTTTGCGACGATAGAAGATGCGGTAACGGCAATGAAAATGGGCGCAAGCGATTATTTGACAAAACCGCTGAATCTTGAAGAACTGCAATTGAAAATCGTGAAAATAGAAAACGAATTAAAATTAAAAAGAGAAAACGCCGAACTGAAAGAAAGATTAAGGCAAATTGTTCATCCGGAAATAATAGGGGAAAGCGCTGCAATTGCCGAGGTAAAAAAAATGATAGGTAAAGCGGCGTTAAGAGACGACGTTCCGGTAATGATTTACGGCGCAAGCGGCACGGGAAAAGAGCTTGCCGCAAGGGCAATTCATAACGCAGGGGAAAGGAAGGATAAACCTTTTGTTGAGGTTAATTGCGCAGCAATGCCGGATGATCTGCTCGAAAGCGAGCTTTTCGGATATGTGAAAGGCGCATTTACCGGGGCGGTAAAGGATAAAGACGGATTATTTAAAGCTGCGGACGGCGGAACTCTTTTTTTAGATGAAGTAGGCGAAATGTCGCCTCGGTTGCAGGCTAAATTATTGCGGGTTTTGCAGGATTTTAAGATTCAACCGCTCGGAACAACAAAATCGTTTCAGGTTGACGTCCGCATTATCGGCGCAAATAATATTCGACTTCAGGACTTGGTTGCAAGTAAAAAATTTAGAGAAGATTTGTTTTACAGAATAAATGTAGCCGAAATTACGCTTCCGCCCCTTGCAGATAGAAAAGAAGACATTCCTTTGCTGCTCGAACATTTTATTTCATCGCCGAAAATCAAAGAGAAAATAAGATTTACCAAGGAAGCTCTTGATGTTTTAGTCAATTACAACTGGCGCGGGAATGTTCGCGAACTTGAAAACTTCGTGAAATCAATTTCCGTTTTTACAGAAAAAAATGTAATCGATAAAAATGATTTACCTGAACACATTTTGAACCAATTCTATGCATTGAAACACGAATGGAATTATCTATTTACAAACAACAATTTTCAAGAAGCGCAGAAAATCATTCTGGAAGATTTTGAAAAGAAATTCTTGGAGTTTCACCTTCGTAAGAACAATGGAAACATTACCCGAACAGCCGAGGCAATAGGGCTTTCGCGGGTTTCGTTACATAAAAAAATTAATGATTACGGCTTAGAGTAAGTTTTTTGCAAAAAGTATTCTCTTTTTTTTAAAGCGCCGCTGAATTATTGTTCAATTATTAATCCGTAAATTGTAAATATTGCTTTACACTTGTAAAGGCAGCTTAACAATATATTTAATCTCTATCCTGCAAAGACCTCAAAAAACAAGCAAAATCAAACATCTTAGCATTCTTTCCTGTCAGGCACGGATATTGTCTTTCCCTTTCCAAAAGATAATGGTTAACAATTGAAAAAAGAAAAACTAAAATCATTACTGATATTGGAATCGGACGACAGTTTAAGAAAAGGACTTGCGGTGGGATTGTTTGATGTTTTTAGGGAAATAACTTCATTGTCAAATCCCGACGAGATAATCAACAGTATAAGACAAAAGAATTTCTCGTTTATAATTACGGGGACTGCATTCGAATACTATAATTCAAATGAAATAATTAAGAAGTTAAGAATCCGTTTCCCGTTGGCAAAATTATTTATTATTTCAGATAAAAACGATCAAAAATCAATAAGTGAACTGAACGAGTTGAATCCCCAAAAAATCTATTCAAATCTTTTCGACTTAAAAGAACTTATCAACGATATAAAACAAATCTACGACAATTAGGAGGTTTATTATGAAGAATCTTTTTACATTTTTTGTAATTATAACTTTGTTTTCATCGTCGGGCGGATATGCTCAAATAACGCTTACGACAAGCGATTATGCGAATATTTACGCTGAGGGAAACAGTTATACTGCATATTTTGATATGACGACAAGTTCGGTTGATATCGGACATCCCGGCGGAGGAAACACTTGGAATTTCTCTAATCTTAATAGTTCTTTTTCTACAGTAGCTGTTATGGTTGCGCCTTCTTCAACGCCGCAAAGCGCGCAATATCCAGACGCCAATTATGCCACTTTTGTAGAGGATGACTCGGTAGCCGGTTACGGAACTTATTCATACTATCATCTCGGTAATAATTTTGAAATGTGCGGAAGTTATATAAAGACGGAAATTGTTGCCGGAACCGTAACCGAATCGGAATCACATTTTACCCCTTTTGAAATTTCAACAAAACTTCCTTTAACGGCAGGAACATCCTGGACTCAGTCGTACGAAGCCGTAGTTACAACCACTATGCCTCCGTTACCTCCGATGAATGAAACGGACGATGTAACATTTACCAGAACGGTTGACGCTTGGGGAACGATGATTATACCTGGTGAAACCGACCCAATTGAAGCGCTTAGAGTTCACCTCGACGAGAGAATGGTAACGCACACTACGGGCGGCGATAGTTATACAAGATGGATTGGTTACGAATTTATAACAAAGTCATACACAACAGTGGGAATTACCTTAGCGGATACTTTATCTCCAGATAGCGGAGTTGTCAGTATAATAGGAGGCGGCTGGGGCATTTCTTCGGTAACCGCCGTAGAAGATGATAACTCAATCACAGATAATTTTAAATTAGAACAAAACTACCCGAATCCGTTTAATCCGACAACAACAATCAGTTATTCAATACCGGTCGTAGAAACAGGAAATAACACGTCTGTGCAATTGAAAGTTTACGATATGCTCGGACATAAAGTGGCGACATTGGTAAACCGAAAACAAGCGCCCGGAAAATATTCCGTTATATTTGATGCAAGCAAGCTTAGCTCGGGAATTTATTTCTACACTTTGCAAACCGGAAATTTTGTTCAAACAAAGAAATGTATTCTACTAAAATAAGAACAGTTAAATAATCAAAAAATGGAGATAAAAATGAAAAGAAAAATATTATCAATAGCAATTACATTAGTTCTGACGTTATTTTTATCAAGCTGCTCAAAAGATGACAATAACCCAGTAACTCCCGAGGAAAAACCGAGTCCGGAACAGCCCGCAACTCCGCAGTTGCAACTTCCTCCGAGTGTTTCAAATTCCAACGACCCGCACGCAGCGCGGGCGGAAAGTTTTGTCGCAATGGCAAACAGTTTCAGTCAATACGGCGCTTTCTTTACACCTCCGGAAGGCTCGCTGGCTAAAACAGCAGACGACGGCAATTGGGATTATACTTGGACAGACGGAACACTTGTAATTACTCTTCATTATCGAGTAAACGGAGAAGAGGGTTATTCGTGGGAAGTTGTTCTTAACGGAACCGAACCGAATAGCGGAGTAGTATATACAGATTGGAAGATGATGGACGCTCAACAGAATTCCGAAGGTACGAGCGGTTCAATGACTGTTTACGAGGACAATACAACCAATCCGGAATTTGAATATACTTGGACAAACGACGGCTCCGGACACATTACATTTGAATATACTTCCTTTGGAGATTACGGAAGCAAAGTATCCATTACTTCAAATTCCGACAACTCAGGCTCAATGGAATATTATGAATATGTAAACGGACAATATGTAATGACCTTTAAATTAATTTGGACATCAAACGGCGGAGAATGGTGGGAGTACGATTATCAAGGCAACGAGACAGGACATGGGACATTTTAATTTAATCAAGGACAGGAAATTTTCCCGACCTTGATTTTTTACAATTATTTATTGTGAATATTTAACCGGAGAACAGTATGAAAAATATATTTAATTCATTAATCATTGTTTTATTTCTGATAATTCTCTTTTCGAGCAAAACTAAAGCGCAATACGAGGTAAAAAGACATTATCTTGGACCCGAAATAGGATTTGTTTTTAATGGATCTACTCTTCAATTCGGAGCTAACTATGAATATGCTCTGGATATACAAGATATCGGGAATATCGGAGTAGGATGAATTTTTCGCTATTGGAGTTTTGGCGACGCCGATTGGCATTATACCGATATCGTTATTGGAGGACAGGGGAATTATCATTTTAAGTTGAAAAACAAAAAATTAGATATTTGGAGCGGATTGGTTTTGGGCTACGATTTTGGGTCGTGGAGTTACGACGGACCTGATTCGGGCTTTTTGGAACCTACATACGGCGGATTTATTTTAACCGTTAACGGAGGCGCAAGATATTGGTTTTCTCCCACAATTGCAGTAACCGCAAGATTAGGATTTGGTTCATTAAGCTACGGAGCTTTAGAGTTTGGAGTTGATTTTAAATTATAAGAAACAAATATGGTTTAGAATAAAATGTAATCAATTATCAGCTACAATTTTATTATTGAGGATTTTAAGATTACACGAAAATTACTCTGAATCAACCTTTTAATTCTTGAACAGTAAAAATAAGTCTCTATGGGATTAAATAAAAAAAGGGAGATTAAGAATCTCCCTTTTTCTGTACCGAAGGCCGGACTCGAACCGGCACATCCTTGCGGATACATGATTTTGAGTCATGCGCGTCTACCAGTTCCGCCACTTCGGCTCAAAAATCGAACAACTAAAATAGCTGTTTTAATCAATAAAATCAACAGCTTAATTAAAACAAATTAACCTTTTTTTAATAATTTCTGCCAACTGTCCCGCAGAGTAACCGTCCGGTTGAAAACCAAATTATTTTCATCGGCTGATTTTGTGTCAACGCAGAAGTAACCTTTCCGCTCGAATTGGACTCTGTCTCCGGGTTTTGCATCTTTAAGAAACGGTTCAACCTTACAATTTTTTAGAATTTCCAATGAGTTCGGATTAATAAATTCTGTAAAATCTTTTTCTTTGTCAGCTTCAGGAAACTCTTCGGAAAAGAGCCTGTCGTATAATCTTACTTCGGCGTCTATTGCATGATGAGCGGAAACCCAGTGAATTGTTCCTTTAACCTTTCTGTTCGCGTTTGGAGAACCGCTTTTGGTTTCCGGATCATAAGAGCAGAGAAGTTCAATAACGTTGCCTTGTTCGTCTTTAATAACTTCTTCACATTTAATTATATATGCGTAACGGAGGCGAACCTCACGTCCGGGAGCCAATCTGTGAAATTTTCTGTGGGGCGTTTCCTGAAAGTCATCCCGCTCAATATAAAGCTCGCGGGAGAAGGGAACAAGCCGTTTCCCCATTGTTTCATCTTCGGGATTATTTATCGCTTCCAATTCTTCTGTTTGATTTTTCGGATAGTTTGTAATTGTTATTTTCAACGGATTCAAAACTCCCATTACGCGTTGCGCGCGTTTATTCAAATCTTCCCGAATGCTGTGCTCGAGAAGTGCGAAATCCACAACCGAATCCCGTTTTGCTACGCCGATTTTATCCGCAAAGTTGCGAATTGATTCCGGAGTGTATCCTCTACGGCGGAAACCTGAGATGGTAGGCATTCGCGGGTCGTCCCATCCGTCAACATATTTTTCATTAACAAGCTTAAGAAGTTTTCTTTTACTTAAAACGGTGAAGGTTAAGTTTAATCTTGCAAACTCAATCTGCTGCGGGTGAAAAACATTCAGCTCATCCAAAAACCAGTCGTAAAGGGGGCGGTGATTTTCAAACTCCAATGTACAAAGGGAGTGCGTTATTCCTTCGATCGAATCGGAAAGCCCGTGCGCAAAATCGTACATCGGATAAATTACCCATTTGTCGCCGGTTCTGTGATGAGTAGCTTTTTTGATTCTGTAAATTGCCGGATCGCGCATGTTAATATTCGGCGAAGACATATCAATCTTAGCTCTCAGGATGCAATCTCCTTCGTTGAATTCGCCGTTCTTCATTTTTTCGAAAAGTTCTAAATTTTCTTCAACTGTTCTTTCGCGATATGGACTGTTTTTACCGGGCTGAGTTGGCGTGCCTCTGTATTCCCTTATTTCATCAGGGGAAAGATGATCAACGTAGGCTTTCCCTTTTTTGATAAGCTCGACAGCGTATTCATAAAGTTTATCAAAATAATCGGAAGCGAAATATTCTCTGTCGCCCCAATCAAATCCCAGCCAGCGAATATCTTCGCGAATAGAATCAACATATTCCACATCTTCTTTTGCCGGATTCGTATCGTCAAATCTCAGGTTGCATAAGCCGTTGTAGTCTTCGGCAATTCCGAAATTCAGGCATATTGATTTGGCGTGCCCGATATGCAGATAGCCGTTCGGTTCCGGGGGAAAACGCGTGTGAACTTTTCCTTCATATTTATTTGTTTTCAAATGCTCGTCGATAATTTCGCGAATGAAATTGGTCTGTTTTACTGTTTTGTTTTCTTCCATAATTTATTTCGATATTTTAGTTAAAGCGGTTTCTATTCTGTTAATTACTTCATCCTTCCCGAGTATGAAAAGCAAGTCATAAACTCCCGGACCGATTCCAACTCCCGAAACAGCAAGACGGAGTGGGTGGATTAATCTTCCTTTTCCGATTTCCCGTTCTTCGGCAATCTCTACAAGGATTTTTTCGTAATCTTCTTTTTGGGGATTTTCAATTCTCTTAAGACGACCTACATATTCGCGAAGAAGTTCTTGGGAATCATCTTTCCATCTCTTTTTAATTACAGCTTCGTCATAGCCGGTAGGGCGTTCATAGAAGTAAGGGCATTTTTCTATATATTCCCTGACAAAACTTACGCGCTCGCGCATCGCTTCAATTATCAGCAGAAGGTAGTCGTCGTCCGGAATCGAATCCGCATACTTCGAATTTTTGAATTCCTCTTTCAGCATCGATAACAATTCCTCTGCCGGTTTTTTACGGAGATGCTCGGCATTCAGCCAATTTAATTTTTCAATATTGAAAATAGCGCCTGCTTTGTGAACACGTTCCAACGAAAACTCTTCAATCAGTTCGTTCATCTCAAAAATCTCGCGGTTGTCGCTTGTGCTCCAGCCGAGAAGCGCGACAAAGTTAATCAGAGCTTCTTTCAAATAGCCCTTCGCTCTGTAATCTTCAACCGCAACATCGCCTTGCCTTTTACTCAGTTTCGATCTGTCGGGATTCAGAAGCAAAGGAAGATGAGCAAACTCCGGCAGTTCCCAACCGAGATATTTGTAAAGCAGAATATGTTTCGGAGTTGAGGAGAGCCACTCCTCGCCGCGAATTACATGCGTAATTCCCATAAGATAATCATCAACCACGTTGGCAAGATGATAAGTGGGGAAACCGTCGCTTTTAATTAAAATCTGATCGTCAATAATGTCAGTCTCAAATTCAACTTGTCCTCGGATTATGTCGTTCAGCTTAATTTTTTCGCCCGAGCGCACATTTAATCTGACAACGTGCGGCTCGCCGTTAGCAAGTTTTTCCTCAATCTCTTCCTTCGATAGCTTTAGGGCAAGCTTGTCGTATTTCGGCTGGAGTTTGTTTTTGTATTGATAATCCCTAAGCTCCTGGAGTCTTTCAGGCGTATCGAATGCGTAATAAGCGTTGCCGTCGGCAATTAACTTCTCAGCATATTTTTTATATAAATCCAATCTTTGAGATTGAGTATAAGGACCAACATCACCCGGTTTGTCGGGACCTTCGTCATAATCAAGTCCGACCCACTTTAAGGTCTCAATTAATTTTTCTACCGCTCCTTCAACCAGTCGGTTACGGTCTGTATCTTCAATCCTCAGTACGAATTTACCGTTGTTCTTTTTCGCAAATAAATAATTATATAATGCGGTTCTTAATCCTCCGACATGAAGATATCCCGTTGGACTCGGAGCAAAACGCACTCTGACTTCTTTCAAATTAAATCTCCTTTATTTAAAATTTAAACTGTAAATATAATTATTTTAGTTCCTTTAATTTTCAAAATTATTGCAATAAAAAGGAAAGAAATTTAATGGAAAGAAAATATATTGCCGTCGGCGTTGATGAAGAAGGGAAAATTTGGAAAGGACATTTCGGTATTGCTCCGGTTTATTTGATTTTTGACGAAATGAAGAATCTGATTGAAAAAAGAATTAATCCTTACGGAGTGAACTCGGAAAATCACTCGCATCACGATAATCCGAAACTGATAATTTCTTTTTTGAACGACTGCAAAATTTTTGTCGCTAAAAGAATGGGACAGGAGAGCCGCGTAAAATTGAAGGAAAATTTCGGCATAGTTCCTTTTCTTACCGAAAAAACTTCTCCCGAAGAAGCAATCGAAGTTCTTGAGATAAATGGTTAACGAAAGGCGTAATTTTATAGCGCTTGTCTGGCACGGATTCTTTTTGGCGCTGGCTCAAACTTTTGCCGAAAGAAACACCGTACTGCCCGCATTAATTCTATCTGTCGGCGGAACTCAAACCACGCTTGGCGTTCTGACGTCAATAGTTATCGGCGTCCCGATGCTTGCTCAGCTTATTTTTGCGGGATTCTTAAACACAAAAGTTTACAAGAAAAAATATCTGATTTTGGGAATTCTTCTTCGCGTTTTTGCTTTTGCGGGACTAAGTTTAACAATCTGGTTTTATTCGTCATTATCAACCGAAATGACAATTGCGCTGATTTTTTTGTGGATGCTCCTTTTCAGTACCAGCGGGGCATTTGCCGGAATTTCATACACAGACATTGTCGGAAAAAGTATGGACAGCCCGACTCGCAAAAAATTTCTCGTTACCCGGCAGTTCATAAGCGGCATCGGACTTTTCTTTTCCGCGCTTGTAGCAAGGCAGGTTCTTCGCGGCTTTGATTATCCCCACAACTATCAGGTTATGTTTGCGATTGCCGCGTCCCTTTTATTTGTGGCTTCGTGGGGCTTTATGGCAATTAAGGAAAAACCTTCTGAATTAAAGCACATGCAGAACTCAACTCTCAAAATTTTGAAATCGATTCCTGAAATTTTAAGACTTGATAAGAAGTTCAGATACTTTATTTACGTAGTAAATCTTACCGGTTTTTCGTTAACAATTATTCCGTTTTATATCGCGCTGGGCAAGGAAAGTTTTTCGATAAGCGCAGGACAAATCGGTAATCTGCTTTTAATTCAGATTGTCGGAATGATATTGGCTAATATTTTCTGGTCGAAGTTTGTTCATAAAAGAGGTTATCGCGGAGTAATTTCGGTTTTCATCGGTTTCCAAGTTCTTCTTCCGGTCCTATTTCTAATTGCGTCTCATTATTATTCTATGACAGAGTTTTCCGTTCTTTTTTTCTTTGTCGGAATCGCAATCAGCGCGCAGAAAATTTCATTTGAAGGGATTTTATACGAAATTACGGACGAGACGAACCGCGCTTTGTACAGCGGCGTTTACGGAGCTTTGAGTTTAACTATTTCTCTTTTCCCCCTTGTTTCCGGGCTTCTGTTAAACAGTTTGGGATTTGCAATAATCTTTCCGATAGTAAGTTTAATCGCTCTGACTTCAATTATTTTTGTGAGAATATTAAGAGTCTGATTTTTTTTGTAAAAATATTTTGAACCAATTTTAATTCTTGTCGTCAAAAATTAAAAATTCAGGATTTCCTATGTCTCAAATAATTGAAATTAAAAATGTAACGAAACTTTATTCCGCCCGAAGTAAACATCCCGTTAAAGCGTTGAATAATTTTACTCTTTCGGTTGCGGAAGGAACCGTTTTCGGTTTGCTTGGACCGAACGGAGCGGGTAAAACCACTCTCGTTAAGGCTCTTCTCGGAATGATTTCGATTGACGGTGGAGAGTTGAACATCTTAGGTGAAAAAGTAAGCGATATTTCAATTCATACTGAAATCGGTTACCTGCCGGAAAATCACAGGTTTCCTCCCTTTATGAAAGGGGTTGATGTGTTGATGCTTCTTGGAAGTCTTTCCGGATTGGCTACGGTGGAATTGAAAGAGAAAATTGAATTCTATCTCAAAAAATTTCAACTTGAGTCCGCCGCTTCAAGAAAAGTAAAAACCTATTCCAAAGGGATGATGCAGCGTTTGGGATTAATCCAGGCTGTTATCCATAATCCCAAAGTTATTTTTCTCGACGAACCGACCGATGGCGTTGATCCTATTGGGCGTAAGGCGATTCGCGATTTTATTGCGGAACTGAAAAACGAGGGGAAGACAATATTTATCAACAGTCATCTTCTTTCCGAAGTGGAGATGATTTGCGACCGTGTTGCAATTATGAACAAAGGTGAATTAGTTAAATCGGGCACAATAGATGAATTGCTTCACGAGGAGAATTCGTTTTACGTTAATATTGAAGATAAGGAAAATCGTGTTTATTCGATACCGGAGCTGAATGAATACGACGTTAAAATTGAGAAAAATAAAATAACTCTCAACAACGGGAATTATGAAACACTTAATAATTTGATTGATATCCTACGGAGTAAAGGAATTATGGTAAAGGGTAGCGGCGAGAACAAAGTTTCGCTTGAGGAATTTTTTATTGAAACGATTGACGATGAGGAGGAAAGCAATGCGTAATACTTACTTAATTTCGAAATATGCGGTTAAGGAGTTATCCTCAAAAAAAATAATCTGGTTCTTTTTCGGAATCTCGCTTCTTGTGATTGCCATTCTGCTGATTGTTTTTAACACACTGAACGTCAGAGATATTGCGCCGGTGATAAAATTTAAAAGCCGGCATTCCGAGGTTAAGGACGCTTTTTCGCTTGCGGCAATGTTTTTTAAAACCGCCGTTACTGTTCCGCTTTTCGGCGGAGGTCTTTTCATTTCAATATTTGCCGTTTCCGGTTTAATCCCGTCGTTATTGGAGAAGGGGACTGTCGAGTTTTTCCTTTCGCGTCCCGTTAAGCGTTTGGAGCTGCTTCTCGGCGAATTCCTCGGCGGCGTGTTTGTTATTTTTCTTAACATTACTTTTCTGGTTGTTTCCACTTGGCTGATTGTCGGAATTTATCTGAATGATTGGAACTTAAATTTTCTCCTAATTATTCCTCTTATTACTCTGGCGTTTATGGTTTTCTATTCGTTGATTATGCTGATGGGAATAAAATGGCAGAATTCCGTCGCTGCAATGATGGTCGCTTATTTAATTTTCATAGCGCTTTCGCCAATTCTTCACGGAAAGGAAACGATTTTTCTTTTTCTTGACGGAGCGGTGTGGAAATACTTGATTAACGGGTTATATTATTTGCTTCCTCAGTCGTCCGATTTAGCCGGAATAACGGCGAAGATTTCTCTCGGGCAGTCAATTGGCTCATACGCCCCGATATTTGTCGGCTTTGTACAGACGACGGTTTATTTCTATCTCGGCTTACTTTTGTTTAAGAAGAAAGATTTTTAAGAAACCGTTACAAAGTTATATTGAGTCCTGCAAAACAATGTAGCGCCGTCTCGTCCGCCTTAGGCGGATTACGAGCCGCGGAGCGACGAAGTAATCTCACTAGAAAACTTTCTGGCGCCGAATATTATTAAGGGAAGGCTTTGCATAACCCCGAAATTTGTCATTCTGATCCCGCCTTGGCGGGAGAAGAATCTCAAAACCGGTAATAGTGCCGAGTTTAGAGATATTTCGGACGGCTTCCACCTTCGCCGTGTCGAACTCAGTTTTGCAAAGGTCTCTAAGGCTGAATATTCATGAGATTTCCACAGTCCGTCTCTGGCGGATTACTTGCGCAATTTCTTCGCAGTAACGTTGTGTTTTTTTTATTTTGTTTACTCGTATCGCCGGTTTAAGAATCTTAGTTCGTATTTTTCCTTATAATTTCCTAAATTAAAAGTTTATAAATTAGAAAATAGAACCGTAAGTATGCAGAATATTATCAGAATCAAGAACGCCGTTTTTTACGCTTATCACGGAGCTTTGAAGGAAGAACAAAGCATTGGCGGAAGGTATGAAGCGGATGTCGAACTCTTTACTGATTTTTCCGAAGCCGCGGCAACCGACAGCTTGCACAATACAATCAATTACCACGAAGTTTATAAATACATAGATAAGAAAGTAAACGAAAAAAAATATTATCTGATCGAAACTATTGCAACGGTTATTGCGGACGGACTGTTAACGGACTATCAAACTTTGAAGAAAGTCTCCGTCAAAATTCGTAAGTCCAACGTCCCGATAGGCGGAGTAATTGATTTTGTCGAGGCGGAAGTAATCAAGGAAAGAAATGAGTAAAGTTTACTGCGGATTAGGATCCAATATAGGAGACAAATTAAGCTACTTGAACAAAGCGGTAGATTTGTTGAATTCGCATGAAAATTGCAGCGTCGTTAGCGCTTCTCCGGTTTACGAAACCGCGCCTATGGGCGAAAAAAAACAAAACAATTACTACAATGCCGCATTGGAAGTTCAAACAGATCTGGATGTTTACGGATTTCATTCCGTTATTAAATCGATTGAGAAAGAAATCGGCAGGGAGAAATCTTATCGTTGGGGACCGAGGGAAATTGATATTGATCTACTGTTTTTTGACGATATGGTTATTGACACTCCGGATTTAACCGTTCCGCACAAAGGAATTACAGAGCGCGATTTTGTCCTTGTCCCGTTGCTCGATATTGCTCCGGACATCGCTTTGCCCGACAGCGGAAAAAAATTAAGCGAGTTTAATATTAGTTTGACAAATCATTATATTTTGAGAAAAGTTTTAGAAAATCTTTCGGAAATTGAAAAAGTTGAGTGAAATCAAATATATCGCAATTGAAGGCGTAATCGGCGCGGGAAAAACATCTCTTGCCAAACTGCTTGCTCACAAGTTGAATTCAAAGCTGATTTTGGAGGAGTTTGAATCGAATCCGTTTCTCGGAGGTTTTTACGATAACCCTGAAAAATACGCTTTCCAAACGCAGATGTTTTTTCTTATCAACCGCTACAAACAGCAGGAAGAGCTGATGCAGGAAGATCTCTTTACCGAGTTTATTGTTTCCGATTACATTTTTTCAAAGGATAAAATTTTTGCCTATTTAACTCTTTCCGGTGAAGAGCTTAAACTGTACGAATCGATTTTTCCCCTTCTTGAAAGAAATATTCGCAAACCCGATCTGGTGATTTATCTTCAATCGAGTATTGACAGATTGATGTACAATATCAAAAAAAGAGGTAGAAAAATCGAAGGAGGAATAACGCGTTCATATATTGCAAAACTCCACGACGCTTACAATAATTATTTTTTCAAATACAATAACACGCCGCTTTTGATTCTTAATTCCACCGAAATCGATTTTGTTAATAACGAAGATGATTTCGAGGAACTCTACCGGCAAATTTTCCGGGAAGACCGCGGCTTTATGGAATATTTTAACCCGGGCGCTAAGGCGTAACTATGGAATTTTTACTCTCTGTTTTATTTTTCTTCTTTATCGTTTATCTTGTCGGGAAATTATTCTTCCGGCTTCTTGCATTTTTCCTTTTGAGGAAAAGTCCTATTTATAAACAAAAACACGCCCCCGAAAACAATTTTGAACCGACGGAAAAATCCACCGAAGATGAAATTAAGCTGGAAATTAAGGAGGAGGATATTATCGAGGCGGAATTTGAAGATATTATTGAGGACGATGACAAGCGGACTGAAAGGAAAGATGGATAAGAAACCCTTCAACGAAAGAATCGTGCATTCTTTATTAAAACTTTTCTTAAAAAAAACTCCGAAAGAATTTACTAACGACTATCCGAAAAATATTTTGATTATTCGTCAGCATAACCAATTCGGCGATATGATGGCTACTATCCCTCTTTTCCGCGCCGTCAAAAAAAAGTTTCCCGAATCCCGACTAACCGTTTTGGCTAGTAACATCAACTACTTCGGAGTTGAATCGGCTCCTTACATTGATGAGCTTTTCGTTTTTGACAAAACCAAACTCTTCGATTGGGAATATCTAAAATTATTAAAAAAAGTTTTAAGAGGGAAAAAGTACGATTTGGTTATTGTGCCGAGTACGGTTTCACTTTCCTTTACAAGTCATCTTTTTGCCGCATTGGCAAAATCTGATTTTGTAATCGGCGCTTCCAAATTAGACGGTAAACAAAATGATGCCGCATTTTTCCTCAATAAAGTCGTTGAATTAAATTGGCAGCCGCCTGAGAGACATGTTTCCGATTTTATTTTGGATGTTGTCCGTCCGGTAGGAATTGATGAAAAAGATTTTTCGTACGAACTGACTTTAACCGATGAAAATTTTAAGTATGCCGATGATTTTTTTCTGAAGTTTGGGAAAGAGTGTGATGTGAAAATAGGATTTCATGTCGGCGCCGGAAAACCGCCGAACCGTTGGAAGTTGTCCAATTATAAAGAGCTGATAAAGCGGTTGAGGAAAATCCCGAATCTCTGCTTTTATTTTACGGGAAGCACATCCGACGAGACTGAAATCGTTTATATGATTAAAGCTTTCGGGAAGGATGCGGGCTATCTGCTTAACAAGCCGATTCCCGACGTAGCGGCTGTTATCGAAAAATCTCATCTTTTCATAACAAACGACACGGGAATAATGCACGTTGCGGGCGCAACCGGAACGCCGCAGATTTCTTTGTTCGGACCGACAAATCCTTATCAGTGGGCGCCGGTTGGAGACAATAAATATTTTATCAAAAAAGAAGATGACATAAATTCAATAACTGTTGACGAAGTTTATTCATTGGCTCTAAAAATTTTATATAATAAATTTGTCGATTTAAATAATAACGAGGAAAAATCATGAGCAAAGCGGAAAAAGGTGAAATGAAATATGTCCGTCCTTCCTGGGACGAATATTTTTTGAAAATGGCGATGCTTGTTTCCGAACGTGCAACATGTCCGCGTATGCACGTCGGAGCGGTTTTAGTTAGGGATAAAAGGATTCTCGCTACCGGATATAACGGCTCGCTTCCCGGGCAGCCGCACTGTTACGATGTCGGCTGCATGATTGAGGACGGGCACTGCATCCGCACAATTCACGCGGAGATGAACGCAATAATCCAGTGCGCAATTCACGGAGTAAGCACTGAAGGGGCGACTGCTTACGTTACAAATATGCCGTGCACCAATTGTACAAAGGCGTTAATCGGCGCCGGAATAAAGGAGGTTGTTGTTTTTTCCGACTATCACGGAACTAAAGCGGAGGAGTTTTTCGAAGCGTCGGGAGTAAAATTGCGTAAACTGAAAATGCCCGAAAAAGAAATCCATTACGATTTGGAGAGCTTTTCATCCGCAAGAAAAATTGAAGATTTTGAAGAATAGCAAGTAAGTGTCGTATATTTGACGTTTACTTTGCTCTGTTCTTAATTAACTTAAATTGATTAATCAAAAAATATATTAAAATGAAAATAGCATTAGCTCAAATTGACAATGTCATCGGAGATGTTGAAAATAATAAGAAGAAAATTATCAAACTTTACGAACGGGCTGCATCGGAAAAAGCCGATATTGTAATTTTTCCGGAATTGGCTCTTGTCGGTTACACGCCGCAGGATTTAATCGAGAAAGCGGCTTTCCGAAAAAAAGTTGATGAAATTAACAAAGAGATAGCTTCACACACTAATTCGGAAACGGCTATTCTATTCGGCTCAATTACCGAAAGGGACGACAACATCGGCACCGGCGTTTTTAATTCGGCAATCCTCGGTTTGGACGGAAAGATTGTTTTCGTTCAGGATAAAACGCTTCTTCCGAACTACGATGTTTTTTACGAACGGAGATATTTCGAATCAGCCAAAAAAGTAAATATATTTGAGTTTAAAGGTGAGAAATTAGGGATTTCCATCTGCGAAGATATTTGGAACGATGGCGACTATTGGAAACACAGATTATACGAAGTTGACCCTGTGCAGGAGCTTATTAATCAGGGAGCAACATTATTGTTAAACATTTCCGCAAGTCCTTACGGTTACGGAAGACGCTCGGAACGGAGAGATATGCTTTCCACGCTGACCAAAACTAACAACCTTCCTTTGGCTTATGTTTGTACGGTCGGAGCGCAGACCGATTTGATTTTTGACGGCGCGAGTATGTGTTTTAATTCCGAAGGGAAATTAGCGCTAATGGGGAAAACATATTCGGAAGATTATTTTATTTTTGACACCAAACAAAACTACGCTGAGATTGAAAATGTTGAAAGACCGCTCGAAGAAGAAGTTCACGAAGCGTTAATTTACGGAATACGGGAATATGTGGAAAAAACAGGATTTAAGCATATTGTGCTCGGACTCAGCGGGGGAATAGATTCGGCAATGGTCGCTTATCTTGCGGCAAAAGCCGTTGGGAGTGAAAATGTTACCGCTATCCTTTTACCTTCAAAATATTCCAGCAGGGGAAGTATTGAGGATTCAATTAAACTTGCCGAAAATCTTGGAATTGAATATAAAACTTTGCCGATTAAAGATGGCGTTGAAACAATCAACAAAAGTTTGGAGCCGTTTTTTAAGGGAACTCAGCCCAATGTTGCCGAAGAGAATATTCAAGCCCGTTTGCGCGGATTGTATCTTATGGCATTATCAAATAAATTCGGCTGGCTTTTGCTCACTACGGGAAACAAATCTGAAATTGCCGTTGGCTACGCTACTCTTTACGGAGATACTTGCGGCGCGCTGGCGGTAATCGGGGATGTTTACAAAACTCAAGTTTATAAACTGGCGAAATTCATTAACAGGGAAGAAGAAATAATTCCGAATGAAATAATTGTTAAAAAGCCTTCCGCCGAGTTGCGTCCGAACCAAACCGACCAGGATTCTCTTCCGGAATATGAAGTTCTTGATGCAATTTTAAAGCTATACCTCGAAAAGAATAAAGAGTTTGAAGAAATTGCGGCGGAAGTCGGTCATCCCGAGGTAGTTAAAAAAGTTCTGAGAATGGTTGACCTAAATGAATATAAACGTTACCAGATTGCGCCGGTTTTGCGCGTTACGCGAAAAGCGTTCGGCTATGGACGCAGATTCCCAATCGTGCAAGGGTGGAGAAGGTAGAAAAACAATTATAAATGATAAATTATAAATTAAAAATTATGAATTATAATAAGACCTTGCATAACCCCGTAATATGTCATTCTGATCCTCCGCCAAGGCGGAGCGGGAGAAGAATCTCAAAACCGGTAAATATACCAAATTGAGAGATGTTTCGGACGGCTTCTACCTTCGCCCACGACGAAAAGCGGTCGTGGTAAACGTGGCGAACTCAATATGACAACTTAAGTTATGCAAAGGTTTCGATTAAATAATCTCAGTAAGAAAATTTTTATGTACAAAGCGAGGAAACAAAAGATGAAAAAAATAAATGTTATAGCGTTATTGATTATATCGGTAATCTTTTTCTCAACTTCTGCGAACGCTCAGTTGTTCGGAGCAAAAAAAGATTTGGTAAAGCTGACAACTTACCGGTCTTTCGATAAAATTCAGCGGGGCGGCGAGTTTAAAGTCGCCGTTAAGTTGGAAATCGAAAAAAGCTGGCATATCAATTCCAACAAACCGAATGAAGATTATTTAATTAAATCGGAAATAAACTTTCCCGGCAAAACTCCTTTTGAAATCGAAAAAATTCAATATCCGGAAGCAAAAAACGTTACGTTTAGCTTTTCCGATAAGCCGGTTTCAGTTTACGAAGGGGAAGAATATCTCGGATTAATAATAAAAGCTCCGAAGGATATTAAACTCGGGAAATATCGAATTCCTTTCCAGTTTACTTATCAGGCGTGCAACAATGCAAGCTGTATGTCGCCTGTTACGCTTAAAGATACGATTAATATCGAGATTGTAGATAATCAAACAGCTATCGCCGAAAAAAACAATGAAATTTTTTCCAAATTAAATTTGAATTATACCGCTCTTAAAAAAGTTGATCAGGCTGAAGAGAGTACGCTTTCCAAAACATTGGAATCAAGCGGACTTTTAATCAGTTTGTTCATAATCTTCTTCGGCGGATTGGCTCTTAATTTAACTCCATGCGTTTATCCTCTTATTCCGATTACAATCGGCTACTTTGGTAGTCAATCGGAAGGAAGCACAAAACGATTGGCGTTTCTCGGTGTGCTTTTTGTTCTCGGTATGGCTTTAACTTATTCCGTTGTAGGCGTTGTTACGGCGATGAGCGGAGCCGTGTTCGGGACGTTAATGCAGAACCCGATTGTGATTGCGATTATCGCTCTCGTTTTGGTAGGATTGGCGTTAAGTATGTTTGACGTTTACGAATTTAAACTTCCCGATTCTTGGGTAATGAAAGCGGGCGGAGCAAAGGCGGGATATTTCGGTGCATTTATGATGGGACTTACGATGGGCGTGGTTGCGGCTCCCTGTATCGGTCCGTTTGTGCTTGGTTTGGTAACTTATGTAGCCGCAAAAGGGGATGTCCTCTACGGCTTCCTGATGTTTTTCGTAATGGCTCTCGGATTGGGAACGCCTTACCTTATCTTGGCAATTTTCTCCGGTAAAATCAAAAACTTGCCCCGCGCCGGAATGTGGATGAAGGGCGTGGAAAGAATCTTCGGATTTATTTTAATCGGAATGGCATTTTATTTCCTTATTCCTCTGATGCCGAAAAGTTTCAGCGGTTATGTTCTTCCGGTATATGCAATTCTGGTTTCTCTTTATCTTATCTTCATCGATAAACTTGCCAACGAAGTTAAGGGATACAAAATTTTTAAGATTTCGTTCTCTGTAATTATACTCGCACTTTCAATTTGGGCGCTGATTCCCACTAAGGAATTAAAACCGGCTTGGCACAAATATTCGGAACAAACATTTGAAACGGCAATCAAAAACCATAAAAAAATCGTTATTGATTTTTATGCCGATTGGTGTATCCCTTGTAAGGAACTGGACGGAATAACTTTTTCGGACCCGAAAGTTGTCGCAAAGATGAAAGAATTTACTCCGCTAAAAGTTGATATGACAAAATCCCTTTCGGATGCAACCGAGGCTGTAAGAGAAAAATTTAAGATTGTCGGAATGCCGACGATAATTTTCTATAATTCGAGCGGCAAGGAAGTTAAAAGAGTCTCGGGATTTGTAAAACCTGAAGATTTCTTGAAAATATTGAATAAAATAGAGTAATTATTTGAAAGATAAGTTTATCTTATTTATTTTTAGCAATTCATTTAAATAATTAATGTAAAATTAACTGAAGAGATATTTAAAATGTCTGAAGAAGTCCACGAAAAGAAAGTCGAGAGTCTAAGCGATGTTACAGTGATGTTTGCCGGCGACTCCGGCGACGGTATGCAGTTGACCGGTAGTCAGTTTAGTTCGACAACTGCTTTGGTCGGAAACGACCTGAACACATTTCCCGATTATCCTGCGGAAATTCGCGCTCCCGCCGGAACCATTTACGGTGTAAGCGGTTTCCAACTTCATTTCAGTTCGAAAGATATTCACACACCGGGCGATTCCCCCGACGTACTTGTAGCGATGAACCCCGCAGCGTTAAAGAAAAATCTTCCGAATTTGAAAAAACATGCAATGATAATTGTTAATATCGATGCATTCACACCGAAAGGATTGAAATTGGCAAAGTATGAATCAAATCCGTTGGAAGACGGTTCGCTCGAAGGGTTTGATGTTTTTCCGGTTCACATTACAAAAATGACCGAAAACGCTTTGAAAGATACGGGACTTAGCCCAAAAGACATTGTAAGAAGTAAAAACTTTTTTGCTTTGGGATTGATGTACTGGCTGTTTAACCGTCCGTTAGAACCTACAATGGATTGGGTAAAACAGAAATTTGCAAAACATCCCGAACTAATTGACGCAAACATTAAAGCTCTGAAAGCCGGTTATCACTTTGGCGATACGGCAGAGTTCTTTACCACAAGATATAAAATAAGTCCCGCTAAGCTTGCTCCCGGTAAATACAGAAGTATTTCAGGTAATCAAGCTACCGCAATGGGATTTGTAGCCGCCTCGCAATTAAGCGGATTGCAGTTATATCTCGGTTCATATCCTATTACTCCCGCTTCCGAGATTTTGCAGTATTTAAGCGCGTACAGAAATTACGGCGTTATCACCTTCCAAGCTGAAGATGAAATTGCGGGCGTGGTTTCTACAATCGGCGCTTCTTTTGCGGGGAAATTAGCGATTACTTCAACAAGCGGTCCTGGATTAGCGCTTAAAACCGAAGCTGTCGGTTTAGCCGTTATGACAGAATTACCGATGGTTGTGATTAACGTTCAGCGCGGCGGTCCGAGCACCGGATTACCGACAAAAACCGAGCAGGCAGATTTACTGCAGGCAATGTACGGACGCAACGGGGAAGCTCCTGTAGTTGTGCTTGCCGCCTCAACTCCGAGCGATTGCTTTACCATGGCGATTGAATCTTCGAGAATTGCGTTGCAGCACATGACGCCGGTTATTCTTTTAACGGACGGATATATAGCTAACGGAACGGAACCTTGGAGAATTCCCGAAATTGACGAGCTTAAAAAGATTGAAGTTTCGTATGCTTCCGATCCCGAAAACTTCCAGCCTTATGCGCGCGACGAAAAACTTGTTCGTCCTTGGGCGCCGGCGGGAACTCCCGGATTCGAGCATAGAATCGGCGGTTTGGAAAAAGAAAACATTACGGGAGACGTCAGCTACGACCCGCAGAATCACGACGATATGTGCCGGATCAGAGAAGAGAAAATTAATCTCATAGCAGATGAAATTCCCGAGCTTGAAGTTATGGGCGACAAAGATGCAGATATTCTTGTTGTTGGCTGGGGCGGAACTTACGGTTCAATTACCGACGCCGTAACCGGTCTGAGAGAAAAAGGTCATAAAGTCGCTCAGGTTCATTTCAAATATATTAATCCGATGCCTAAAAACACCGAGGAAGTTCTAAAAAGCTACAAACACATTCTGATTCCGGAAATTAATCACGGGCAGCTTGCCACATTGATTAAAAGTAAATACTTAATTCCGGTTATCCAATTTAACTTAGTTAGAGGCTTACCGTTTAAGTCTTCTGAAATTGAAGAAAAAGTATTAGAAATTCTCGGAGGCAAAAATGACTGATAAAATAGATGCACAGACGCCAAAATTAACTCCCAAAGATTTTTCTTCCGGAGCTGATGTTCGCTGGTGCCCGGGGTGCGGCGACTATTCCATTTTAGCTCAAGTTCAAAGAACATTTGCTAAAATCGGTTATCAAAAACATGAACCTATAGTTATTTCGGGAATCGGCTGTTCAAGCAGATTTCCTTACTATATGTCAACTTACGGATTTCACGGAATTCACGGACGCGCGCCTGCATTGGCAACCGGAGTTAAACTGGCGCTTCCGGATCATCCTGTTTGGGTTGTAAGCGGCGATGGCGATTTGATGAGTATCGGCGGCAACCACTTTATTCACGCTTGCCGTAAAAATATGGATTTGAAGATGCTTCTTTTCAACAACCGTATTTACGGATTGACTAAAGGACAGTATTCTCCAACATCCGAAAAAGGTAAAATTACCAAGACATCTCCTTACGGCTCGATTGATTATCCTTTTAACCCGATTTCATTGGCGCTCGGTTCTAACTCGACATTTGTTGCCAGAACAATCGATCACGAACCTAAACATATGCAGATGGTTCTTGAAAAAGCGGCTGAACATGTAGGAACGGCATTTGTCGAAATATTCCAGAACTGCGTAATCTTTAATCACGGAGCGTTTAATCCCTTGACCGATAAAGAAACTAAAGAAGATCATCTTCTTTATCTTGAAGACGGACAGCCAATGGTATTTGGCAAAAACAAGGATAAAGGAATTGTGCTTAAAGGATTTGAACCTGTTGTAGTTGATCTGAATGACGGCAGTCACTCGATTGACGAGGTTCTTGTTCATCATGAAAAAGATGAAAGCGGAATTTTAGCTTTTATCCTTGCTCACATGACTGATCATCCCGATCTTCCTACGCCGATAGGCGTTTTCAGAAACGTAAGAAAAGAAACTTACGGGGAAGCGCTTTACCGCCAGATTGACGAAGTAACCGAGAAAAAAGGTAAAGGAACTTTGGAAACTCTGTTAAGCGAAGGAAACATCTGGGAAGTAAAATAAATTATTCTTAAATAATTTATAAAATTCTTAAAAAGGCGAAGTATTTTCTTCGCCTTTTTTTGTATTATTACGCTTTAAAATAAATTTAATTCGGTTGCTCATTAAAAGAAGGCTTTGCATAGCCCCGTAAAATGTCATTCTGAGTGGAGCGAAGCGAAATGAAGAATCTCAAAACCGGTAATTATACCGAATTTAGAGATATTTCGGACGGCTTGCACCGTCCTCAATATGACAAATTTAGGTTATGCAAAGGTCTCTATTAAATAATTTATAAAATTCTTAAAAAGGCGAAGTATTTTCTTCGCCTTTTTTTGTATTATTACGCTTTAAAATAAATTTAATTCGGTTTCTCATTAAAAGAAGGCTTTGCATAGCCCCGTAAAATGTCATTCTGAGTGGAGCGAAGCGAAATGAAGAATCTCAAAACCGGTAATTATACCGAATTTAGAGATATTTCGGACGGTTCCCACTCCGCCTTGGCGGACTCAATATGACAAATTTAGGTTACGCAAAGGTCTCTAAAAAAGAAAAAAGGGCGTAAAAGTGCTGTCATATAAAAAACTTGCTGAAATTCTTAACTCAAATAAGTCATTTGTTATTTCAAGTCATATTAATCCCGATGGCGATGCAATCGGTTCGGAGCTGGGACTTTATTATGCTCTCATGAAAAACAATAAAAATGTGAAGATTATCAATCATTCTCCGGTACCGCGAGAGCTGAAATTTTTGGATGCTGAAAAAGTAGTAGAAAAATATTCTCCGCGTAAACACAACAAGTTTATTGCGGAAGCCGATATGCACATCTTTGTTGATATAAATCAGATTGACCGCGTTGCTTCGATGGAAAAAGTTTTCCGCAAGAACAGAAAATATTCCATTTACATTGATCATCATCGCGACCCCGATGACTTTGTTAATGATATGATTCTGAAGCCGGAAATCGGCTCGGTTGGTGAGATTATTTTTGATTTTCTTGATAAAACTAAATTTGCTCCGATTGACTTAAAAATTGCCAATTCGCTTTATGCGGCAATAATTACAGATACAGGCTCATTCCGGTTCGAAAGAACATCCCCTAAAACTCATATAATTGCTTCAAAACTTCTGCGCGCGGGTGTAAATCCCAAACGGATTTACGAATTGCTTTACGAGCATGATAAGATTAACAGACTAAAACTTTTGGGTAAAGCTCTATCTTCAATCAGATTGGATGGAAAGGGGAAAGTAAGCTCGATGGTTTTAAGATTGAAGGACATTAAAGAAGTAGGAGGTACGGAATCCGATATTGAAGGATTTGTTTCTTACACGCTTACGCTCGAGGGAGTTAGAATCGGTCTTTTTTTCCTTGAGTTTGAGGACGGATTCAAAGTAAGCTATCGCTCGCGCGGGACAATTCCGATGAACAAACTTGCCGGGGAATTCGGCGGCGGAGGACATATTAACGCGGCGGGATCCCGTTTGGACGGCAAAAGTATCGATGAATATATGCCTAAAGTTATTGCCAAAGCGGTTGAATATCTTAAATATGATAAATGATTCTAAGAGAGCGACTTTGCTTCGGCGGACTGTCGGTTTAATAAGCCTACAATGAATATTTTATTGTGTGTCAAAAATTCCCCTTCCTTCGGAATCCACCCCTCTGTCCAGAGGGGAATTAAAAAATTCCCCTTCCCGTGGAATCCGCCGTGGCGGGGTAGGGATAGCAGTCCATGATTAATCTACAAATTAATTATCTGATGTTCGAAGGAAGTGATTGATAATTCATCAAAAATAAGTTTTAGAACATCAAGTCCGTATTTGTTTGCAAAATAGACGAAGTTAATCACTTCCTCCTGCGCTTTACCGTTGGGGCGAAACTGATTTTTAAGGAGCTTGGAATGTCGTATAATTGCTTGAACTTTTGAAGCGTTTGACCGCTCTCCTTTCTTCCGAAGAATTGCCATTAACTTCAAAATACCGTCTCTTACTTCCTGTGCATCCTTTGTTAAATCGGGATCAATTGCAAAGAGTTTCTCTTTAAGGCGGTCAATTGCAAAATCAATCTCGTGTTCAGTTTCATCAAAAATTGAATTGATATGTGAATTCGGATCGGCACGAAGGATTTTGTCGGTCAGTTCTTTTTCACTTAATACGAAAATACTTTGCGGAGTAAGGTTGTAAATCTCAATTTTCTTCTGAAGAAAACTTTCATTCAAAGTCGCGGAAGCTCTTGGGTAGAGTAGGGGAGTTTCCAAGTTGAAATAGGAATAATAGGGAATTACCTGGGGGAAGTAATTCATCTCATTGGGACCGGCAATTGTAACGGCTGTCGGCAGAATCGTGTCCTGAACTATTGGTCTTAAAATCACATCGGGGGATATTCTCTCCGGATTGGAATTTATTATCTCAAGTATTTCTGATTCCGATAAAATTTTTCTGGTATTCCCGATTCTAAAGCCCCGTTCGTGCGGTTCAAGGCGAAGCCGTCTGTTTTTATCGAGCAGATAGAGATTAACCGGATGCACTTTTAATTGAACGTGATAGTTTTCTTCCAACCGCGCGCTTCGCTGAATTCCCAGCATGGCAAGGGCTTCCCGATTATTAATAGTCTCGGAAAATAAACTTCGCGCCAAAAGTTTTGGTTCCCGTTCGTTAAAATCAAAAATAATTAAACCGTATTCGTCAAATAAATTAAAGAGGAGTTTTCTGAACGCTTCGGTGTAGGTTTTCCCGATGCGGTAAGCTCCGGAAATTAATTCGCGAACTTGTTCGGAATGCTCTGTTTTTTTTAACATAGAAAAAAGTTTACCGGCTGTTTCTTCAATCTCTTCGTCAAGGATAATATCTCCCACGCTTCCCAAGTTTTCTTCTTCGGTTAAGGAATTTTTATATTCTACTTTTTTTATTCCGCTCTCTTTTGTGTAAGTGTAAGTTTTATTAACCGTTTCAAAACCGTGGTCTTCTCCTTCGAGCCAGAAAACAGGAACAAAATTAAGGTCTTCATATTTTTCTTTAAGTAAACGGCTGAGTTTGACGGCTGAAATAATCTTGTAAAAATAGCCGAGGGGTCCTCCAAACAATCCGAGCTGTTGAGCCGCGACAACTGCGAACGTCTTATTTGAAAGAAGAGAGTTAATGTTTTTCTTGGTCAGTTGCGAGGGAGAATAAGGTGAATATTGTGATTTAATAATCTCAACCAATTTTTGTCTGTGAGGCAGTTTTTTTTGTGAAACCGCCTGAATATGGTCGTTAAAAGTTTCCTCGTCTCTAAAATTTTTTATGTAAAAATCTTCCACATTTTCAAAATCGTAGATGAAATCGAGCATTAAATCTTTGTAGCCGGGTATCTCGTTGTAATCGACAAACATGTTAACTCTCAATAATTTATATATTATTAGATAAAAGTGTTTTGATAATTCAAACAACAAAAATAACTTTTTCGTAATAAATATTTCCTTAAAATAATTTATCAGGAACCTTGTGCAATTTATTTTGTTTTATTCATTATGCAAAACGAATGTTATCTTCATAATGCTCAATGTTTCGATAAAGACACCGCGAAACAATTCTTAAAAAATGCTCCCATGCTGATTCTTCCTCCTTATTCTCGATGTCGCCAAATTATTTTGACCGGATTTTAATAAATATATTTAGAGGAAAAAAATGAAAGCTTTAATCATATCTGATATTCATGCAAATTTTACTGCGTTGCAAGAAGCGCTTAATAACGATGGGAATTACGATGTGCTTTTGTTTCTCGGAGATATTGTAGATTACGGACCGAACCCGAGAGAGTGTTTGGATTTTATTAAAAATAATGCCGATTACTATGTGCGCGGAAACCATGATAATGCAATGGGATACGAATCGGACTGTAACAGCATGGGAACATTCAGGAGTTTTTCTATTGAAACTCGAGCATGGCACAGAAAGTTAATGACTGAAGACGATATTGATTTTTTCAGAAGGATGCCGATTCTTAATAAAGCTCATATTGACGGTAACTCCTTTTTTATGGCGCATGCTTCTCCGCAAGGGGATATCTCCGAATATTTGTCCGTTGAGGAAATGACTACAAAGATTACGGGAATTAAAACGGAAAACATATTGGTCGGTCATACGCATGTGCAGTACGAAAAACAGATTGACCAATCTCTGATTGTAAATCCGGGCAGCGTCGGATTGCCAAGAGACGGGAGCGAAGCGTGTTATGCGGTTTACGAAAACAATTTGATAACTCTGAAAAGAATTGAGTATGATGTGGAGAAAACGATTTTCGATTTGAATAAAGCCCCGTTATCGGAAAGCTGTAAAGAAGGAATTACAAAAATACTCCTTCACAAACAAGAATTTGCTAAAACGCTGCTTTAAATTCAAAATGATAATTTTAGGACATGCAGAGGTCTTTATTATAAATTCTGCCGCAGATTTGCTCGAATGAGTAATTGGAGAAGGAATTTGTTTAATGAAATTTAACTTGATGAAAAACGGAATACTTTGATGATTTTCTTCTGTCCGCACTGCTGGAATGAAATTCGTGAAGAAACGGAAATCTGTCCTTTCTGTGGAACTCATATATCGAAGGAGTCGGAGAAATCGTTTACGGATAAATTAATTTCGGCGCTCAATCATCCCGAACCGAAAACGCGAATGAGAGCGGTTAATATTCTCGGTAAACTCGGAGATCGAAAAGCGGTCCCGGCTTTGACCGAACGTCTTGAAAGGGAAAAAGATGCGTTCGTTCTCTCCGAAATTATCATGGCGCTCGGTATGATGAATGATAATTCATTAATTGACGCGCTTTCTAATTATAACTCGAATGATTATCCTATTGTCGTTAGAAATGCCGCAAAAAAAGTAATCACACTACAGTCAGAAAAAAAGGGGAAGCGATGAATCGAGATAAAATTGAACTCTCATCGAATCATAAAAGGATTCTTTCGGTTACGGCAAGAAAAGTGGAAACAACTTTGAACGAAATGGAGGAAATTCTTAAGGGAAAGCTTACACAAAATAAAACCGCGCAAATTATTCCTGTGTACAGTGAAGAAAAACGGAATGAATTACTCAAGATAATTGAGCGGATAAGAACAGAGAATGAGAGAATGTTCGACGAGCTGAGTTTAAAACCATTGGAATTGGCTGAAGAAAGAGTGATAAAAGCGAAAAGCGCCAATTTGTGGACAATACTTATCGACAGCAGCTCGGTTAACCTAAAAAACTACGGAGCTTTGCCTGAAGAAAAAGCGGCTGAAATAGATTCTTATATCCAAAATTTATTGGCATCGCTTGAGGTCTTAATGAGATCGGAAAACGCTTAGAGCATTACTGAATAAAATTCCAAACTCGAAAAATCAAAGGCACAAAGGTTCATAGGTTTTTACCTTTTAACCTTTTTTTTACGCTTATTGAAACTACATCCGAACACTGAATCGCTGAGTTTCATTCTAATATTTGATAATTCGATAAAATCTCTTTAATTTCAATCTTCAAATTATAGGATTACTATGAATAATTATGATGCAATTGTAATCGGCAGCGGACCGGGCGGCGAAGGAGCCGCAATGAAGCTGACTAAGTCCGGACTAAAAGTTGCCGTTTGCGACAGATTAGAAAATATAGGCGGAAACTCGACGCACAAAGGAACTATACCGAGTAAGGCATTACGGCACGCTACCGAAATTCTTGAAGAAAGGGATACGCTTACCAGTGTAAGCTTTCCCGAGCTTCTTTTGACGGCGGAAAATGTAATAGAACAGCAGAGTAAATTACGCAAACGTTTTTACGAGCGTAATTGGGTTGATATAATAGACGGTTGGGCAAAGTTTGTCGATGAAAATACAATTGAGGTGTTAAACGCTACCGGAGTTAAAGAGAGGTACCATGCAAAGTATTTTGTGATAGCAACCGGTTCGCATCCTTATCATCCGGAGGATATCGATTTTTCACATCCGAGAATTTTGGACAGCGATAAAATATTGGAATTGAAAGAACATCCCCGTTCCCTTACTATCTACGGAGCGGGAGTAATAGGATGCGAATATGCGTCAATATTCAAAGGGCTTAGAACAAAAGTTAATCTTGTTAATACGCGTTCGCAGCTTCTTGCGTTTTTAGACGACGAAATCATCGACGCACTCAGTTATCATTTGCGTGAAAACGGAATTTTGATTCGTCATAACGAAGAATATGAAAAGGTTGTCGCGGACGACGAAGGCGTTACGCTTTATCTGAAATCCAATAAAAAGATTAGAAGCTCATATCTGTTCTGGGCGCAGGGCAGAACGGGCAATTCCGAAGAATTGGGCGTTAAAGAACTCGGAATTGAAGTTGACTACAAGGGAACAATTAAAGTTAATGAAAATCACCAAACGAACATCCCCAATATTTACGCGGTCGGCGATATTGTCGGCTATCCTTCTCTTGCAAGCGCGTCGTATGATCAAGGAAGATTTGCCGCGACGCATATTGTAACGGGGAAGAAAATCAGGCATCTTGTTGAATATATCCCAACCGGCATTTACACATTACCGGAAATCAGCTCGGTAGGATTAACCGAAAAAGAACTGACCACAGAGAAAGTACCTTATGAAAGCGGACGAGCGTTTTTCAGGAATCTTGCCCGCGCGCAGATTACCGGGCACACGGTTGGCGTGCTGAAGATACTGTTTCATCCCGAAACGCTTGAAATATTCGGGATTCATTGCTTTGGGCACGGCGCGTCCGAAATTATTCATATCGGTCAGGCAATAATGTCGCAGAAAAAAGGGAACAGGTCTCTTCTTTATTTTGTTAATACAACGTTCAACTATCCGACGATGGCGGAAGCATACCGCGTTGCCGCTTTGAACGGCTTAAACAGAGTTGATCCGGAAGTTTATTCTTGATTTTTCTTGCATTGTAAGAAACTTATTTCACCGGATGTCGTTTCCGTAATAAAGAGGGCGACCTTCAGCAAAGAGAACGCAAGGGGAACAATAGGGTTTGCGAATCCGAAGGATTCAAATATTTATAGCAAAATGAAACGATAGAAGGCTTTGCAAAACCTAATTTATATGTTATTCTGATCCTCCGCCAAGGCGGAGCGGGAGAAGAATCTCATAACCGGTTATTATACCTAATTTTGAGATATTTCGGACGGCTTCCACTCCTCCGCCTTGGCGGATTGGCAATCTCCCATATTTTTGCAGATTATTTCCGGATAAAAACTTCTCGTAATGACTTAACTATAATTTTTTATTAGGTTAAACAAAGCCCTTCTAATAAACTTTCAAAATATTTCCCGTTAGGATTTTAGAATTATCAAAAACAGAATTCACTAATTCGCCAATCTCTTGAGGAGAGACCAAATGTGTAGAGGAATCTGCCCATTCCCTGTTAGCGGGAGAATCCAACACAAACGGAGCAATCGCATTAGCTGAATAGTTTTGCTCCAGACCTTCTTCCGATAAAACTTGAACAAGAAAATTTAACGCATTTTTCGAAACGACATAAGCGCTTTTTCCTTTCTCGGGGATAAAGGAAGATAGAGCGCTTGTAAAACAAATTGACCCGCGTCCGCAATCTTTAACTTTAAGTTGAAAATATTTCCCAAGCAGAAATGCAATATCAACATTCAGTTTAAACATTTTTTCCCATTCTTCGTACGGAGTTTCCCCGATAAATTTACCGCCGTAAAATCCGCCTACGGAAGAAAAAAGATAAAGTTCATCATCAACGGAAATTTCAATTTCGTTAAATACTTTTTTCACATTTTCTTCTATAGATAAATCGCCGGTTAGAATATTCTCTGCAAATTCTTTATCGTGACTCAAAGGGCGCGACGAATAGAGATAAATTTTATCGTAGTTCTTTTTCAAAAGGACTTCGGTTACGCCTCGTCCTAAAAATCCTGAGGCGCCAAAAAGCATTAATGTTTTCATTTTTACTCCGAAAAAGCCCTGAGCAAATTCACACAGGGCTTAAAATTTATTTAATGATAAATTTTGCGGCTACGGGGAAATGATCGCTGTAACCTCCGAGATAATGATTCCCCGCGTAAGTTCGGAACGGATTTCCTTTATATTTTCCTTTCTGTTCAACCATAAATGGGAATCTGATTATGTGAAACGAATTTTTAATGTATTTGATTTTTCCGTTCGTTAGCAAATTCTGAGAAACAATAATCTGGTCAAGCATATTCCAATCCCAGCGGTAAGTCAAACTTCCGTCGCCTTCGGCAAAAAGGGGATAAGAAAGATTAACAAAATCGGTAGGTTTAACGGTTTTCTTCAAACCGGGTTTGGCGCTTAAAACATAAAGGATTGAAGGATCGCCGGGTTCGTCGTTAAAATCGCCCATAATGATAATGTTGCGCCAAAGATTATGCTTGCATAAATATGTTCTTAAAGTCTGAGCCGCCGAAACTCTTCCCGGAACGCTTCTCGCCTGTCCGCCGTAGCGCGAGGGCCAGTGGTTATCAAAAATATTCAGCGTGTCGCCCGAAGTCGTAATTAAACGGGCGTAGAGAATATATCGCGTTGTTCTGTGCCCGCCGAGAGCTACTCTTAGCGTGTCGAAACCGTCAAGTTTGAATTTGTCTTTGTCGTAAATAATACCGTTATCAATACCCCTGAAATCGGGAGATTCGGCATAAACGATTCCGTAATTTCTGTTGATTCCGCTTATCACTCTTTTAAGGAGCGCTTTATGTTCAACTTCCTCGAATCCGAAAATATCCGGTCCGCGGTTATCATTAAGCTTTTGCAAAACGGATGCAAGATGTTCAATTTTTCTTCCCAATCTTTTCTCGGTCCATTGTTTTCTGCTTTCGGGAATAAATTCCTTGTCGTTTTTCCCTGCGTCGTGAACAGTGTCAAAAAGATTCTCAACATTCCATTCCCCAATGCAAAGCGTGTCGCTCTGACCGGCTTTTAATACGGAAACAGAAGTGAAAATAAAAAAGGCAAGAATGATAAAAATATTTAATCGGATTGCATTAAGTTTGATTTTCATTTTAATTTAATTTCCTTACTTTTATGTTCAATAATTACTCTAAAAATAAATAGAAAAAATGAGAGATAAAAAATTATTTGTTATTGTTGACACTATGGCGCTTGCCTACAAAGCTTATTTCGCTTATATAAATCGCCCTCTTTCCAATTCAAAAGGAGAACCGACAAGCGCGGTTTACGGTTTTTTGTCGCAGATTTTCAAGATATTGAACGATACGAAACCGGATTATTTCGTTATTGCCTTTGATTCAAAGGAAAAGACTTTCCGTCATGACAGATATGAAAACTACAAATCATCCCGCGAGGAAATGCCGGAAGAGTTAATCCCGCAGATTGCGAGAATTAAAGAAATTGTCGAGGCGTTTAACTTTCCTCTTTTGATACAACCCGGTTTTGAAGCGGACGATTTAATCGGAACGGCGGTTAAACTTGCTGAGAATAAAGGACTTGAATCATACGCGGTTACTCCCGATAAAGATTATATTCAGCTGATAACGGATTTCGTTAAAATTCTCCGCCCGGGGAAATCGGGGGACAAGTGGGAATTGATTGACAAAGAATCTGCAATCAAAAAATACGGATTTGAGCCAATCTATATGATTGATTATCTCGCGCTTGTTGGAGACGCTTCGGACGATATTCCCGGAGTTGCGGGAATCGGTCCGAAAACCGCTACGCCATTGATTCAGCAATTCGGAACAGTTGAACAAATTTACGAAAACATCGACAAAATAGAAAAAGCCGGAGTTAAGAAAAAACTTTTGGAAAACAAAGAAAACGCATTCCTTTCCAAAGAGCTTGCAACAATTAAAACAGACGTCCCGATGACCTTGGACTTTGAGCATGCAAAATTCGGCAAACCCGATTTTGAAAAATTGCTTGAAATATTTGCGGAGCTGGAATTTAAATCGTTCGGCAACAGACTTTTCTCAATCTATGAAAAAGAAACGCCGCAGGAAGCGGATAAGAAAGAAGAAGTAAAAGTTGAAATAGAAAAAGAATATCATCTTGTTAATGATATAAAGTCCGCTCAACAACTGGCGAAAAAACTTTCGCGAGAAAAACTTTTTGTATTCGATACCGAGACCAACGGACTTAACACGTTGACGGCAGACCTTGCCGGAGCGTCTTTTGCGGTAAAGGAAGGAGAGGCGTATTTCGTCCCCGTTAATCCTTTCCCCGATAAAGAAGATTTGTTCTCGTCCGATTTATCGGACAGACTTACGCTCCATGAATTCCGTGAAATTTTTGCTCCGGTTTTTGAAAATAACGGCATTAAAAAAGTTTGCCAGAACGGGAAATTTGATATTTCAATACTTCGTTCGCATGGAATAAAAGTGAAAAACTTTTATTTCGATACGATGCTCGCCAGCTATGTAATCGATCCTGACCAAAAGCATAATATGGATAATCTCGCAAAAGTTTATCTCGGCTACGAAACGATTCCTCTTTCCGATTTAATCGGGAATAAGAAAAACGCGGGCAAAATTTTTGACGTTGAGCTTGAAAAACTTTCCGAATATGCGGCGGAAGACGCCGACATAACATTCCGGCTTTTTACTAAACTCAAAGAAATAATCGATAAAGAGAAGCTGCAGAAAATCGCTTACGATATTGAGTTTCCTCTTGTGGAAGTTCTTGAACAAATGGAAAGAAACGGCGTAAAAATCGACACCGAGAGTTTGAGGAAATTCAGCAAAGAACTTGAAATTAAACTTGACGAATTAACCAAACAAATCTACTCCCTTTCCGGATTAACTTTTAATATCAATTCGACAAAACAGCTACAGGAAGTTCTTTTTGAAAAGCTGAAACTTCCTCTGTCGAAAAAAACAAAAACCGGATATTCCACAGACGCAAAATCTCTTGAAAAGTTGAAGGGAAAACATGAAGTAATCGATTTGCTCCTCGAGTACAGACAAATTTCCAAACTAAAATCAACATACGCCGATGCGCTTCCGAAACTGATAAATCCCAACACGAAAAGAATTCATACTACGTACAACCAGACTGTCGCTTCGACGGGGCGACTTTCGAGCAACGACCCCAACTTGCAGAATATACCGATTCGTTCGGAGTTGGGTAAAGAAATACGAAAAGCTTTTGTCCCGACGGATAAATCCCATTTGATTTTAAGCGCCGATTACAGCCAGATCGAGCTGAGAATAATGGCTTCAATCTCAAAAGATCCCGCGCTCACCGAGGCGTTCCGGCAAGGAGAAGACATTCACCGCAGAACCGCGGCGCTTGTTTTTCAAGTTCCTCCGGATGAAGTTACGCCGGACATGCGCCGGAAAGCCAAAGAAGTTAATTTCGGGATTCTTTACGGAATCGGAGTTTTCGGTTTAAGCAGCCGGCTCGGGATTCCCCGCGCGCACGCGAAAGAGATAATCGACACTTATTTCGAGACGTTTAAGAACGTCAGGCAATTCATGAATGATTCGATTAACTTTGCCAAAGAACACGGTTACGCTAAAACGCTCCTCGGCAGAAGACGCTTTCTCCGCAACATCAACAGCGGCAACAATGTCGTGCGCCAATTCGAAGAGCGCGTTGCAATCAATATGCCGATTCAAGGAACCGCCGCGGACTTAATCAAAATTGCAATGATTAATATTCATAAGAAAATGATCGCTGCAAATTTCGTAAGTAAAATGGCGCTGCAAGTTCATGACGAACTTGTGTTCGACGTTCATAAAGATGAATTGGAAAGAATTAAAAACTTGGTAAAATCAGAAATGGAAAACGCAATGCAGCTTGAAGTCCCGCTGATTGTTGATATCGGAACGGGAGCTAATTGGTTGGAAGCGCATTAAAAGTAATTCCCCTTCCTACGGAATCCGCTGCGGCGGAGTGGATTCGCGCAAGCGAAGACGGGGTAGGGGCTTTGCATGAAAATTAAGCAAAATGTGTAAAAAAATCGGCATCTATCCACACCCCGTCTTCCGACTTCGCCACGCTCCGTCGGAATCCACCCCTCTGTCCAGAGGGGAATTAAATTCCCCTTCCAGTGGAAGGGGTGGCTCCGCCTCTGGCGGAGACGGGGTAGGTACAACTTTACAAAAAACGAGAAATAAAAAATATCCCCTTGAAACACCGCCCCCGATTTATTATTTTACAATTAAATAATAGGGCAAAAAAATAATAATGAAACAGCATCTTCCACATTGGTACGAACTACCGAAAAATCCCAAACTTAAAGAACGAGCAAGAGAATTACGCAAAGCGGGAAATCTTTCTGAAGTAATATTTTGGAATGCCGTAAAAAATAAACAATTCTTAAATTTGGATTTTGACAGACAAAAAATCATCGGGAATTACATTGTGGATTTTTACTGCAAATCTCTCGGACTGGTGATAGAAATCGACGGTTCGTCTCACGCGGACAAAGAAGAATATGATGAAAACCGAGACGCGTTTTTGGAAGGCTACGGACTGAAAGTAGTGCATATTTTTGATACTGATGTTAAAAATAATTTAAATGGCGTAATGTGTTACCTTGAACAAATTGCTGAGGAGAGAAAAAGGGAGTTGGAGTGAAAGTTAGGGGTTCTTCCACACCCCGTCTTCCGACTTCACTCCGTTACGTCGGAATCCACCCCTCTGTCCAGAGGGGAATTTTAAAATTCCCATTCCTACGGAATCCGCCTTTAGCGAAGACGGGGTAGGTGCATTTTTAGCAACAATAAACAAACATCCAACCTCAAATACTTTAAAGGTTACAATAATTCCTAATAAACTACGATAAACTGCCCGTAAAATATTGCCGCTGAGATACAAAGAAATCCGGCAAAAGAGATAAGGTTATTCCTAAAAATCTTTTTCATCCCGATAAAAAGAAGCGCTAAGCTCCACAACAACATTATGCCGTGAATCGAAAGGAGCAAGTAAGCGGGGAAAGATTTAATCACCCATGGGTAAGGATGAAACGTAAACCAATATTCGCCGAAAAGTCCTACTTCAATCGGAAAGAGAAAAAATGAAGTTAAAATAACAGGAACAAAGGCAAAAATCGAAACCGCCGCGATATCTTTAAATCTTGCTTTATATCCGAGCGGGTAAAAAATAAATTTAACAAACATGGAAACGGATAAAATCGTAATTGTGTAATTGATTATCGCCGATTCAAATATTTTAAGAAATCCTTCAATACCGGACGACTCGTTTCTCAGAAAATTAGACGCTGCAAAATCGTAAAAAGCAAGAGTAAGAACAAAAGTAAAAGCGATAAGAAATATTCCCGATTTCCTTTTGGCGTAAATAATTTTTGTCATGGTTTTAACGGGCGAGTCAAACAAGTTCAGAATGGTTTTCCATATGTTGAGGTTGTTTATTCTGTTTCTGACAAAAGCTCCGCATTCGGGGCAAGTATCAACATAAGCGGGAATCCTATTTTTACACGAATCGCAAACAATGCTATTTTTTTTCTCGATTTTCAAAATCTGTATCTGAGATTTATTTCATGAGCGCCGGTATTCGGGTTTGTGTATGTGGAAAAATCAAAGAGATGCGCGTCAACGTAAGCGTCAACAATATTCAGTAAGTATGTGATAAATAAAAAAACGCCGTTTAAATCCCTTTGGTCGCGGTAAAACTCGCGCAGTTCGTAATAGCCCTTTTCTCCGGTTCGCGAATAAAGATCGGCGTTGCTTTTGTAAAGATTATTATTCCAAATCCAGTAGTAGATAAATCCGGCGGAGGCTCCCCAAATAATCGGAATTTTCCAGTAAGCTTCGTTGTAGAATTGTCCCCATCCCGGTATTATTGCGCTTCTTAGCATTGCGCCGGTCGGGGATTTGGAAGGCGAATAAACTTGCGAATGCCGCGCGCCGAGAGTGTCGATTTTCGACTGAGCATTCAGACTTGTAACAGCAAAAAAAATTACGAGTAAAAACAGAGGAAGTTGAAGTCCGTTTTTCATTTAACACAATCTAATTATATTGTTCAATGATTTCGAAAAGCTCGAAAAGCCGTTCAAGTTCGTCATTGGAATAAAACTCGATTGTGATATTGCCCGAGCCGTCTTTTTTCTGCTTACATGAAACTTTCGTCGCAAATATTGCCCGCAGTTTCGATTCCACATCGCGGCGCGACAAATCCTCTACATATTCTTCATCACTCTTGGTGGATGAGTTTGTCCCGGATTTTTTCGCAGGATTGTTTAATTCCTTTACAATCTTTTCAACTTTTCGTACGGAGAGCTGTTTGGAAATAATTTGGTCAAGCAGCTGAAGTTTTAAGTTATCCGATTCCAAATTAATCAGCGCGCGCGCATGTCCGCTTGATAATTTTCCTTCGGCAAGGGATTCCTTTATTTTAGCGGGAAGTTTCAGCAAACGAAGGGAGTTTGTGATTGTAGTTCTGTTTTTTCCTACTCTCTTTGCGATTTCGTCCTGAGTTAATTTGCATTCGCTTATTAACCTGTTGTACGATTCCGCAATTTCAATCGGGTTCAAATCTTCGCGTTGTATGTTCTCAATCAGCGCCAGCGCAATCATGTTTTCCGGAGTGTCAACTTTAATTATGTACGCGGGAATTTCCCGGTAGCCGATATCGGAAAAAGCTCTTAATCGTCGCTCGCCGGATATCAATTCGTAAGCGCCTTTTTCTGTTCGCCGGACAGTTATCGGCTGAATTAATCCGTTTTCAAGAATCGATTTTTTAAGTTCGTCAAGAGCTTCGGAATTAAATTCTCTTCTCGGCTGGTAGGGATTGGGAACAACTTTCTCAACCGGAACTTTTACAAGCACATCCGTTTCTTTACCGTTATCCGGCTGCAGTTCTCCAGAGTTAACCGCAAGAGGTTCGCTGACCGATTCCCTGACTTTCGGGTTAATCAGCGCGTCCAAACCTTTTCCCAATCCGCTTTTAATTTTATTCATTCTCCCTTTCCTTAAAATTTTCATCCGAAAGTAATTCCGCCGCCAAAGCCATATAATTTTTAGCTCCGGTTGATGTTGCGTCATAAAGAATTACCGGTTTCTCAAAACTCGGCGATTCGGAAATTCGCACGTTTCTGTGAATTATGGTTTTAAATACGCGATTGCCGAAATATTTTTTAACTTCCTCAACCACTTGATTTGACAGCTTCAAACGCTGATCGTACATCGTTAAAAGAACGCCTTCGATAAATAAATTTTTGTTAAAGTTTTTCTTAACGATATTAATTGTGTTTAACAGTTGTCCCAATCCTTCCAATGCGAAATATTCGCACTGAACGGGAACAATAACGGCGTCGGAAGCCGTTAGTGCGTTCAAGGTTAAAAGACCGAGAGAGGGAGGGCAATCGATAAAAACATAATCGTACTTATCTTTAACATTGTCGATGAAGTCTTTGAGTAAATACTCGCGGTTTTCAATGCTCACCAGCTCGACTTCCGCGCCTACAAGATTTATGCTGGCGGGGACAATATCGAGGTACGGCATGTAGGTGGACTGGATAGCGTCCTTATATTCAATCTCGCCGCTGATAGCTTCGTAAACGGATTTATCCGAACCGCCGACGCCAAGCCCTGAAGATGAATTTGCCTGCGGGTCAATATCTATCAGCAGTGTTTTTCTTTCAAGCGCCGCAATTGAGGCGGAAAGATTTATGGAGGTAGTCGTTTTACCGACTCCTCCTTTTTGATTTGTAATTGCAATAACTTTTGACATAAATTATAGTTCTATTTCTTCGCCGTATTCTAAAATTCGAGAATTAAATCCCTTTGCTTCAACTTTTTCCTTAAACTCTTTCGGGTTAGCGTTGATTAAAGGGAACGTGTTGTAGTGAATCGGGATAGCGACTTTGGGGTTAACAAATTCAACCGCTTTTACTGCGTCGTCAATACCCATTGTGAAATTATCGCCGATTGGAACTAGAAAGTAATCGATATCATTTAACTCGCCGATAAGTTTCATGTCGAGGAACAGCCCGGTGTCGCCCGCATGATAAATTGTTTTTCCGTCAATTGTTAAAATAACGCCAGCGGGTTCGCCTGCGTAATGTCCGTCGGGAGTAATGGAGCCGTGATGCGCAATTGTAAATTTAACTTTGCCGAAATCAAAATTCCAGCTTCCGCCGATATGCATATTGTGCGCCTTGTAACCTTTCGAGGCAATATAATCGGCTAACTCATTAACCGAAATAAAGAGAGGCGAAGTTTTATCGGCAATCTTAAATGAATCTCCGAGATGATCGCCGTGAGCGTGAGTAAGCACAATATAATCGGCTGTAACTTCGTCCGACTTCACGGGCGAGGTCGGGTTCTGATCCAAAAAAGGATCGATTAAAATACATTTGTTGTCCTCGGTTGTAATCTGAAAAGCCGAATGTGAAAAATATCTTAGCTTCATAACCATTCTCCTTTTACTTTTATAAAATCTTATTCCCAATTATATGAATAAGACTTTAATAAATCCAATGATTGCTTGAATTGATTTCATTTTACTTTCGTTATCATTGTAAATAGTCGGAATTTCAACAAAACCGAATTCCATTTTGTTTCTTGCGGCGTAAACAAGCATTTCGCTTTCGGCTTCAAATCCGGAGAACGCAGGTAATATTTTTTCAATTCGCTCGAGTTTGAATAATCTGAATCCGGATTGGCTGTCGAGAATTTTTTTGCCGGTTTTAATCGACAACAGTTTTGAGGTTAAAAAGTTGCTTGCGATTCTCGGCAGCGGCATCTCTTTGGTTGTGCCGAGTCTGTTCCCGATAACAATGTCGCAACTCTCTTTTTCCGCTTCGGAAAGAAATTTGGGGATAGAACCGGGGTCGTGTTGTAAATCGGCGTCGAGCGTTACGGCAAAGTCAAACCCCGACTTTTTCGCGAACAACAAACCCGTTGTAAGCGCGGCGCCTTTCCCCATGTTCTTTTCATGTCTGAAAATTTTTATGTTGTCAATTCCTTCAAGAAGACTTATCGATTTGTCGGTTGAGCCGTCATCGACAACGATTACAGATTCAATAAACTTTTTGGTTTGAATTACCGTTTCAAGGAGTTTACTGTTTTCGTTAAAAGTCGGAATAACCGCGCAGACTTTCGGGCTACTTCCAGAATTGTTCAAAAATGCCCCGGACATTTGTTTGCTGCTTCAAGTTTAGTTTTTCGTTCAGTAAGTTCTTCAGCGACTCTTTGGATAGCCCGCTGGTAAGCTCTCCGTTTTCCGCGATTGAGATACTTCCGGTTTCTTCGGAAACGATCAAACTCAAAACGTCGGACTGCTCCGAAATCCCAAGTCCGGCTTTGTGGCGCATCCCGAGAGAAATTCCGTTAACTTCCGATTTGTTGGAAAGAGGGAGCGTGCATCTTGCGGCTTTAATAATATTGTTTTTAACTACGACGGCTCCGTCGTGCAGAGGGGAACGCGGAAAAAATATATTGCGCAATAAATCTTTACTCAGCTTTGCGTCAATAATTACGCCGGTATCGATAATAGCTTTAATCTCAGCCGAGCGTTCGATTACGATTAAAGCTCCGTGCTGATGCTGCGACATCTCAAAAACGGCGTCTGTTAATTCTTCGGCAACGTCAATATCAATCTCATATTTATTCGAGCTGAAAAATCGTAAAAGTCTTGATTTACTGAGCATCATCAAAAACCGCCGGAGTTCCGGCTGGAATAAAACGACAAAAACCAGAACCCAAACATCCGTTATCAATTTAAGGATATAGGTTAAAGTTCTCATTCCGGTTAGCTGAGCGATTAACGACAGAGCGAGCAAAGCCATCAAGCCGAGCAGAATCTGCGCCGCAACCGTCCCGCGAATCAGCTTATAAATTTGATAAGTCAGAAACGACACAATTGTTATGTCGATTAAATCGACAACCGTGAACGATATAAAACCTATTTTGAATAGTTCGAGCATATTATTCCGATAGTCCCGGTTCTTTTACAAACCCGATAATCCTTTTCGTTTCAAATGCGGCGCTAACGTTATGAGTTCGTATTATTGAAGCGCCGTTCATTATAGAAAGCGTTTCCGCGACTGTTGTTGCGTTGTCCCGTTTGTCAAAGTCAAGCGACAATGAATTCCCTAAAAACGATTTACGGGAAACGCCCATTAAAATCGGAAGTCCGAAACTCTTAAATTCCTCGAGCCGGGAAATAATTTCATAATTATCCCTTACTCTTTTCCCAAATCCGACGCCGGGATCAATAATGATATTGTTAATTCCGATTGAGTGCAAGCGGGCAATTTTATCGGCAAGGAATTGATGGATTTCAGCGATCGGTTCGTTATAAAAAGGGCGTCGCTGCATGGTTTCGGGCGTGCCTTTTATGTGCATCAAAACGTAAGGCGCGTCGTATCTTCGTACAACCTCAAGAATTTTCTCGTCAAAACCAAAGGAACTGATGTCGTTTACAATATCGGCTCCGGCTTTCAACGCCTCTTCGGCCACAACCGCTTTTGTCGTATCAATGGAAATTAAAACGTTTTTCTCCATTCTCGCAATTTTACGGATAACCGGAATAACTCTTTCCAGTTCTTCTTCCGCTGAGACGGGTTTCGCGCCGGGACGGGAAGACTCGCCGCCGACGTCGATAATATCCGCGCCGCAATTAATCATTTCTATCGCATGTTCCAAAGCTTTTTCACGGTCGAAAAACTCGCCTCCGTCGGAAAAAGAATCGGGAGTAACATTCAAAATTCCCATAACCAGCGGAGAAAAAGATGAGAACTTTTTCCCCTTAATCTCAAAAATATAATTATCATAATTGATGTAGTTGGATAAAACCGCCTCGGCGTATTTTCCGACTTCGGGGTATTCGCTCGCCATAGAATAGACGCATTCTTCAATATCGTTAATTTTACCGAAGACAATAAAATCATCCTCGTCCTGAAAAATAAACTCTCGAATCAGAGGGGAGAAAAATGAAATACCGCTTCCCGAAACATACAGACCGAAAAACCCTTTTCTGTTTTCGGGCGGATTTATCCCGAACTTTCCGGAATAATATTCGGCTGCTGAACTATTTTCAAAATTAATTATTTGAATATTCATCTCAATCTATTTAGTTACGACAATATCAACTTTTTCGCCGACATTAATTAAAGCGTCTTCGCTCGGCATTTGATCAATTACCGTGTTCGGCAAAAGATTATGCGAACGCTGATAAATAATTTTACCGACGCTTAAATTGTTTCTTCTTAAGATTCTTTTTGCTTCCTTAACGGTTTTGGCAATTAACGAAGGAACGCGCACCATTCCCCGGCGCGGACCGATACTGATTTCAATATCTATTTCAGTCCCTTTGGGAACGTTTTCCCCCGGAGCGACGCTCTGAGAAATTACCGTGTTATTCGGAAATTCCGAACGCGATTCCTTAATTTCCCCGATTACGAAACCGAGCCGCTTCAGCGTTACTTTAGCGTCGCGAATTGTTTTCCCGATTACTTTAGGAGCCTGAACAAGCGGTTCGCCGCCGCAAACCCAGTAATAGACGTGCCTTCCTTCTTTTACGAGAGCGTTCGGCTCGGGTTTCTGAAACAATATTCTGTCTTTCGGCACATTCGAATCATATTTAATTCCTTGTTTTACAGGAATAAGTTTTTTGCTTGTTAATAAATTTATAGCTTCGGTTCGCGGCAATCCCACGATAGCGGGAACTTTAACTTCCGGAACGTTTACGTAGTCGGGAAGGATATAATAATTTAACGCCGCTACGATTGCAACGGCAATCAAAACTAAAATGGAAAACCAAACGGTAAGTTTCTTTAGAATTTTTTTCATCTTATAAATATATTGAAACTGCTTTTTTTTGACAACTTGTATTTTAATTAATTATCTAATTTTTTTTTATCTTTACAACTTAATTTAGATTAATATTCATTTCAAAAACTCGGAGTTAATTTATGTTCAAAGATCATCCCAAAGGACTTCCCGTTTTATTCTTGACCGAAATGTGGGAACGTTTCGGCTTCTACACAATGTTATCGATATTCGTCCTTTATCTCGGAGAAAATTTTCATTGGGATACGGCGCAGGTTACAAATGTTTACGGCATATTTCTCGCCGCGGTTTATTTCACGCCGATAGTCGGCGGGTGGATTGCCGATAATTATCTCGGATACAGCAAAACAATTATTTCCGGCGCAGTCGTTTTAGCGATCGGATATTTTTTAATGGCGGTGCCGACTAAAAGTCCGACCCTTCTTTTTGTCGCTTTGGGCATTGTGGCAATCGGCAACGGTTTGTTCAAAGCCAATATTTCCGTGTTGGTGGGGAATTTATACTCGCACAAAAACGGTTCGCTTAAAGACGCCGGATTTAATATTTTTTATATGGGAATCAATATCGGAGCGTTTTACGCCCCTCAAGCCGCCAAAGGCATTAAAGATTTTTTAATGACGCATTACAATCTTACTCTTTCCGAAGGATACAATGCGGCGTTCGGTTTAGCCGGAATCGGGATGTTGTTTTCGATACTCATATTTTTCGGTTTCAGAAAATATTACAAGGAAGCCGATTACACTTCAAAACATGCGCCTAATTCGGATAAAGATATTCAACTGACTCCGAAACAGGAAAAGGAGCGGGTAATAGCTTTGTTCACTGTTTTTGCGATTGTAATCTTTTTCTGGATGTCGTTTATGCAGAACGGAGCGGCTCTTACACTTTTTGCAAAAAATTACACTAAGAGCATTGTTGATAATGTTACTTACGTTCTTTTCGATATTGTGGGACTGCACGCAATCTTATTTATTCTTCTCGGCGGCGGAGTTTTCTTAAGCAAAAAAAGTTCAAAAAGAACAAAACTTATCTCAGCGGGATTTTTTATTACCGGCGTTGTTTTATTGATTTATAAAATTCACAGTTTCCCGGCTGAAAATCCAATCGCTCCGGAGCAGTTCCAATCTTTTAATCCGATGTTTATTGTTCTGTTAACTCCGATTATCGTAGGTTTATTCGGATATCTGAACAGGCGGGGAAAGGAGCCGTCCTCTCCCGCAAAAATCGGCATCGGGATGGTGATTTCGGCGGTTGCTTTTGTAATTATGGTTGTCGCTTCATACGGTCTGACTTCGGTTCACAGCTTGCACGGCGGCGTTTCTCCCGTTACTGTATCGCCGTTCTGGTTAATTTCCACTTATTTTACGCTGACAATTTCCGAGCTGTTCTTAAGCCCGATGGGATTGTCCTTTGTCTCTAAAGTAGCTCCGCCAAAAATGAAAGGTTTGATGATGGGCGGCTGGTTTGCTTCAACGGCAATCGGTAATTATCTTTCAGGATTTATCGGCAGATTCTATCAGAACTGGGAATTGTGGCAATTCTTTTTATTCCTTGTTGTAACTTCATTGATATCAGCGGGATTAATTTTAATTTTCTTAAAAAGATTGAAACGAGCTACAGCCGATTCGTAAAAGTTTTTTTAACCGCCGCTTATCTGTAAAATAAGCGGCGGAAATTTTTCAACAACTATTTCGGGCGTTTTATGAAACAGATTTGCATTTACGAAGATGAAAAAGTCAGTAATTTTAATCCGCTGGTTTACCTGCGTCCGGTTTACGAACTACGTTGCGGTATTTTTACGTTAAGAGAAAAAATCGAAAAGCGGATTAACGGAATTAAACCTTTACTGCATACACGCAAATTTATGGAAGATTTTGTGAAGGAAGAAAATCCCGATTATTCCGTTAATAATTTTGAATCGGATAAAATATTGTTCCTAAACGGCAGAGTGATTTTCTCCGACAAGTTTTACGCCGGAATAGAAAACATCACCGGAGAGCAAATATTTTTGATTAACGGAAACATTGCGGCGGCATATCTTTCCGAAAAACATTTCGGAGAAATTGTAAAGTCGAATCATGCGCTTGATTTTAGCGAACTCCTCCCAAAACTTCCTTCCGTTGAGATTGAAGGGAAAATCTTTGAATATCCTTGGGAACTTGTTTACGCAAACGGAGAAGAAATCGTAAGTGATTACAATCAATTCTTCAATCAGAACGATTCGGTGGAAATCGAAAAATTTACCGGAGTTTTTCGCGCAGGCAAAAACAATATTTACATCGGGAAAAATTGCAATATAATGCCGACTGTGGTTCTCGATGCTTCTCACGGTCCGATAATTATTGACGATGAAGCGGAGATAATGCCTCAGTCAACAATTTCCGGCCCGGCGTATATCGGGGAGAAAAGTAAAATTAAAGTAGGCGCTAAAATTTATCATGACACGACAATCGGGGAGGTCTGTAAAGTCGGCGGCGAGGTTGAAAATTCAATTGTTCATTCCTATTCGAATAAACAGCACGATGGTTTTCTCGGGCATTCCTATCTCGGACAGTGGGTAAATCTCGGCGCGGGCACAAACAACAGCGACTTAAAAAATAATTACGGCGAAATAACCGTAAAGGTTAATCGGCGTCCCGTTAAAACCGGATTACAGTTTGTGGGATTAATCATGGGCGACCACAGTAAGTCCGCAATCGGAACGCAGTTCAACACCGGAACTGTTGTAGGGGTTTTATCAAATATTTTCGGACAAGGTTTTCCTCCGAGATATGTTCCTTCATTTTCGTGGGGCGGAGCGGAATTCTTAAAAGAGTATAAATTGGAAAAATCTTTGGAAGTCGCCGGCTTGGTTATGCAAAGACGAAAGCATGAACTTACTCCCGCATTGAAACAATTATTTGAGGATATTTTCAGATTAACCGAAAACGAAAGGACTTCGTTTAAATAATTTTATTTAACGAAAACTAATGTTCCGAAATTACTTCTATCTTGCCAGAAACGTAAAAGAGCTGAACCGACTTTTGCAGAACGCCGAAATCCGCGATATTTACTCGCAGGAAAGGGACGTCCTTTTTCTCGATTTGACTCTTCCCGGTGGGAAGTCGAGTACGCTTAAAATTTCGGCGGACCCGCAACTGCCATATATTTTGCTGAAGGAAAATCACCATAAATCAAAAAAGAATTTCATCGATTTCTGCGCGAGTTATCTTCCGGTTAAACTTGAATTATTTATGATTTCCGCTTCCGACAGAGTCCTCAATATTAAAACCGACAAGTTTGATATTTTTTATGTTCTTCGAGGTCCCGCGACAAACGTTTTCTTTTTCTTTCCGGATAAAACCGTGTTGTCATTCAAGAAGTCGGGTGAAAACAAAACGCGGGAAATCTTGAGCGAAGCGCTTTCCGGCAGTTTCGATTTATCGGGAGAAACTCTTCTATGGAAAATTCCCGAATATAAAACCGTTGCGGAACTTCGAGAAGAAATACCGCAAATCAACAAAGACATTCTCCGTGAATATAAAACACGAACCGAAGAAGAAAATAACATTGAGCTTATTCAGCGGTTAGTTCGTGAGATATTGAAGGAAGATGTTTCGGTAATTCTTTTTAAGACAACTTATGAAGTAAAATTGCAGCCGTCGAATTGGAACTTCGACAAAGCCATTCCGCATGAGGAAAAGGTTTTCCCCGATTTTCAATCCGCCTTAAATGAAAGAATAAATCTTCATTACAGATTTTCCGGATTCAATAAAGAACTGAAAAGGTTACAGAAATTTCTTGAAAACGAGATTCAATTTTTGAGCAATAAAATCAACAACCTCAGAGGAAGAATCGAAGCCGGCTCAAAAGAGGACGAGTACAGAAAAATTGCGCGGCTTCTGCTTGCCAATATTTCAAGACTGAAAAAGGGAAAGGATAACATAAAGCTCGAAGATTTTGAAGACGGCGGATTCATAACAATTCAGCTTGATAAAAAATTACCCCCCAACAAATTAGTTGACAAGTATTTTGAGAAAGCCCGCGATGAAAAAATAAATTTTGAAAAGTCGAAAGAAATCCTGCGGCAGACTCTTTCTCAATATGAAAACCGAAAAGCGGAATTTGAAGAATTAAGGAAAGCGGAGAAATTAAAAGACTTGCTTGAATTGAAAAAAAAGTTGAAGTTTGCGGATGCAAAAAAAGAGAAAAGTAAATTGGACGAAGGAATAAAATACAGACGGTTTTTAATCGACGGGAAATATTATGTTTATGTGGGGAAAGATTCGGCGAGCAATGACAAACTTACGCTCCGCTTCGCCAAACAAAACGATTATTGGTTCCACGCACGCGGCTTGCCCGGGTCGCATGTTGTGCTTAGAGTTGAAAACAGCAAAGAAGCGATTCCTAAAAGCGTATTGAAAAAAGCCGCCTCAATAGCGGGGTATTTCAGTAAAGGCAAGACCGCTAAATTAGTCCCCGTTTCATACACATTCAGAAAATTTGTACATAAGAAAAAAGGGATGGCGCCGGGTAAAGTGCTGCTTACAAAGGAAAACGTACTAATCGTGCCCCCTGAAATCCCCAAGAATTGCGAGGAAGATTATGAATAAAATAAATACGAACGGATTATCTGCGTTTACCGCAGCTGATAATGAATTACGCAAAGCGGCGGAAGCTTTTGAAATAGGCAATCACGGTAAAGCCCGCGTTTGCGCTCGGAGAGCCGTCGGTTACGTAGCCGAATTTTATCTGCAGTCGCATCCGGAATTAATCCCGCTTTACGGCAGAAGTTTCATGAACAATTTAAGAGGCATTGCCGCCGACGAGAATGTTCCGGATGAAGTTAGAAATTACGCGGAGAAATTGATTGTCCATCCCGAGTTTGACGAAATAAAAGGGAACGAAGCGATTGATTTGGCGAATAAGATAATTGCTTATTTTAAGGAAAAGTAACAAACCTTCCGTAATTCACAAAAATGAATTTACCTGATTTTTTTCATTCTGAATCCGCAGGAGGCAGGATAAGATTTACAGAAATAAGATGTGTGAAAATTTTAGTTTCTTCCACACCCCGTCTCCCGACTTTGCTCCTTCGCCGCGGCGAATCATAAGAGGGGAATTAAAAAATTCCCCTTCCCGTGGAACCTGCCACAGAGAATTCCCCTTCCCACGGAAGGGGTGGATTCGCGCAAGCGAAGACGGGGTAGGTGCTTTGCCTAAAAATTAAGCAAAATGTGAGAAAATTCGGCATCTTTCCACACCCCGTCTTCCGACTCCTCCCGACAAGTCGGGATACGTCGGAATCCACCCCTCTGTCCAGAGGGGAATTAAAAAATTAAGCAAAAAGCGAGAAATTCGGCATTTAACTTTCCTTCGAGGTACTTGTTTCCTCGAAGGTATGAAAGTAATGATGCTGCTAAATACCTTCAACGAACAATCCGCCGTGGCGGACGTTGAAGGAACGAAGCGGCAATCTCACCGGTATTCAACCTAAGCCGTTAAACCGAAATTGAACATTCGGCAACAGCGTGTTTTTCGGTGAGATTACTTCGTCAGTCGCAAGTTCCTTCCTCGTAATGACGCTTACACTTTAAATAGCAAACCGTCTGATTTAGGCTGAGCGTAACAATTCCCCTTCCCACGGAAGGGGTGGATTCCTCCGCCGCGGCGGAGGAAGACGGGGTAGGAGCTTTGCCTAAAATTTAAGCAAAATGTGAGAAAATTCGGCATCTTTCCACACCCCGTCTTCCGACTCCACTCCGCTCCGTCGGAATCCACCCCTCTGTCCAGAGGGGAATTTTTCTGTCATTGCGAGCGAACGGAGTGAGCGCGGCAATCTCACCGGTATTCAACCTTACCCGTTAAACCGAAATTGAACATTCGGCAACAGCGTGTTTTCCGGTGAGATTACTTCGTCAGTCGCAAGCTCCTTCCTCGTAATGACGCTTACACTTTAAATAGCAAACCGTCTGATTTAGGCTGAGTGTTACAATTCCCCTTCCCACATGCCGCCTTTCGTAGGAGTTTCTTCTGTACTCTTAGAGTGGTAATGACGGAACGCTGATAATGTGCGGATACGAAACTCTCTAATGGTTTCTTAAATCGTCGAGAGGCTCTGCGATTAATTTTTCAATTGTCCATTCTATCTTTACGCTCTGCGGCTCTTTCCGAACGCTGCAATTTTTCACGGGACAATATTTGCACATTTTATAATTGCAGAAATCATGGTGAATTCTAACCTCGCATTGCTCGAAAAGTTCTTTTAGTCCATCGGCAATGGCGTCTTCAATATCATGCGCTTCTTTAATAGTAAGGTAATAGGGGAGTATCAAGTGGAAATCAATAAAAGTTTTTTCGGCTGATTCCCAAAAACGGAGCTGGTGAATGTCAATCCATTTATCGTTCCTCATCTCAAGAAGACGGTTTACGATTTTCTCAAGTTTTTCGGGATTCGCTTCGAGCATCAGTCCGCTTATGGATTGTCTGATTAATCGAACTCCCGTATAAATAATATTTGCGGCGACAAACATTGCAAAAATCGGGTCGATAACCGGAACTCCGGTTATGTTGACAAGCATTAATCCCAAGAAAACTCCAAGCGTAGTAGCCGAATCCGTTAAGATGTGTTTACCGTCCGCGATTAAAATCAAGGAATTTGTTTGGTTGCCTTTTTTTATCAAATATAAACCGAGCAAAAGGTTGGTAAGTGAAATCCCGATTAGAATAATCATCCCGACGCCTAAGTTTTCGGGAGAATGATTATTAATAATATTAACAATGGCTTCGTAAAAAATTGCGACCGCCGCGACGATAATTAACATTCCTTCGATGCCGGCGGAAAAATACTCTATGTTGCCGTGTCCGTAAAGATGAGATTTATCCGGAGGTTTTGCGGCGAGGTATATGCTGTAAAGAGCAAAAAGCGTTGCGACAATATGGACAACCGATTCTGCGGCGTCTGAATAAACAGCCGTTGAGCCGGTTAAATAAAGAACGACTAATTTAACGCCGAAAAGCAGAATCCCGATAACAACCGAAAGAATTGCCGCTTTCTTTTTTATTCTGATATTTTCTCGATTATCCATGGTCGTAAGATACAAATTTTTTATAATGAGAAGGTAAGTCGGAAGAACAGAGCATTGCCTGATGAATTGAATCAAACACACCGTAAACGGTTGAGCCGGTTCCGCTCATACTTGCAAGTTTAGCCCCTTTTTCCAGCATCGCAGCTTTAATTGATGAGATTTCGGGATACTTATTGAAAACGTATTTTTCAAAATCGTTCGATAGTCTTTCCGCGGCGTTTACGCAGTTGAATTCATCATTTTCCGTAAGACGTGAAAGCTGAATCGAGCGTTTTGCCGGATGAATTTGTGAAAACGCTTCCTTTGTTGAAATATGAATGCCCGGGTTTATTATAAGTATTATCCCTTTGATTTTAATATCTATCGGCATCAAAATTTCGCCGCGTCCTTTTGCAAGAGCCGGTTTTGAGAGAAGGAAATAGGGTACATCAGAGCCGAGCTGCAGCGCTATTCTGCGCAGAATTTTCTCTTCCAAATCCAAGTGGTAGAGCTTACTCATCTCCATTAAAGTTGTAGCCGCGTTGGAGCTGCCGCCTCCCAAGCCGCCTCCGAAAGGAATTTTCTTTTCCAGATAAATCGACGCCGGAAGTTTTTTCCCGGTTTCTTCTTCGAGGGATTTTACGGCTCTATAGACTAAGTTTGATTCATCGAATTTTAAATCCGTATTCGATGAAAAGGTATATTCATTCGATTTTTCAAAAGTTATCAAATCGAACAGATCGTTAATCGGATAAAATATTGTTTCCAAATTATGAAAACCGTCGTCCCGTTTTTCGGTTATGAAAAGTCCGAGGTTTATTTTGGCGATTGATTTTTTAATCAGCTTGTGCAATTAAATATTCCTTTATTTTTGCTGTATGAGCCGGAGTTGAGCCGCAGCATGAACCAATATACAAATTAAATTCATTGGTGATTTTTTTTACATGTTCTATATATTCATCGGGAGAGATTCTTTCGGTAATCTTTCCTGCATGAACGTCGCTTTTTCCGCAATTTAAATAAAATCCCCAATCGAAATGGGGATTAAGCTTTTCGCGCAAACTATAGATCGTATTTGGAGAAATGCAGTTAAATCCCAGAATAATATTCGGGAATTTACTTCTAAGATTGTTAGTAAACTCAATAATACTTTCCCCGGAAAGGAGAGTCAGGTTATCGAGAAAAAACATATTTACCGCGTAAGGAAGATTGTTAGTCTCACAGAACTCCGCTATTATATTTATTTCATCCGCATGACTTTGGGTTTCGTTCCAAATAATGTCAACGCCGCTTTCCCAAAGCGCTTCAATATGTTTTTTGTGATTGTATTCCAGCTTGGCGGCGGAAATTGTTCGCTCGGTTTGATAGCAGTCTTCAGCCGGAGCGTTGCAGCCTGCAATAAGCGCTTCGGCGTCCTCCCTTGCTTCGTAGGCGGCTTTGTACGCCAGCTTAACCAGCTCGGCGGATGATTTGTCGAACCCGGATGACTCCACCGAATAAGGGTTTGTGTTGAATGTGTTTGTCGTAATAATTTCCGCTCCCGCTTCTAAATATTCGCGATGAATATTTTTCACAAGTTCCCATTCCGAAATCAGAGCGATTGAAGTCCACATGTTCCTGTACGGTTTAACTCCACGTTCGATTAACAATGTTCCCATTGCGCCGTCGAGCGTCAGCGGGCGTTGAAGCTTCTCTTTCATTTTGAGGATGTCGAATCTCATTTAATTTCTCCCGGTTTGTAGTTCGCTCGAAAAAACGGATCCAACTTTTTGATTACTGAATCGTATTCCAAATTTGAGAAGTCCGGCTCGGTTGTTACAATCGCCTCGTAAGCGCTATTATACGGATACCAGATTACGTCGTCGGTTTGAAATTTAACGTAAATTCCGAACATTGGAATTTGGTATGCGGACGCGAGATGCACTACGGAGGTGTCGGGAGTAAAGAGAAAATCGAGACGGGAAATCATTGCGGCAAAGCAGTTAAATTTTTGGCTCATAAAAATAGGCGCATCGGATGCGGATTTAATTTCTTGCGCTTTTTCGTAATCTTTCTCGGCGGAAATGAGTGCAATATAAACATTGAACTTTTTAAAGTAATTTATCAATTTAATAAATCGCTCAATTCCCCAAAAACGGGCGTCGCTTCCGGCGGAGATATTTATTCCCACGAGATAACCGTTCCCGGACATATTTTTGCGAATAAACTCCTCGGCATTTTTTTCGGACTCTTTTTTCAGCCGGTAAACTATTTTAAGTTTGTTCCTTTTCGGCTCAATTCCAAACGCTTTCGCGATAGAAGCAATTCGCTCTACCACATGGACTTTCACTGAATCGGGTCGGGAAATAGTAGTTGTAAAAATTGAGCTGTTTTGTTTTGCAAGACCTAATTTGTAAGGAGCGCGGGATAGCTCGATTAGAAAAGAAACGGTTGTTGAAACATCGTCATGCGCGTCTATGATTACGTCGTACCGATTTTTTCTGTCGTTTTTGACAAACTCTCTAAAACCGTTTAATCCCTTCTTAAAAACAAACAGATTATCCACGAATTCATTTCCTTCAAAAACGAAGTAATTCTTTTTATCCGCTAGGATATCGATTGAACAGCCGAGGTTTTCCTTAAGCAATGAGACAAGGGGAGTGGTAACAAGCGCGTCTCCGATTCGGTTCAGCCGGATGAGGAGAATCTTCTTAACACTGTTTTTCGGAATCATGTTTACTTTCCGCTCATGCTTTTTCCCGGACAAGATCAGTATGAGGAATTTCCTAAGAGCTATTTCCATTTTTTTAAGCAATGTTCAGCATCCTCTTCATCTTATCAATAACCGACGAAGTTCCGATATTGTAAAAACACTCCTTGTTGCGGGGGCATTTCAAAAGGTTACATCTGATGCAATCCAAATCGTCCAAAATAATGTAATCGTTTTTTTTACCAAAAGGTCCTTGAAACTCCGGCGCTGTCGGTCCGAAAAGTCCTAATGTCGGAGTTCCTACTGCGGCGGAAATGTGCATAGGTCCGCTGTCGTTTGCGAGAGTGAGGTTCGCGTTTTTAAAGAAAGCTCCCATTTCCACAATCGAAGTCGGGGGAGCGAGGTATGCTTTATTTACCATAAGCGAAGAAATAGCTTCCGCTTCGTTTTTGTCGTCCGGTCCCCACATGATTAATATTTTTGCGTTTAAATGGGTCGCCGCTTCATCGGCAAATTCCGCAAACTTCTCAATCGGTGCTTTCTTGGAATCCCACCCGCCGCTCGGACTTACGGCAATTACCAAATCCGATTCGGAAAAATTATTAAAGAAAAAGAAATCGGCTTTTGACTGTGATTCGGCGTCAATTCCAAAATGAATGTTTTGAGCGTCTGAGTTTAAGCCCAGTTTATCCAAGAATTTAAGGTGAAGAATTGCCGAATGATATTTGTCGCGTTCTTCGGGACCGTAGAGATTGTAGGCATATTTTCTGCCGACGTAGGGAAATCCGGCGCGGTATTTTGCTCCGCTAAAAAATGTTATTTGCGCCGTAAAAGGATTGGAGTAAAAATCGAAAACCAAATCGTATTTTCTTTTCCTGACTTTAAGGATTGTCGAAATCTTATCCTTTAATGTAGATTTGTTCAAAACCAGAACATTGTTGATATTAACCGTTATTTTCAGAAAAGCGTCGCTTGGTTTTTCAGTAAGGTAATCTATTTCTGCTTCGGGAAAGTCCTTGCGTAAGTTATCCAGCGTTATTGTGGAAAGGACTACATCGCCGATTCCTCTCGGTTTGATAATTAGAATTTTATTGATTTTACTTTTATCCACAAGAATAACAATGATTTATTTGAGTTTTAAAATTAGGAAAAATATTCTGAAAATTATTGTAATTTCTTGTAGTCCGTTACAGAGGAGATGATTTTGAGGCAAAAGAGCCGAATCTTCAAATTGAAATGGTGATTTGTTTTGAGCAAAATCACTCTTATCAAATTCTATTCTTGACAAGAGTTAAAAAGTTACTTAAATTGCAATTCAAAATTAAGACAAAGGAATACTATAGCGCAATTGTTACTTTATTTACTACCATTTTAAATATTTAGTTTTTTAATTGAAGAGGTCTAAATGAGTAACAAACTTTTTGCAGTTTTAGTGTTCTTTTTTTGTGTTAACCTGGTACCAGCACAAAACGGGGTTAAAGTCCTCAGTTCCTCTTCCGAAGAAATTATTATTCAGTTTACTCCGAAATTTGATTTTTTCAAAAAGGATAAAGACGGTTTTTACGAAATTAAAATTTCCAACTCTTCTCTGGATAATATAAAATTCGGACAGCCGGAAATACCTTCAATCAGTTTTATTCTCGGAGTCCCTCAATTCGGCAGCAATATTAAAATTATTAACGCCCATTACACAATAGTAAAAGGTAAAATCAAAAAGTTTATACCGTGGGAAAACTTAAACTATACTCTCCCCAATCAAGAATATTCCGACTCGGTTTACAATTCCCACGGTAACCAAAACTGGATTGCGCGCTCTTCGGAAGGAATAACTCGCGGCGTAAGGGTTGAAGCGTACAGAATTTTTCCGGTTTTGTTTAATCCACGTTTAAATGAAATTAAAAAACTGAAATCTTTGAAGTTTAAAATTATTTACAAAAACGGGGGAAGTTTTAAGAAGGTTAATGACGGGATGCTTTCGGGAGTTTTAACCAATTACTCTCAAGCTAAGAATTGGGGATTACAGAGGACGGACAATGTTACTACTCCTCAAAGCAGCGTTCTTTCCTCTGGAACTTGGTTTAGAACTAATGTTACGGAAGAAGGCATTTATAAAGTTGATTATAATAAATTAATTGCAATGGGTTTTAATCCAGAGACGGACGACCCACGTACAATTAAGATATATAATAACGGCGGTAAAAACGTTCCGGAAGGCGTTACAACTCAGCGTCCTATTGATTTGGTGGAAAATAATATAATATTTGTCGGCGATTCTGACGGGAAACTTAACGCCGGTGACTATTTGCTGTTTTACGGACATGGTTCCGATTTTTTCAGTTACGCGCCTCAGCGACGAGAGATTATAAGAAATCATAATTGGTTTTCAAAAAAGAATTATTACTGGATCACCTGGGGCGGGAGCGACGGAAAAAGGGTAGGGGAACAATCGGTTGCAACTCCGTCTAACTACTTTGTTCAGAATACGACTAACGCATATCTGTATCATGAGAAAGATCTTTTTAATGTAATTAAGTCGGGTCGAACTTTTTTTGGCGAGTCTTTTTCCTACTCCCAGCGTACACAAACATTTGAGAACACACTTTACAATCGCGTTCCGGGAAGTTTAATAAGCTACAAATACGCTGTCGGCAATCTATCCTCGCCGTCGGTTTATTTTACTATCGAAGAAAGCGGCAATACCATTCTTGCGACCAATCTGCGCGGTTACGGTTCAAGCAGTTATGTTTTCGGAAAATATATTAAAGGAACAACTTCCTACACGGGAAATTTAAATAACAATAAAAGCGTATTAAAATTTACTTTTGAAGCTAACTCAACGGATAAAAACGGCGCTCTCGATTATTTTGAAATAAATTATGATTCTTACCTTAAACCGAAAGACGATTTTCTTATTTTCTTCTCAAAGGATACCTCAGCCAATGTTAAATTCGAGTTAAGCGGTTTCAGCGCTTCGGACATTACTGTACTTGACGTAACCGACTATTCGGATATTCATTCTGTGCCGATTAATTCCGATAACACAGGTAACGTTTCTTTCTATCAAACGTTAACTTTAAATAATATTCATAAATATGTGGCGTTTACAAATTCCGGAGTTAAAACCGCCGGGAATTTTGAATCCGTTCCCAACTCGAATGTGAGAGGAAACATTCCCAATACCAAATCGATTGTAATTACGAATCGATTGCTTAAAAATTCTGCCGAAAGATTGGTGAATTATCTGAATAACGAGTCGCCGAATTCGATGCCTACTTCATTATTTTATACTGACGATATTTTTAACGAGTTTTCATGCGGCGCTTTTGATCCCGCCGCAATAAGGGATTTTGTCCGCTATCTTTATCTTAATTCTTCCGTCAAACCGGAATATGTTTTGCTTTTCGGAAACGGGAGTTACGATTATTTTAACACGGAAAATAAAAACAACAACTTAATCCCGATGCGGGAAACTATCGAGTCTCTTTACGAGGTTAATTCCTACTTTACGGATGATTACTACGCAATGGTTGACGGCAACGATGCTATTGTGGATTTAGCCGTTGCGCGCCTTCCGGTTGAGAACAATGAAGAAGCGGATGCGTATATTGACAAATTAATCGCTTATGAAAATAATACCGATTTTTCGGAATGGCGAAGCAGAATTACTCTCCTTGCAGACGACGGATTGACTTCGCACGGAGACGACGGAAACGAGCACACATATCGCTCGGAATCTTTAGCCTCTAAGCTGCCTGTATATTATGAGCAGGATAAAATTTATTTAATCCAGTATCCGACGGTTGTTACCGGACTTGGAAGACGAAAACCCCTTGTAAATAAAGCTATTATCGATGCAATCAATAACGGGACTTTAATTTTTAATTTTTACGGACACGGCAATCCAGATGTTTTAACGCACGAGAGAGTTTTTATTAGCGACGTAACTATTCCTCAGTTAATTAACACAAATTATTTTTTCCTCTCTGCCGCTACTTGTGATTTCGGCAGATGCGACGATCCTACTAAAAAGAGCGGAGCCGAAAGATTAGTGCTTAAACCTGACGGGGGAGCTATCGGTTCATTTGCATCTAACAGACCTGTTTATTCTTCGAATAATGCAGCGCTTAATGAAGATTTTTATGCATTCCTTGTTTCAAGAAGAGATTCCTTAGACTTGCCGACAAGATTAGGATACGCATTTTATCAAGCTAAAATGCTTAACCCTTCACCAAATACGGAAAAATTTTCTTTGCTTTCAGTACCTATTTTAAGATTGCTGGAACCGAAGATGAGAGCTAACATCGATTCGATTAACGGCTTGGATATTACTCTTCATCCTGTTACAATTAATGCGCTCGGGGATGTTTCCGTAGCGGGCAATGTTTTCGATACAACTTCTTCCTTTACCGGAGAGGCAATCATAACCGTACACGATTCATACAGAAAAATTGAAATTCCGGAATGGAATTACATTATTACTGAAGAAGGAGGAATTTTGTACAGAGGAAGAGCCAGTATCGTTAACGGAAAATTTGTTACGAAGTTTGTAGTTCCTAAAGATATTTCATACGGAAACAATTTGGGTAAAGTTACGGCTTATTGTTTCAACGATAAAGTTGACGCTATCGGCGGAGCTAATTCTATTTTAGTCGCCGGAGTGGATACTTCCCGCGTTAACGATGGCGCGGGCCCGACAATTGAGATTTCATTCGATAACCCTTCCGACCGAAACGGGTATCTTGTTAATCCCGATTTCAGTTTTTACGCAAAATTGGATGATGAAACAGGTATCAATACTTCAGGTTTGGGATTGGGGCACAAACTCGAAGGAATAATAAACAACGACGAGGAGAACCCTATCGATTTCACGAATTACTTTATAGGTGATTTGGATAGGGGAGGAAAATCGGGCGAGATTAAATATAACTTTTATGAATACAAACCGGGAGATTATACAATTACCGTTAAAGCTTGGGATGTATTCAATAATATGTCGGAAAAGGAGAGTAAATTCACGGTGGTCAGCGGCGACGGACTTACTGTAAGAAATATCGTAAATTTCCCGAACCCGTTCAGCGGCGGCACTTATTTTACTTTCCAACATAATTTAAATGAACCGGTAAACGTAAGGATAAACGTATATACAGTTTACGGAAGAAAAATAAAAGAGATTCAGGAATACGGAATTCCCGATAAATTCGTTAAAATTTTCTGGGACGGACTCGATGAAGATGGGGACAGATTGGCTAACGGAACATACTTGTATCGAGTTAACGTCAGCAGCGAATCCGGGAACTATTCGAAATCGTTTGACGGAAAACTTTCCGTTATACGATAGATGAAATTTCTATTTTAATGAATATATTTAAGACAAATTGTTTTTTGCAATCTAGTAATTAACAAACCTTTGAGGTTTGACTGATTTATTTGGAAATTTGCTTTTTATAAAACAATAGGCGAATTTTCAATATTTGTTAATGTTAAAAACCTCGAAGGTTTTTACGAAAACCATTTTGCGTTTAGAATATATATATATTCGCGAAAATTAGATTAAAATTGAGTTATTTGAAAATAGTTGAATTAATATGAATATTGGTAAGGAACGTTACTCATAACTGATGAGAAGGCTTTGCATAATCTAATTTATATGTCATTCTGAATGAAGCAAAGCGGAATGAAGAATCTCAAAACTAGTAAATATACCGAATTTAGAGATATTTCGGACGGCTTGCACCGTCCTCAATATGACAAATTTAGGTTATGCAAAGGTCACGATAACTCATTACTCCGCCGCGGCGGATAACTAAAAAAATGATTTAACAATTTTTGAAATAAATATAATTTTTAATAAAATACTAAATTAAGGAGATATAATGTTGAAATTAAAATTTGTTGTTTTGTTTGCAATTGGACTCTTTTTGGCGCCCAATTTTGCACATGCACAGGGCGAAGCGGCTGTTCCGTTTTTGCTTGTATCGCCGGATTCGAGAGCCGGCGGAATGGGTGAATCGGGCGTGGGACTTGCCGATAACGCAGCCGCGATTTTTTGGAATCCTGCGGGACTTGCTTATCTGCGCGGCTCGGAAGTACAGCTTACTCACAGTAATTGGCTTCCGCAGTTTCATCTCGATTTGTTCTACGACTATCTTGCATACAGACAATATATTGATGACATAGACGGAACTATTTCCGCAGGCGTAACATTTATGAACTTCGGCGAGTTTATCAGAACAGGCGCCGGTTCGTCAACGCCAATCGGAACATTTCGTTCTTTTGATGTAGCTGCCACTGTCGGTTATGCAACTAAGCTTACCGAGAGCATCGGACTGGGATTTAACTTCAGGGTAATTCACAGCCGGCTGTCCGATAAGCCGACGGCGCAGGAACAGGGAAGCGGCGTTGCCACTTCAATCAGTTTTGATATCGGGGCAATGTACAGACCGCAGGAACTTGATATTCCCTTTATCGGAGATATGGGAGACAGGGTAAGCTTCGGCGCTAATTTGAGCAACCTCGGACCGAAAATTTATTACATTGACCAGGAACAAGCCGACCCGATTCCGACTAATCTCCGCGTCGGTTACGCCGTAAGATTATTTGAGAATGATTACAACTCGTTAACATTAACAAATGATTTTAATAAACTCCTTGTAACAAAACACGATTCCACTACTCAGGCGGATCCTTTCTACGAAGCAATTTTTACTTCATGGAAAAGCATCAGGCAAATTAATTTTTCCGTCGGTTTGGAATATTGGTACGGCGAACCGAGCGACTTTATGTTCGCGCTCAGAACCGGTTTCTTTTATGAAGACCCCGCATACGGAAACCGTAAATTTGCCACTTTCGGAGCCGGATTAAGGTACGATCTTTACTCGTTTGATTTCAGTTACATCAGTACAAGTTTAGTCGGAGGCGATATTAATCATCCGCTGGCGCAGACTTTAAGATTCTCCCTTTCGATGAAGTGGGGAGAACAGCATGAATCGGTAAGAGGTTTCCCAAGAGGAATTTAATTTTTTAGTAATCCGCCACGGCGGAGTAAAGAGTAATGAGTAAAGAGTTACGAGTGAAGTGCGCTTAGTTGTTCAAAGCAACAATAACTAATCATCATTTATCATTCTTAATTCTTTATTCATTATTCTTTATTAAAGAGTTGTATTTTAATTGTTTAAATAATTTTTAATGGATAAATATCTTAAGATGAAAAAAATCAAAACCTTGTTGCTCTTTTTAGTTCTAAGCGGAGTTTCTTTAACCGCGCAGAATCATTTCAAACCAAATTTAACCGTATTAAATAATTCGAGCGAAATTAAAAGCGGTTTGGATACACTTAATATTCTCGCAATAATGGTTCAGTTTCAACCCGACTTGTATGACGCGACGGTTGGCAACGGAACTTTCGGTTCAATTTATTCGGAACAGACTGCTGCCCGCACCGATATTATCGATCCGCTCCCTCATGACAAAGTCTATTTTGAAAATCATCTTGAGTTTGTGAAAAATTATTATGAAAAAAATTCAAACGGGAAACTTCATGTTAATTATACGGTGGCGGATAATATCGTAACGCTTGATAATACAATGCGCGTTTATTCTCCGGAAGTCGGCTCGGATGACTTTGGCGGAATTGTAAATCTTGCTCAAGAATCGTGGCAAAAATTTTCCGCTCAAAATCCGAATTTTGATTTTTCAAAATATGATATGTTTGTTGTATTTCATGCGGGAGTAGGACGCGATGTGTCGCTTCCCGGAAGTCTCGGTTTGGAGCGCGATATTCCGTCGGTTTATCTTTCGCTAAACTCAATGCGTTACTATCTCGGAAATACTTTTGACGGAATCGAAGTCGGAAATAATTTTAAGATTAAAAATTCAGCAATTTTGCCGGAAACGGAATCGCGCGAATCGGCTACTATTGTCGGCACTGCGCTTTACCAGCTTACGATTAACGGACTTGCGGTATCAATGGTAGGAAGCTACTTGGGATTGCCCGATTTGTACAACACGGAAACAGGCTACAGCGCAATCGGACGGTTCGGGCTGATGGACGGACAATCTATTTTTGCTTACGGCGGAGCTTTTCCTCCCGCGCCTTCTCCGATTGAAAAAATGTGGCTCGGCTGGATTGAGCCGAAAGAGATTTATCTTAAAGATATGAAAGTTGATTTGACGACTTACGTTAAAGCTCAGACGGGAGATACAACCCTTGTGAAAATCCCGATTAATTCAAGCGAATATTTTTTGATTGAAAACAGAGAGCGTGACGCCGACAACAACGGAGCGATTATAACTTACAAACTCGGAAACAGAAGCCATACGATTGTTTTAGCAAACGATACAACCGGCTTTAACAATTACGATATCGACACACTGCGCGGCGTCGTAACCGATGTTGATGAATTTGATTGGGCGCTGCCGGGGAATGGAATTGTAATTTGGCACATTGACGAAAACGTAATAAACGCAAACCGCGCAAGCAATACAATCAATAATGATAAGATGCACAAAGGCGTTGCCGTTATGGAAGCCGACGGTATTTTTGACATCGGCGAAATATTCACTACTATTTTCGGCGATACTTTTGTAGGCGAAGGGGAACAGAACGATTTCTGGTTTGACGGAAACACCGGGCATTATTTTACGGACGCTTTCACGCCCGATTCCAAGCCTTCGAGCGACTCATATTCGGGAGCAAATTCCGGAATTTACCTGACAGGGTTTTCGCCTGTTTCAAACAAAATGAGTTTTGACTTAAAATTTAACTTTAACGAATTCCGCCTTGAAAAAGTATTCTCGCTTCCTCAAAACGGCAAAGTTGATTTTGTGAATGCTGCTCCGAGTCGCGGCGCCGGAATTTTCACCGTTCAATCGGAAAAAACGGTTTATGTTTATAACAGTGAAGGAACGCTGATTAATACGTTGAACAATTTCAGTGAAACGCCTAACATTTTGCTAAAATCAAGTATGCCCTATATTGTCGGAAACGTAGGAAATAAAATCAATATTTTTTCGATAGATGGTAATTCAACGAAACTTGATTCTTTTAACGTAAAAGGAAACTTAACTTCCCGAATTACAGGACAAATTGACGGTAGACCTTTCTTTATGTTTGCCGCTGAAAACAATGGAACTTATAGAATATATTATACTCACTATTCTACCGGACTTATTGACACTAATTCTGTGAAAATTGGTTATAAAATTACGCAAATTTTAGTCGCCCCTCAGTCGTTCTTTGGAATAGGTGAAAAAATTCTGTATGATATTTCTTCGGGTGGAGTTCTGCAGTTTCAAGCCGAAAACAATATTTTAGAAGGAGCATTTGCCGATGTGAGTAATCCTAACGGAGATGAATTAAGTAAAATAATTTTACTTGAAAAGAATAATCTTATTGAGGTTGTTGATGAGGAAACTTATGAAAAATACGCCTCGTTTAAGTTGGAAGGGAACGAACAAATTACTGATTTTTCACTTGTTGATCTCGCCGACGGCGTTTATCCTTATATAAATTATTCCGCGGACGGGAAAAATTATTTCTATAATCTCGAAGGAGTCTTATCCGATTACTCGCCCCTTGAGGATGATAACGCCGAAGGCTATCTCGGCTCCGGAATTTCTTTTACTCCGGAAGGAGAGAACGCTCACATAATAAATTCGGCATCGGACGGCAGATTGTTCTTTTTTGACAAGGATAAAATGAGTTCCCGTCTTTCTCCTTTTTTCTCTATCGGGAGTTCTCTTATTCAACCTCCTATCTTTTTTGTGGATAATGACTCGACAAAAATTGTTGCTGCAGATAATTCAGGTAAAATCTATCTCTTTAATTATCCGCAAAAAATCAGTTTTGCCAAACCATATTGGTCGGGGAAATACTCGGACGGTTCGAATAATATGTACTTTCATTTAATGCGTTCTTCATCTTCCGTCGATAATAATTTTAAGCTGGTAAACGCATATAACTGGCCTAATCCGGTTTATGGAAATACGACAAACTTCAGATTTAAGGTTAGCGAAGATTCGGAAATCAAAATTATGATTTTCGATATGGCGGGAACCAAAGTTGCAGAGCTGAACGGAAGAGCTTCCAAAGATATGGATAATGAAATTGCGTGGGATGTTTCATCTGTTCAGAGCGATGTTTACTTTGCTAATTTTCAGGCAACCGGAATTAACTCAAATAAAACTGAATCAAAACTCATTAAAGTTGTTGTGGTAAAATAGATTAATATGAAAAAATATATATTCATTGCAGCGTTCTTGTTCACATCGTTTATTTTTGCTCAAGTAGGGAAATATAATCCCGATTATAAATGGTACACGATTAAAGGGAAACACGTTCAGGTTCATTTCCATGAAGGGACAGAACGAACGGCTGAAATTGTACTGAAGATTGCCGAGGAAGTCTGGAAGCCGATTACCTCGCTTTACGGATACGAACCGGAGACGGTTCATTTTGTAATTAAAGATATTGACGATTACTCGAACGGAGCGACTTATTTCTTCGATAACAAAATTGAAATTTGGGCTTCCGCTCTCGACTTTGATTTGCGCGGCTCGCACAATTGGCTTAGGAATGTAATTACGCACGAGTTTACGCACATGGTAAACTTGCAGTCGGCGATGAAAATTAGCCGTAGAATTCCCGCGATTTATCTTCAGTATATGCACTACCAGGATGAGCAGCGCCCCGATATTCTTTACGGTTATCCCAACTCTATTGTTTCCTACGCCGTCGCGGGAATAAATGTCCCTTCCTGGCTTGCCGAAGGAACGGCGCAGTATCAGCGTTACGAGCTTGGCTATGATTACTGGGATTCGCATCGCGATATGATTTTGCGCAGCTATGTTCTCGATAACGATATGCTTACGTGGAATCAGATGGGAGTTTTTTCCAAAACAAGTTTGGGCAACGAATCGGTTTACAATTCAGGTTTTGCGCTTACAACTTATATCGCTAAAAAATATGGCGAAGATAAACTCCGCGAAATTTTTTCCGCGCTGAAAACCAAAACTAATTTTACTGTTGACGCGGCAATTCAAGACGCGCTCGGCATTTCCGGAATCGATTTATACGACGAGTGGAAAAGCTATCTGAAGAAAGATTACGAATACAGAATTGCTCCGGTTAGAAAAAACATCGTTATTGGCGATACTTTGGTAAAAAAAGGTTTCGGCAATTTTTTGCCGCGATTTGTTAAACACGACAGCTCGATAATTTACATCTCAAACAAAGGGAATGATTATCTCAGTCAAACTTCGGTTTACATTTACAACTTTAAAACTAAAAAGGAGAAGAAAATTCTCGACAAAGTTTTTTCCTCCGTCGATTTTATCCCCGGGACGGAAAAACTGATTTATGCCAAATTAAGCGACGACAATCCCAAGTGGACAAACATACACGATATTTTTATGTACGATATAAAGAATGACGAGGAAACAAGACTGACGCACGGACTCCGCGCTAACTATCCCAATGTTTCTCCCGACGGGAAAAAGATAGTTTTTCTTTTTCAGAAGGATGGAACAACCAATCTCGGGACTGTTAATATTGACGGAAAAGATTTCAGAAGACTTACTTTTTTCGATAGAGGCGAACAGGTTTTTAACCCGAAGTTCTCGCCCGACAATAAAGAAATTTATTTCGGATTTATTAAACGGGATATCAGAAATATTGCAAAAATAGATAGTAACGGAGCGAATTTCCAACTCGTAATTAAATCAAGATTTGACGACAGGAATCCGACATTCGGAGAGGACGGAAAGTTTTATTACGCTTCGGACAGAACCGGCATCTCGAATATTTACAGCTTCGATTTTCGCACGGGGAAATCCACGCAAATAACAAATGTTCTCGGCGGAGCGTATTATCCCGCAGTTGACGCGAAAGGGAATATGGTTTATTCGGGTTACACATCAAAAGGGTACAAACTTTTTTATCTTCCATTTAACAAGAGAAAAACCATTTTACCTTCGGAAGAATATTTGAGGAAATCGCCCGTTACAATGCTTCGCCCGATTCCTCTCGGCGACTTGGATTCGGCTGAGGTTCGTCATCTGCGGAATTATGACGATACAAAAATCCCTAATTACGAGATAAAAAAATATTCCGGCAGTTTTACTAAATTTACATTTCTTCCTTTTATCCGGTATGATGATTACAACACAACGAGCAATGATTTGCAGAAAATTAAAGCTGGCGCTTATGTCTCGTCAACCGATTACCTCGACAGATTTGACATTTTTGCCGGAGCCGGAATTAACGCGCGTTTGGAAAGGGATTTGTTCCTGATGTTTAACTACCGAGATAAAATTCCCGGACTTTACGACTTGGGGTTAAAACCGGAATTGAGTCTGGAACTCTACAACATCAGCAGAAAAGCTAACACCGATATTTATTTTAATGTTGATTCCACGCAATCCTTTAACGCTGATTACACTGTCCCGATTGATGTTTCATACAGTCTTCTTGAGTTTGACGTTGCGGCAAAGCACCGGATTTTTTCGCGTCAAAATCATATTGAACTGCGCTATGTTTTCAGCCGCTACTCGGCAACAATCGGAAGTTTTATTTTTCCCAACACAGATTATCTGTATCCTTCAACCAACGATACTTATCTTATCGGACACGATTTGAGATTGACTTACACGAACAGAAGCATTGCCTCCAACCGTGACAGAGATATTAACCCGATTGGGAGAAAGGTGAATCTTCGTCTCGATTATGAGTCCAATCAATATAACAATGAAGGGAAATATGAGGTTAAGGATGGAATGCTTCAGCCGGTTTACGGTGGTTATTCTTTTCCGCGGTTGGAGTTAAACTGGCAGGAAAATATCTCGATTTTTAATTCGCACGGACTTGATTTCCATCTGCGATACGGAACGATTTTCGGTCCTCCGCAACCGAACTTTTTTGATTTTTATCTCGGAGGACTGCCCGGAATGAAAGGTTATCCTTTCTATTCAATCGGCGGGAACGAACTTCTTTGGTTCAATGTAACTTACAGATTTCCCATTGCGCGCGATATTGACGCGCGGCTCGGTCCTTGGTATCTTGATAAAGTTTACTTTTCATTTTACGGAGATTACGGCAACGCTTGGGATAAAGGTTATCCGGAGTTTTCCGACTTTAAGAAAGACGTAGGCGCCGAACTGAGAATTAAACTGATTTCTTTTTACATTTTCCCAACGGCAATTTTTGTAAACGGTTCTTACTCAATAGATAAGTTTACTTCAGAGATTCGCGGACATACAATAACAAACGGAAAGGAATGGAGATTTTATTTCGGAATGTTGTTTGATTTTGACATTTTTTAATTGGTACGGTAACGGAACGGTTAAATTTAAATAACAAACCGTCCGCCTGTGGTGGACGAGACAGTGTAAAAAAACAAGCCGTCATTGCGAGCGAACGGAGTGAGCGCGGCTCCGCCTAGGCGGACTCACCAGTATTCAACCTTATCCGTTAAACCGCATTTGAACATTCGGCAACAGCTTGTTCTCCAGTGAGATTGCTTCACTGCTCCTAACGTCACAGTTCGCAATGACGTTAAAATTTAAATAACAAACTGTCCTTTTTCGTAATGACGTTGACTATGAAAAGACAGAGAAGATGAAGCCTAAAACCGGAATTTTTCATTCAAAATCCTTTGGGGTTTATTGCTAAATTACTAACTTTGGTTCTTAATTATTACACAAGATTTCGTAAGAATAAATCATTGAACGTGAATATGAAATTTTGATTTACTGAATGTTTTAAGTTCAATTTTTAAGAAATAACAAATAAGAATAAATAAAAAATAAAAAGATGAAGAAATTAATTCTGTTTTTAATCATTACCGGTCAATTCGTGCTCGGTCAGAACAAAACGGTACTTACCGAAAATCTGAACCAAGATATGAACTTAGCGTTCACGCACACCAACAGCAGTCCCGACTCGGATGGCTCCAACTCACTTGCGGTTAAACGGAAACCGGGTCTCGCGGCTCTTTATTCGGCTGTAATTCCCGGAACGGGACAAGTTTACAATAAGCAATATTGGAAAACAGCAATATTCGCTTTAGTTGAGATTGCCGCAATAACTACAACATATCTCTATAACAAAAAAGGGGACGACCAAACCGCATATTTTCATCAATACGCCGATGAGCATTGGGCGGTAACGCGTTACGCTAAGTGGACGGAAGTACACGCCGCGGAAATTAATTCAAATGTTGACCCTTCGCAGTACAACGTTTTTAACAACGACGGCTCGGTAAACTGGCGGGAATTAAACAGACTGGAATTAGCAATCGGAAGTTATTATTCACATCAGCTCGCCCCATACGGCGAACAACAGTATTACGAAATGATTGGGAAATATACTCAGTTTAATGTCGGCTGGGATGATTTCGGCGACGAGAACACGCCTTATCATTACGGCGATCCGGTTACGCCTCATTTTTCTTACTATTCTCATCAGCGCGGATTGGCGAATGATTATTACGATGTCGCCAAATGGGGATACATTACGATACTTACCAATCATATTTTAAGCGCTGTTGAAGCCGCATGGAGCGCGCACAAGCACAATCGTTCCTTAAAGGTAAGGATGAGTATGAACAGCTTTAATTCGGGCTATAACGTTGTCTATTATCCTCAAATAAATTTTAAATACAGGTTCTGAAAATGAAAACTCCCTTAGTCCTAATAGTCGGAAGACCGAATGTCGGGAAATCGACACTTTTTAACAGATTGACCAAAACGGACAATGCAATTGTTGATGATTTCAGCGGCGTTACGCGCGACAGACTTTACGGCGAAGTAGAGTGGAACGGAAAGTCGTTCCGTCTGATTGATTCCGGCGGCTATGTGCCCGAAAGCGATAATCTCTTTGAAAAAGCAATCAGGGAACAGGTTGAATTTGCCATTGACGAAGCGGATGCAATTCTTTTTGTGGTTGACGGCAGAGAAGGAATAAATCCCTACGACGCCGAAGTCGCTAAACTTCTCAGGACATCCAAGAAGCCTGTTTTTCTCATCGTAAATAAACTTGACACTCCTCAGCAAGCGATGCATGTCGGGGAATTCTATTCGCTCGGGATAAATCCGGTTTTTGATATTTCCGGACTGAACGGAAGAAATCTCGGCGACTTGCTTGATGAACTTGTCGAATCGCTTGCAATTAATTTTGAAGATGACGAAGAAGATACTCGGATGAGAATTTCAATAATCGGGAAACCGAATGTTGGAAAATCCTCGCTGACAAACGCTCTTCTCGGTTATGACAGAACAATTGTAACCGATATTCCCGGTACGACTCGGGATTCAATTGATTCGGTTTTAAAATATTACGGCGAGGAAATTGTTCTTGTCGATACAGCGGGATTGAGAAAAAAGTCCAAAGTACAGGAAAATATTGAGTTTTATTCCAATGTAAGAACTTATCGCGCATTAATGGAAAGCGATGTTGCAATCCTCGTAATTGACGCGGAATCCGGAATTGAAAAACAGGACCAGAAAATTATTCAGGAAGCCGTTAGACGAAGAAAAGGGATGATAATCGCAGTTAATAAATGGGATTTGATTGAAAAAGAAACCAATACGGCAAAAAATTATGCTGATGAAATAATAAAAGCGCTCGGCTCGGTTTACTATGTCCCAATCCTTTTTATTTCCGCCCTTACAAAGCAGAGGATATTTAAGTTAATCGATTTGGCAAAGAAAGTTTATCAGGAACGGACAAAGAAAATTCCGACCTCAAAATTAAACGATGTGCTTCTTCCCGAAATTCAGAAAAATCCGCCGCCGGCAACCCCGACCGGCAGAGAAGTAAAGATTAAATACATTACTCAAGGCGGACATTTTTACCCGATTTTCATATTCTTCTGCAATTATCCGAAGCATATTCCCGATTCGTACAAACGGTTCTTAGAGAGAAAAATTCGCGAAAACTTCGGATTTGAAGGCGTTGCAATGACAATCTCGTTTAAGGATAAATCTTGATTCAATTATAAATTACAAATTATAAATTTTTGTTTAGATGTGGAAGTTCTTAGAAAATGATAAATTGTTTATAAGAATTATTAAAATTATCTTTCTATTAATAAAAGGAAATTAATGAAAATAATATCAAAGAAAGCAATTTCAAGACGAGAGTATTGGATTAAAGAAATAAAAAAAATAAGTGGGGATTTTGGTGACCAAGCTCTTCGGCTGGAAAAGGAACTTGAGTTTGAAATTAAAAAGTTTGGAAATACAACTTTGATTGACCATTTAAGACTTTGTGGGAATATCCCCGAAATGTATGGTCACGATACTAGTGAAGAAAAACAATACTCAAAATATACTGATGCTCTTTTATCTCTTTCATTTAAGTCAATGGGACTTAAAAGCACTGTTTTAACTGAGCGGGCAGATGTGGCAGACGTAGATGTTTACGCTAAAAAATATAGTTTTGTAGCCGATGCAAAAGCATTTAGATTAAGCAGAACTGCAAAAAATCAGAAAGATTTTAAAGTTCAGGCAATGGATAATTGGAAACATGGAAAACCATATGCCATGATTGTTGCTCCAATTTACCAATTGCCTAGCCGTTCAAGCCAAATATATCAACAAGCATCAACAAGAAATGTATGTATTTTTACATATTCACATCTATCGTTATTAGTAAATTACGCAATTGAAGAAAGTAATTCAAAAGCCCAAGAGTTATTGCATAGAATATTTAAAATTATCCCAGCTTTAAATCCTTCTAAAAGTGCTACCGATTATTGGCTTTCAATAAATAAAACAATTTTGGGCTTCTCAAAAGTTTTGGATGAATTATGGCGAATTGAAAAAATGGCCTCAGTAGAAGCAATAAATATTGCTAAAAATGAAGCATTGAAATTTTTAGCATTAGAAAGAGAAAAAATAATGACAATGACACACGATGAAGCATTAAGGGAATTAATTAAAATAAGCAAAATTGAAAGTAAGATTAAAATCATTGAAAGCATTAGGGACAACGGTTTGTTTGAGATAAGATAATATGACATCAGATTATATAAATAAAGTAACAGTTGGTAACTGTGTTGAAGTTCTAAAAGATTTTGACGAAAACTCTATTGATTTAACAGTCACTTCACCACCTTATGATAATTTAAGAATATATAAAGGTTTTGTGTTTCCATTTAATGAAATTGCAAAGGAATTATATCGAGTTACAAAGGAAGGTGGTGTTGTAGTTTGGGTTGTTGCAGACGCAACAATTAATGGGTCTGAAACAGGAACTAGTTTTGAACAAGCTCTATACTTTAAAGAAATAGGGTTCAATTTACACGACACTATGATTTTTCAAAAACAGAATCCTATCCCTCAAATTTATAGAAAACGATATAATAATGTTTTTGAATATATGTTTGTATTTAGCAAAGGGACAGTAAAAACTCATAACCCTTTAATGATAGATACTTTACACGGCGGATTAAAACTAAATGGAACTACCTACAAAAATTATTCAAAAGGAGAACAGAAGAGAGAAAAATTAGCTAAGCCAGTAAAGGATAAAAAAATCAAAGGAAATATTTGGAAATATGTAGTTGGGAAAAAAGCTGAAGATCAAGAAGCAAAAGGACATCCGGCGCCATTTCCAAGTGCATTAGTAAGAGATCATATTCTCTCTTGGACTAATAAAAATGATATTGTTTTAGATCCAATGTGTGGAAGTGGGACTACTTGTAAAGTTGCGGTTCAACTTAATAGAAATTATATAGGTATAGATATAAGTGAAGAATATTGTGAAATGGCAAGGAGTAGAATTAATATATACAAAAATCAACCAACTTTTGAATTCGAATAATAAAAGAAGTGCAGAATCTTTGAAGCCATTGGTAAGTAATATTTTAATTGAAGGAATATTATTTTACATAAACAGCAAAAATAACTGAAAGTCTAGTGTTTTAAATGCCCAAATGTCTTATGCATTCACCGTTAATCATAAACTAAATCTTGATTGTTAGTAAAAAAGAAAATATTCCCGGTTTTATTGATTCTGCTGTTGGCGGCAACGGACTACTTTGCACAGAACTTACCCGATTCTTTTACACATTACTCAAATGTAAATTACACAACCGTTTCGGACACTTACCGGGTTAGTTTTGAAAACGCTTACCGGCTCTCAAATCCCGCTGTTATTCCTTCATCAATTAAACTTGCAGTAAAACAAAAAGTTATTAATCATGAATTTTATAAATTTTTCCCCGATTCAAATTCGATTGTTCTCTCGGACGAGATTGAAATTCCAATATTTGATACCCTAATTGTTTCATATAAAGCGTATCAAATTCCTTTGAGAAAAGAGTACTCTAAACATAATTTAATTTCCAGATGGGACGATAAATTCAAAGATACGGTTTCTGTCCTCAAGAATGAAAAATCAGCATTGACTCCCGAAGCAATTTTCGGGAAACAGTTAAAGAAAAACGGTACAATTATCAGAGGAATTACGGTTGGCACCAACTCGGGAGCACAGCTTAAAAGCGGACTAAGATTGGAACTTTCCGGGAAATTATCTGAAAACGTTGAAATTGTAGCCGCTCTTACCGACCAAAATTCTCCAATTCAACCTGAAGGAGTAACGGAACGCCTGAATGAAATTGACAAAGTTTTCATCAAACTTAAGCATCCTTACGGCGGAGAAACTTTCGGAGATTACTATCTTAATAAAAATTTGGGAATGTTTTCAAAAGTTAATCGTAAACTGCAGGGCGTGAAAGGGGAATTCGGATATAAAAACTACAATGGTTTTGCGGCTTTCGCTTCTCAGCGCGGCAAATTCACTTCAAACAATTTTCAAGGCGTGGACGGAGTTCAAGGTCCATACAGATTGTACGGAGCAAATAACGAAAGAAATATTATAGTTATTGCCGGAACGGAGGCGGTTTTTGTTGACGGAATTAAGATGATAAGAGGGGAAAACAACGATTACACAATCGATTATTCCAATGCTTCTATTGTTTTTAAAGCGAAAAGATTAATCACAAATGCAAGCAGAATTTATGTGGAGTTTCAATATACCGACAGAAAGTTTGAACGTACTTTTCAAGCGGCGTCGGCTTCTGCTAAACTATTCGGGAGCAAGCTGATTGTGAACTCATCATACTTTTCGGAAAATGACGATGAAAACAATCCGATTGATTTTACTTTTACCGATGAAGAAAAGGATATATTAAAAAACGCGGGAAATGATATTAATAAAGCCGTTATAAGCGGAGTAAAGTTAGCCCCGGAGGATTCCTCGGGAAGAAGAAACGGTATCTATTCTAAAAGAGACACTTTGGTTGACGGAAAGAATTACACAATTTACAAATATGCTCCCGGCAGCGAATCGGCAATTTATTTTGTTACATTTTCTTATGTAGGGGAAGGGAAAGGGGATTACAAAATGATTTCCCTTGCTCAATATGTTTTTGCAGGGATAGGGCAAGGTTCATACTTACCCGTTAAATTTTTGCCGATGCCCGAAAAAAAGCAGATTGGAGATATAAATTTCACCTATTCGCCGTCGGATTGGCTTTCGTTAAAAGGAGAATTTGCAGGGAGTTTTGACGATAAAAACAAATTCTCCTCTTTGGACAATTCTGAAAGCTTCGGATTTGCGCGAAATTTTGAAATTATCATAAAGCATGATAAAATTCCTTACTTGGGAAGCGCAAGAGTAACATTTTCCGACAGATATGTGGATGCTAAATTTTCGCCGTTGGAGAGAATAGACAATGTCGAGTTTAACAGAGATTATAATATCCCAGCTATGCAGAATTCCGGACAATTAAAACGGGAAGCGTCAATTTCAGTAAAACCGGAGAAAAATTTTACTCTTTTCGGTAATTACGGTTTGGTTAAATACTCCGATTCACTTTACTCCGACAGATACAATTTCGGATTTAAATACGACGGCAAAAATAATTACAGCATAAAATTTACTAATAACTATGTCTCATCTTTATATAACGGAATCAAAAATTCTTTTCTTGATCAAAAGGGAAGCGGAGCCATAAGAATTTGGAAGCTGAAAAGCGGGCTTGAATTCGAAAGAGATAAAAAGGACAATTTCCTAAAATCGGCTGATTCGCTTATTAATGAAAGTCATGACTATATTGATATTTCTCCATTTATTGAAAGCGAAAATATCTTCGGATTTAAATTAAAATATAAATACAGTTTAAGAAATGAAAAAGAACCGTTAAATAATGTTTTGTCGGAAAAGTCGTTTTCGGGTATTCACGAATTGGGAATGACTTTTTCGGGAGCGCGCAGTTTTACATCTTCGGTTAATCTTGCGTTTAGAAAAAAGAAATACACCGAAAGCTGGAAAAAAGCGGGTTTTGGAGATAATGAAAGTATTTTAATCCGCTCGTTATCAAAAATCAATTTGTTTTCTCGATTCATTACCGGAAATTTTTTCTACAATGCCGCTACCGAAAAAGCCGCTAAACTCCAGAAGATATTTATTCCCGTTCCGGTTGGGACAGGAAATTATATCTACCTCGGAGATATTAATTCAAATGGAATTGCAGATGAAAATGAATTTGAACAAACCAATATTAACGGTAATTACATTGCAACAACTATTCCTACGGACGAGCTTTTCCCCGTAATTAATTTACAGTTAAGCTCAAGATGGAAATTTGATTTCGCTAAGATTTTTAAGTATAAATCATTGGCTAAAACATTCCTTGCTCCCATAAGCGGAGAAACATTTTTCAGATTAGACGAGAAAAGTAAAATAGCGAAAACGGAAAAAATCTATCTTCTTAATCTTCCGTATTTTATGAATGATTCGACAACGATAAACGGCTCAAATATTTTTCAGCAGGATTTATATTTGTTCAGATTCAGCTCCTCACTCTCCGTACGAGGAAGATTTTTGCAAAGAAGATATTTAAGGCAGTACAGTAACGGATTGGTATTTGGATTTAAGCGCGAAAAAAGTTTGAGATTCCGCGCAAAGCTTGCTCGTGAAATTCGTTACCAAGCCGATTATTTCCTCACGGACGATAACCTCAACTCCGGAACAAACTTTTCCCGCTCTCACACGGCTCGCACGGAGGAGCTGGATTCCGATTTCAGCTACCGTCCATACACAAATTTTGAACTGGGATTCAAGTTCGGTATTGGAAAAACAATTGATGTTTTTCCAACTGTTCCGATTGAGATAAATTACAATTCGCAAACAGTACGATTAGATTTTTCCTTTGTAGGGAAGGGAAGAGTCCGGTTTTCTGTTGAACGAACCGAACTCCTCAGCAATGTGGAAGATTACAAGGTCCCGTGGGAAATATCGCAAGGAAAACGAGTAGGAAAAAATTATGCAATTCGCCTGAATGTTGATTATAAGCTGAGCAAAAACTTGCAATCCACTTTAGTTTACACCGGCATAAAATACGGAGAGGGGGAATTTATTCATACAATGCGAGCAGAAGCGAGGGCTTATTTTTAATGTAGAATATCGAAATTGTAGTAAATTTCGTAATGTCGGATTGTAGGATTATATGAGAAAATCAATTAAATTAAAAGAGACCTTTGCAAAACCTAAAATTGTCATATTGAGGACGGTGGGAGCCGTCCGAAATATCTCTAAATTCGGTACTATTACCGGTTTTGAGATTCTTCTCCCGCTCCGCCTTGGCGGAGGATCAGAATGACAAATTTCTGGGTTATGCAAAGCCTTCTAAAATTTATATAATTTTAGTTTAGGTTACAAATGAATAAGGAAATGTGTCTCGTTGAGGTTCATCTAATCAAAAGAACAGAGAACGGTATAAAATATTTATTGATGAAACGCTCGGATGACGAGAAATTTCCGGGAGTTTGGCAAATGATTACGGGGCATATCGAACCGGATGAAACAGCCGTCGAAGCAGCTGTTAGAGAAACATTTGAGGAAACGGGAGCAAAAGCTGTTAATCTTTGGAGCATTCCACATGTCAATTCATATTACAATCCCGAACATGATAAGATCTGTACTATACCTGTTTTTGTAACTGAAGTAGATAAATCCTTTTCTCCACAGATCTCGGCGGAGCATTCGGAATTTCGCTGGGTAAATATACATGAAGCGGTCAATTTGGTAGCTTGGCCAGGACAAAAAAAGTCCATTGAGATTATTGAAGAATATTTCGGGAATAGATTAAGTCAATTAATATTGCTTAAAATCAGATAATTTAATATTTTACACTAAATTACTTCGTCAACAATAAAGCCTTTATCTTTTAATTCTTTAATCAATACGCCGTATCTTACGCCTCTACCGCTTACCTTTACTCTGTATGTGTTAAGTTTTTCCATAGAAGTTTTTAAGATTAAACTCCCGGAAAAAGTAAATCTGCTCGTCCTTTAAGTATGCTCCCATATCTATGGATTAAATCTTCGCCGCCGAGTTTGCTCCCAACATTAATAAAACGGTTAATGTCGTCAATACTAATCTCACTCCCTTCTATTTCAGATTCAAGATATTTATCTTTCATTCCCAATTTTATTGCAGACAAACTTGTTGGAGTTCCCGCTACAGCAACAATATCCTTGATATTTTTGTGATTAAAAACCGCTGCATCGTCAAAAACTTTGGAAATGTAATTTTCTGCTTGCTCTAGCGTACTTTCATCAAAAGGGAACTTTTGTGAGAACCTATCGAAAAGCGTAACAACGCCTAACTCAAAGCTCTTATAATCAAAAAGAGCTTGGTTTACCCCAATTGCAATTTCAGTACTTCCTCCTCCAATGTCAATTACAGCAGTCATTTCATTATGTGATTTGCCGACAGATGCTCCTAAGTATGAGAAAAATGCTTCTTCATTTGGTTGAATTATCCTCAAATTGCTTCCGGTTATGTTTTTTACTATTTCTTTAATTTTCTCGGAATTCAACGCTTTTCTTAAAGCAAACGAACCTGTTACAATTACTTCGGAGCATGAATAATCATTAATTATTTCGATATGTCGTTTAAGAATTTTCGCAAGTGTAAAAATTCGCTCTTCTGAAATTCTTTGAGTTGCATTAAGATTTTCCGCCAATCTGCTGATTTTATATTCATTCCTTAAAGTTTTAAGTGTTCTGCTAATTGAGTCATATTCTGCAATTAATAGCAGCGCCGAGTTTGAACCAAGATCAATTGAAGCTAACTTCATTATTTCCTTTTTTTTTCTTATTATTGAACTTAATGTTAATTATTATTAATGTAAAAGAAAATTAAAATCAATTTTTTTGCAGCCGGAGAAAGATGAAAATTAAAGAAAAGGAATTTGAACTGTTTCTCGAAGATTTGAAAAAACTTGTCGCTGAAATGGGAGCAAGAGTAAGATTTGAAAGGGGAGACTTTCAGGGCGGCTACTGCATCTTAAAAGACGACAAAGTAATTGTGATTAACAAACTCTCTACCACTCAAAGGAAAGTTATGATTCTTGCAGCCGCGTTAAAAGAACTTGGTGTTGACGATATTTATCTTCCTCCGAAGCTAAGGGAGTTCATTGAAGAAATGGATGAAAATCGATGAAAATACTTATCATAAACGGGCCTAATTTAAACCTTTTGGGAAAACGGGATCCGGTACAATACGGTAATTTAACTCTTAAAAAAATTAACGCGCTAATTTCGGAAAAATTTCCATTGCACGAATTTACCTTTATCCAATCGAATCATGAAGGAGGAATAATTGACGCAATTCAAGATGCCGCATCAAACGGCTTTGCCGGAATAGTGATTAATCCGGGAGGTTACTCACACTCGTCGGTTGCAATAAGGGACGCTCTTGAAACCGTTAAAATTCCTAAGGTTGAAGTTCATTTGTCTAATCTTGCAAAACGGGAAGATTTCAGACAAAAAAATATCACTGCAACGGCGACAAACGGTTATTTATCGGGTTTCGGAGAAAAAGGGTATTTTGCCGCTATATTTCTTTTGGAAGAATTGATCGGGACCTGATTTTTTCTTAATTCAGTAAACTCTCTAATTCATTTACTCTCAACAAGTTAAGTTTTTTCGCTAACTTTTTTTGTTATATGGAATTTATGTTCTTGCTTAAATAAATAATATTAATTATTTTTACCTAAAATATATTTGGTTGATGTGAAAGATTTCGGGTTAAAAAAATTATATTATTCCATAGGCGAAGTAAGTCGTCTGACAAAAATTGAACAATATACTTTAAGATATTGGGAGAGCGAGTTCAAAGAGCTTAATCCGGCTAAAAACCGAGCCGGAAACAGAATTTACACCAACCAGGATATTGAGCTTGTTCTAAAAATTAAGCATCTTCTCAAGGACAAAAAATACACTTTCGAGGGAGCACGGAAAATTCTTGAAGCGGAAGAAAATAATGCCGCTAAGGAAAAAAAGAAAATTCCCAAACGGGTTCCAAAAGTAATTAAGGATAAAGTTAAAGAAAAACCTGAGTTTCCGAAACCGCTTACAAAAGATGAAGAAATAGAATTATTGAAAAAAGACCTTGAAGATGTAAAGAATTTTTTGTTACTTTTGCGGAACAAATTATAAAAGTTCTCGGAACGTGGCGCAGTCCGGTTAGCGTACTTGACTGGGGGTCAAGTGGTCGCGGGTTCAAATCCCGCCGTTCCGACTTCTCTAAATCCTTGTAATTCAATGAGTTACAAGGATTTTTTGTTTTAAATGAATCTTTTGTTTTTTCGATTATGACACACTTTATAACACTTTTATTCAAAAGTATCCGAAAAAAAGCTGCTAAAAGTCACGTCCTTGAGTTGTTTTCTTACCCTTCGAGTGTTGTAATTTATGTAATGTTTATCCGTGATTTTTATGTCTGTATGGCCGTTCCTACAAATTTAAGTCATGCAACTTAAAAAGTTGCAAGGACTTTTTTTTGTTTAAAAAAATTTGTTGCGCGAATAATAGAGGGGAATTAATCCGCTTTGGCGGACTATCGGTTTAGCAAGCAATAAATTACCTTCGAGGTACTTGTTCCTCGAAGGTAAAATATAACAAGCAAATTCCAACCTTGAAGGAACAAGCGCCTTCGAGGTTTCATAATGCTATCAGTTGGCTTAGTAAGCAAAAGCTGAAACTCGGTAGGTTGCCGGCACAATCCTTCGCACTAACGCTTCTTATTCATTTTCCGCTTTCCGTAGAGTTTTGATATTACTTCATCAATATCATTTTCTTTGTTGCGGCAAAATTTCCGGCAGAAAGTCTGTAGAAATAAATTCCGGAACTTAACTTGTGTGCGTTAAATTTAACTGAATAATTTCCCGGAGCTTGTTTTGCGTTAACCAATGTCGCAACTTTGCGTCCGAGAACATCATAAACTGTAAGTTGTACAGTTAATTCTTGAGATTGCCGCGTCGTCGCTCCACTCCTCCTCGCAATGACGGAAGGTATTGAATATTTTATTGTCGTTGTCGATACGCCTTTGGCGGAGAACGGATTCGGATAATTTTGTTCCAGCACAAACTTTACCGGAATTGTAGAAGTTCCATTACCGGCGCTTAATACATTATCGTTGTTTCTGATATATTCTGCGGTTGCAAGTCCTTCGGTTACAGAGCCGAGGGCAGATTCGCCTTGTTCAAAATGATATGCTACGGTAATGTCAACCTTTTCTCCGGCTGCAATCGTAAATGGCCCGAAACTCATTAATGAGGTTTCATCCATAGGTGTATTATTGAGCCAGCCGATTGAATCTGCCGGATTTCCGGAATAGCTCCAAGATGCGTCAATTGAGGAGCAATCCTGATTAACAACAATTCCTTCGGACCAGTTGCACGGATCTATTAGGGATCCGTCGGGCAATTTGCCTGTCAATAAATTTCTTAACTGAGTCGCATCTGTCGGGATATTGTCGCCGGGCGAAAATGATGTCTGCATATAACCGGTTTCGAGCGAACTTAAATCAATAAGGTTGTAATCTTCATTTTCGGTAATACCTACAAGCGTTGTAAATGCTGCGGGAGGATTGTTCCCGAATGAATTGTCATTGCCGTAATTGTATGTGTAACCGGTGAATAAATCTTTACTTGAACCGAGCAAATCATCAGTGTAATTTCCGATATCGCCGTCATTCCAGATACCGAAATAGGCCGAATCGAGTATCTCGGCTACTGTTCCGCTGTTGTAAATCGAATATCGAACGAAGAACACATTACTTAAATTGGGATTGCCGTTGTTCGTCCAAATAGTTCTTCTGATTTCAATTCCTTGCGGCTCCATGTTTGTAAACTTTCTATCTGCGGAAGGAACGTCGTCGTTAAAAACGGAAAATGCGGTTACCGTTCCGTTAATTTCCGGTTTGTCTTCGTTATAGTCCCAAACTCCGTTTCCGTTTTTATCTACCGGATTATAAACTCCGTCGCCGTCGCCATCATAAAATCTTGCGCCTTTGTTTACGGCTTCCGACCACTCCTGCCAGCTTTCGCCGAAAGGGGGATCGTCATTTTTTACATAATATATTTTTCCGCCGTCGTCGCCGACGCATCCTGCAGTGTAATCGTTTATTTGTTTGGAGTTCATTATTCCGTTTGTCCATAACTCTCCGTTGCCGTATCCGCTTACGGCTATTCCGCCCGCGTGTATTACAATGCTGGAATCAAAAGTAACGTAATAGTAATAGGGAAGCGCGTCGTTGCTGTTCGGAATGCTTATTTGAGTTATCGTAAAGGGAAAGCCGACATTCCGATTGTTTATCAGTCCGTAACTGTCGGAATAAACATTTCCGGTCGGCTGAGAATAGATAATCGACAAAAAGGAGAAAAGGAAAAATAAAGTTTTTAGCAGCCTCATTTTAATCACCTCATTTATAAATAAATTTCTCTATGATTAATTTAATATAAAAAAAAAGTTGAAAATTCAAAAATGGAATAAATTTCCACACACCCGACTTGTCGGAATAGTCAGTTAGGGAAAAAGATTGGTAAAAACCGTCCAATTCTAAATTTCCAAAAATCGGGCTATGCTTAGTGTGGAATTATGGCATTGAATCGTCAATGTTCATAAACAATCTCAGCCATTTTTTTAGCTGCTCGCTCGTTTTACATCAATTTTTTTGAGCGCTTCTTTTAATCCATCAATTTTGTCTTTTAATGAAACAGACATTGGTTTAGTTTCTTTTATTTCTGATAATATGTCTTCGGTTTTTAATATTTCAGCATTTTTAATAAACGCTTTCTCAATAGTATCTTTTATTACTGCTTCAATATCCGCACCGCTGTAACCTTTGGTTTCCTTTAGAAGTTTTATTGTGTCAATATCTTTATGCCATTTCCCCCGTTTTTTAAGGTGTAGTTCTAAAATACTTCTTCTTTCTTCATCATTTGGGAAATCAACAAAAAATATTTCATCAAATCGTCCTCTTCTTAAAAATTCCGGCGGCAGATATGAGATATCATTTGATGTGGCAACGACAAATACAGAACTTGTTTTTTCTTGCATCCAAGTTAAAAAATATCCGAAAAGTCTTGTAGTAACCTCATGACTGGTAGATTTTCCAATGCCGGAAAAGGCTTTCTCTATTTCATCAATCCAGAGAACACACGGGCTAATAGCTTCCGCAACGTTTATTGCTCTTCTCATATTTTCTTCACTTTCACCAATGTATTTCCCAAGCAATTTACCAACATCTAAACGAAGTAGAGGAACATTAAAAAGATTAGCCGTTGCTTTTGCCGATAGACTTTTTCCACATCCAGGCATTCCCACTATCATCATACCTTTTGGGGTTTCAACTCCGTATTTTATAGCTTCGTCAAGACGATTAAATATTATCGACTTATTAATAAGCCATCCTTTTAAGTTGTCCAAGCCGCCAATATCCTCGATGTTTTCTTTGAAAGAAAGTATCTCTATCAATCCCGACTTTTTTATTATTTGTTTTTTTTCGTCTAAAATGAGAGATACATCTTTCTTTTCAATAGCTCCGCTGTTTTGATATGCCAAATTCAAAATTTGTGTAATTTCAAATTCACTGAATCCCTTAAGAGAAAGAGAAAGCTCATCAACTAAATTTTCCCTAATTGATATTTGCATTTCTTTCGCAAATTCATTTATAATTTCTAAAATTTCAGATTGTGTCGGATAAGGCGTTTCAAATATAGTTATCAATTTTTCTAATTCTACCGGAATTATTAGTTTTGTAGAAACAATAAAAATTGTAACATAAAAATCATCGTCATAAATATTTTTTAAAGCTATTGATTTTAAAAGTGATTGAACTTTTGGATTGTTAAGATGATGATGAATATCTTTTAAAACCAAAAATGCAGTTTGTTTATCGCCGGAGAGAAACAAAGTTAAAAATTCTTCTAAAGAATAAGCTGTTTCCGATTGTTTTGTCTTAAAGTTAACATAACCCAAGCCGTCATTAAATTCATATATTTCTATTCCATCTGAAATTTGAACCAAAATATCATCAAAAGCTTCAAAATCAAAAGTGGGAATATAGATTATTGGGCGTAGTGCCTCAACATAAGAAGATAATTTGTTAACAGAATTATTATTCATAAATTATACCTCCATATATACTATTGAACTTTGAGCTGTATTGCTCTTATAAACTAATCCGTTAAGCAACAAAAATTTACCGTTTACTTCTTCTGTGGATAATTCTTCTTTGGGCTTATTAGAATTTCTAATAAAAGTTCCCGCAGGGATATATAACACCATAACTTTTGTCCCTTTTACTTCCAAATCCTTCCAATAGCCATCTGTTGCGCCTTTAAATGTATGAAGTTTTATTTTTTCCATAATTTTTTCTATTGCTTGGGTTTCATTATAATTCTCATCATCTCTGTTATTAAAAATTTCAAATTTTGAGTATATAGTGTTTTTAGCTTTTGAAAGTGTTGAAAGAGTATATTTTGATTGAAGTTTATTTTTAATGTCTTCATTATCTAAAAAGAAGTTTCTCATGTTATTATTCATTAGAACTGCATAAATTATTATAGGGACTTCGTCATTAAATCTCTCAAAAAAGAAGGGGTAGTCAATTTTAAATATACCTAAGTATTTATCGTAAATTTCTTTGGCAGCAGATTTCATAAATGGCATATCTTCTTTGTTTTCAAATATTTTTTGCATTAACACATCATATCCGTTGTGATAATCCGCAATAATCTTTTTTGTTTTTTCTTCTTTTTGCGTCCATTTTTCCAATGCCAATTTTCTTTCTTCCCAGAATTCAAGAGAGTATATTGCTTCTTTTATATCTTTATCAGATTTACTGATATTGAAAATTTCAATAAGCTGCATAATTACAGACTTATTTTTATCAATAGATTCAACTTTTTTTAGATAGTCGTCAAATCCTCGAACTTTTAGCCATTTCTGAAGAAGCCCGTTTTGGTAAAGTTCCAACATATCGTCAATTACAAAGTTTTCTTGCAATCCTTTAATGTCTCTGATTGGTTTCTCATCTATTATGAGATTGAATTTAATTGTTTTTGCCATTTGCGACCTCCTATTTATTGTATTTTGGGTGAAATAATGCAATTAAAATTGTTTCTAATGCCCTTGATTTTAAAACATCACTTTTAATTGTTACTTCTCCAACTGTTATAGTTAACAATGAAAATGATTTTATTAACTCAATTGAATTATCAGGGGTTATTTTTTGGTTTTGTAAAATGCTTTCAATTTCTTGTATGTTTTTGGATAGAGTTGCTCCCGTATCTTTTGAATATGAAGTAGTTTTTCCTTTTGTGACATATGCCCGTAATTCTTGGGAAACTCTTGTTTTTAAGTCCTGTTTGTTTTGTTTTTGCCCCCCAATTCCTATATAAACCGGAATATTTTCATTATCTATAAAAATATAAACTCCAGTTTTATCTTCTAATAATTTCAAAATTTCCAATTTATATTTTTGTTTATTTATAATATTACACGGCAGATAACAATTAATAGTTATATTGTTTTTTTCTCCATACAATGCGTCTAAACAATCACGAAAATACTTATCAAACTTCTTATATTTATTTAAAATATCGTTTTTTGAAATATTAATATTTTCGTTTATTTTTATTGGGTTACACATAATCTACCACCATCCTCCAAATATACCACCAATAAAGTCCCCAACCGCACTTGCCACAGATTTCACGCCTTCCCAAGCACTTTTCGCAACTGATTTAACTGCTGTTGCTACTTTTTTAACTCCTTCACCAATGACTTTCCCTACTACATATCCGCCAACTTTACCTACAACTGTTCCAATGACAGCTCCGGCAACCGTCCCTTCGGGACCAAAGACTGAACCAATAGCCGCGCCTACTTTCTCCCCGACAGCTCCCCCAACTCTTGTAGTAGTTGTTGTAATTGCCGAATTTAAAACCGCGACATTCCTATCAATAGTATATTCAACCGCGTCAATAGGAGATATCTCGCCGTTCCCAAGTTTATATGCCACTTTTGCAGCTGTTACGCCTTTATCAACAATCATTGAAATTTCTTCTGGAGATTTATTTGCAAGTTTTTTAGGAAGTATCTTTTTCTCTTTAGCAATAACTGTTGCAGTAGAAACTGCTTTTTTGAAATTTTTATCTTGCGGAGAATCGAGTTTTGCGTCAAAGTAATCTTTTACCGCTTTTATTTCTTTATGTTTATCGTCAATTTTAATTTTCCCTTTTTCAAAAACAACGGCTCCAAGTAACGTGTTATTTTTAATTTCATTTTGAAAATCATTTACGATAGCGGTTTTATTTATGTCATCATATTTCGGATTTTTCAAAGGCTCCGATATATCAATTTCTTTACCAAATACTTCAACTCCAATTTTAGCATTTGAATCTTTTAAAGAATTTTCAATATTTGTAATAAATTCTTCTGTGTCTTTTACCTTGTATTTCCCAATTGTCTCATCAAGTTTGCCTCTTAACCACTCCGTTCTTGTTTTCCCGTCTGCTTTTGCTTGCTGTAAGTCCTCAAAATTATCAGCAATAACATCAATAGTTTCTGAAATAGTTTCAACAGTTTTTGCCGCTTCTTTTAGTTCAACGCCTGTTTCTTTTTCTACTATTTCTGATAGTTGCTCGACAACATTTTTCTTAGATAATTTCGAAGTGGTTTCATCAATAATATCAATAAATTCTGTTTCTTTGTTTTTGTTTTGCTCTGTCATTCTTTAATCTCCTTTGCTAATTGACACATAACATTTTCAATACACGCAATACTTATATCCCGCAAATATTCGGACGGATGACAACCTTTTTGTTTTTGTGTCTAAAGTAAGTTAAACTTGTGAACTTATCGGAAGACTAATTTTCACCCTCGTAAGCGAGTAGTCCGTTTTAAATTATTTTAATTCGGCAACACATATTAAATAACTCATTTTATAAAATAAAGTATAAAATTTTCATTCTTAAATCAAGCGGTTTTTGGTGAAATTATCTTTTTGTATTCTACGTAAAAACTTTGCAATCCGCGTTACAAAAACTTCTGCCGCAAGTCTCTCATCTTACGTCCATTATTTAGTTCTTACTTCTTACCTTGAATTAATTCTGATAAATATCTTGACTATTAGCTTCTACATTCTTAGTTTTTGCCTTTTATTATTGCAATAAAATCAGGAGAAGTATAGTGGCAGATAATCATTTCAAACCTTACGTCCCACCCGAAAACAACATGAAAGAATTTACATTCAAGGCGATATTTCTCGGCGTTGTGCTCGCTATGATTTTAGGCGCCGCAAACGCTTATCTCGGACTTAAAGCCGGAATGACGGTAGCGGCGACTTTCCCCGCTGCGGTAATTGCAATGGCGGTTTTAAGACCGTTCAAAGGAAACATTCTTGAAGAAAATCTTGCCCGTACTACCGCGTCGGTTGGCGAAGCGCTGGCAGCCGGAGCAATTTTTACGATTCCCGCTTTCGTGATGAGCGGAGTATGGACGGAATTTAATTATTGGGAAAGTTCTCTCCTGATGCTTGTCGGCGGCGTTCTCGGCGTGCTGTTAATTACTATTCTGCGTAAAACATTGGTCCAAGATAAATCCCTTCCTTTTCCCGAAAGTCAGGCGTGTACCGAAATTGTTAAAGCGGGACAAGGCGGTAAAACAGGAGCTAAATATGTTGTCTGGACTTTGCTGCTCGGTTCGGTAATTGAAATTTTTAAAAATCCCAACGGGATAACATTAATCAAAGATTCCGTAAAAGGATTTTTCCAGTTCGGACTTTCGAAAATAAATCTGCTTAACAGCAAAGGCGAAGTTCTCGCCGGAATCAAACAGAAAGGGGGAATGCTGATTCCAAGTCCCGTTGCGTCCCCGGCGTTTCTCGGCGTAGGTTATATTATCGGTTACAGACTTTCAGCCATTACTTTTTCAGGCGGAATTTTCGGCTGGCTCTTTTTAATGCCGATTGTGCTGTTCCTTGTTTACGGCGATGTCAGTTCTCTTTCGGCTTCCGGAACCGACTGGATTCAGATTGCAAAATCGACTTATGACGCAACCGTTAAACCGATTGCCGTAGGCGGAATGCTTGTCGGAGCTTTTTATACTCTTTTCAGTATGCGCTCGAGTTTAATACAAGGAATCGGGAAAGGAATTAAAGATATTAAAAAAGCGAAAGCCGACGGCGATTCACAGTTGAGAACCGAAAAGGATATTCCGTTCGGAACTATCCTGATGTCGGTCGGCGTTATTTTTGTTGCGATGATAGTTGTTTACAATTTATTTACAGACGATATCGGAATTTCGATTTTAGCCGCTGTGGTTATGGCAATTGCGGCGTTTGTTTTTGCAGCTGTCGCGGGATATTTAGTCGGCGTAATCGGAAGTTCCTCGAACCCGATTTCCGGACTGACGCTTTCCACTCTTTTAATCGCGGCGGTGCTGATGGTTCTCGTCGGATTAACCGGTAATCACGGTGTTGCGGCTTCTTTAGCCATTGCCTCCGTTGTTTGCGTTGTTGCCGGCGTTGCGGGCGATATGATGCAGGATCTGAAGGTGGGACAAATGCTGGGCGGAACGCCGTGGAAAATGGAGCTGGCGGAATTAATCGGCGTCGTTTTTGCGGCAATGGTTATGATTTTCCCGATTATGCTTCTGCACCAGGCTAACGGAATCGGCAGCGACGCGCTTCCGGCGCCGCAGGCAGGATTAATGGCGATGATAAGCAAAGGAATTGTAGGCGGACAAATGGCGTGGCCCTTGGTAATTGCCGGAATGTTTTTCGCAATCGCGCTTATTCTTGTAAAAGCTCCCTCGCCGATGCTGATTTCCGTAGGGATGTACCTTCCGTTCAATACAACATTTGCAATATTTGTCGGCGGATTGATTAAGTTAATTGTTGATAAAGTTACCGATAAAAGAGCAAAGTCGGACGACGAAAAAGATATTGTAAATAACACCGGACTGCTTCTTGCTTCGGGGCTTGTAGCGGGCGAGGCGCTTGTGGGAATAATACTCGCCGGCTTTGTAGGAGCCGGAATTAACTTAAAAGAAGTTTTCGGACTTCCCGGAGACTTTGAAGGATTCTGGACTTTGGGAGTTCTGGTGTTTATAATTCTCGGCTACGTTCTTATTAAATATCCTTTGAAGGAACTGAGAGATTTTCAGCAGAATACAATCCAAACCAAAAAGATGAATTAATTCTGAAATAAATATTGAAGACAAAAAGAGCGGCAGCTTATCGCCGCTCTTTTTACGTAAAATTATAATGACGTTAAGAAACGATAACCAAAATATACTTAAGCCCGAGCCATCGGCTGTTTACAGGTGGGCTGTTCTCATTTTTGTCAGTATTGCCATGTTTGGCAATTACTACATTTACGACAGCATTTCTCCGCTGGCGGATGTTCTATCCAAACAGCTGCATTTTACCGATTCCGACATCGGGCTCCTCGTAGGAATTTACAGCGTTCCGAATATTTTTATGGTGCTTATCGGCGGGATAATAATCGACAGATTCGGCACGCGCCTTTCTACATTTACTTTTACGCTTCTGGTATTTTTCGGAGCATTGATTACGGCATTTTCCGGCGGCGAGCTTTGGGTGATGGCGGTAGGAAGATTGGTTTTCGGACTGGGCGCAGAATCAATGATTGTGGGAATTACCACCGTAATCGGACGGTGGTTTAAAGGGAAACAGCTCTCCTTTGCGTTCGGAGTAAATTTAACAATTGCGCGCCTCGGCTCATTTGCGGCGTTGAATTCTCCGACTTGGGCAAAATCTCTTTATGCCGAGTGGCAGGCGCCTCTGTTGCTTTCCGTAGGCGCGGGAGTAATTGCCGTTGCCGCAATCATTATTTATTGGGGACTTGACATAAACGCCGAAAGGAATTACCGAATGGCTCCGGTACCCAAGCAGGACGAGTTTAAGCTGAAATCCGTTTTTTCGTTCAGCAAATCCTTCTGGTATATTGTGATGCTCTGCGTTACTTTTTATTCGGCTATTTTTCCGTTTGAAACTTTTGCAATTAAATTTTTCATCGATGTGCGCCATATTTCACGCTCGGTTGCCGGTTTTCAGTTAAGTATGCTCAAAGTTTTCGCCATGATTTTATCGCCTTTGTTCGGATTGCTTTCGGATTACATCGGGAAGCGCGCGATAATGATGATGATCGGCTCGGCTTTGCTGATGCCTGTTTATTTGATTATGGCTTACACTCATATTTCGCTATACATACCAATGGCGATGATGGGAATCGCGTTTTCGCTTATTCCCGCGGTAATGTGGCCCTCGGTTGCAATTATTATCGAGGAAAAGAAACTCGGCACGGCATACGGACTTATGACGATGGTGCAGAATATAGGATTGGCGTTTTTTAATTTTTTGATCGGCGGAATAAACGACGTAACCGGCGGATACAACGCCGGGATGTGGGTCTTTTCAATACTCGGCTTTGTGGGATTTTTCTTCGCATGGATGCTGCATAAAAGCGAGACCGGACCCAACAAACACGGATTAGAAGAAGGAATGAGAAAAGCAAATGCGTAAAAAAAATGATATTAACAGAGAGCCTGAAGATATAGGAGAAGTAGTTCCGAAACAGAGCTGCGATTACGAAGAAAAAGACGGATTGGTTACGGTTCTCTACATCGAGGAAAATCCCTCTTTTATCGACAGAACTTTCTTTAGGAAATTTGTAAAAAAACCTCATCGGGTTGAACTGGATGAAATCGGCTCTTTTATTTGGAAAAAGATAGACGGAAATTTAACGGTTAATGAAATTACGGCTCTCGCCGAAGAACATTTTGCCGAAAAAATTGAACCGGCTAAAGAGCGCGTTCAACTTTTTATCAATCAGATGTTCAGAACAAAATTGATAAAACTTTTCAGAAAAACATATTAAATTTTTATTATCTTTTATAATCAAATCTTACAGAGAGACTATTTTGAAAAAATTAGTTGTATTGTCCATATTTGTTTCTATCGGGTTATTCTCAACCGCGCAGGCTCAGACGTTCGGTTTCGGGTGCCTCGGTCTAAGCGGAGTTTTCGGCGGGTACGGTTATCAATATTATAAAGCCGACGGCTTAAATAATTATATAGCTTCTCAATTCCCGGACGATCCGGCTATCGATAAAAAAAACTTTAAGAGAGGCGAAGGGTTTATTCTCGGAGCTAATATTCTCCAAGTAAAATTCAGTTCCTTGTTTTTCGGATTAAAAGGATTTTATCAATTTTCTCAGGAAACAAAAACTCTTCTCAACGCTAACACGTCCGGTTTCAATTCTTATCAATTAAATTTTAATTATTGGGGAGCCGGAATCGATTTCGGCTTTCCGCTTGGCAGTTTTATCTCTCTTAAGTTAGTTGACGCCGGAGTAACATATTCCGATATTTCTCTGAAAATTTCAGATAAAATCGGGACCGAAATAATTCCCGTTATGACTTACAAATCTAAAAAACCGCTGTTGGGCTACTACGTGGGAAGCGGACTGATTTTTAATATTGTTTCAAATTACATCTCTTTGGAACTTACCGCGCGTTATCATTTTTCGAAATATGATAATCTCGAAAACGAAAATCATGAAACTCTGCTTCCCTTACAAAGCAAAGATTATTTAATCAAAGAATCCGGTATAGAGGCGACGGCGCAGTTAAATATCGGGTTGCCATTTTAGGAGAAAAAATGAGATTAACAAAGTTGGACAAAGCCGCCGAAATCGCATTAACGGTTTGTATGGCGGTTAAGAAAAAAGAAAAAGTCCTTATTGTTACAGACGAAAATAAAAGGGAAATAGGGGAAGCGCTTTATCGCAACTCATTGAGACTCGGATTTGAATCCCTTTATGTTGAAATGAAATCGGGTAAAATGCACGGAGAAGAACCTCCCGCTTACATAGCCGATTTAATGCTTAAGTTTGATGTGATACTTCTTCCTACGACGAAATCACTTACACACACAGATGCCAGAAGAAACGCTTCGGAAAACGGAGCGCGCGTCGCTACTTTCCCGGGAATAACAAAAGATGTTATGATTCGGGGACTAAACGCCGATTACAACAAAATTGCAAAATTAACATTGAAACTGAAAAAGATGCTCGATAAAGCGAAAGAGATTCGTGTAACTTCACAAGCGGGAACGGATATTTCTTTCGTTGTGGAATCCCGGTCAGGTTTGCCGAGCAAAGGATTGTTCCACAAAAAAGGGGAGAGCGGTAATCTACCTACGGGAGAAGCTTTTATCGCTCCGGTTGAAGGAAAAAGCAGCGGAGTTTTTGTTGTTGACGGCTCGATGTCGGGCGTTGGAGTTATTGAAGATAAACCGATAAAGATTAAAGTTGAGAAAGGTTTGGCAACCGAAATAACCGGCGGAAAAGAAGCGAGAAAACTGAAAAAGATTATCGAACCGTACGGGAAAAAAGCGAGAAATATTGCAGAGTTCGGAATCGGGACGAACGACAGCGTAAAATTAAGCGGAAATCTCCTTGAAGATGAAAAGGTTCTCGGAACAATTCATATCGCGATCGGAGATAACAAAAGCATGGGAGGCAAAGTGAACGCGCCCATTCATCTTGACGGTGTTGTGAAAAAGCCCACAGTCTATTTTGACGGTAAAACGATAATGAAAAACGGGAAACTGCTAACCGATTGAAATCAAACTCAATAAATCAAAACGGCTTAACCAATGCTTTCTCCTGATAAAAGTAAAATTCTAATCATACGCCTGAGTTCGCTCGGCGACGCGCTGCTTACCACTCCCGTAATAAGAACTTTGAAAAACAAGTATCCCGAAAAGGAGTTATATTTTCTTATTGAGGATAAGTTTGCCGACGCCGTGCGCTACAACCCTAATTTAACTGAAGTCGTAACTTATGATAAATCAGATCCCGGCAAAAACCAGTTGGAAAAGATTAAATCCTTAAATGTTGATTATGTTATTGATTTGCAAAATAACATCCGCTCGAAAAATATTGTCAAGTATCTGAAAGTTCCTTCCGTTAAATTTATTAAGCCGACATTAGAGAAATTTTTTCTCGTGAAATTTAAAATCAATTTTTACAAAAAGATTCTTTCAATTCCCGAGATGTACGCATCCGCATTGGGAAAAGAGTTTTCTCTTGATGAAAACGGACTCGATTTTTATTATGAAAATGGTGAAAAAGCCGTAAATGCTTCCGAAAAAGATGATAAAAAAATTGCATTTTGTCCGGGGTCGCAGCATTTTACAAAACAATATCCCGCAGAATATTTTGTTAAATTAGGGAATAAACTAACCGACGAAGGATATAAAATAACGCTGCTCGGAGGAAAAAGCGACAGAGAACTTTGCGCTGAAATTTCATCGCAAATTAAAGGAAGCAACGATAAAAGCAACGATAATAATTTGTTTGAATTGGCGCGCGAAATGTCGCGGAACTGCGCCGTAGTTTGCAACGACTCCGGATTAATGCACCTTGCTTCCGCTCTGGGAACGCCCGTTGTGGCAATTTTCGGTTCAACGGTCAAGGAGTTCGGATTTTTCCCGTATAAGACAAAAAGTGTTGTGGTGGAAAACAAGGGACTGAGCTGCCGTCCCTGCTCGCACATCGGAAAATCCAAATGCAGAGAAGGGCATTTCAAATGTATGCTCGATTTAACTCCTGAAATTGTTTATGAAAAATTAATTAAGCTGCTTGAGAATAAGAATGACTAAATTTTATCTCTTTATTTATAATGCCGTGTTACTTCCGCTTTTCTTTTTAATACTTCGCGTGCTTGGTCTTTTCAATTCGAAAGTGCGCAAGGGATTAAAAGGACGCGAACGATTAATAGAGAAATTGATTATTGAATTGAACGGAATCGATAAATCCAAAAAAATAGTTTGGTTTCATTCATCTTCAATGGGGGAATTTGAACAGGCAAAACCGATTATCGAAAAATTGAACGAGCTTCAAATTTATACAATACTGGTTACATTTTTTTCGCCGTCGGGATATGAAAATCAGAAAAATTATCCTTTTGCCGATATTGTTTCATATGTGCCGATGGATTCTCCCTCTGAAGTTAAACGGTTTTTGTCCTATATAAATCCCTCAATATTAATTTTTATGCGATACGATGTTTGGCCTAATCTGGTTTACCAAGTCAGCAAAAAGGAAATCCCGATTTTTATTGTGGATGCGACTTACAGTCAATCTTCCAACCGTTCGCTCTTTTTTGTAAAGTCCTTTTACAAGGAACTTTATTCCAAAATTACGCGGATAATGACAGTTACCGAAAAAGATAAAGAGGGTTTTCTTTCCTTGGGATTGGACGAAAATAAAGTTTTGGTTGCCGGAGATACCCGCTACGACAGAGTTTATCAAAAGAGTATTGAAGCGCAGAAAAAAAATCTCCTTGATAAAAATATATTCGGCGATAATCCCGTTTTTGTTTTCGGCAGCTCGTGGGGAGCCGACGAGGATGTTGTATTTCCCGCCGTGAAGAAATTACTTGAGCGCAAATATAAGATGAAAATGATTGTCGCTCCGCACGAGCCGACAATCCCTCACCTTGAAGGAATCGAGAAGTATTTTAATCCCGGAGTTAAGACAATCCGTTTTTCGGAAATGAGAAACTATTCGGACGAAGACGTGATAATTGTCGATTCTGTCGGGATACTGTTAAGTCTTTATTATTACGCCGATTTCGCTTATGTGGGAGGAGGATTTAAGCAGATTCATAATGTTCTTGAGCCGGCGGTATATGGGGTTCCGGTTATATTCGGGCCTAAACACCACAACAGTATTGAAGCGGAAATGCTTGTCGAGGCAGGCTCGGGATTAGTTGTTGCCGATAAAAAGAGCGCGTATAAAACAATTCGCACTCTTTTGAAAGATGAAAACCGGAGAAGGGAATTGGGAGAAATTTCATCCGATTTTGTTAAGTCCAGAATCGGCTCCACCGACAAAATCATTCTGGAATTGCATAAGTATATTTAGAAGTCTTCAACGCCATAGGAAAAAAAATTCCCCTCTGGACAGAGGGGTGGATTCCGACGGAGCGAGGCGGAGTCGGAAGACGGGGTGTGGATAGATGCCGAATTTTCTCACATATTGCTTAAATTTAAACAAAGCCCCCTACCCCGTCTCCGCCAGAGGCGGAGACACCCCTTCCGCGGGAAGGGGAATTGTAACACTCAGCCTAAATCAGACAGTTTGCTATTTAAAGTCTAAGCGTCATTACGAGGAAGGAGCTTGCAACTGACGAAGTAATCTCAACGGAAAAAACACGCTGTTGTTGAATGTTCAATTTCGGTTTAACGGCTTAGGTTGAATACTGATGAGATTGCCGCGCTCTCCCGACAAGTCGGGATCGCTCGCAATGACGGCTTGTTTTTTATTCTCAATGCTGGTTTGTTTTAACGGGTTTGCTCTTAAAATTTAAGCGTCATTGCGAGGAGCTTGCGACGAAGTAATCTCACGGGAGAACACGCTGTTGCCGAATATTCTAAATCGGTTTAACAGCTTAGGTTGAATACCGGTGAGATTGCCGCTTCGTTCCTTCAACGTCCGCCACTGGCGGGTTGTTCGTTGAAGGTATTTAGCAGCATCATTACTTTCATACCTTCGAGGAAACGAGTACCTCGAAGGAAAGTTAAATGCCGAATTTTCTCGCTTTTTGCTTAATTTTTTAATTCCCCTCTGGACAGAGGGGTGGATTCCGACGTAACGGAG